>CADBUY010000006.1 GCA_902797965.1 uncultured bacterium
GATGTGGTGAGGTTTATTCTTTCCCTCCCTTTTGGGACTCTGCCGAAAGAAAGGTGACTAAATGTCACGTTTCTTGAGAGGTAGGTTAGGGTGGGGGATTTTTCCCCTCGCCCTTGAGGGGGGAGGGATTAGGGGTGAGGTAATGGTTAAATATCCCCCTCTTAAATTCTCCCCCGAGGGAAGAACATAGGTCTGTTTTAGAAGAGTAGGTCAGGCACTGCCTGACAACATTAATATCGAGCAATTTATTATTTAACTCTCGAAAACACCTCAACATCAATGTTATCGAATGTATTCTCAAAAAAGTATGCGGCTGAAGCAACCATAGAAGCATTATCCGTACAGTATTTCATAGCCGGTGCGTAGACTTTGTATCCTAAATCGGACAGGCTGAATATTTTTTTACGAATTTCACTGTTTGCTGCAACTCCGCCTGCTAAAACTACTTGGTTAAATCCTGTTTGTTCAAGTGCGTGTTTAACTTTTTTATAGAGAGTTGAAGAAACGCATTCCTGAAAACTTGCGCAAATATCATTCAAAGGCAGGGGTAAATTCTTATCGGTAAATGATTTTACCAGCCTAAGAGATGCGGTTTTTAGTCCTGAAAAACTGAAATCGTACTCACCGACTTTTGCTTCAGGTAATTTAAATGCGAACGGATTACCCTCTTGAGCAAGTTTATCTAACTTTGGTCCTCCTGGATACGGCAAACCTATTAAACGAGCGACTTTGTCATACGCTTCACCTACAGCATCATCAATTGTTTCACCAATTATCTGCATATCAGAGTATGAGTTAACCTTAATAATTTGCGTATGACCACCGCTTACTAAAAGCGCAATAAACGGAGGTTCAAGGTCTGTATCAATAAAGTTAGCAGCAAGGTGAGCGTTTAAGTGATTAATCCCGATAAACGGTTTATCGAGTTTTAGCTGCATTAAGCCCGACTAAAAGACAACCGACAAGCCCCGGTCCTACAGTTCCCGCAAAAGCACTAATTTTGTCCCTTTCATTTACCCCCACACCTGCTTGCTTAAAGGCTTCATCTATAACAACATTAATTGCTTCCAAGTGTTCTCTTGCCGCAATCTCAGGAATTACGCCGCCGTATTCCTCGTGGATTTTTATTTGAGAAGCTACAACGTTTGATATAACTTCTCTTCCGCCTTTTACTATTGCACAAGCCGTTTCATCACAACTCGATTCAATCGCCATAATTAGCGAATTATTATCAATTGTAACAGGCTTATTACTAAATAATGTATTTTTTACCTTGCTCATAAAAATATTATAATACAAATACTGTTACTCGGTATTTATTAGTTTATTTTTTTCTCTGTGTTTCATTATTTTTTCATAAAATTCAGGCTGTGTTTGTTTAACAATGTCGCTAAAATTTACAGGAGGCTCATCTTTTTTATTGAATAATTCAGTTTTAACTTTTGGTTTAAATAGTGAAAATAACGATTTTGCAGGAGTGGAATCGGAAACTTTTTTAGTTTCATTATCATCTTTACTCTTATTTAAAGGAGGGCGTCCTCCCTTTTTGCCGTTTTGACTCATTTTTTCACGTTTTTCTTCATATTTTTCGGCATTACGGTCAAGCATTTGCCTTATTGTAATAAATGCCATTTTACTCATACCCGTAAACTCAGGAAGTATACCTGTTTTAACATAATCAAAAATACCTTTAATAAGCTCTCCTGCCTGTTCGTTAGAGAGTTCCTGAAATAGTTCTATCTGTTCTGTATACAATATAAAGCTGTCTTTCGTGTTGTTGGTCATAATTCTCCTCAAGTCTTTTGTGATAGTTGTACTTACGTTTGCGCGCGGGGCGGAAAACCTGCTTTTGATTTTAAAATACAAGGTCAGCAAACTATTTGTATTATACACTTTTAGTGATTTTCACCCTTAATTGTTAAGAAAAATTTACATCTTAACCCAGAGTTCAATAGAATTAGGGTTTATCTCTCTATCTCTTATCCTCAAATCAAGCTGTCAAGCTAATTTAAAGTTGTTATTAAAAAATATTCTCTACATTTTTAGAGAGAACATTAACATTAACATTTACATTTACATAAACATATACATTAACATATACATATAGGCTTTTTTTGCTTTTTTTAAAAAACCAAAAAAAGCAATTGCTTTTTATAATTACCTTAAATTATTATCAATTGTAACGGGTTGCACGCATATAATGTATTTTAATTTTTGTTCATAATATCATTATATTAAGGAATTAAAATAATGGTAAAATTTTTAGATAAAGCTAAAATAAGAGTTATCTCAGGTCATGGCGGAAACGGTATGGTCGCTTGGCGCAGAGAAAAATATGTTGACAAAGGCGGCCCCGCTGGCGGTGACGGCGGCAGAGGCGGTGACATATATTTTGTTGCTGATGAAAATATGTCAACATTATTAGACTTTAAAATCAAATCCGTTTACAAAGCTAAATCAGGCGAAAATGGCGGTATAAAAGGAATGCATGGTGCAGGTGCTAAAGATTTATTTATCAGAGTTCCTCTGGGAACAATTGTTAAAGACACAAAAACAGGCAACATTATTGCAGATTTTACCGAAAATGAACAAAAAGTTTTAATTGCAAAAGGCGGAAGAGGCGGAAGAGGAAATGCTCGTTTTGCTACTGCCCAAAAGAAAGCACCTCAGTTTTGCGAACCCGGAGAACCCGGAATTGAAAGAATTTTGGAATTAGAACTTAAACTTATAGCGGATGTTGGATTGTTAGGTATGCCTAATGCTGGTAAATCAACATTTATTAGTGCTGTAAGTTCAGCTAAACCTAAAATTGCTGATTATCCGTTTACGACACTTGTTCCTAATCTTGGAGTTGTTCCTAAATCAGATGGCGGTTCTTATGTTATTGCAGATATCCCCGGTTTAATTGAGGGGGCGTCTGATGGTGTTGGACTCGGACACGAATTTTTAAGGCATGTTGAAAGATGCAGATTCTTAATTCACATTGTTGATTTGACGGCTGAAAATCCTGTTGAAAACTATAAGATTATTAATAACGAATTAAAAAAACACTCCGAACATTTGGGAAATCTTTATCAAATCCTTGTTCTTAACAAAATCGATTCAGTTCTGAAAGAGGATTTAGATAAGTATATAGAAGAATTTAAGCAATTTAATCCCGATATTTTCCCTATATCTGCGGTAACAAGAGATGGTGTAAAAGAATTATTGCATTTTGTTGATACTAAAGTTGATGAAATTCCTAAACCTGTATTTGATATACAAATAGAAGAAGATTTAGGCGCCTATGATAATGACGACAGTGCATTCGAGATAAATAAAATTGCCAAAGATGCGTTTGTTATTGATGGCGGGAAAATTAACCGTCTTGCTAAAGTTACTGATTCAAGAAACACAGAGCAAGTAATAAGGCTTCAAAATATTCTGAAGGGTATGGGAGTGTTTGATGAGCTTAAAAAATACGGACTTAAAAACGGTGATGTTGTAATTTTAGGCGGTCTTGAGTTAGCATATTATGATGACGAGTTCTGGGGTGAGGGGTAAATATCAGGAGTAAATTTTAGGGGTAAATATTCTTTATGCTTGATGCAATAAATGAAGCAAAAAAATGTAATATTGATGTGCCGATTGGCTGTATTATAAAGCATAACGGCGATATTATTGCATCTGCTCACAATCTAAGAGAAAAAAATAATGATATTACCGCTCATGCTGAACTTCTTGCAATACAAAAAGCTCAACAAATTCTAAAATCTTCGAGACTTACAGATTCTGAGATGTATGTAACGCTTGAGCCTTGTCCAATGTGCGCCTGGGCAATAATTCAATCAGGAATAAAAGCATTATATTTTGGCTCTTATAACACGCAATATGGCGCAATGGGGAGTGTTTTAAATCTTCCTGAACTTGCAAATTCTAAAATTAAAGTCTATGGTGGAATTGAAGAAGAGAAATGTAATATATTATTAGAAGAATTTTGGAGTAAAGTCAGAAAATGATTACAAAATCTGAATTAGATAGTTTAGCCGAAAAGTATGAAACGCAAGATTTTATAAAAGATGACCCTGTTCAGTTTATTCATCGTTTTAAAGATAAAGAGGACATTGAGCTTGCAGGATTTATTGCTTCGCTATTTGCTTATGGTAATAGAAAAATGTTTATTGCAAAACTAAATAATCTATTTAATCGTGCAGACAATGATATATCTAATTATATTAAAAACGGTGATTTTACCGGCTTAAAAGGCATTGAATACCGCTTTTCAAAAGACTATGACATTATTCCTGTATTCAAAATATTAAATACATTATACAAAGAGTCAAAAGGCTTGGAAGAGTTGTTTTCATATTCATTTACCCCTGATAGAGGTGAAAAGTATGATGAATTTTTGCAGGGTGCTATTGATTATTTTTATGCACGCGCGCCAAAAGAAGCAAAGCAGGGATTTTATCACATGCTGCCAAATCCAAAAAATGACGGTGCAATGAAACGAATGAATATGTTTCTTCGCTGGATGGTCAGAAAATCGCCTGTAGATGTTGGTATTTGGTCATTTATGAAGCCTTGTGACTTATATATTCCGCTTGATGTTCATGTTGCCAGACAATCAAGAGAAATGGGTTTGCTAACCAGAAAAAGTAATGATTATCAGGCTGTAAGAGAGTTAACTTTTAAATTAAAAGAATTTTGCAAAGAAGATCCTGTAAAATATGATTTCGCAATGTTTGCTTTTGGTGTAGAATCTAAAATGAGAGTTAACAAATAACATAATTTGGAGAATTTATGAATAATACATTTGATTTTAATTCAAAAAAATACATGATTTTATTAGGTTTAATTTGCTTAGTTTTTGCAATATTTATTATAAAAGCTTTTGACTATCTTCCGGACAATGATGTTGATACTAATGATACTGAAGTAGAAAATATTAATACACCAGCTTCTAATACAAATACAACACCTGTTACTATAAATGAAAAACAGCAAAAAGTACAAAAAAGCGGTGTGTTATACAGAAGCTCTGATAGTTATGATAATGAGCAGTCAAATCAAAATTATTCGCAAATAGATGAAATTGATGCGCCTTTAGGAGTAGGAGAAGATACAATACCAAATTCGAATATTGAAAATCAGAATACACAACTTTCTCCTGACCTAATTGCTATGCAATCTGTAATCAAAGCAAAGGACTTAGCTTCAAACGGAAATGACACAGCTGCACTTGAAGAATATAAAAAAGCGCTCAACAATGCCGCTAATAACCAGATTAAGGCTGACGCTTATGAGGGTATTTCTATTATTTATGCAAAAAATAAAAAATACGGAACGGCTCTTTCTTTTGCTTCAAAAGCGTACGGAACGGCTCCGTCTTATACAAGAGAATTATTGATAGCAAAGATTTATTATTCTGCAGGTCAAACTGATACCGCAATATCAAGAATTAATGATATTCTTAAAAAAGGTTTTAATTAATATAGAGGAACATATATGGAACAAGAAATTTTAGATGTATCAAAAGTCAGAAAATTATTATTTTTAGGGCCGAATGGTTCCTATAGTGATTTTGCGAAAGATAAGTTTATTGATGCATTTAAGTTTAATTGCGTAAGTACCAATCTAAAGTCAATTTCTTCTGTAATCAAAGCCTTAAAGGATGAAAATTCGGAAGATATTATTGCTGTTATTCCTATAGAGAATTCAATAGAAGGTATCGTTCGTGAAACGTTAGATAATTTATCTTCTCTAAAGAAAGAGGGAATAAAAATAATATCAGAAACGACTATGAACGTAGAACACGCGTTAGTCGGTTATGGCAAAATGAAAGATATTAAAGTAATTCGCTCACATCCGCAAGCATTAGCACAATGTAAACAGTTCATTAATGCTAATTTCCCCGATACGTTAATTGAAGAAGCTACGTTATCAACATCAGCCGGTATAAAATCATTGTCAGAAAATGATAAATCAATTGCTGCTATCGGTAGTGTCGAATGCGCTCGTATGTATAATGCGCCGATAATTAAAACAAATATTAATGATGAAGCGAATAATAAAACAAGATTTATTTTACTCGGGAAATATCTTGCTCCTCAAACAGGTAAGGATAAAACAAGTATTACTTTTTCTACCGAAAATAAAGCAGGTGCGCTAAGTAAAATACTTACAATACTGGATTCGTATAATATTAATATGTCTTATATAGATTCTCGCCCATCTAAGAAAGAATTGGGTGAATATGTATTCTATATTGATTTTGAAGGACATATTCAAGATGAAAAAGTACAAATGGCATTTGCAGATATTAAACCGTTAGTTAAAATGTTTTATGTAATAGGTTCATATAGCGCTGTTTAAGCATTTGCTGTTTCAAGCGGCTGGTCGAGTGAACGAATTGATATATCAACTTCGTTAGGGAATACGCTTTCCATGTGATGAACAAAGTCGTTGGTTGAACTAACCCAGAATATAGGCGAAGTCAGAATTCTTGTACTATACCCGTTAACAGGCGGCAACTTAAACATTACAGGGTCATCACCATGGTGTTTTGCCAGAATGTTCTTTATTCCGCATAACTCTTCATATTTTACGTCTCTTTTTAGGCTGACAGTAACAATATTAGAATTATCGACAGATTTAACAGAGTCTATTAAAACGGATATTGAGTCTTCGCCTCTGTGTTGAACTTTTCCCGTAATAATAACTTTTTCATCCTGAACCAAAATTTCACCATACTCCTGAAGTTTCTTGTGGAAACAAACACAATCGACTTTACCTGTTAAATCTTCCAGCGTAATAAAACGCAGGAATTTAGACGGATCTTTCTTGGTAGGAATTTGTCTTGTGGCTGTAATTAATCCGCAGATTGTAACTTCCGCTTCTTCTTTTTGTTCTGCAAGTTCAGATATATTATGCGTTTTGAGGAACTGCATCTTATCTCTTATTGAAAACAGAGGGTGTGATGTAACGTAAAATCCTAAAAACTCTTTCTCAAGAAGCTGAATTTCTTTATCAGTATATTCTTCATCACTTCCATGAAGCTGATACTGAGCGTTAGCAAATCCATCATCTTCTCCTAATGCTGAAAATAAGCTGACTTGTCCCATAGCTTTATCTTTAGCTTCTTTAGAAGTTACATCCAAAATATACTCAATATTTTCGAATAATTGTTTTCTGCTTTTTTCAATATTTGAAAATGCGCCCGACTTAATTAACCCCTCTAACGACTTTTTATTAACATATTTGGCATCTACTCTCTTGCAGAAATCAAATATATTTTTAAATTCGCCGTTTTCTTCTCTTTCTTTAATAATAGCTTCAACAACAGGAGCGCCTACACCTTTTATTGCTGCCATACCAAAACGAATGTCATTACCGTCAGGAGCGTACTCAAGATATGATTTATTAATATCCGGTGCAAGAACTTTGCTGCCATACTTTTGCGCTTCCTCGATATATAATTGGGTTTGGTCTTTGTTATCAGAAACACTTGAAAGCAGAGCTGAGAAATATTCAACAGGATAATGGCATTTTAAGTATGCAGTTTGATAAGCTACAAATGCGTACGCTGCTGAGTGCGACCTGTTAAAACAGTATGAAGCAAACGCAAGAATTTGGTTAAATAATTTCTCTGCATCTTCCTTTTTCATATCGTGTTTAGCGGATGCTTCAATAAATTTGCCTCTTTGCTCTTCCATTGTTTTAAGGTCTTTTTTACCCATCATACGTCTGACCTGATCTGCTTGACCCAGAGAATAATCGGCAAGAACCTGGAACACCTGCATAATTTGTTCCTGATAAACAATCGTTCCATAAGTATCTTTTAACACAGGTTCAAGTAACGGATGAGCATAAGTAATTTTTTGCAACCCATGTTTTCTGGCAACGAAGTCATCAACCATTCCTGAACCCAAAGGCCCCGGACGGAAAAGAGCTACAAGAGCGCCCAAATCTTCAAATACGTCAGGTTTAAGCCGCTTAACCAAGTTCATCATACCTTGTGATTCAAGCTGGAATACGCCAATTGTTTCACCTTTTACAAGCATGTCGTATGTTGGCTTATCATCAAGCGGTATGTGATTAATGTCTACATCTATTCCGCGGTAATGTTTTATCATTTTAACCGTTTTTGTAATCATTGTAAGGTTTCTTAAACCCAAGAAGTCCATTTTCAAAAGGTCTAAAACCTCTGTTGCTTCGTGTTTCGGATACCCTGTTTGAACAATACCGTCTTTTGACGGCTGAACAGGTAAAATTGTGTCTAAAGGCGCGTGAGATATGATTACACCTGCTGCATGAGTACCTGTTCCGCATTTTAACCCCTCAATAGCAATTGCCATATCAACCCAGCGTTTAAAACTAATTACTTTACCTGTATCAGGGTTCGTTATTTGAAAATCTTCTTCATATAACTGCTTAAATTCGGAATTTCCCTCAGTATTAATAATATCTTTTAACCATTCAGCTTTTTCAAAAGTAGCTTTTGCTACATCAAGAGCCGGTTCAATTAATCCTGTTAATCTGTTACTTTCAGCAAACGGTACTTGGAGAACTCTGCCTACACCTTTAAATGCTGCTTTAGGTGCATAAGTTGAAAAAGTAATAATTTGGCAGACTTTATCCTCACCGTATTTTTGAGTAACATAGTCAATAACATCACCACGTTTTTCAATACAAAAGTCGATATCAATATCAGGCATTGTAAAACGCTCAGGGTTTAAAAATCTTTCAAACAAGAGTTTGTGATAAATAGGGTCAATATCTGTAATCTCTAATGCATACGCAACTACAGAACCCGCAGCAGAACCTCTGCCCGGACCTACGGGAATATCATGAGTTTTAGCGAAGTGAATAAAGTCCCAGGTTATCATAAAGTATGCAGGGAACCCCATTTGGTTAATAACACCAAGTTCATATTTTGCACGCTCTATGATAGATTCGGGAACAGGGTCTCCATATCTCTTTTTAAGCCCTTCCATTACTATATGCTCAAGGTAATTTTCTATTCCCTGAATATATTTTGCTTCTTCTAAAACATCTTCCCTTTTATCGGTTTTATTTTTCTTTTTAAGTCTTTCTATGATTTTTTCATCAACGTCATCTGACGTATAAATAAATTCATCAGGAACATCATAATGCGGAAGCGGTGCGTTATGAAGCTCAATCTCAACGTGGCATTTGTTACATACTTCTTCTGTGTTTGCACAGCACTCTTCAAAAGTTTCATCATCCATCCAGGAGAATGCCTGACGCATTTCTTCTTTTGATTTTACATAGAATTCATTATTGGGGAATGAAAAACGCTTTTCATCATCTTTGTTAGCATTTGTCTGCAAGCATAATAAAGTATCCTGCGCATCTGCATCTTCTTTTCTCAGATAGTGAGAATCGTTTGTGATAATCATTTTTATGCCTAATTCTTTTGAAAGCTTCATAAGCATAGGATTTGTTCTTTTTTGTTCAGGCAGATTGTGATCCTGAAGTTCTATATAATAATCATCTCCAAACAGTTCTTTATATCTTTTTGCAGTTTCATAAGCTTCTTCTTTTTCATCTTTCAGAAAGTGCTGTAAAACTTCACCGCCTAGACAAGCTGAGGCGCAAATTAGTCCTTCATGATGTTCTTTTAATAACTGAAAATTTATTCTTGGTTTATAATAAAATCCCTCACACCACGCTGTTGAAACAAGTTTTATAAGATTTTTATATCCTTTGTCATCTTTAGCTATCAGGATTAAGTGATATAAAGGATTATTGGCAGGGTCATGCATTTTTATATCACCTGTATGAACATAAAATTCACACCCTATAAGCGGGTTGATATGATACTTTTCAGCCAGTTCATAAAACTCAATTGCCGAATACATAACACCATGGTCAGTAATAGCAATCCCCGGCAGCTCATTTTCTGCCGCATATTTAACTAAATCTCCGACCCTAATCATCCCGTCAAGCAGGGAGTACTCAGTGTGAATGTGTAGTGGAACAAACTTTGACATAACTTTATAATAACATAAAGTATTATATAAAAAGCGATTGTTAACGTTTGTTATTCATCATATTTTACAAAAATATTATCGCCTTTTTGCATTAATTTATTAAAATTATTTTCCATCTCTTTGTATTTTTCTTTTTCAGAGATAAATACTGCATGCTTCTGTATATTTCTGTTATTTTTAATTACGTTATCTGCGTATTTATTACTTACGCTGTGTTTTTCAGTATTTCCGGTTCTAATTTCTTTATATAATTCTTCAATTTCTTTTTGCTCAGTATTTTTAGGGTATACAATATTTTTGTTATTAAGTATTACAGAATTTTTATTCTTATGTTTTGTGTTATCATTACCTTTTGAATTATTAAATATCAGTTCCCAAATAGACATATAAAACCCCTATCACAGTAATCTTCTATATTAATAAAGTATTTTAATTAAGAAAAATTGACAAATTATAAAGAAATTTTTACAAATAACGATTGTTCCCTCTCCTTTTAGGAGAGGGTTAGGGTGAGGTTTATTTTTTCCCTCGCCCTTGAGGGAGAGGCTAGGAAATTGTTTAAAACATTTCCCTCGCCCACAGTATCCATTTGGTGGGAGAGGGTGTCCGAAGGACGGGTGAGGGAAGGGGGTGAGGTGATGGTTAAATATCCCCCTCTTAAATTCTCCCCCGAGGGGAGAACATAGGTCTGTTTTAGTCTGACAAAATAATTATGCGTTTTATCATTACGAGCCTCTCAATGACAATATTAGCTCCCTCCCCTCGGGGGAGGGATTAAGGGAGGGGGATGATTTTTTGTTTTCCCTCCCTTATTAGGGAGGGGAAGGGAGGGTGTTAATTATGATTGAATAAGTTTTAATACACACCCCACCGACCCTCCCCTAACTAGGGGAGGTACAAAACTACTACTATCGAGCCTCACAATGACCGTTTTCCCTCCCTAAGTAGGGAGGTTTGGGGAGGGTGTTAATTTTGATTGAATAAGTTTTAATACACACCCCACCGACCCTCCCCTACTAAGGGGAGGTACAAAACTACTACTATCGAGCCTCTCAATGACAACAGTTGCTCCCTCTCCCTTTGGGACTCTGCCGAAAGAAAGGTGACGAAATGTCACGTTTCTTGAGAGGTAGGTTAGGGGGGGGGTTATTCTTCTCCCCTCCCCTCGGGGGAGGGATTAAGGGAGGGGGATGATTTTTTTTCCCCCTCCCTAGTTAGGGAGGGCAAGGGAGGGTGTTAATGAGTTTTGATTGAATAAGTTTTAATACACACCCCACCTAACCTCCCCTATTGAGGGGAGGAATTTATTGTGATAGTTTTATTAACTTGCTCCCTCCCCTACTGAGGAGAGGTACAAAACACCCTCTACCATAGTAGAGGGATTAAGATAACAGTTACTTTAGTTCTCTTTGAATAAAATTAATAACAAAATCTAAAGCGCCCTGCTGGGATTTGAATACTTCATTCCCTGCTTTAGAAGTATTTTCGTAAAACTTCGGTTCAGAGAGCAATTTATCTGCCACTTTGTAAAATTCATTTTGTGTTTTTACGACAAAACCTGCTTTAGCATTTTGAATAATTGCATATATATCTTTAAAATTATGAATTGACGGGCCTGAGATTACAGGCTTTGAAAATATGATTGATTCAAGAGGGTTGTGACCGCCTGTTTTGTTAAAACTTCCTCCAATAAACGATATATCTGAATAAGCAAACATTTTACTCAATTCACCCATTGTATCAAGTATCATAATATCTATATCAGACATAGAACTTATGTTTTCACTTCTGAAACCGTAGGTAAAACCGCTTTCACCAACAAGAGTTTCTACCTCATCTTTTCTTGTCAAATGGCGTGGTGCAATTATCAGTTTTAAATCATCATGTTTAGCTTTAAGCTCTTTATAAACATTAAGAACAATCGCGTCTTCTCCCGAGTGCGTAGATGCAGCAAGAAGAACTTTTCCGCATTTATCAAAATCAAAAGTAATCTCAGGAGCCGTTATATCAAATTTAAGATTATTCATCCTGATTGTTGTATCAGGATTTGTTCCTAATGACAAAAACTTATCCAAGTCCTCAGTACTTTGGGTTAGAATGCCTGAATAAAAGTTCAAAAGCGGTTTAAAGAAAAATTTTAGCTTTTTATAAGAATTATAGGTTCTATCTGATATCCTGCCATTTATTATGCAAAGCTTTATGCCTCTGTTTTTACATTCTATAGCAATATTTGGCCAAATCTCAGTTTCTGCAATAAGGATTAAATCAGGTTTAATGTTATCTAAAAACTTTTTTACGCATGATGGAGTGTCGAAAGGGAAATAAGTTATTAAATCAACAACATTATCAAGTTTTTTGTGTGCGATTTCTTGTCCGGTATTTGTGCCTGTTGTTACAACAATCTTAATATCGGGAAATGTTTCTCTGGTCTTTTTTATCAGTTTTTCTATAGCGTTAATTTCACCTACAGAAACTCCATGAAACATAATAACTTTGGTGTTATTTTTATCAAATTTTACGTTGCCTTTTTTTAAATTTATTGCTTCATCAGAATAATTACCGTACTTGTGAAATACCAATAATAACGGATAAATAAGTCTAAATATTATTTCACTAATCAATCCAATCATTTTATACCCTCAACTAAAACATATCTTCTTCCGCTGTCTATTATATTATATTTTAGTTTCTCAATATCGTCATCAATTTGTTTTTTCTTAATAATTACATAGTTATTGTCTTTGTTAAGTTCACGCTTCAAATCTTCAATATTAAACTCTTTTCCGTAAACTATCGGCTCATTTCCATCTCTGTAGTATATTAGAGAATACTTATGAGAAAATCTGTAACAAGTAATTGTTTTATTATTTTCTTTAGCAATTTGAGCAAATTTCATTAAGTCATTTTGACCGAATTTATAGTCAATGTTAAAGAATAAACCTGTACCAAATGCACTCAATAAAAGCATAAATATTACATAAGATGCAAATATATTTGCATATCGTTTTATTTTAGCAAAATACACTGTTGCAATACCGGTAATTAACAATAATGCAATACACAAAGGCTTTGCATCAGATATATCAGAGTTTAATTCCTGCGGTAAATATAATGGCGTAAATAAAGCTGCTATTCCTGCGATAATAAATATTCCGCCAATTATATAAACTGTTATATTTATTGTAGAAGAATATTCATTATTTTTAATATATTTGTTCCATATATATCCGCCAAGAAGAGCTAAAATCGGATAAATTGGTAAAATATATGTGATTAATTTAGTTTTTGATGAAGAGAAGAATAATAATGTAAATAAAGTTATTATTCCTGCAAAAACCATTAGCTTTTGTGTGTTATTCTCCGCTTTAAATATAAAATCTTTTTTTATGATTTTATGAATAAATACAGATAAAACAGAGAGTATCCATGGGAAAAATCCCCATAATATTGTTAATAAATAAAAATAAAACGGCTGTTGTCTGCCAATTTCATTTGAACCCAAAAATCTTGCAACATGATGCTTCATAATGTATTCATTAAAAAACAGCGGGTCGTGAATATTAAGCATTATGATATGCCATGGTAAAGTTATACCAAAGAATAATAAGAAACCTACAATAAAATATTGCGGCTTAAATAATTCTTTAAAATTTTTTGAATATATAGATATAAAAAACATAGAGCCGAACGGAATTACAAACCCCGGAATTCCCTTAGCTAAAACTGCCAGCCCTGAAAATATGTAAAATAACCACCACATATATTTTTTGTTGTTTTCTTTAACAAAATATGTCAGTATTCCAAAACATAACGCACATGTAACACATGAGGCTAAAACTATATCAAGAATTGCAAATTTAGCCAGAATTAAAAATTCAAGAGAAGTTGCAAGAATTAATGAAGATATTACGCCATAAGTTCTTGAAATGATTTTTCTTCCCAGTATATAAATCATAAAACAGCTTAATGTCCCATATAATGCGACAGGAAATCTTGCCGTAGCTTCGGTTATTTTGCTCCATAGTGCAAAAGATAAGCATTCACTCCAGAAATAGAGCGGAGGTTTTTCAAAGAAAAATTCTTTATTCAGATAAAGAGTAAGAAAATCCTTAGAATTGAACATATCTTTTGACATTGACACATATCTTGATTCATCAACATCCATCAGGGCATAAGACCAGATGTTATGAAAAAATAAGAAATAAAATAAAATACATAAACCTAATACAGTAAACCATTCAGCATGATTTTGTATAAATACTTTTACTTTTTGCATTATACTCCCCCTAAAAAACACAATAATCTTACCATAAACATATATGAAAAGATAATATGTCAGGTTTTAACCCGACAATGTTTGTTTTCCTCCCCTCTGCGGAGGGATTAAGGAAGAGGGTGATGATTAAATAATGTGGTTTGCCACGCATTGTCATTCCGAGGCATTGTTTGCGGGAATGAGTTGCTACGCAACTCCCGCTCCCGCATCCGAGGAATCCAGCCTATTATTAACTATTTTCATTTGGTCAAATGCAAGATATACATGCTTAAATATAAATAGCTGGATTGCCACGCGTCTCAAGCCTTTGAGCCGCTCGCAATGACAAGACTTGTTTTCCCTCCCTAGTTAGGGAGGGTTGGGGAGGGTGTTAATTATGATTGAATAAGTTTCAATACACACCCCACCTAACCTCCCCTACTGAGGGGAGGTACAAAACTACTACTACAGAGCCTCACAATGACAAAAATCTGTTCCCTCCCTAGTTAGGGAGGGCAAGGGAGGGTGTTAATTATGATTGGATAAATTCCAATACACACCCCTCCTAACCTCCCCTATTAAGGGGAGGTACAAAACTACTACTAACGAGCCTCTCAATGACAAAGTTGCTCCCTCTCCTTTTGAGGAGAGGGTTGGGGTGAGGTAATTGTTAAATATCCCCCTCTTAAATTCTCCCCCGAGGGGAGAACATTGGTCTGTTTTAGTCTGACAAAATAATTATGTGTTTTATCATTACGAGCCTCACAATGACAAAAATCTGTTCCCTCCCTACTTAGGGAGGGCAAGGGAGGGTGTTAATTATGATTGGATAAATTCCAATATACACCCCTCCTAACCTCCCCTCAATAGGGGAGGTACAAAACTACTACTAACGAGCCTCACAATGACAAAGTTGCTCCCTCTCCTTTTGAGGAGAGGGTTGGGGTGAGGTTTATTCTTTCCCTCCCTTATTAGGGAGGAAAAGGGAGGGTGTTAATTATGATTGAATAAGCTTTAATACACACCCCTCCTAACCTCCCCTATTGAGGGGAGGTACAAAACTACTACTAACGAGCCTCACAATGACAAAAATCTGTTCCCTCCCTTATTAGGGAGGGAAAGGGAGGGTGTTAATTATGATTGAATAAGTTTCAATACACACCCCACCTAACCTCCCCTACTGAGGGGAGGAACATAACTACTACTATCGAGCCTCACAATGACAATATTTATGTAAAAAGTTACCCTCTCAATTGAGAAGGTAACTGATTGTAAAATATTTGAGTTAACTAGTCAGGGGAATTTGCCCCGTCCCCTAAGCCGGGGATTTTATTAACCATTATTTTTTGGAGCGAATGCGCTTGCAATTGCGCCGACAACTGCTGCGCCTACAACACCTGCGGTTGCTAATTTAACGTTAGTATGTTCAGCAAAGCCCCATTTTCTTTCTAACCAAGATTTGAAATCTTTTTTGAATGTTGACTTAGCATCTTCTACAGCTTTGTTTACATAATCTGTTTTTTCACCATGTTCCTTTATGTATTCAGCTTTCAGTACTTCAGGAGTTTTTGCTTCACCTTTCGGCAGCTTATTTCTTGCGTCTTCTAATGCTTTAATTTCATCAGCCAAATCTTTTTCAACTTGTTCTTTTGCCATTTGAACGATTTGTTCATCAGTATATTGAGTAGCATTAGGCATATTTGCTTTTAATTTATTGATAGTATTTTCAAGTTTTGTAACATAAGCATCTGATACAGGAGCTGAAACTTCTAAAGGAAGTTTAAATGCAGTTGTTGGACTGAATTTAGTTTTTCCGTCAGCTAAAATGATTTCACCTGCTGCATTAAATCTTGCACCTTTACCTGCAATTGCTTCGACTTCTTTATTGATATCTTTGATAGTTTTTTGAGCTTTTGCTCTGTCAGTTATTGCCTTGTTTAGTGTATCAACTTCGCCTTGTAATTTTTTAACTTCAGCATCTGCGTTAGCAATTGTAGTTCTTCTTGCATCATTAACTAACTTATCAAATTCAGCTTCTGCTTTTGCTGCATCTCCACCATTAGCAGCTTTTAGGTCTTCTTTTACTTGTTTTAATCTTTCACCAATTTCTTGTAATTCACTGTTTTCAGCCGCATTCAAGTATCTTGGCGGAATACCTAACCATTCACCGATTTTGAATCCTATTTTCTGCCAAGCATTTCTTGTTCTGCCATTATTAGTGTTAATTAATTCTTCAGATCTCAAAATGTCTTTGTAAATATTTTGAGTGTTTAAATCTTTTGTTTTTGCAGCAATATCACTATGCATTAATGTATTATAGTGACCGGTAATTGATTGTTCAAGATTTGCTTGAATTCGTCTAAGGTCAGCAATTTTTGTTTTATCTTTTACCGGATCTAAGGCACTAATTTCAGCTTCAAAATCTCTTGTTGTATATGTTGCAAAATCTTTAGCAATTTTTGAATCTTTTGGAGCTTTCTTTGCTGCATCGCCAACAACTCTTGTTATTTCTGCTTTGTTGTTTAAAGTTGCTTCTGCATTTACTAATTCAGTGTGTTGTTTAGCGATATGTGCTTTTCTTGCGTCAATGCTGTCACCAATTGCTCTTGCATTTTGTATAGCTTCAACACCGTCATTCATTAATGCAGTTCTTAATTCAGCATCTTTAACACCTGGGAATATTGAATTAAGTAAAGTATTATATTGTTTATTAAAATATTGTTTTGCTAATTTTAATTCATGTGCATCTTGTGGAACACGTGTAACTAATTTACCTTTATCCGGTCCTTTGTCAGGAATGAATTGAAGTTCTGAACCTTTTTTGAATTTTTTATCTTTAAGATGTTCTTCAATACTGTCGTACATAGTTTCAAATGATTTTTTTACTTGTGCAATTTGTTCAACTGTATTACCTTCAGCTTTAATTTTTTTGCCAAATTCTGTGTATGTATATGATTTAGCAGGTTTAAGTAATTCTTTATTAAATGCATCAATTGCCTTTTGTCTATCAGCAATATATTTTGATTTTGTGCTTTCAATACCTTTGATTTTATTATTTAAAGTTTCCTGAACTTTCTTCTGAGCATCAGTTAATTCGCCGGTATTATTTGCTCTTAATTTTTCTTCAGCTTTAGTTTGTGCAGCTTTCTTTTTGTTTTCTAAATCTTGTGCTTGTTTTTTGAAGTCTTCACTTTCTTGAGGAACGCCTTCTTTATGATCGTTGATGTATTTTTCTAAATTCTGATCATATTCAGTACCTGCTGCAGCTTCTTTACCTGCTAACTCCTTAGCAGCTGTTAAAAATTCTTTTTCTTTTCCTTCTGCTTTTTCAATTTTTGATGAAAAATCAGTAGAATCTTTTGCTTCTCTTATGATGTCATCATAAGAACCGTATTTCGGCTTTGTTAAATAATGTGCACCAAGTCCGCCTCCAATAGCACCTATTGTAGCTCCGGTAAAAGCATAAGGTGTTGAACTTGAACCTTGTTGAATTTGTAATTCATCTGCCATAACTAATTACTCCTATATTTTACAACTTACTAATTGTCGTTTGAAATTAATCCCTATTTACATTACATCTTATATACATAAACGCCAGTAAATCTTAGAAATTGCCTTTTTGTGAAAAATTTAATTTTCTGAAAATATTATTAATTCCCAAAAACATTATATTTACTGAATTATAGCTTGTAAATACATCTTTACAAATCTTAATAATTATTGTTTTACTCTGTATAACATAAATACTTAACCTCTTTACTTTTACCCCTGTTTGTTATAAACTTTTCTAGTTAAACAGTAGACATTGAGGAGATTATAATATGACAAACAGAGTTTTATTATGCATAATGGACGGTTGGGGAATCGGCGGAAATAACAACGATAAATATGACGCTACAAAACTATGCAATGCAGTAAATGTACCGGAACTTATAAAAGATTATCCGTCGACTAAAATACATGCTGATGGTGAATATGTTGGACTTCCTGCCGGTCAAATGGGCAACAGCGAAGTAGGACACCTGAATTTAGGCGCAGGAAGAATTGTTTATCAGGATTTATCGAAAATTAACAATGCTATAAAAGATGGTTCGTTCTTTAAAAATGAAAAATTCTTGGAAGCTATTAACCATGCTAAAGCGAACAATTCATCACTTCATATATACGGTTTGGTTTCAACAGGCGGTGTCCATTCATCTTTAGATCATTTATTGGCGTTAATTAAACTTGCTTCCGACAGCGGATTAACTAAGGTTTATGTTCACGCGTTTCTTGATGGTCGTGATACTCCTCCGTCAAGTGCATGTGAATATTTACAAATTGTAGAGGATGAATTAAAGAAATACAACTTACCGCAAATTGCATCAGTTGTGGGTCGTTATTACATAATGGATCGTGACAACAGATGGGAAAGAGTTGAAAAAGGTTATAATTGCTTACTGTTTGGAGAAGGTAACAAAGCCTCATCTGCAGTTGAGGGTGTTAAAGCATCTTATGCAGAGGGTGTAACAGATGAATTTGTTCTTCCTATAGTTGTAGGCGGTGAAGAATCAAGAATTCATGATAACGATGCAATAATCTTCTTTAACTACAGACCTGACAGAGCAAGAGAAATATCAAAAGCTATAAACTTCAAAGAGTTTGACGGTTTTGAAAGAAAGAAAGTTTTATCTAATATTTATTACTGCACTATGACAAGCTATGATGTAACATTTACATTCCCTGTAGCATTCCCGAAAACTAAGCCTGTAAATATTTTAGGTGATGTTTTGGAAGCAAACGGGATAAATCAGTTCAGAACCGCTGAAACAGAAAAATATGCTCACGTTACATTCTTCTTTAACGGCGGAGTTGACGAGCCGCAGCCTCATGAATCAAGAGTATTGGTACCATCTCCAAAGGTTCCTACTTATGATTTACAGCCTGAAATGAGCGCTCCTGAGGTTTGTGAAAATGTATTATCAGCTATTGAAAATAAAGATTACGGCTTTATTCTTGTAAACTTTGCCAACCCTGATATGGTCGGTCATACAGGTGTTCTGGAAGCGGCTGAAAAGGCTTGCAAAACGGTTGATACCTGCGTTGGAAAAATTGCCGACAAATGTAAAGAATATGGTGTAACAATGGTTCTGACAGCTGACCACGGTAATGCAGAAGTTATGTTTAATGATGAAACAGGAAAACCGCATACTGCACATACAACTAATGTTGTTCCGTTTGTTGTAATTAATGCACCTTATGAAGTCGAACTTCGTGAGGGTGGTGCTTTATGTGATGTTGCTCCTACCGTTCTTCAACTGATGGGAATTGACCAGCCTGTTGAGATGACAGGAAAAAGCATGTTAAAGGTTGTTTCTAAAGTTTAATTGTGTTGCGGTGCGTCAAACGACGCACCCTACAAATTTAATATTACAAGGCAGGTAGGTTGGGCATACTTGCCCAACGGCAATAAGCACAGATATGGGTCGGGTTTTAACCCGACAAAATAACAAACCAAGCGGGTGGACACCTCACCCCAGCCCTCTCCTCAAGGAGAGGGAGGAGAATTTAAATGACAGAAGAAACAAAAGCATTAGACATTGATTTATCACTAAAGAAAAATAACGTAGATGAGTTTTTCTACAACTTAAGCGAAAACCCAAACGGGTTCAAAAACAAAGACTTCAGATATACTTTAAGTCTTATATATCAGCTTGTTGAAGATGAGTTTGAGGGGATATTTTTGTCGCCAAACTCACCTGTCAGAAATACTGACTTTTTCTTAATTAATGATGGTACTGCGGCTAATCCTAAGCTTAGTTTCTTTGTCACTCCTACAAATAACTTCCAGTTTTACTTAAAATCAAAAGGTTCAATGTTCAGATTTACTTCTAAAGAAGTAGAAGGAGAAATCGGATATGTAATGCCTCTTGATTTAGTTTTAGACTATTTTGGCGGATTTGGAGAGATTGTCGATTTTTCTTCTCTAACTCCAACTTTTGCATATTTTAATAAACTCACTCATTTTGTTATGAAGCTCATAGAAAAGCTATATTTTGTGCCGACTGTGCATAAGCGAGACAGCGTGGCAGGCGGAATGTTCAGAATAGTTTATGAGCCGATAGTTTCTAATAAGGAATCTGCTCGTATTATAAATGAGTTAGAAAATAATTTACCGCAAAATTTGTTTATAAAAGGCGATAAACCTAAAAACTTTGTCGAAAGATTCACTAGAGAATACTTGAATTACCTTATTTATAAATTTCTTGGTATTAAAGCATACAGATTCAAAGATATAAAATCAGGTCACTATATGGTTAAGGACCTTGAGCAAAAATGCCTGTTAAAAGGAAAAGACGTTGCAGAAAATATTTCACAATGGTTTGATGAACTTTATCTGGGCAAATATGATTTAATCCCATTCTTTAAACTTAATAAGCTAAGTGAAGATGAGTTTGAACTAAAAATCCATATTAAAAACAGAAAGACAAATGAAACAATCCTTCTTGATGACTTGTATCATAATGAAGAGATTTGGGGATTAAATACTAAGGATATCGGTAAAATTATTGAAAAACAGTTAAATTACGCTGTCAGATACATGCCTGAACTTGAAGCTCTGTTTGAGGATGAAGATACTCTTGCACTGCACCTGAATTTAAATGAAGTATATAAAATAATTGCGCAGACTGCATATTACCTGCAAAAAGCTCAAATTGAGGTAATATTGCCGGAAGAACTAACCAACATAATTGTTCCGAGAGCTTCAATTAACGCTAAGGTTAAAGCCTCACGTTCTGCTGAACTTATGCAGATATTTAATACTGTTTCATCCAGTGCAATATCTTTAGATGATATCTTGGAATTTTCTTATGAAGTTTCTTTAGGAGATGAAAAAATATCTCTTGAAGAATTTGAAAAACTTGTTGGTGAAAGTAATGGCTTAATTCAGTATAAAGGCAAATATATTCTGGTTGATAAAGCAGAGGGTCTTAAACTTGTTGACCAAATAAAGAACGCTAACCATAAGAAAATGACAAGACTTGAGCTTATTCACGCCTCAATGTCAGGTCAGCTGCAAAACTATGAGTTTAATTATGACGAAGCTTATGCAAACGTTATCAAAGACTTTGCAAAACCTGTTGAAGTAACTCAACCCGACACATTAACAGGTGATTTAAGACCATACCAAAAAACAGGATTAAAATGGCTATGGACAAATATTTCCAAAGGTTTTGGATGCTGTATGGCAGATGATATGGGGTTAGGTAAAACTATTCAGGTAATTGCATTAATCCTTAAATTAAAAGAAGAGAATAAGCTAAAGAATCCTGTTCTTGTAATATGCCCTACAACTCTTATGGGTAACTGGATGAAAGAACTTCAAATGTTCGGTCCTACTTTATCCGTAACAACATACCATGGACTTGACAGAAAGCTGGAGCTTAAATCTGATATTATTCTTACAACTTATGCAATAATGCGTATAGATGTTGAAGAAATGAAGAAAAATACTTGGGGAATGGTTGTTGTTGATGAAGCTCAAAATATTAAAAATCCTGACACAGCGCAGACTTTAGCTATAAAATCCATGAAATCAGATATAAAAATAGCAATGACAGGTACACCTGTAGAAAACAGATTAACTGAGCTTTGGAGTATATTTGATTTTATTAATAAAGGCTACTTAGGCTCATTAAAAGACTTTCAAAAAAGTTATGCAGTTCCGATTGAACGCTTTAAAGAACATACAAGAGCTTCAAAGCTAAAATTATCAGTATCACCCTTTGTATTAAGAAGGTTAAAAACAGATAAATCTGTAATATCAGATTTGCCTGATAAAATGATTATCAATGATTACTGCTATTTAGCTAAGCCTCAGGCTATACTTTACGAAAAAACTCTTAATGAAATGATGGATAAAATCAGCGGATTTACAGGAGTAAACAGAAGAGGTAACATCTTTAAACTTATTACTGCCCTCAAACAAATCTGTAATCACCCTTATCAGTTCCTTAAAAGTGGTGATATGGCAAAAGAATTATCAGGAAAAGCAGAAAAATGCGTTGACCTCGTTAATTCAATAATTGAAAACAATGAAAAAATGCTAATATTTACTCAGTATAAAGAAATGGGTGACATATTGACTAAAATCCTGACTGAGGAATGTAATACCGAACCTACATTTTTCCATGGTTCTTTAACGGTTCCACAGCGTGAACATTTAATCGAAGATTTCCAAAATAATGAAGATAGAAAAGTTATGATTCTTTCTTTAAAAGCCGGCGGAACGGGTCTTAACTTAACAAGTGCAACAAATGTTATTCACTATGATTTATGGTGGAATCCTGCTGTTGAAGAACAAGCAACTGACCGTACATACCGTATCGGACAAGACAAAAATGTTATGGTACACCGTATGATTACGCTTGGAACTTTTGAAGAAAAAATAGATGAAATGCTTAAATCTAAAAAAGAGCTCGCAGATTTAGCAGTTTATGAAGGTGAAAAAATTATTACAGAACTGACAGATGAAGAAATATATGATATATTTTCATTATCTGCCGGTTAAGGATTGATTATAATGGCTTTATTATCTACAGAAAAATTTATTAAATATATTCCTGAACTCTTTACTACAAATGTTCAGGGAGAAATTGATATTTTTAAAAAGTTAGAGAAGATTCTATCATTTGATTATGGATATATATACTTTGTTAATCCGGACAGTATTCAGCTAAAATATTGCTATAAAAATGATTGTAAGCCTGACACAGTATATAATATTACAAATGATATTAAAAACTTTATTTTTAATAATGAAGGAGCAATTCTTAATGATGATGACAAGTTGTCGCATGTATTAGAATTAACTTCAGACTCAAAAAAATCGTTTATAATATCAAAATTAATGATAAAATCAACAGTATTCGGGCTTATCGTTCTTGCAAAAAAAGAAAGCAAATTTTATAAGAATGATGACCTTGATGTATTAAATGCTGCATCATCCATAATCTCTTATATTCTAAAAGATAAAGAGCTGTCTAATGTATTCAAAATTCAGCTAAAAGCATTGAAAGACGGCATTGTAGAAAAGAATAACGCATATAAAACAATAAAAGAGCAGAATGAAAAAATATTAGAAGCAGATAAGATTAAAAATGAGTTTTTAGCTAATATATCACACGAATTAAGAACCCCATTAAACTCAATTATTGGTTTTGCTGATATTTTAAGCACTCAGCTTTACGGAAATCTTAATACTAAACAGGATGAGTATATAAATGATATAAAAGTTTCAGGCACACATTTATTGGGAATGATTAATGAAATCCTTGATATGTCTAAAATTGAAGCCAATGCGATGAAAATTGTCAAAAGCAGATTTTGGATATCAAGAGCCATAAATGAAGCCTCAAACATCCTGATGCCGCTTGCTAATAAAAAAGGAGTTAAAATTGAAGTTAAGCTAAGTGATGACTTTGAAGTTTTTGCTGATTATCAGAAAATTCAACAAATTCTTTATAATTTAACAAGTAATGCAATAAAATTTTCTCCGAATAATGATATAGTAGAAATTAATGTATACGCAGATGATGAGTGTTTTACAATAGAAGTGCACGATAACGGCATAGGAATTGACCCCAAATATCATGGAAAAATCTTTGCAAAATTCGTACAGCTTGATAGTGCCTATACTAAAAAAGAAAGTTCAACCGGCTTGGGATTAACAATCACCAAAGAACTTGTAGAACTTCATGAGGGTAAAATTTCACTTATTAGTGAAGTAAATAATGGTTCTACATTCATTGTAACAATTCCGTTTTAGATTTACTTAAATACATTCTTAGCCAAATATTTAGCAAGTCCTTCGCCCATAGAGAAGCAGGATGGTATAATTCTTAATGCTGCCTGTGCTTCAAAATCAGCAGAAATACAGCGGCCTATAACATAAAGATTGTCTTTAACGATTAATGATTCAACCGGTAATTGATACTCTTGCATTGTTGTCTGCAAAACAGACTCATTCTTATCTTTAGAGTGTATATCAATAGGGTAATTTGATATCACAACAGGATTTTTAAACTTTTTACCTGAAATTAAATCATCCTTAGTATAGATATATCTGCATTTAACACGAGTAGAAACTCTAACACCAAGAGTATTTGCTATTGACGATATATATGCGTTTTCAAAACCCGGAAAATACTTTTTACAGAACTGAGATAAGCGTAAAATACTTGCTCTGCCTTTAATATATGCTTCAGTTCCTGATAATGAATTATCCAATATTCTGGGACAGTTAAAAGCAATGGAATCGCCTGTTCCGGCTACTGAAAACAGCTGAAAATAGTTAGAATCTTCTTCTGTAATAACGCCGTCAGCTATACCTTGCTTAAATATTGGACGTAATGCCCAGTCTTTATCTGTATCCCAGGTGTAGGCTGTAGATAGCATAGTATTATTGTTAACTATACATGAAGTCGTAACATCTCTGTTTTTGTCAAAATCCATTAACCAATCTGAAAATTGACTAATATTTATGCCTGACATAATAAAACGTAAATTAACAGGCTGAGATTTATTTTCATTTTCTAAAATTTCACAATTTAACATTTTACAAATTTTTGCATCACCAGTTGCATCTACAATTAACTTCGTTTCGATACATGACAATAAACTTTTGTTGGCAACAATATTGTTATGATTACATATCGTTACGATATATGATGATAATTTTTCTTCAATTTTTTCTATATTAGATTCAAATAAAATATCTACATGCACTTCTTGCATCATTTTATCCAATACAATTTTAAGAAGCTCAGGGTTAAACCAACCTTTATTACCGTCAGAATAAGTTATAGCACCATTAACCTCATATAATTCCTGATATAATTTATTAAAAAAATCATTATTAATCGAGTTATCGGAGGTTTTCATACATGGAATCACAAGAGATGATGTCATAGACCCGCCTAAAAATGAGTTTTGCTCAATTAATAATACTTTTAATCCGTATTTGCCGGCTGTATAAGCGCATGCACAACCTGCAGTACCTCCTCCAACTATTATCAAATCATAACTATTCATTAGAACTCCTTAAAGACCTTAATTTCATATATTTTGAAGAACTTATAAGATTGCTGTGTAGAAATTCATATTCTCTTAATTCCAAAATTTCTTTATTAGAAAAGGATAAATTCGGATCATGATATGGTATTCCTGCTTTTGTATTACATAACCCTATTTCGTAATTATTAAGAGGATAATCAATTTTTGATTTATCTTTAGAAGCAATAGTTCCTATAAAAGTTCCTGTACGTTTATTAAATATTTTTCCTACATAAAGTTTATTTTCTAATAACGTATTTCTAACCTGTGAAGAATTAGAATAAGTTAATAATACTCCGCGCTCATTTAAGCGTTTATAAAGTTCAGCAATAAATTCAACTGACCATAATTGAGGTGCTTTAGTATATGCAAAAGCGTCCAGAAATATTAAGTCATAAAGCTTGTTAATTTTTAAAATACTCTTTCTTGCGTCATTTATAAAGAAATTAATGTTAAACAGGCTCTCAGCAGCCTTAAAATTGATATTTTTATCACGCTTCGATATGGTATCATAATATATATTATGTAACAAGGTCGATAAATTCCCCTTAGAGGATAAATAATACCCTAAATTATGATTAAATTTAGCATAATTTATCATATTTTTATCCAGAAATCTTAAATTCTTTTTATCAGTAACAATTTTTTTAAATTCTTTGTTGAAATATTCTTCACCATATCGAGAGTAAAGAACATTTAATAATATATAGTTAACAATATTATCTATCTTATACTCTTTATCAATATGCATATTTTTAAATTTTAAATCAAGTAAGTCTTTTATATATTTACTGTTCTTTGGATAAAATTTTGATGCAGCATTCTCGAATAGTGATTTAAGTTTATAATAAGTATCAAAGCATGATAAAAAATCCGGAATAATCTCAGAATATATTTCACCCGGAGTTTTTATCGTTTTAAATAATGGTGATAATTTTACAAGTTCTTCATTTATATCTAAACAATCTATAATAATTTTTTCGGTAAGAATTTTATCATTATTTTCACATATCGTATCGTTATATGGCAATAAATTCTCGTTTCTTTTATCTTTATTTTTATTGGTATGTATCGAAACGATGTTTGGTATATTTGATAAAATTTTTTTTAAAAAATTTTTCTTTAATAATTTTTCTTTTTTACAATTTAAAACAAAACTTATTAATGCTTTGGTGTTATACCCAATTCCGTAACATACATCTAATACTTTAACTTCAGACTGTTTATCAATAAGTTTATCAATATTAGAAGGTATAACAAACTTTTCCCACGCCTCAGTTAGAGCGCCAAACTTAGAGTGAAAAACGTCTTTTTCAGCATGTGAATAAAGCCCAATTGAGCCATCTTCAGTATAATATGGTTCATAATCCCTCATAGTCAATATTTTAGCAATTTTTAGTCATAATAGCAAGCATTTTACTTAATTTTTATTATTACCTCACCCCACCCCTCTCCTTAAAAGGAGAGGGGTAAATGTTGTCATTGTGAGGCTCTAGTAGTTTTGTACCTCCCCTCAATAGGGGAGGTTAGGAGGGGTGTGCATTGAAACTTATCCAATAATAATTAACACCCTCCCTTTCCCTCCCTAATAAGGGAGGGGAAACGGTCATTGTGAGGCTTGTTAGTAGTAGTTTTGTACCTCCCCTCAGTAGGGGAGGTTAGGAGGGGTGTATATTGAAACTTATTCAATCATAATTAACACTCTCCCTTTCCCTCCCTAATAAGGGAGGGGAAACAAAAAATCATCCCCCACCCTCACCTACCTCTCAAGAAACGTGACATTTAGTCACCTTTCTTTCGGCAGAGTCCCAAAGGGAGGGAAACAAAATAAACTTAACTGTTTTCTTTGGTCAAAACAAGGTAGTAGAGTAGACTTTAGTCTACCATTTACATTTAAAAATAGCTTAATATATAATAGCTTTATGAATGAAATTGAACTTATTGACACAATTAAAAATATAATTGGCACAGAATTTATCGGGGATGACTGCGCATATCTGAAAGACTTAGGCATAGTTATTACCCAAGACAGTTTGGTTGAAAATATTCACTTTAAAAGAGATTGGTGTACTCCGTATCAATTAGGATATAAGTCAATCGCAGTAAATATAAGCGACATCCTTGCATCAGGTGCGGAGCCTAAATATATCACAATTGCATTATCTCTGCCAAAATCTGTTGGCAGTAATTTTGTTGAAGAATTTTATAAAGGTGCATCTTCAGCTTTAAATGGAGCAAAAATCGTTGGTGGCGATATTACAGGCTCTGATAAAGATATAATTGTATCAGTAACTGCAATCGGCTCAACTAAAGGCAGAAATATATCGTCAAGAGCAAATGCAAAGGAAGGATATATTGTTATTACTAAAGGTAATCATGGCAGCAGTGCATTAGGTCTGAATGAATTAATAAATAACAGGAATAATTCTGAGTTAATAAAAGAACATTTAGAACCTAAATTAGACATTAATTTTGCAAACAGATTAGCAACATCAATTATTGAAAATTTCGCCATGATGGACTCTTCTGACGGGCTTGCGGATGCTTTATTTAAGATTGCAGAAGCGAGCAACGTAAAAATTATTTCAGATTATAATAAAATACCTCATTTAGATATTGCTTCTTACGAGCAGGTAATGTTTGGCGGAGAAGACTATAAACTAGTAGCAGCAATTCCTGAAAAATATAAAGATTTATTTTCAGATGCTTCAATTATAGGAAAAGTCGTAAAATATGACGGAACAAGACTAGATGTTTCAGGTCATAAATATTCGACAATAAGCGAGTTGAATACATTTAATCATTTTTAATTCTGTTATATTTACACAATTAAACTAGTTGGAATTACTTATTAAAAATAAAATTTACCCGATTATCTTAGCACTTTAAAGCTGTTTTGATGTGCGTAATATTACGGTTAACGGCTCAATAGATACTCTTTATAAATAAATTTATAGTACTACTGAGGCGGTAATACTATGACATTTTTTGTAATTAAAAAAATTAAATATATTCTTGCAGTTATTATTATAAGCTCCACAATGCTTTGTGTACCTGTATCGGCATCAAACAATGATATATTATCAAAGATTGAGAACGATATTTTTGGGTTTGATTATTCTAAAGATTCAAATCAAAACAGAGTTTCAAGATTAGAAAAAACCATATACGGAAAAGCCTCTAATGGTGATATAAACAATAGAATAAAACGCTTGTCAGGAGATATTTCAGCCGATGTAATAGGGCTTGAGATACCGGCATCTAAAGATACATTTTTAGCAGAAGAAGAAAAAGCTGATTCTACTGTTAATTATCCTATTGTAGACGAAATTGAACAAAAATTATTCAAAAGAACTTATAAAGATAGAGATTTACACACAAGGATAGTAACAATTGAAAAAAAACTGTTCGGAAAAATCTATGATATAGATGATTATTCCGTAAGAATGGATAGAATAAAATCAAAAATTATGCCCGAAGCACTTGCAAAACAAGAAGATTTTGAATATGAAAACGAAAGACGTTTTAGCGATAGTTCCATTAATTCCGCTGATATTGGAGGAACTGCATTTAGCAGATTTTCTATGCCTTTCGGGCAGAAAAATTACACAAGACCTTACGCAAATTACGGTAATTACGGCTTAGCAAACGAGCAAACAAATGAGAGTCCTAATAACCTTAATGATGATTTATCACAATTGGAATACGAGATGTTTGGTACGGAATTCTCTAATGAAGACACTCATACAAGAATTAAACGTCTTAATAGTGTTAACAAAGCAAAAAAATCATCACACAAATATGATTCACAAAAATTTAGCCAGCACATGTCGACAGCGATGGAAATCGGTGCAATGATTCTTATGATACTTGCTATGGTTCTATAATTACTTTCTTCCGGTATTTGAATTAATGATGTCTGATACCCAGGGAATATATGTAAACTGACCTAGGAATGAAGTGATTGCAAGATAAAGAATCACAGCAGATGTGAATGCCTGCAGCAATGATAACCCGTATAATAATGCCAGAGGTGAGTTAATTACATTATTAAACATAAACATTATTGTATTAAAAATAGGGATTTTAGAAACTATAATAAATACAAGTTTATACAGCTCAAAGAACAAAAAATAAGCAATATACAGAAATATTGATTGAAATGTATGATACATTATAAATTGTGTAGGGCGTTTTTTAAGCAATGCTGCCAAAATTAGCCATACAAAACCTGCCATACCTGCTGTTAAATATGTTGCAGCGGAGATAACTCTTTCTATAAAATGTACTGAATTATACTGCCTCAAGTAAATCATCCTTTCTAGCTTCTGCTATATAATCTTCAAGAACCTGAATAAATACAAGCTTATATTCATCATTTTCGGGACGCATATTAACTGCGGCTCTATAAGTATTAATAGCTCTTTCAACCTGATTATTCATATAGAATACGTTTGCAATAAGAACATAAATACTCGGGTCAAGCTTGTTAATTTTAAGTGCTTCTTTATACTGTTCTTCAGCTTCTTCATATTTCTTAAGATTTGAATACAAGTTGCCTGCAAGTATATAGGCATTTGCCTCATTCGGATTAATTTCAATTGCTTTTTTATATAGACTAATTGCATCATCATAATCTTTAAAATCAGATTTTGCAATCGCATAACAAATATAAGCCTTATAGTTGTCACCATCAAGTGCAATTGCCTTATCAAAGTACTCATAACACTTTTCTTTGTCTTTAGACACAGCAAGAGTATTTGCTATACACAAAGCAACTGTTTTATTATTTGGTGCAAGCTCAAATACTTTGTAATAATACTCTAATGCATTTTTATAATCATACAGTTTAAAGCATACATTACCTAAATCGACCAGAGCTGTGAGATTATTTGGATCAATAGATAATGATTTTTCATAATAGGCTCTGGCTTCAACATAATCTTCAAAATCATGATACAAAAGTGCAATTGCATTATAAATTTCAGGATCCTGAGAATTAAAATCAAGAGTTCTGTTATAAAAATGTAATGCTCTTGCAAAATTCTTCATCTCAGCATAAGTGTTAGCAATATTGTAGTATACAAGATAATTGCTTGGATTAACCATCATTGCCTGATTAAAGTATTTAAGAGCTTTTTTGTATTCTTTTGAATAGAACCAAATGCTGCCTAAATTAAGAAGCGTTTGAATATCTTTAGGATCAATTTCCAAAAGGCTTTCATATACAGAAATAACTTTTTCATACTGGTTATCCATTGCATATAATTTAGCTAATTCATGATAATGATCAGTATTTTTAGGCTCAATTGCCATTTTTAATACAGTTTTTTCTATCGCTTTGTTTAATTCTTGTTTTTCCATTATTTCTCTACACTTTCATATTCTGAATATTCTACAGATTCCTTTAACCAAGTTTCACGAGGTATGCTGAACGCATGGCTCCAGAATTTTTCAATTGCATAAGTCGAACGTTCATCGTCCTGCAAAATATGCACAACTACATCACCATAGTCAATTAAGTTCCACCTGTTTTTTGCATCATTTTCTTTACCAAGAGGTAATCTGGAAAACGTATTTTTTATTTTTTCTGATAAATTTTCGGTTAAAGATTTAACCTGTGTACTTGTTTGAGCCGAACAAATTACAAAATAATCAGCAAATGATGATACATTGCTAATATTTAGTATTGATATGTTGCTGGCAATTTTTTCATCCAATATTCTCGCTATTACACAAGCAAATTTATATGATGTTAATTCTTCTGTCATTTATTAATCCTATATCATGTCTATTCTTTTTTTATGCCTGCCGCCTTCAAACGGCGTATTTAACCAAATGTCTACAATATCAAGCGCAAGTCCGCTTCCCGTAATTCTTTCTCCAAGACATAAAATATTTGAATCATTGTGCATTCTTGTCATTCTTGCAGAAAATGTATCAGTACAATGAGAAGCACGTATACCTTTGTATCTGTTTGCAGCGATTGACATACCAATCCCTGTTCCGCAAACCAGTATACCTTTTACCCCATCATTTACACCATCATTTACCCCATTATTTACCCCACCTGCTACACGTTCAGCAACAATTTTTGCATAAACAGGATAGTCGCAGGACTCAGTATTATAGCAGCCAAAATCTTCAATATCGAGACCTTGTCCTTTTAAATGATTAATTATTTCATTTTTTAGCTTGAATCCGCCGTGATCTGAGGCTATTAAAATCTTTGTCATAAGCTCCTCTACTTAGTAAATTGTAACATTTTTGAAACAATTTAGCAATATTTATTAGTTTTCGATTTTAATAAATGTATGAAGTGTAATTTTAATAGTGTGAATATAGGATTCAAAGCTGCGATAACAGATAAAGAAATTGACTCTTTTAAAACAACACAGCAGCATTTTAGCGACTGCTATATTATGACAAGCCTGGAATCTTTATCACATACAGAAAACGGCAGAAGAATTTTAAAGAAGCATATTGAGCATGATGATAAAAACCCCATGCTCATAAATTGCTACCTATACACCCCGACAGGTCTGCTTGAAAAGTACCCGATACCGACAAATGCTGTAGTACGCGGATATGAAAAGCTTTATGAAACGCAAGACAACGAAATTATCAGAAGCATGGATATTTCAGTAGGTGAATACGAAAAACGATATAAGGCTAAACCATGGATATGCAGATTTACTGATGATTTCAAGACTTATACATTTGAAAACGGCATTCCGTCACACTTTATGGAAATATTAACAGGCAGAGAACCAACGGTTAATATTGCAGAAACAGACTTTAATATTGACCTGACATCAAAAAAAGACGAGGTTATGGAACTGTTCAAGCGTATGGATAAAGATAAAAATTACAGTTTAGTAATTGGTACCGGTATTAAAATGCTTGACGGAAGAACATGGCATGTATACGTTCTGGAAGATGTAGATTTGAATAATAATACAATAACAGTAAAAAATAAACGCGGTAACATTACAAAAACAATGAATATTGATACTGCACTTAATACATTTAAATTCATTGTCGGATATTTTAACGAAGATCTTAAACCTAAATTCCAGTAATATTAGCAAAAATACAGATAAGGTGTTATCCAAAAAGACAAAAATTACGATTAATTTTCCTTACGGGATAAAACCCATCCCCACCCCTCCCTAATTAGGGAGGGGGTAGCTCTTGACTTTTGCTTGCAAAAGCTTAGAGATACGGGAGGGTGTCAATTATTTGACTTTTTGGTCACCATCTTTACCCCTAATATACTACTGAACTTACTACTAAAAAAATCCCACCTAGGATTTACCCACAATACTTACTCCTCAATATTTACCCCCCCCCTTAGGACTCAAAATTGTTGGTAATAGTATAAATATACTCTAAGATTTGGGCAAAATAATTCAAATTAGAAGCACCGTTAATTATAATATCTGCATCCGTTCTATATGGTTTAACGTACTTTTCACCGGCAATTGATATGTATTTCCAATGTTTTTTTGCGTTATCCAAATCCTGATTACGTTCAGTACATGCTCTGTTCATAAACCATTTTTCACGCAGCTCATTATCGGTTTCAACATAAATTTTTATATCAAAAATATCACTGTTATTGCCATACATAGATGCCATACCTTCGACTACAACAATTTTTCTTGATAAAACAGGTATAGAATTAGGAACAGAAACTCCTGTACCATTGGGTAAATACTGCGGTGAACGTATATCTTCACCCTTAGAGATTTTATCTAAATCGTTCTTTAATACATCAAGCTGAAAACTGTTTGGGGAATCAACATCATAACCGTTATCTCTCAGTGCATCAAATGAACCAAATTGAGCTATTAAAGATGAAATGTCATTAAAATAATTATCAGTGTTAATGATAGATACAGGCATTTCAAACTGTTTAATTACTTCTTTAATTTTATTACAGATAGTAGATTTTCCGGAAGCAGACTCTCCTGTAATACCTATCATTATCCTTTTTTCGGGATTATGAATAAGCCGTTTAGAAAATTTTTGAATAAAATCATATTTAACTTCTTTGAATATTGGTTGAGGTAATTTGCTATCATAAGCCAATATTTGCTTAAATTTAGATTGCAAATAAAACGCAAGAAACTCTCTTCCTGTTTTTTGGTTGAAATCAGGTTTTAATATTTTGTCGTCAGAATCAAGTTCTTTCTTTATTAAATGGCTAATGCCTATGTTTGTATCTTCGTTCATACTATTATTCTATAATTATACCCGCAAGAAATTAATTTTCAACAATGGTAAATTAAATCGTTAAACTTATCCTCGAATTGCTCTTTTTCCCAGTTGAATGAGAGGGATTAAGTGAAGGGAGTATTCTTTTTTCCCCTCCCCTCTGGACTCTGCCGAAAGAAAGGTGACTAAATGTCACGTTTCTTGAGAGGTAGGTTAGGGCGGGGGATGATTTTTTGTTTCCCCTCCCTTATTAGGGAGGGCAAGGGAGGGTAATAATTATGATTGAATAAGTTTTAATATACACCCCTCCTAACCTCACCTAAAAAGGGGAGGAACATAACTACTACTATCAAGCCTCACAATGACAATAATTTGTTCCCTCTCCTATTGAGGAGAGGGTTAGGGTGAGGTTTATTTTCTTTTCCCTTCCCTCTGGGGAGGGTTAGGGTGGGGGATGATTTTTTGTTTCCCCTCCCTTATTAGGGAGGGCAAGGGAGGGTGTTAATTATGATTGAATAAGTTTTAATATACACCCCACCTTACCTCCCCTAAAAAGGGGAGGAAAAATTAATACTACAAAGCCTTCGTTTATTAACGAAGGCTCGATGTTGATTGATATAAAAATATTTTTTCTGGTGAGGATTAGCTCCCACCCTATCCCTCCCCCGTGTGGAGGGAATATTATTATGCAAGTCCGAATTTTGGTGCTGCGTCTTTGATAGATGAACCAAGTTCCTGTTCGATAGATTCTTTTCTTTGTTTTACAAGCTCGAGTTCTGCTGCGATTGATTCTTTATCTGCTTCGTAATCTGCCTGTTCTTCTGCAAGTAGATCCATTTCCCATTCTTTTTGACCGTCTAATTGTTCTTTCATTGCTTCTAACCAATCATCAACTTGTTGTGCATATTGTGTCTTAAAATTATTAACTTGTTGAGTTATTTGGCTTTGATATTGCTGAACAAATCTTGCAGCCTGAATGACTTTAGAATAACCATTTTTATCAAGTGGTGTTCCAGTATATCCATCGGCGGTATATTTTGGATCATCATCTGTTGAATCCTTTGTTTTGCTAAATGCTACACTATTTTGCATATATAATGCTAATGCACTTTCATCGCAACCAGTCTGTTGTATAGCTGCTTGCATAGCTTGTGTTAGTACGCCATTTGTACCATAAGCACCGGCTCCGGCATAAATACCGCTAGGATCGAAACCACAAGTAAAGATACTGTTTGCATTATTTGTTGCATAATTTTTATAAGCTTGTGCTTGTCGCTCGAGTTGTTTTTCTAATTTTGAGTAATATTTTTCGCGTTTCTTAACCTTACTTTCCATTCTTGAAAGTAGGGTTCCATTATGAAGCTGTTTTAGCGTAAGCTTGTTCTGCTTACGTTGCAGCCTCATTTTTTCATGTAGTAACATTAGAAACGCCATCTTTAATCTTGCTCCGTATAAATTTTTTATACTCTTATATATATAAAGTATATTTAGCCCAATAAATTTCAATAATTGACAAATTTTGTTACAATTCTTTACAAAAAAGAGTGTGCGGAAAAAGTCGAAAAATGACAATTTTTCGAACTTTTTCAAACACGACCTAAAGTGTGTGAAATGCGGGTTGTGTGCTATCCCGCACACAACCCGCATTGAAACCGTTCTATGGAACTTGCGAAAAAAATTAAAATTTTCCGCAAGCTCATATTGTTACAAAATTTAAAATGGGCAAAATTGCTATGTCAATTTTGCCCAATGATAATCTTGTTTTACCACCCCAAATCAGCAATAACTTAAGCAAGACCCAATGCTTTTCGGTACCAAGAGAAAGACTCAACTTCCAAACCGTTGAAAGTTGTTTTTACCTGTTGTTTTTTCAGATAGTTTTCAAACTCATCATTGAATGCGGACTTAACTGTTTTTGAATCCTTAGAAATTACTTTCATATTTTCTACTCCTATATTAGTAACACACATTTTATATTTATATTTATATTTGCATACAGTTAATATCTACACTTTATATATTTATATTACAATATTTTAAAATATTTGACAATTACAATGTAAAGATTTGTAAGGGAATTTGTCAAAAATCATTCTTTAGAATAATATGGTGTATAATTATTTTTAACTAATTTTGCAATTAAATACTATGCAAATAGTAGTAGAAATAAATATAAGTGTATCAAAGAAATAAAAAACACACCGTCAATGACAGTTCCCCTCGCCCTTGAGGGGAGAGGGGTGAGGGTGTTAATTATGATTGAATAAATTCCAATACACACCCCACCTAACCTCCCCTATTGAGGGGAGGTACAAAACTACTACTAACGAGCCTTACAATGACCGTTTTCCCTCCCTTGCGGGACTCTGCCGAAAGAAAGGTGACTAAATGTCACGTTTCTTGAGAGGTAGGTCAGGGTGGGGGATGATTATATATTAATAAAAACTATCCCCCTCTTTAATTCTCCCCCGAGGGGAGATAAAAATATAAATATCGATTCACGATTCATAATTCACGACAAAGAAAATTATATAGATTTTTAGTAAAATATTGTTATAATTAAAGGTATGAAAAAACTTTTTTTATTACTTTTAATATCATATATATTAGTTTTAACAAATGTTTTCGCATCTGATGATAACATGACATTATCCGCAGGAATTTCCGTTAATCAGGTTCCTAAGGCATTGTACGGCAATTGGAGAATTGAAGCAAAACTGGAAAATGCAAGTAATTATGGAATATTTAAACCTCAAAGCGCTGACATGTGGACTCTATCAAGAATAGGGGATACCATAAAACTTTCAAATCCGTTTACAGGCGCAAATGCTGAAATAGAACTTAAAACAGTCGAAGGAAATTTAATTGTATTTTCTAAGAAAGCACCTTATGATAATAAAATGCTGACTGACACAGTATCAATAAGGCTCAATAAAAATACATTCTCAGGCATTAATACCCTAACTCTTGAGTCATTTTCACTTGTTGACGGTCATCTTTTAAAATCAGAGACCGCAAGATATTTAATAAAAGGCGAAAAGATATCAGGCGATAATATTTTATCCGAGTAAGATGTTCTATTTCTTTGAAACAAGCGCCCTATCAAATGCGTTTTTATAATAATCCATATTTATATTCAGATTTTCACCTATCTCAAAAAGCATTGTTAGCAAATCTCTGTCTGCCTGACAAGTAATATTCTGAATCATTTCTTCAAAGTTGGTAACAATTTTTGAGAAGAAATAACTTTGAGCCTCGGCAATATCTACTTTTAATTCCAATTTTGAGATACAGTCTAAGAGTTCCAAAGTAGCATCAACCTGCTGAATATCAAGGGCATAAGACAAACGATTGATATTTTGAGCTATTTTTTTACTAAATACTTTAGCAGTAGGGAGCTTATCAATTTCTACACCAATTCTCTTTGCTTCAAAATTAATATCAGAAGCCTGCTGAATTATATCAGCATCTATAAAACCTTTTGAATTTCTGAACAACTCATTAAATTGCTTTGTAAGCACATATTGAGCAGAAATTTTAAACTCTTCAGGAATTGCAAGCCCAAGTCCCTGCATTTGATAAATAGAGCCTTTACCCTCGTTGTACATTGATTCATAAGTATTAGAGAATATTTGTAACTTACCTTTAAGCATTGTTTTAAGAATTTTTCTTCTTTCCTCAATAAATATATCTTTTAGTGTAAAGTATTCAGTTCCAAAGTAACTGTCTATTTTACGAATAATTTCAGTTAGAGGAGAAACTAAGAAAGTTCTGATTAATTCCTTCTTAATTTCAACAAAATCCGAACCGTATTCTTTTATAGCACAATGGAAATCTCCGCCGGAGAATTGTAGCAAAGTAAATATCATATTAGATTTTTCAAGTGTAACCATAGATTCAATTTCTATATGACCTATTATTAATTTTGAATCCCCTTTTTTTACTTCTTTAAATGATTTTTTCTTAATTTTATAGCAATATACATTTTCTTCTTCGTCTATATCCGAATATAATGACGATATTGCCCAAAGACAAACAATTTGTTTAGGAGTAACAATTGACGGCTTAACGAACCTTTCGTATACATCTTTTCCGGTACCAAATTCAGGAATATTGCTTTTTGCTTCACTTAAAATATCAAGAAATTGTGTTTCCAAATCTTTTTTTATGAATGATTTTGCAAGCTGCATAACTCTTGCGGCATATTTCATAATTTGTACTGTTTCTATGCCTGATATCTCGGAGAAGAACCAACCGCAGCTTGTATACATTAGCATTGCTTGGCGCTGAATTTCCAGAAGTTCCATAGCTTTAACTTTTTGTTCATCAGTCAGTTCCGGCAAGAAAAATTCATCCTGAAAGTTTTTTACAGATACAGAGCTTCTGTCGAGAATAACATTTATATAATTATTCCTTGCATCTTCAGGATTTAAGAAGTATTTTTTAGCTTGCTTTGAGTAAACTGAAACCATTTCATCACGCAAAAAGTCTAGAGCTTGTCTTAAAGGTTTTCTCCATTTTTGGTTCCACCCCGGATGACCGCCTGTTGAACATCCGCAGTCATCACTCCAACGACCAACACCGTGGAAACAGCTCCAAGATGAAACAGGTTTTATATCAACTTCCCAGTCACTTCTGTATTTATCCAGATACTCTGCATAGTTTGTTATAATAAACCCTGAATCTTTTACTTTTAACTTAACGGCATAAGAAAGTGCCATATCGCCGAACTTTGTATGATGTCCGTAGCTTTCGCCATCTGTAGCAATATTAACTAACTGCGGATAATTTCTGTCTTTTGAAATACCATCTTTCAGCCTGTTTACGAATTTATTTCCGTCTTTCAAAAGTTCATCAAATGCAACAGAACGTGAGATTGCACCATCATAAAAGAACAAGTCAATATATTTTCCGGGGGCAGATTTTATATAATATCTGTATGAACGTGCAGGATCAATATTTCCCCAGCTAACATCCTGCCAAGATGTTTCACCTTCTTTACGAATACTTTGAGCCTGATAAGGTGAAAGTACTGTGAACTTAATTTCATTTTCTACAAGAACTCTCAAAGTATCATCATCAACTGCAGTTTCAGCAAGCCAAATTCCTTCAGGCTTACGTCCGAATCTGTATTCAAAGTCTTTTATACCCCATTTTACCTGTGTTTGTTTGTCACGTTCGCTTGCAAGCGGCATAATCATGTGATTGTAAACCTGAGCAATAGCATTTCCATGACCGCCATGCATTTTTCTGGAATTAATATCAGCCTTAATAACACGCTCATAAGCTAAAGGTGCAAAATCTTCCATCCAGGATAACAGAGTAGGACCAAAGTTGTAACTTATATATTCATAGTTATTAACAACATTAAGTATCTGATTATCATTAGTAACAATTTTTGAAACGGAATTAGGATTATAGCATTCTGCATTAATTCTCTCGTTCCAATCATGGAAAGGATGAGCGCTGTCTTGTTCCTCAATTGCCTCAAGCCAAGGATTTTCTCTTGGCGGTTGATAAAAGTGACCATGGATGGTTAAAAATACTTTATCTTTATCTTTATCATTATTAGCTAATTCCGTCATTATAAATTCCTTTAAAAATTAATTCACACTAACTAAAATTTAAATGTATACTATGATTTCTTTTCTTCAGGTGCTTTTTTAGTAATTTTCAGTTCATTAACTTCAATCCACGCATCACCCAAAGCATCAGAGAATACAACACCTGTTATCTCAACTTCATCATCTGTTTTTAAATCAATAAATTTTTCAGCAGTATCACGCTTTAAAAACAGCTTCATTTCCGAAAGCGGAATGTTAAAACTTGTATCATCACGCTTTATTAAAAAAGAAATATACTTCTCAGACGAACGATATGCAACTTTATAATCTAACCCTAAAGTTGAAAATTTATCGAATTTAGCGTCCATAATAATAGTTTTATTCAAATAAGTTTTCGGTGAATTAACAACTGTTAACGGTTTTACTCTTATTCCCTGCTGAACTTGCGCCTGCTTAACAGCTGTAAAAGCTGCCGGTTGGGCATTTACATTATAAAACAAGCCTCCTGCTGCGATTAATCCTGCTGTAACAGCCATAATAAACAATGATTTTAAATATAATTTAATCTTCATAATATTCCCTCTTCAATTACATTCTATCATATACAACATACTAAGACAATAATTTGAATATATTGTTTGCGAATAAAGTTGCATTTACTCTGTATTTTAGTTATATTATAGTATATGAGAGATTTAAATTCTATTAACAAAGAGAGGGAAGACAGGGCTAATCTTTCTCAATATAAAGAGCTAATCGAAACTGTATCAAAAGTTGAGTATAAGAAGTTTTCGACTTTAGGATTAATTGAACTGTCTGAAGTAATTGCACTGGCTAATTATACTGTTTATTACCTTACAACTAACAATAAAAAAAATAGTGACGTCTACAATACGGCATATTTGACAAAAGCTATAAAATGGGCTATCAGAAATGAAATGCGCCGCAGATATAAGTGGTATGTAATGAAAAATGATACACTATCTGAAAAAGAACAAATTAAAGATGCTGTTTATAAAACAATTCTATCAATAGACGAGATGGAAGATGCGGAAAATCCTACTCAAATAAAAGATTATCACAGAACTCCAGATGAAAAAGCCGAAGTTATCGAACTAAAAAAGCGTATTTGCGAGCAAATGAAAAATCTTTCGCAAAGAGAACAAGATTTAATTGAAGCTAAATACTTTTATGATAAAAAATTAAAAGATATTTCTGCTGAATTTAATATTTCACAATCAAGAATTTCAAGAATTATTCAAAATGCATTAGATAAGGTCAAAAAAGAGTTATTAAAACAGGAAAGAATAAATGAAGACAATATTTGAAAAGACCAGCGGTGTTGATGGTGTCGGGATATGTTATGATGACGAATTAAAACTGAATGGGGTAATACCAAAAGAATTATTGAGAAATGACAATATTGGCTTGCCGCAATTAAGCGAACTTGAAGTTATGCGCCATTATAAAGAATTAAGCGACAGAAACTTTTGTATTGAAAAAGGATTTTATCCGTTAGGTTCCTGCACTATGAAATACAATCCTAAAGTAAACGAGCTTTTAGCGTCTTTAGAAAATTTCTGTAATCTTCACCCTGCACAGTCTGACAGTGACTCGCAAGGTGCTTTGGAACTAATGTACAAATTACAGGAATCATTAAAATATTTAACAGGCATGGATGAGGTTACATTGCAGCCTGCTGCGGGCGCTCATGGTGAGCTTACCGGAATGATGATTATTAAAAAATATTTTGAAACAAAAAGTGAAACCAACAGAAAAAAAGTTATTGTTCCTGATTCAGCCCATGGCACAAATCCTGCAAGTGCTAAAATGTGCGGATTTGACATTGTTGAAGTTAAATCAAACGCCAAAGGACAGGTTGATATTGAAGCTCTAAAATCATTATTAGACTCGGATGTCGCCGCAATAATGATGACAAATCCAAACACTCTCGGAATTTTTGAAGAACATGTATTAGAAATAACTGATTTGATGCATAAAAACGGCTCACTTTGTTATTATGACGGAGCAAACTTTAATGCAATAATGGGATGGACAAATCCGCGTATTATGGGATTTGACGTAGTTCACCTTAATCTTCATAAAACATTTTCGACCCCTCATGGCGGAGGCGGTCCCGGTGCAGGACCTGTATGCGTAACCGAACAGTTAAAAGAGTTCTTGCCGGCTCCAATAGTAAAATTTGACGGTAAGAATTATATAAGAGAATACAACATACAGCATTCTATTGGTAAAGTGAGAAGTTTTTACGGCAACTTTGGAGTTTTAGTAAGAGCTTATGCTTATATTTTAATGATGGGTAAAAATCTTAAACTTGCAAGTGCAGATGCGGTTTTGAATGCAAACTATATAAAAGAAAAACTTAAAGGCGTATATGATTTACCTTATGATGAACCTTGCATGCATGAGTTTGTTATTTCAGGAGAGAAACAGCATCAACAGGGCGTGTCAACTTTAGGTATAGCAAAGCGATTAATGGATTCAAATTGTCATCCGCCAACGATTTACTTCCCGTTAATTGTTCATGAAGCAATAATGATTGAACCTACGGAATCCGAATCAAAAGAAGTTTTGGATAACTTTATTGATATTATGCTAAAAATTGCTAAAGAAATTGAAGAAAATCCTGAAGAGGTTTTAAAATCACCACAGAAAACTCCTATAAAAAAGGTTGATGAGACTCTTGCTGCAAGAAAACCGGACTTAGCTGAAAAAGTTTAAGCATTTAAATATAAAGTTACACAATACCATGTCTAAAAATAGTTATATTGAGCCTATAGGCGAAATATCTCAATGGTTTGGGATTCTTCGGCAAAAAGCCTCAGAATGACGCCATTTTATCTTAACATAGATTACAGGCTGGGTTTTAACCCGACAAAAATTATTTAAAAAGAAGCAGCCAAATCTTTTGATTTGGCTGCTTTAGTAAATATTTTAAACAAAATATTATAACAAGTTCAAAGCAATACTTGGAGATTGGTTTGCTGTTGAAAGTAGCGTTGCAGATGCTTGTTGAAGAATTTGAGCTTTGATGTAGTTAGAAGATTCAGTTGCAACATCAGCATCACGTAATGTTGATAATGAAGAAGTGATGTTTTCTGACTGAACGCCAATTGATTCAATAGCTGATTCAATTCTGTTTTGCGCAGCACCTAATGTAGTAATACGATTTGATATTGCGTTAATTACTGTATCAATTTTAGCAAGTTGTTCTTGCGCAGAGTTACCGTCAGTAGTGTCTAAGCCTGCACATCTTTTTGCTAAATCTGTTTTATCAACAAATAAACCTTCAACACTTCCGTTTGCAAATAAATCTTTATCAAGATGAATTCTGCTTTTGTCTTTATTGCCATCTATACCAACTTGAATATCAAGACCATCTTTTCCGGGTTTGCCATCAACATTTTCACCCTTCATAAGGTTGATTCCGTTGAATTCGCAGTTAGCAGCGATACGGTCTACTTCATCAAGTCTTGCTTGAATTTCAGCTTGAATTGCTTTTTTAGATTGTTCACCATAAGTACCGTTTGAAGCTTGTTCTGTCAAATCTCTTACACGTTGAATGTGAGAAGAAATAAGAGCATAGTTGTCTTCAAGAGTAGCTAACATATCAGCGCCTGTAGCAGCGTTGTCTGCAGCAACATCTAAAGAACCTAGCTGAGCTTCCCAGTTTCTTGCAATTGAATAACCTGCAGCATTGTCTGATGCGTGGTTAATTTTGTAACCTGTGGTCATTCTTTCAATTGCTGAGTTTAATTGATTAGTCGCACTGTTCAAATTCTTTTGAACTACCATTGACTGTAAATTTGTGTTAATTGTGATTGCCATGTGATACTCCTTTCTATGGCTGCTGTATAAATATACATCCTTGCATACTTTTTATATTTTTTTAGTTCCACATATTTTGCCTTAAGTAACATTTACTTTTTCTTTTGTTACAAAACTTAATAAAAACAGTCCAGAAATATTGTTTTTGCTATACTTTTAATTGATAGGAGAAGCGATGGGGAAAATAGTTATAGATAATAATCGTTGCAAATCATGTTATATTTGCACAGAAACTTGTCCGAAAAAATTAATAAGGAAAAGTGAAAAAACAAATCGTTTAGGTGATTATATGGTAGAATTCAATGATCCTAAAGGTGAATGTATAGGTTGTGCAATGTGTGCAAAACGTTGTCCGGATATGGCAATAACAGAAGTTTGGAGGGGGTAAATATATCTTTTGAGAGTTTGACACTTTAAGTGCGTATTAATAAAAGGTATAAAGAGGTAATTATGAATAACGATAAAGTTTTAATCAAAGGGAATTATGCAATTGCACAGGCTGCTGTTAATGCAGGTTGTCAATGTTATTTTGGTTATCCGATTACACCGCAAACTGAAATTGGTGAATATTTAAGCGGAAAAATGCAGGAGCTTGGCAGAGGATATGTTTGTGCAGAAAGCGAACTTGCTGCTATCAATATGGTTATAGGTGCTGTTTCAACTGGTGTAAAGGCTATGACATCATCTTCTTCATGTGCGGTAGCATTAATGCAGGAAGCACTATCTTATGCATGCGGTGACGAACTCCCTGTTGTTCTTGTGAACGTTATGAGAGCAGGTCCGGGATTAGGATATATTTATCCTGCTCAAGGCGATTACAATCAGTCTGTTTATGGCGGCGGTAATGGTGATTATGAGATTATAGTAATAGCTCCTTCTACTGTTCAGGAATGTATTGATTATACATACAGAGCTTTTTATATGGCGCATAAATACAGAAATCCTGTTATACTTCTGGCAGACGGTTTATTAGGACAAATGATGGAACCTGCAACTCTCGGAAAATATCCTTATCCCGAAATAGATAATTCTTCTTGGGCGCTAACAGGTGCAAAAAATAGAGAAGCCAGAGCCATATATTCTTTAGGACCAATTGAAAGTAAGCAAATTCAAAGAATCGAAAGACTATATCAAAAATTTGAATTGATTGCTCAAAATGAAACAGATTGGGAAGAATTTGAAACAGAGGATGCTGATATTATTTTAACTGCATTTGGTTCTATGACAAGAAATATTAAAGCTGCAATGAAAGAATTGAGAAATAAAGGTATAAAAGCCGGATGCTTCAGACCTATTACATTAAATCCGTTCCCTCATAAGAGAATATACGAACTTGCAAGCAAAGGAAAGGATTTTGTTGTAGTAGAAATGAATATGGGACAAATGTTTAAAGATGTTAAATATGCAATAAACGGAAAATCTAATGCTCATCTTATAAACAGACCGGTAGGTGAATGGTTGAGAGTAGAAGAAATCGTTTCCGGCGTTGAAAAGATTATGGAGAAAAATTATGCAACAAGTGTTTAGTATTCCAAAATCAATGAAAAAAGACTTTAAATACACTTTTTGTCCGGGATGTGACCATGGTATTGCAATAAGACTTCTCTGTGAAGTGATAGATGAACTTGGTATACAAGATAAGTCTATTTGTGCTACATCAATAGGGTGCTCTGTATTTTTATACGATTTTATTGAAGTAGATTGTATCGAAGCTCCGCATGGAAGAGCTTTAGCAGAAGCAACAGGTGTAAAAAGAGCCTGCCCTGATAAAGTTGTCTTTACATATCAGGGGGATGGTGATTTCGCTTCAATTGGGCTTGCTGAATCAATGCATGCAGCATTTCGTGGTGAAAGAGTCACTGCTTTAATGTTAAATAATACAACTTATGGTATGACCGGCGGTCAACATGGTCCAACAACGATGATGGGACAGATTACTACAACATCACCTACAGGAAGAAATAGAGAATACTATGGATATCCTGCAAGAATGGCTGAACAATTAGCTTTAGCAGACGGTTGTGCTTATTCAGCTCGTGTTGCTCTGGATTCTATACCGCATATTAATGAAGCTAAGAAGGCTATAAAAAAAGCGTTTCAAGTTCAGTTAGACGGAATAGGACTCGGTTTTGTAGAAATACTTTCTACTTGCCCTACAAACTGGCATATGACTCCCGAACAAGCTCATGAAAGAGTAAGAAATGATATGGTTAAAACATTTCCGCTAGGCGTATTTAAAGATTTATCGGAGAATAAATAATGCGTGTTGAATCAATTAATAATACAAATTTTACGTCAAGGAAAATTACAACTTGCAAAGATTTGTGGAGGTTAAGTCATGATCCACAGTTTACAAATATAAAACCAATTAAAAACTATACTCAATATCTAAGAGAATATGGATTAGATTTAAAATCGAGAAAGAAATAATAATGTAAAATATCGGGGTGGTTAACACTTCACCCCAGACCTCTTCGATGGAGAGGCGGAGGTTATAAAAATGGAAAAAAATTTTATATTAGCAGGATTTGGCGGACAGGGAATATTGTTAGCAGGTACTATATTAGCTAATGCTTTTATGATTGATGACAAGAACGTAACTTGGTATCCTTGTTACGGTGCTGAAATGAGAGGCGGAACCGTTAACTGTGAAGTAGTTGTTTCTGATTCGGAAGTAAGTTCTGTCCATAAACGTGAATGTGATTATGCACTTGTACTTAATCAACAGTCTTTTGACAGATTTGTAAAAAATGTAAGAACGGGTGGAACCATTATCGCTAATTCAACCTTGGTAACAGAGTCAAAACCAAGAGATGATATCCATTATGTATTTGCTCCAATGGGGAAAATAGCAAATGATTTAGGTACTAATAAAGTTACTAATGTTGTTTCTTTAGGTGTCTTAGCATCTGTTGTTGATATAATCTCATGTGACGCTTTAAAATTAGCAATTGAAAAAGTTTTAGGAGCTAAGAAAAAAGATTTGTTACCATTAAATATGAAAGCGCTTAAAGCAGGAGCAGGATTAATAAAACTTACTGTATAAGCTATTATTTAGTATTAAATATATCCATCCGCTAATTGTAACCCTAACCCTCTTTCCAAGAGCTACCATAGTTTATGTCAACATCAAGCGGCACTCTTAAAGGTTGTCCGAGTTCCATTGATTTTAGCACTAACTCTTTTACCCCCTCAAGTTCTTCTTTTGGAACTTCAAATATAAGTTCATCATGAACCTGCATTATCATTTTTGTTTTGTAATTACCATCTTTTAACTTCTTGTCGACATCAATCATTGCCATTTTGATTAAGTCTGCAGCAGTTCCCTGAAGCGGTTGATTTATAGCTGCGCGCTGAGCAAATTCTCTGATTTGATAATTTGGACTTGCAAGTTCCGTTGCTAAGTATCTTTTTCTTCCAAAAATTGTTTCTACATAACCATGGGTATTAACAAATTCTATTTCATTCAGCATATAATCTTTTACCCCAGGGTATGTTTCAAAATATTTATCAATGAACTCCTGTGCTTCATTATTTGATATTCCAATGCTTTTAGCCAATCCGTATTTTGATTGACCATAAACTATGCCAAAATTAACAGCTTTAGCTTTTCTTCGCATATCTTTTGTTACTTCATCCACTTTGACTCCAAACACCTTTGCTGCTGTCATAGTGTGAACATCCTCTCCTGACGTAAATGCTTGAATAAGGTGTTCATCTTCAGACACATGTGCTAAAAGCCGAAGTTCTATTTGAGAATAATCTGCACTTAAAATAAGCCAATTTTCTTTATCTGCTGCACAAAATGCCGAACGAATTTTATTACCCTCTTCTGAACGAATAGGGATGTTTTGTAAATTCGGATTTGATGATGACAGTCTGCCTGTAACCGTTAATGCCTGATTGTATGTTGTATGAATACGGTTATCACGCTTGCTAATCAGTGTCGGCAAAACATCTGTATAAGTAGATTTAAGTTTGGAAAATTTTCTGTGTTCTAATATGTATTCACATATTTCATACTCCTGAGCAAGTTCTTCAAGAACTTCCGCGCTTGTGGAACGTGATTTTTTCTTTTTTGCTTTAAGCCCCAATTTATCAAAAAGAACTTCTGCAACTTGTTTTGGTGAATTTATGTTAAAACTTTCACCTGCAAGCTGGAATATTAAATCTTCAAGTTCTGCAAGTTTTTCTGTCATATATGAAGATAGTTCTTTTAAATAATCAACGTCAATTGAAACTCCTGTATGCTCCATTTTTGCAAGAACTACCGTAAGCGGCATCTCAATATCTTTAACAAGTTTTTGTTCATCTTCATCAAGATTATTTTGCCAGTATTCATATAATTTATAAATCGTGTACGCTTCATCACAGGCATATTTTTCAACTTCTGTATGCTGACACATTATGTGGTTTAGAAAATCAAGTGCCTGAGCATCAAGTGTATGTTTTCTATTTGGATCTTTTACATAACTTGCAAGCAATACATCATACTCTAAGCCTTTTGGCGCATAAGAATTATTTAGTAATAAATGGTAATCAGATTTAACGTCATACCCAAGTTTTTTTATATTTGTATTCTCTATAACAGGCTTTAAATCAGTTATATATCTACCCTCAAAATAATATGATTTTTCACCGTCCGATATTGAGATTGCATTAATTTGTTCATCTTTTGCATAATATCTTATAGCCAGTCTTTCTTTCTGATTAAGTTTTTCAATTATGCTTATATCAGAAACGATTTCAAACTCAAAATCATTATCATCAATATTTTCTTTTATTGCCTGACTGAACAAACCCTGTTGTACAGGAGCAAATGAATCTTGCTTAGAATTTGTATTTACCCCCTGTGCAAATATACTTAAATTTTCGGGTTCAACTTTTTCGCCATTAAACGAACCTAAAATTTTATCAATATTTTTAATGAATGTATAAAATTGCATTCTTCTGAGGAACTCAGATACTTTATCAAGACTTGGAAGCGTAACGGATGCTGTATTAATATCAAAATTTACGTCAACATCACGAATAATTGTTGCTAAGTCTTTTGACAGAACAGCCATTTCCTTACCGTCACAAATTTTTTGTTTAACTGCTTTTTCCGGGATGTTTTCGCAATCTTCCAAAACTGCTTCTAAATTCGGATATCGATTAAGAAGTTTTTGTGCAGTCTTTTCACCAATACCTTTAATACCCGGAATATTATCTGATGTATCGCCTCTAAGTCCTTTATAGTCTGTGATTTGATTTGGATATACTCCTAATTTTTCATAAACCTTGTTCCAGTCATACTCAATAAGTTCGCCTTTTGACGGAATAAGAACTTTAACAGTTCCCTCTTTATCAATAAGCTGAAAACTGTCCTGATCGCCTGTCAAAATAAGAGTATTATTTCCGCTTTCAGAAGCTATTCTTGAAATGGTTCCAATTACATCATCTGCTTCAAACCCTTCTTTTGTATATATAGGAATATCAAAAGCCTGCAATCCTTCACATATAACTCCTATCTGAGAACGTAATGTGTCCGGCATAGCTTCACGTTGAGCTTTGTATTCTTCGTATTTTTCGACTCTGAATGTCTGACGACCTACATCAAATGCTACTGCTATAAAATCAGGATGAATTTTAGCCAATAAGTCAAAAATAGCTTTAAAAAAACCATATACTGCCCACGTTGGCTGATTTTCCGAGTTTTTCATTCCGGTTCTTTCCAGCGCAAAAAACTGTCTAAAAGCTAATGCATGACCATCTATTAATATCAAAGTCTTTTTATGAGACATATAAACTCCCTACTTACATAAAGAGGGTGTCCAAAAGTCAAAATTCGTTTAATGTTGGTGGGTTCGCCATTTTAAGACAATATGCTAAAACTACGACTATTGCAGGCTTAACCCACCCTACGGTGTTCATCTGTTTTATAAATAATTTTGACTTTTTGGACACCCTCCTTAAATTATAATTTTTATTATTTAATTTATTTATTTACAAATAATGATTCACAGATGTTTGTTTGCGGGACGTAGTCATATTCTTTCATCTCTACATCAGCTAATATTTTTGAGCGTTTTTTACGGAACAACATATCAATAAAGGCTTCTATTCTTGTGATAAATCCTGCCTCGCCTGTTTGCTCATCGATTGTTAGGACAAGAAGCGGTTTACCGTATTCTTTAGCTTTTCTTGTAATTCTGTCAACCATTAATGAATCCGGTCCGCATCCGAATGCATTAATTGATATTATTCCGTCAATTTTGTTATCTTTCATATAATGTCCGGCAGTACCGGTCATTTCATGCTCATTTGCCCAATATTTCTTTTGTCCGAATGATGCAATACCCTCTTCCATTTGCTCATCTGTCAGCTGAAGTGAAGTAAATACTTTAACATCCATTTTCTCTAATTTATCAAAAATCTTCATGGTAGCACGTTCATCATACATGTTATAACCATGCGATATTAGAGCAACATTAATCGGAGCTTCTTTTTTATTTTCTTGTTCTTCTATAAATACTTTACCGCTCAATGCATAATGCATAGCTTTTTTATAGCTCATCCCGGAACGGGCCATTACCAAAAAGTTGTTATATACTTTCCAACCCTGTTTAGAAGCTTTTTTTATTTCATTAAAATCTGTTATTCCAAATGGTTTAACAGATTCTTTTAAGAATTCATATAAACCTTGTTTTTTTGCGGATTTGTCCAATGTTGGCTCAATGATATTAACATCAGCTTTTATAACGTTCCTTACTAAATCAGGAAGTCCTCTTATTTTAGAACAGTTATATATCTTTGGTCCAATAGACTGCAAAGACGGAACAAATATATTTTTAACGCCTTTTGATATTAAGTTTAATATATGTCCTAAATATATTTTAATAGGCAAACAGGTTTCTGTTACAACTAATGCTGCTCCATCTGACATTGTTTGTTTTGTAGTCGGATCAGACAGTATGATTTTGATGCCTAATGCACTAAAAAAACCATGCCAAAACGGATAATTGTTATAAAATGACATTCCTCTCGGAATACCTATAGTCTTTTCATTTTCCATTAAAATATAATCCCTTTCGTATGCTATCAATATAATGCTACATCAAAAGGGGGTAAATGTATAGTAAATATAACAATTATTGTAATATTGTTAAGTAATTGATATAATTTTCTTATGAAGATATTAGGAATTGACCCTGGCATGGCAATTGTGGGGTACGGTTTAATTAGCTATAGTGGAGAAAAACCTGAACTGCTTGCTTCAGGCTCTATTCAAACCGGTAAAAATTTGACTGATTCTAAACGATTGCTTGAAATATTTAATGATTTGTCAACTATAGTTGATAAATATAAACCTGATTGTGCATCTGTCGAAAATCTGTTTTTCTTTAAAAATCAAAAAACTGTTATTCCTGTTGCTGAAGCAAGAGGCGTAATTTTGACGGTGCTTGAAAAATTTAATATTCCTACATACAGTTATACGCCTATGGAAGTTAAACAGGTTTTGACAGGGTATGGAAGAGCAGAAAAAAAGGAAGTGGAACAAATGGTTAAAATTGCTCTGAATACTGATACACTTCCTAAACTTGATGATACAGTTGATGCAATTGCAATAGCAATTTGTCACTCAAGAAGTATGATTTAAATTTATAAGGTATAATAATTTTATGAAAAAGAAAATTTTAATTATTGGAAATGGCGCAAATGCGTATGCTTTAGCAAAGAACTTGTCAAGTAAACATGAAATTTATGTTGCTCCCTCAAGTGACACAATTGCAGAATTTGCAACTTGTTTAGATATAAGAGAAGACAATGTGAATGAATTATTGGAATTTGTTATGGAAAATGGAATTGATATGACAATTCCTGTTTCGCAAATTGCAATTAATGCTGATATATCAACAATATTTTCTAATAACAAACAGTCTGTATTTGCTCCGAGTGCAAAAGCAAATGAAATTGTTTCTAATAAAACATTAGCTAAAAAAGTTCTGTATAAATTAAGAATAAAAACTCCTAAGTTCGGAATATTTGAAAAACAAAATCTGGCTTTTGAATATATTAAAAATCAGCCGGTACCTTTTGTTATAAAAACAAATGATTCAAATAGTGCAGCTGTTATGACGTCAGCAATGTCTGCAAAGAATATAATTGATTCTACTGTTATTGATAAAAATAAACGTCTTATAATAGAAGACTATATTCATGGAACTCCGTTTTCATTCTATGCAATTACTGATGGATATAAAGCTCTGCCGTTAGGTAGTTCAATTACTTATAAGCATTCGCTGGAAGGTGACGGTGGGCAGCTCACAGGAGGAATGGGTGCGTGTGTACCAAATTATAAACTTTCTATAGATGATGAATATTTCATAATGGATAATGTTATTTATCCGTTGTTAGATTATATGGAAATATCCGGAAATACTTATCTCGGCATATTAGGTGTTAACGGTATATTATCAGATGACAATCAAATTTTTATCCTTGGATGGAATTCTTTTATGCAGGATTGTGATGCAGCTCCTATTCTTTGTAGTATTGATGATGATTTATATTCGCTTTTTGAATCTTGTATAATAGGTTCTTTCAGTGATGAAATCGATAATATAAAACTAAAAGATGAAGCTTATGTTTCTGTAGTATTAAACTGCAAAAATAAAAATAATGCCGAAAATGTTATAAACGGATTAGATAACATTGATGAAAGTACTATACTTACGTTTTATCCGACTGTTAAAAAGAATAAATACCTTGAATTTGAAGCCTCTTATGGTTCAGTCTTATCTGTAACAGGCTCCGCGTCAACCTTATCAAAATCATCTTCATTAGCTTATAGTGAAGCAGAGGATATTGATTTTGTAGGAAAGTCGTATAGAAAAGATATATGCAAAATAAATCAATAAAATATAAAATTAACTTAACAAAACTTAACATTTGATTATAAAAAGGCAATTTTTTAAAAAGTAGATACTTTATATATATATCCGAGTAAAATGTAATAGACACAGTAAAAAAGGAGTACTACATGGCAAGAGTATTAATTTCAATGCCCGAAAGCTTTCTTGGAAAAATTGATGAAGTAGCTGAGAATGAAAGTCGTTCTCGTTCAGAATTAATCAGGGAAGCGTTAAGAAGTTACATTACACGCTCACAAGTCAGACAAAATACTTTGGCTGATAAAAATGCAAGAATTTTGGAAGCGCTATTAGATTAATAAGTGCAAGCGGTGATTGGCGGAAATTGGGAAAGAGATGGCAGAAAACCTGTCAAAAATGGGTAAATTTCGTGGGGGTAATACACGAGATATTAGTAAAGAAAAATAAAGAAAAGAATCGATTAATCGGTTCTTTTTTTTATATATGCATTCTTTACTTTTACTTATGTTCGGTGTAAGTTTGCATTCGGTATGAGTATCAGTAAGAAAAATTTTTATATTACAAATTTTGTATTAATTTTAATTGGGACATTATTTTATTTCTTTGCTAATTTCCATAGAATTCTTGTCCCCGGAACGGTTTTTGATATATTAGAGCAGGAACTGCATGTGTCTGCACCATATATTACAACATTTGGTGCAATTTATATGTATGTTTATGCTTGTCAGCAACTAATTAATGGTGTATTGGTAGACAGATTCGGCGGTTTTAGAGTTATGCTTGGAGGCGGAATAGTTTTGGCAATTGGCTCATTATTATTTCCAATTTCGTCTAATCTCTTTATTATGTATCTTTCAAGAGGATTAATCGGGCTTGGCAGCAGTACTTTTTATTTAAGTATTATAAAAGAACTCAGAGAAGTTGTTTCGGATAAAAACTTTGGAATGGCTATTTCCGTAATGTTGTTTATAGGATATGCAGGAGGTATTTTTGCAAATGCTCCATTTGTCTATGCAATGAGGTATGCTTCATGGCGTGAAATTCTGGTTGTTTTGGCTTGTATTCTAATAATTGCAGCTGTAATTTTTGCATTAATTTTACCAACTGTTAAACTTCCAAAAATTAATAAATCCGTAAAATTTAGAGCGCTTCCTTTCCGTTTGGTATTACATAAAAGACACAACAGAAATTTATTCAGTTTTGCTTGTTGTAATTTTGCTATAACCTATACAATCCAAACGGTTATCGGTAAAAAATTCTTAGAAGATTTCTGCCTGATGCCTGTAAAAAATGCTGCACTTGTCCTTTCCGGCATGGCAATTATTGCCGCCGTTTTTAATATTGTTAATGCTTATGTTTGCAGGTTAACTCACAATCATCGAGTAAGATTCTTAAAAAATGCGTCTGTTATTACATTCTGCTCTTTATTTTTAATTTGTATAGCATTAATATTTAACATTAGAACCTATTTTATTGCTTGTATATTTTGTGTTCTTGCTGCAAATGCGAGTCTGTCCTCCATACTTGTTCCTATTTTGCACTTAACAAACAGAAAAATGATATCGGGAACGGCTGTAAGTATTATGAATTTCTGCTTCTTTACTCTTGTCGGTATATTAGGTACGGTAACAGGATTTTTGTTAAATATATTTGAACCGATTAAACGAGGTAACGTCACTGTTTATACAAATCAATCATATCTGTTGGTTTTTGGATTATTCTTTATTTTAAGTGTATTTGAAATGCATAAAGCTATGAAGTTATCTAACAAGTATTAATTTTGTTTTAAATAGTTGATAAATTTATTAACTTTAGACTGCAATTCAGATAAAGAAGAATTGTTTTCAATAACATAATCAGCTTTTTTTATTTTTTCTGATTGTGCTTCTTGTGCATTTATTCTTTTTAGAGCATCATTTTCTGTTAAGTTATTCCGGCTCATTAAACGTTTGAGTTGAATATTTTTATCTGATGTAATAATCAGAACTTTATCGAAAATGCCGTCAAATCCGGCTTCATATAATAGTGGTACTGATACAAAAATAAATTCATCATTTTTGTGATTATTAAACAAATTCAAAATCTCAGCTTTAATTTTAGGATGAGTTAAATCTTCAAGTTTTTTCTTTATATCAGGATTTGAAAAAACAAGATTACCCAGCTTCTTCCTGTCAATTTTTCCGTCGGTAAATACGTCTAATCCGTAAAATTCAGTGATTTCTTCAAGAACTTTATGGGCGATTTTATCAGAATCATAAACGGGATAACCTAATTCTGATATAAATTTTTCGACCTGTGATTTTCCTGATGCTATATTCCCTGTTATTGCAATTCTAAGCATTTTCACTATCTTTCATTATTTTTGTCAGGTATGATTGTAATTGTTTAACTTGTTTAGGTTTCATAGCTTTAATTTGACCCTTTTTTAGTCCTTCAAGTGTAATTATAGCGTGTTGTATTCTTTTTAAAACTTTTACTTCAAAACCAAGTTTTGCAAACATTTTACGAATTTGTCTGTTAATTCCCTGATAAAGTACAACCTGAATAACAGATGATTTATTTGTAACTTCAATCGGTACGGTTTCAGCAAATGCTATTTTCTTTTCATTTGTGTCTGTAATTATTTCAATTCCGTCAAACATTTCTTTTGCATGATTTTCTGTAAATCTTCCGTTTATTGTAACCATGTAAACTTTTGGAACTTTTATAGACGGATGAGTCATTTGATTGATAAGCTCTCCATCGTTAGTCATAATTAATAATCCTGTAGAGTCTTTATCCAGCCTTCCAACAGGTTTTAGATGTTTTAATTCAGCAGGTATTAAGTCGTATATCGTTTTTCTGCCTTTTTCATCATTTTGTGTTGTTATATATCCTGCAGGTTTATAGAAACGATAATATTCTAATGCTTGCGGTTTTACTGTATTTCCATCAACAGTTACTTTGTCTTTTTCGCGAACATAAAAACCAAGTTCTGTGATTATTTTACCGTTAACGCTGACTTTACCGTCTGTAATCAGCTCATCTGCTTTTCTTCGTGAGCATATTCCCGTTGATGCTATATATTTATTTAATCTGGGCATAATTAATCCGCCATTCCTTTTTCACAAGCTAATTTTAATACTTCCGGCATTCTTCTGTATATTCTGCCCTCACCGTTTACGGCGACTACTTCCACATCTGCATTCGTAAATATTTTATTCGTTTCTTTTTCTTTAATGATTTGATTAAAAGTTACGGTTAGCGGTGAAATTTTTATAATTTGAGTTTCTACAATTACAGTATTATCTAATTTCGCTGAAGCTTTGTATCTGATATTAATATTTGTAACCGGTATTACAACATCATTTTCTTTCATAGATACGAGATCAATTCCGAGTTCTCTGCAAAATTCAACTCTAGCCTGCTCCATCCATCTTAAATATGTTCCATGCCATACAACACCGTATGAATCGGTGTCTGCATAGTATACAGTTTGTTCTAATACATGTTTCATAAATTAGTTTCCTTATTCTTATAACTAAATTATTATAACATGGTAGAATATTTATAATAGGAGGTATTTAATATGAAATTTTTACATACAATGATAAGGGTTAAAAATATAGATGATTCATTAAAGTTTTATACAGAACTCATGGATATGCATATTGTTGAAAAAAGGCGTTTAGATGATTGCTGGCTTTATTTTTTGTCAGATGAAGAAAATACTTGTCAGTTAGAACTTACATATAATGATGAAACACCTGATAACGGTTATGATATTGGAACCGGTTTTGGCCATCTTGCTTATCATGTAGATTCATTTGATGAATTTTCTGAAAAACTTTATAAACTAGGATATAAGTACCTTTATGAGCCGTTTGATTTGACAGGAAAAGGTTCTATGATAGCTTTTATAAATGATCCTGACGGATATGAAATAGAACTTATTCAAAGTGTTGTCTGGTAGATATAAAATTTATTTTTACAAATCTTCACATTACATCAATTTTTTATAAATTAATGACTTTATATATATGTAAGCATTTATATATGGGGAATTTATATAGGAAAATTTAAGTAAGGAGATTAAGAAAATGAATTTGACGTATCGTAAGTTGGCAATGCTTGAAAAAGATTTTATTGCTAAAGAAGAAGCTGCAAAAATCGAAGGATTTTATGCTAGCCCGGTTGACAAGGATTTGCAAGATAGAGTTTCTTTTTTACTTAATCAGGTAAGAACTCAGACTATCGTCTAGATCGTTTGATGTAATATGATATTATTAAAAGCTATACAGTTTTATCACTGCATAGCTTTTGTCGTGCAAAAGCTTAAAAAAATGTTAAGCACTAATTTTATTCCAAGTTATGTGTTATAATATCTACAGTATATAAGAAGAGGAGAGTATATATGTCAAATCCTATTTTGAATGAGAAAAATTTTAACGAACAGGAACGTGTATATGATGGTTTGCCAATGACAATTAACGGAACAATTCAAGTATCGTTATTTCTTGGTTTGTTACTAGTTTGTGCTGCTTCTTTTGTTTGGACAAGATATAGTGCAGGTATGACTGATATGGCAATGATGTTGACAGGCGGCGGAGCTATACTTGGTTTTATTCTTGCTTTGATAATTTCATTTACAAGAATAAAATACTTGGTTCCGGTTTATGCTGCTTGTGAAGGTTGTGCAATAGGTGGTATTTCTGCAATTTTTGAAACACAAATGCCCGGTATTGTTATTCAGGCAGTTGCAGGTACTTTTGCAGCTTTGTTTGCAATGCTTCTTCTTTATAGAACGAGAATTATAACAGTTACTGAGAAGTTTAGAAGTGTTATATTTATCACTACGGCATCTATAGCAGGTGTTTATCTTGTTGATATAATCGGCAGATGGTTATTCCATATGCATGTGCCTCTTATTAATTCTGCTTCACCTGCAGGTATTTTAGTTAGCGTAATTATTGTTGCGGTTGCAGCATTAAATCTGATATTAGATTTTGAGTATATTGAAAAAGGCGAACAAATGATGCTTCCAAAAGATTATGAATGGTTTGCATCATTTGGACTTATGGTTACATTAGTTTGGTTGTATTTAGAAATACTAAAACTACTTGCTAAGATTAATAAAAAATAGTCATTTAGGGTCGGGTTTATCCTGACCCGTTGTTTAATAAATGAGGATTAGATGGAAAGTTATATTGTGTATCTCTCTTGTTTTTTTATGGGTGCTGTGACATCATGTGTAATTCTGATATTATTTTTTAACAAAATAAAATCAATTATTAATAATGATTTTATTAAACTGGCAAATAATGCTGTTAAAAGTGAACAAGAGGATATGCGTAAGCAAAACAGAGAAGCACTTGCTGAAAAATTGGAACCTCTTTCTAAAGAATTATCCGAGGTTAAGTCAAAGGTTGAAACATTCAATATCTCAGGAGTAGAGAATACAGCGAAAATAGTTGAACAACTTAATATATTAGCTAAAAATAATAAATCTATAGAACAAGAAGCTAAGAATTTAACGAATGCTTTAACAAAGAACCAAAACATTAAAGGTGCTTATGGAGAAGGTATTCTCGATACAATTCTCCAAAATTGCGGAATGCAGGAAGGAATACATTATTTTAAACAATATTCAGCTTATTCTGAAAATTTAAATGATGATACTACACATAAAATCAGACCTGATATAGTTATTAATCTTCCACGCGGACGCCATTTAATTGTTGATTCAAAAGTTACTTTAAAAAGTTATTTAGATTATATTAATGATAATTCAAGGTTAAAAGAATTTAAAGCAGAAGTTAAGAAACGTATAAATGATTTGGCTCAAAAAAACTATAGTCAAGCAGAAGGAATTGAGCAGCCTGATTTTGTGTTAATGTATATTCCGATAGAATCTTCGTTAAATATTTTGTATGAGGACTCAGATATAATTAATTATGCTTACAAGTCAAATATTATAATTGTCGGAACCGCTTCTCTTCTTGTTGCTATAAGGTTAGTAAATCAGCTATTTGCTCAGCAGAAACAGAATGATAATCTTAAACAAATTGTAAAAGCGGGAACTAATTTGTATGAAACGTTTTCTCAGTTATGCGAAGAACTTATACAAATTCAAAAAGATTTTGATGAACTTTCTCAGCAATTTACAACAGCTATTAATAGATTTCGGCGCTCTAATAAAAATAAACCGAGTATTTTTTCTCAGGTTAATGAATTAAAAAATTTAGGGATTTCAAGTCAAAAAGAGATTCCTGCAAATTTATTAGAAGATTTTGACAATGATTTTAAACATGAGGTTACAATAAATGACTAAAATTTTGGTAATAGATGATGACAGTGCAATAAATGAATTAATTAAAATTAACCTTGAATTACAAGGGTATGAAGTAACACAAGCATTTAATGGTATTGAGGGGTTTGCAAAAGCTAAGCAGGAAGTGCCGGCTCTAATAGTTCTAGATGTTATGATGCCGGAGGTCGATGGTTTTACAGTCGCTCAAAGAATCAGACAATGTCCTGAAATATCTGAAACCCCAATAATTATGCTTACAGCGCTTTCTCATTTAAATGATAAAGTGAACGGATTCAACATAGGTGTTGACGATTATTTAACTAAACCGTTTGAGGTTGATGAACTCATTGTGCGAGTAAGAGCTCTTTTGAAACGTACTAAACAAATTCCTAAATCATCTGCAGTCAGAGAACTTTTAACATATAAAGAGATTACTCTAATTCCGGAAGCATATAGTGTTAAGATAAATGATAAAATCCAAAAATTAACTCCTATTGAATTTGATATTTTTAATCTCTTATTCCAAAACCATGGGAATATGGTCTCAGGAGAAAAACTGTTAAAAGAAATTTGGGGATATGAACCGGATGATAATGTAGAAACAATAAGAGTCCATATTCGACATTTACGTTCAAAAATTGATAAAATATCTGATGGGAAAAAATATATAGAAACCATCTATGGTGGTGGTTATAAGTTAAATGTATAGTTTTGTAACAAAAAATGTTAAGTTTGAAATTATCTTTGCTTTAAATTGTTTATTATATTAGAGAGTATTTGTACTTAAAATGGAGTATAATAAATGGATCAGGACTATCTGTGTATAAGCATACCTACAGAGTTGCAGCAATATACAAAAATAGTTTCTAATATAAATGATAATACAGAACATCCAATTAAGGAAGTTAATACAGATTTTGGCGTTAAGTTGATAAAAGATGATAAAGGAAACTTAATTCATGCAGCTTACTATTCCGAATCAGGTGAACTTCTGAAGAAAATATTTTATGATGGCCCCACAGTATCTTCAATTGAACATTACAGGTATAATTTGTTATGTTCTATTGAAAAATATAATAACGGAAAAATTACCAGAAAAACAAAATTTAATCGATTTAGAAAGCCTATATGTATTGTTAATTATGAATATAACCGTAAAGACCAAATAACAGCTATTCGAAAATTTGCTAATGATAACAGATATGAAGTTGAATATGGTTATGATGAATTAATGCGCGTGAATAGCAGGATTATAAAAGTTAATAATAATATTGTGGCAGAGCAAAGATACAGGTACGACATACTTGACAGAATTGTTGAGTATAAGGATGAAAATCAAACAATAACAGTAAAAAAATTAAATCCTAAAAATGAGTTATTAAGTTATTCTATTACTGATAAAGTCGGAAATACTATAATGATTATTAACAAGTATTTATGTTCTGACTATATAGGTACTGAAATAGAGCTTAATGGGCATAAAACAACAGTATGTGATAAAAGTTACGTTGATAATATAATGCTTAAAAAACCCTTTACAAGTGAGGACGACTTAGATTTGGTAATGTCGAAAATGATTTATAAAAATAATCATGAACGAACATCAAATATTGCTCCAATAACAAAAAGAACGAGTAATACGGATATTACCAATGTTGTAATTAATGAAAATATAAATATATCAACAAAACCGTTGCCAATATCTATGCGAAAATTACGGTTGCTTCAAATAGCATAAATAAAAGGGTAAGTTAACAAGATAACTTACCCTTTTACAAATATTAAATTCTATAGTATAATTAACCTGTTAGCAATAGTTATCAGGAGGGTCTATGAAGGAAGAGTTTAGTACAAATGCAAGACGTTGGTATGATAAGGATCCTGTATTGTCATCTGCTATGAAAACGTTGGAAGAATCTGATGATGAAACACAGATTAAAGTAGCGTTAAATTTAATAAAAATTATTACTGAGCATCACTTGTCCAGTACAGAATATGAATCTGTTGAAGATATTGTTTCTGCAACAGAAGATGTTTTGGATGATTCAAAACATGGCCGCTGGTATGACTTAGATGGTACATTAAGAACAGCAATAAGTTTGTTGCAGAATTGTCCTGAATCTACAAGAAAAGTTATCGCTAAAGAAATGGCTAAAAATGTTATTGAAACTATCAAGAAAGAAGATCAAGATGATGTCGATGATGTTGAGATAGAAATTCCTAACGAATAGGCGTTTATAAAAGCTATAATAGATAAAAGACGGATAATAAAATCCGTCTTTTATTTTATATCTACTACGCTAACTCCGTCTCCACCTTCAGCTTCTTCTCCTACTCTGAATTTTGCTACATAAGGTGATGTTGAAATAAATTCTCTGATTGCTGATTTCAACGCACCGGTTCCATGTCCATGTATAATATAAACCGGACTTAAGTTTGCTAAACTTGCCTTATCAAAATAGTATTCAAGTTCATCCAGTGCTTCTTCGACTCGATGTCCTCTAAGGTCAATTGTATTTGATATATTTACTCTTTTTAGGCTGAAACTTTCTGTATTTTTTACAGCTCCAACCGGTAAATTTACTTTCTTCGTCATATTAGGATCAAATACTGCTAATTTATTTTTGTTAATTTTAGTTTTAATCATACCCATCTGTATATAAAGCGAGTCATTTTTATCCGGTAATGAAAGTACTATTACAGGTTGATTAAGCTCTTTTATCATAACTTTATCTTTTGGCTGAACAATTGACCAATCAAGTTCCAGATACTGTTCTTTTTCTTCAACTTGCTTCATATCATCTCTGAAACCTTGCTCAAGTTTTGCCAGTCTTGCATAAGAACGTCTTGCTATTTTTTCGGATTTTTCTTTCCTAAGTTCTGTTAAAATCTCTTTTATTGTATCTTTTGCATTTTCTAATTGTCCTTCAAATTTATCTTTAATAATTTTAAGGCTTTTTTTCTTTTCTTTTTTCTGCTCATTAAGTTCTTTTTCATAATACTTCTTTAATTCAGCGGCTTCAGTGTTAAGATTTTCTGCTTCTTTTAAATTTGTGTCAAGTTTTTGCTGTGTATCCTGTAATTTTTCAACTACTATGCTTGAACTATCTCTTTGTGTTATAAGCAGTTCTTTAGCTTCCCATACTAAATCTTTATCCAAACCTAAATTTGCAGCTATAGATATAGCATTGCTTAATCCAGGGATGCCAATTACGAGTTTATACGTAGGAGAAAGTGATTCAGTGTCAAATTCTACCGAAGCATTTTTAAAATACGGATTAGTGTATTCTAATGTTTTCAATTCTCCATAGTGCGTTGTTATAACAGATTGTGCTTGTTTTTTTACAAGTTCTTTTAAGATTACTTCTGCCAGAACTGCTCCCTCTTGAGGATCAGTGCCCGCACATAATTCATCAATCAATACAAATGTATCAGAGTCAGCCAGACTGAGTATTTCAATTACATTTTTCATGTGCGATGAAAATGTTGACAAGTTTTGCAAAATACTTTGTTCATCACCAATATCGGCAAGTACTTTTTCGAATGGGTAAATATGAGCTTCTGCGCACGGTAAGAAAAGTCCTGATTTCATCATTAAGATAAACAGACCGACTGTTTTTAGCGTAACTGTTTTCCCTCCGGTGTTAGAACCTGTAATAATGATTGACTTATATCCTTTGCCAATCTCAAAATCATTTTCAACAATTTTATTGACTCTTCCAATCAAAAGAGGATGACGCATTAAATCAATTTTAATCATCTTATCTAATGATATATTAGGTTCAATTGCTTGAATTTTTATTGCATATCTTGCTTTTGCAAAATGAAAATCAATCTCGGCAAGCATCTTTTCCATGCTTATAAGATTGTCCATCTCACTGCGTACTTCTTTGCTTAGTTCAGTTAATATTCTAATTATTTCGGCGTATATTTTTGATTTTAATTCTCTGATTTTATTGTTTAGAGGTACGATTGAAGCCGGCTCAATATAAAATGTTCTGTTAGTAGCGGATACGTCATGAACAATGCCGCCAACTTTGCTTTTAGAAGATGCTTTTACCTGAAATACTATTCTGTCATCTCTAAGCGTGTAAATATTTTCCTGTAAATGCTTTTGAAATTCAGGCGAATTCATTAAACCCTGAACAGATTTTTTCAGGTTAGTTTCTGTATCTTTTAATGATGAATATAAGCCTTTTAATTCTTTATTTGCATTTTGCTTAACCATCATATTGTCATCAAATGTATCAAAAATTTTATTTTCAAGTTCTTTATTTGTGTATAAATTTTCTGCTAAACGACTCATCTGTGTATCAAAAGGTAAATTTTCTTTTAGAAAATTCCTAACGACTCTTGATGTCTGAAGCGATTTTGCTACATCAATTAATTCTTCTTCGACAAAGTATTCACTTTTTTCTCTTAATTTAGAAAAGTTTTCAATTTTATCTATCGGAATATCTCTTGATAAATCTAATAAATCTTTAGCCTCTCTTGTAAGTACAATTTGATTATGAATATCTTCCTGCTTAACAAAAGGTGTTAAATCCAGACATAACCTTCTTGATTGCTCTGTTTTAGCAAATTTAGAAAGTTCAGCCAGTATTTTATCATATTCTAGTGCTATTTGTGATTTTTGGATAATTGACATTGTACCTAGATTATAGGTAAAAAAGATTTTTGCCGCAAGTATTTTGCAGAATGTTTTTATAATAGTTATTATTCTAGTACATAAAGTGTAATTATTTGTTAGTATACCTTTACATTTACCCCTAAAAATAGTAAAATAATTAAGTTATAACTATTTAAAGAGAGGATTTTATATGAAATTTTATATGCAGGTGCTTATTGCGCTTGGTTTGGGTTTAAAGCGTAACTGGCATATTTTCGCGGGCTTAGTTCTGGGTGTTTTGGTTGGTATATGGATGCATCATCACCCTCATACTGTTTTAATGAATACATTAACATTTGTAGGACAAGTTTTTATAAGATTAATTCAAATGGTTGTTATTCCGTTGGTTATATCTGCAATAGTTATTGGCATAACAAGTGTTGGAGATAGCAAACAAATAGGTAAACTCGGTTCTAAAATGGTCTTGTATTACGGAATTATTACCGTTGCAGCCGTTTCTATTGGTGCAGCGCTTGCACTTTTAATGCAGCCCGGATTAGGTGCTGCTCATTATATTAATGCTGATGTTGCAGGTGATATTCAGGCTAAGGTTGCAGCTACAATAGAATCTCAAAAAGGAAATTTACTCAATATTATATTAGGTTTTATTCCTAAAAATCCTGTTGAAGTATTTGCAAAAGGTGACATGGTTCCAATTATTGTTTTTGCGTTAATGTTTTCGATTGCGCTGGCAAAAGTCGGTGAAATAAACAGACCGCTCGTTAGTTTCTTTGAGTCAGTTTTTGCAGCAACAATGAAAGTAACTGATTGGATTATGTGTTTTGCAGCTCCCGGTGTTTTTGCATTAACTGCGATTGCAGTTTCTTCTTTTGGTGTTGATATTTTTGCCAGTATATCTAAGTATTTAGCAGTGTTAGCAATTGGTTTCTCTATTCAGTTTTTCTTAGTATATCCGATATTTTTAAAAATATTTTCTAAAGTTCCTGTTCTTATGTTATATGCAGCGATAGCAGAAGCTATGATGGTTGCATTTGGGACAGCGAGTTCTTCTGCAACTTTACCGTTAACAATAGCTTGTTGTGAAAAAAGAGGTATTTCTCATAAAGTTTCAAGTTTTGTGTTGCCATTAGGTGCAACGCTCAATATGGATGGTACTGCACTGTTACAAACTGTAGCTGTAATCTTCCTTGCACAAGCCTATGGAATTCCTCTTGGTCCATTTTTAGTTGTTCAAATTGCACTATTGGCAATAATAGCATCATCTACTTGTGCAGGTATACCCGGTGCAGGTTTGATTACAATAGCTCTTGTGTTAAATGGTATGGGATTAAGTCCTGAACAATTGGTAGCAGGCTTTGCATTCTTGTTTACAATTGAAAGAATTACCGATATGATGCGTACATTATTGAATGTTACTTCTGATGCTGTAGTATGCGCAGCTATTGCTGATAATGAAAATGAAATTAATTATGATTTATTGAATAATCCGGAAGAATACGGTGAAATAATAAACTAATAATATTGTAAATAAAATTTAAACAGACGGTAAAATTAACTCTCCGTCTGTTTTTTATTGTATAATATATTTGAAGAGAGGAAAGATATGGTTAAGGGTATTGATTGGAAAAATCTCGGATTTGGGTATACAAAAACTGACTATAGGTACGTTTCTAATTTTAAAGATGGTAAATGGAATGGTGGTGAACTCATACAAGATGATTTGGTTCACATTAGCGAATGTGCTTGCGTGCTACAGTATGCACAAACTTGTTTTGAGGGGTTGAAAGCATATAGAACGAAAGAGAATAAAATTGTATGTTTTAGACCTGATTTAAATGCAGAGAGAATGATGGCTTCCGCTGCGAGACTAGAGATGCCTCAATTTCCAAAAGAGAGATTTTTAGATGCAGTAAAGCAAGTTGTTAAAGCCAATATTGACTGGGTACCTCCGTATGGTTCAGGTGCTTCTCTTTATATTCGTCCTTTCATGTTTGGCTCAGACGCAATAATGGGAGTTAAGCCTGCTACAGAGTATCAGTTTAGAATAATAGTATCTCCTGTCGGACCTTATTTTAAAGGCGGAATGAAACCAATTGTTTTAAGAATTCCTGATTTTGACAGGGCAGCACCTCTTGGAACAGGTCATGTTAAAGCCGGTTTGAATTATGCTATGAGTTTACATGCTATAGTTGATGCTCATAAACAAGGTTTTAATGAAAATTTATACCTTGATTCTGGTACAAGAACAAAAATTGAAGAAACCGGAGGCGCAAATATTATATTTGTAACAAAAGATAATACTGTTGTAACGCCAAAATCAAATACAATTTTACCATCTATTACACGCCGTTCTCTAATGTACGTTGCAGAACATTATTTAGGACTTAAGGTTGAAGAACGCGAAGTATATCTTGAAGAATTATCTGATTTTAAAGAATGTGCTTTATGTGGTACTGCTGCCGTATTGTCGCCGGTTGGTAAAATTAACGACCACGGAAAAGAGATTCTGATTCCATCAGGAATGGAAAAAACAGGTGAGATTACTCAAAAGTTATATAATACGCTGACAGGCATTCAAAAAGGTAATATTGAAGCTCCGAAAGGTTGGATTTTCCCTATTTCATAATCACCATAAATTGATTTTCTATAGAAAATTGTTATAATAAAACTATGGATGGATTTAATGTTGGCAGAATACTTGCAGGTTTAAGAAACCCCGAAATTTATCTGAAAAGAATAAAGCAAGATAATATGGAACAAAGCATGAATAGCTTTAATTCTGCTTTTTCTCAGGCAAAACCGTCACCTCAAATGCTAAATCCTTTAAATTCTATGATTTTGAATAATCAGCTGCAAATGAATCAAATAGCAAGTATGGACCGATCTATTTATGTAAAAAATTTACTCGGTTTGCCACAGACATTAGGTGAAATACTAAAACTTGCACAAGGTAATACTCCTATAAGTACAAATACATTAATCATAAATAACTTGAGTGATGAATTAATTAAAAATCAAAAAGCTCTTGCTCAAATATTTGACGAAACAGCAGAACTTAATCCTGACAAAATCAATAATCAGATGATACAGCAACAAAATCAGGTAATGCAGCAAAAAGATGCAGTTGCTTTAATGTTTAGCGGGATGATAAATATGCCCGCAGTTTCAGAAATGATTTTGAAAAACAGTAAACACGCAATTGCAGGATTGATTATAGCTATGGCTTCCGCATCAAAACATGGGATGACAAGTGAACAAATAAATGAGACTCTTGGGATTATTAATTCCTGTGTTTCTATGGCAGAATCCGGTAATCCTGCTCAAACTTTAAAAAGTCTTATGTTATTGTATCTTCCTTGGCTTCCATTAAATGAAGGAGTAGGTTTTGATTTAGAAGTCGAAGCAGATACAGGTGAGAATGAATCAAATGATTCAAGATTAACAGTACTTATTCAAACCAAAAATTATGGTAATGTTAAGGGTGTATTTACTCTTACTACATCTAATTCAGTTGATATCTATATAATTTGTTCGGAGTCATTTCCTAAAACACTCTTACAGCGAAGTTTGATGGATGAAGGAGCTTCTCATGCTATGACTATGACAATTGACGTAGAGGCCATAGAACCTAAAAAAGAAGAAACTGCTGAAAAACCGGAAGCAAAAGTTAATTTGTCTGCAACAAATGAAATGAATCCATATTTGCTGCTTATTGCCCATGCATTTATAAGAAACACTATATATCTTGATTCTAATGCCATAGTTGAAGAAGAATCTACAGACGAGAACTAGCAGGAATTTTCTTCCCTAACTGACTTTCAATCATAAGTGCTTTTTCTGCAAACAATAAAGGTATATTTACCAAATTGTCCTGTACAGATACGGTGCTATTTCTTAATAACAAATCAAGTGAAATCCCTTCTGCGGATAAATCTTCTATTGCTTTTGTAAATAGTTTATATGCTGTATCTACGTTCATACTTCTAATTGTTTTTTCATTATTAGCAGGTACTATTCCCCAATTAATATAACCACCTTTAGCTAAAAATGTTCCTAATCTGTCAGATATAATATTAAGGCTATTAGGATTATTATAAGCATCGAATGATATTAAGTCTACATTTGAATCCAATACTAACTGCCAATTACATTTTTCAAATGATTGAACTCCGATAAGTCCGCCGGCTTTTTGTATCTTTTGGAATATTTTTGTAAATAATGAAACAATTGTATCTTTTGTAATATCTTCGTGATTTCTTTTTAATGAACCAAACTTATATAATTGTTGTTCTTCAAATAATAAGATTACTTTAGTTTCAGGTGACAATGATTTAATTTTATTTATAAACCATAACGCTTTAACACCTATAGCTTGAATTATATATTTTCTGTATGCTTTTTCTCTCAACATTGTAGAGGTACTTACATTAAAAACTGCTTCAGCAAAAGAATATGCCCCCAGCAATCTGATTACTGTATATTTTGGCTGTATACGCTTAAGCATTTCTGTATACAATTCCCAGAATGGAGAACTTGAAGAGTATGCATCTAATTTATTTTCATCATCTGAATTAAATACTTGATCTAATTCTTGTGCACATTTAATAAAAGAAGAACTATAGCAGTCTTCAATAATTAATTTTTTGTCTTTATATGTAATTCCCGGTATATTTTCTACTGTCCTGTATATGACGTTGTCATTTGGATCAATTTTAGGAAGCTCAGCTAAATATGGAACGTTCTCATATAGACGCAGCATCATCTGCTTACATAATGTTACATCCTCGTATGGCAAATTTGATATTGGTAAATTTTTAAAATTTAGCTTCATAAAGTCTCCCGTTTATATTTAATAAAGACGCACCTGCAATTGCTAGCTGGCACGTCTTTAAATCTTTTTGATAATTGTTATCTATGCTTCAGCTTCTTCTGAAAGTTCTTCTACAGTTTCTTTAACGACTTCTGATGCTGTAACAACAACTTTTAATTCAGTTTTAACTTTTGATGTTAATTTGATTAACATTGTGTATTCACCAATTTTATTAATTGGTGAGTTTAATGAAACAGTTTTTCTATCGATTTCAATATTTGATTTTTCTTTAAGTTCTTCGCATAATTTCTTTGTTGTAATTGTTCCGAATAATTTTCCGCTTTCACCTGCTTTTGCAGATAATTCGATTGAACCTAATTTTTCAATTTGTTCAGCTTTTGCAAGTGCTTCTTGATGTAATTTTTCTTGTTTAGCTTTGATTCTTGCAATATTTTGTTCTCTGTTTTTCAAAGCACCTTCAGTAGCTGCTTCTGCATAATTTTTAGGAATAAGATAATTTCTTGCATAACCGTCTTTAACGTTTACTAAATCACCTGCTTCACCAATATTCTGTACTTCTTTTTTTAATATAACTTGCATTTCTTTTCTCCTTTTGCTATTTTTGGCCAGTATATTTTTATAATACATAAAATATAATTAATTGTCGAGTATTTCCACTAATTTATTGCAAAATTTTATAAAATGTTAATGATTGTTACATTTATGTATTCCCATTATCATTATTTTTTAGTCTGTAGACATAAGCAAGTATTTCTGATACCGCTACATACAGGTCTGATGGAATTACTCCATCGACAGGTACAGTATTATATAATGCTCTTGCAACAGGTCTGTTTTCAACGATAGGAACGTTGTTTTCTTTTGCAATCTCTCTTATCTGGAATGCCAGATAGTCAACACCTTTTGCGGTAACTATTGGAGCAGGGGCTTTTGTTTTGTCATATTTTAGTGCAACTGCATAGTGCGTCGGGTTTGTTACTACGACATCTGATTGCGGTACTGATGACATCATTCTTTGTCTTGCCATTTGCATTTGTATAGATTTAATTCTCGCCTTGATTTTAGGGTCTCCCTCAGTGTCTTTTTGTTCATCTTTTATTTCTTGTTTTGTCATTTTTATAGATTTTTCGTATTCATATTGTTGGTATTTTTTATCTATATATCCAAGAATCAGCATAGCAAGACACATGTTTATAATCATATTAATTAAAATCGATAAAATTATATGTAATGCAGTAACAGGTTCTAAGCCTACTAATCCCATCAGGTCCGCTTTCCTTGCATTAATAGCAGAATAACCACATGCAGCAACAACTACAATTTTAATAATAGACTTTGCAAATTCAACAAGAGTTCTTGGCTCAAATGGATTAAACATTCTTTTTGCATTTTGAAGCATTCTTTTTGGAGAGATATTTTCAAACTTTATTTTAATTTTTTCTATCGCAAATACTTGGCCTACATCCATTCTGATAATGATTATCGCAAGGATTACTAGTAAAACAAAGAAAGGAAGTAAAATTATTCCTAATTGTCTGAAGTATGGTAATAATATTCCAAGTATATTTGTTGCATCTATATCAGTCATTGTTAAATGTGAAAATGTTTCACGCATCATATTAAGAATTGCTTCCCCCATAAATCTCGCAAATACAGCAAGCAAAGCAACTCCTGCAACCATAACAAGTGCAGCATCCATATCGCGGCTTCTTGATACATTACCCTTTTCCCGTTCTTTCTGGCGTCGCCGCGGGGTAGCTTCTTCTGTTCTTTCTGCTGCTTCATTACCCATTTAAACAAATTTCCTTTTTTGATTTGTGATTAATAATATTATATACCAAATATTGGCATTGTTTTTTTGTTATTTTAATATATTAAAATACCTGAGCAATTTGAGTTAAGAATCTTTCTATGAGTACCCCTATGTATTCTGCCATTGGACGCATAAAAATAAGTGATAAAAGAAGTCCGAGGTAAATTTTTAACGGCATTGATACCATAAAGATATTCATCTGAGGCATCATCTTTGATGTAAATCCTAATAATACATCTGTAATAAACAAAACACCAAATATTGGCAATGCAATGCTAAGACTAATATTAAACATTTGGCTGGTTATTGTTATTATATGCTGAACTAATGCAGGTGAAAATGTGAAAGTAAAGCCAATTGGCATTGATTTAAAGCTGTTATATAATGCAGCAAAAAGCCATTGGTGTGCTCCAAGTATTATAAAAATCATGCTTGCAAGATAAGTGTACGCTTGTGTAATTATCGGAGATGCTCCGCCGGAAGTTGGATTTAATGCCTGTGATGCGGATAATCCCATTTGTATAGCAAACATGTTGACACCTAATTCTACCCCAACAAAAATTATATTTGCACAAAATCCAATAGCATAACCGATTAAAAATTCTTTAAATAATACTACTGTTAATGCAGGCACCGATGTTGGTGCTACAAAATTTGTATTATATTGTACGATTGGGAATAAAATAAAAGCAATTAATGCTGCTAACCAAACTTTTCCTTGCATTGGAATAGGATATGTAGAAAATAACGGTGCAGATGAAAACAGACCGCTTATTCTGGTAATTATAGCCATAAACAATAATATATTTGTTGTTGAAAACAAAACATCCAGATTAAACATTAAGCCCCGCCAATTAATTGTGGTATCATATCAAAAAATTCATTAGTTGTGGTTATTACGATTCCGAACATCCATGGCAGTAAAAATATAAGAAGGATAACACAGCCAACAATTTTTGGAACAAATGTTAAAGTAGATTCTTGTATTTGTGTAACTGTCTGGAAAATACTTACCATCAAACCTAAAACTACACCGACAAGCAATATCGGAACAGATATTTCTAATGTTAATATAAACATTTTTTGTAAAAGTGTTATAACTATATCCTGATTCATTTCATTTACCTCAAATCTGTATAAATATTATTGTTACCGCCATTTTATGTAACAAAGCTTTCCACCAGAGATTTTACAACAAGATACCAGCCGTCTACCATTACAAACATAATCAGCTTAAACGGCAGTGCAATCATTGTTGGTGGAAGAAACATCATACCCATTGATACAAGCACTGAAGATACGACAATATCAATTACAAGAAATGGCAGGTACACTACAAAGCCTATAGTGAATGCTGTTTTTAACTCACTTAATATAAATGATGGCAATAAAATATACATAGGCACATCATCTCTTGTTTTTGGTTTTTCGATTTTAGCCATTCTGACAAAAAGTGCCAGTTCTTTTTCATGAGTTTGTTTAAACATAAAGTTTCTGAGCGGAATCGCACCTCTGTCTAACGCTGCTTGTTGTGTAATTTGGTTATTCATATAAGGCTGCAGTGCAGTTTCATTTATTTGATTAAGGGTTGGTGACATTATAAAAAATGTTAAAATTAATGCCAAACTTGTTATTACTTGGTTTGGAGGTAAATTACCGGCACCTATCGCTTGTCTTGTTAAAGACAGTACTACAACAATACGGATAAAACTTGTTGCCATTATAAATATACTTGGTGCAAGTGTTAAAATTGTTAACCATATAAGTATTTGCAATCCGTTTGAAAAATCTTGCGGAGTATTTGCCTGCTGCATTCCAATATTTATATTAGGGAATGTCATTGCTGCATCAGCAGGTAAAAAGAAAAAAAACATTACTCCCAATATTCCTATTATACCTAATTTTAATTTACTCATTTTTATCCCTTATGAATGTTTATACACTCTCTCCCATATATATACTAACAATTTCTGCCAATCATGGCAAATTTGTTTGTATTGTAAAGTTTTTATAAGGAATAAACGTCTGCTAAGCTTTATTTTTATGTTTTTTTGCTTCTTTTTTCTCTAATTTTTTATTTTGCTTAAGCTGCTTTTTATCTTTTTTTGCTTGTTGTTTAGATGCTTTATCTTTAAGTTTTGTTCTCTTTTGTCAATTTTGTTTTGTTTTTTTAATGCTTTTTTATTTTCTTTTGCCTCATATTTTTCAGCTTTAGCTAGAGTTTTTTCTTCTTTTCTTTTGTCTTTTAAATATTGTTTTTCATTCTTTTTTTCCAGTTTTGAGTTTAATTTATCTTCTTTTGCTTTTTGCTTTGCATCAGCTTTATTCTGTTTAGCCAGGATTTTATCGTTTTCAGCATTTTGCTTAGCTAATTTCTTGGCATTTTTTGCATTTAATTTTGCATCAGCTTTTTGTTGTTTTGCCTGTAATTTTGCATTTCTTGCATTTATTTTTGCAAGCTCTTTTGCCTGTTTTTTTCTTTCTATCTGACGTTCTTTATTTCTTTTAACATCTTCTTTTAATTCTTTTTCGGTTCTGGGTGCAGCAATATAAGCATCTTTGCTGTTCTTAATCTCAAAACTTGCTTCCTTAATTTTCTTACTTTTTTTACTTTTAACATTGTATTCAGGTTGTATTATTGCAGCAGGTTTTATATTTTCTTCTTTGACAACTGTCTTATCCTGAGAAATTGGCGTTGGTGCCTGCTTGATTTCTTCTTTTATAGTCATTTCTGTGTCAGTTTCTTGTTTTGGGTCTTGGTTTTGATTTTGGGTTTCTGTTAATACTTCTTTATTAACTGCTATATCATCTTTCGTCTCAGAAGTTACAATTTCTTCTATCTCTTTTTTATTTTCTATATTTATTAATTGTTTTTCATTTGAATTATTTTCGCCGCTTATGTTTTCTTCTTTTGCTGCAATGTCATCCTTGTTTGTTTCAACAATAACGGTTTCTTCTGTCGTTGCAGTAATATCTTTAGATTCTTCTGAGGTTTTACTATCTTCTTTTACAGAAGTTTCTTGTAAATCAGTGAACTCATTAGTATTATTGTCTGTTATATTTTCAGCATTAGTTGTTTCTTCAGGCGTTTTATTATCTGAAATCTTTTCGCGAATATCTGAACCGCTAATACATTTATCTATGTCCGTAGTAACAACTTTTGGTATTTTATAATTTTTTACTTCTTTAATTAGACGTTTACGGTTTAATTCAAAATCTTTTTTTATTGCTTCAATTTGCATTGTGGTTGTAGCTGAGTATCTTTTTGCATATTGAACTGCAACTGAACCGCATTTATCAGATTTTTCGTACTTAAATACATTAAACTCCAGCACAATTGGCATTTGTTTATCTGCAATTAAGATAAAGTCAATCATTGCAGTATTTTTTTTATCATCAAATGTTAAGGAACTTGGAACGTGCATTGCTGATAAATAATCTTTAAAATCTTTTATCCTGTCAATAGGTGAGTATGCGTTTGGAAAGTGGTGTATTGCTACCATGTCTGTCCAGATATTGTATGTTTCACCTTTTCTGTAATATTCATTTAGGTAACCGCCAAAATCCTTATTTTTGATACTATATAATAAATGATACTTGGTTCCGTTAAAGTTAATTGTGTAATCTTTCTCTTCTTTTGAGAAAGTCACGTTTATTGTCATAATTAAAATAAAAACCAGAATTAAAATCTTTTTCATACTTACTCCATATCAATTAAAGGATAGCATATACAAAATTTTTTGTACAACTAACTCAATATGGGATAAATATTATAATAAAAAGATTTTAGCTTGCATAAGCACTTCTGGCAAGCAATTCAGCAGGTTCTGCAATAGCTGTACAATACTCCGCAAAATCATTAACCGGTGCAAAATAATTACGCATAGCAGCACGGTTTGTTATCTTTTCATAGCAAACATACGAATCCACATTATCCTTCAAATATCCAGCAAATATACTCTGCTTGTGGGACAGTTGATAGTCCTTTAAATTTTTAACGATATACATATATTAATATTATATATCATTTAAATATACTTTTGTACATAATATACATAAAAATTTACAATGGATTATATTTCTACTTGTAATACTTCCGGAAACTGCTCTGATGCATTTTTCTGTTCTTTGTAAAAATCATTACTAATGCTTTCTTGCTGCTTTTTAAGAGTATTAATTTTTTCTTTATTAAATTTTGCAAATATATCATATTTATCTGCAAAATCATCTCTTCCGATTTTTCGTAAATTATTAGATATACGCTTGTTGTTCATATATTTTCTTTCATTATATTCTATAGTTTTCTTTAATGTATCTGATATATCAGCAAGTCTTAATATCTTAAAGGCTTTTGTTAATTTTTTTTCAATTTTACTATCAGAATATTTATTCATTAATTCATTTAAATTATTAGTATAAATTTTTTCGTGATATGGATTACTACTTTGCTTAGACGTTTGTAGACTGATTTCACCACTTTCTTCTTCTAATATATATAATTTCTCATTTGGATATTTTACTGTATCTTTATTAAAAAGTTTTTTAATATTTTCTAATCTGGCTTTATTTGCAACCCTAACTGATGTTTCAAGATTTGCTTTAAATGAACATGTACTGTCAATTTTATTAATATTCATAATAATCTCCTACTTTATATATGATACAAAACACATAATTATAATTTTTGTTATTTAATAATACATTAATTTACAATTATTTACAACAATAAAGTATTTGCATATTGCAAATACTTTTTTTATAAAAAAAAGGCCGGTCCGAAGACCAGCCGTAAATATCAACCAACAATTTCTTTAACTTCTGCTTGAAGGTTTTTAGAGTCAATCTTTATGCTTGGACCCATTGTTGTTGTCAAGTAAATTGACTTAACATAAGTTCCTTTAGCTGCAGATGGCTTAGCCTTCAAAATTGCATCTACTAACGTGCCGTAGTTTTTAACTAAATCATCGTTAGAGAACTGAATTTTACCTATAGGACAGTGTATCATACCTTGCTTGTCAGCACGGAATTCTACTTTACCTGCCTTTGCATCCTTAACTGCTTTAGCAATATCAAGAGTAACAGTTCCTGTTTTAGGGTTTGGCATTAAACCTTTAGGACCTAAAACACGACCTAACTTACCTAACATACCCATACAGTCAGGAGTTGCAATTAATGTATCAAATTCAAACCAACCGCCTGAGATTTTATCAATGATATCTTCAGTACCATAGAAGTCTGCGCCTGCATCTTTAGCTTCATTAACTTTTGGACCTTTTGCTATAACACAAACTCTAACTTCTTTACCAAGACCTGCAGGAAGAACTACAGTTGATCTGATTTGTTGTTCTGCGTGTTTAACATCAATACCTAATCTCATGTGGCATTCTACAGTTTCGTTGAATTTAGCTACTTCTTTAGATACTTCTTGTAATTTAGTTAATGCTTCTTTACCGCTTGTAGGTTGTTCAAAACCTTCGAGCAATTCTTGAAGCTTCTTTTGTTTTTTTGTTATTTTTGACATTTCTATTTTCCTTTCATGGTGTTAGCGGATTGGGGTAAATCTATTTTGCTTATTGCATGTTTACCCGTTTAACGATCCTTCCATAGTATTCTACTTTTGTTTTGGAGCATTATAGCCTAAAAGACTACTTATATTTACCCCTCTTTAACAGTAACGCCCATTGCTCTGCAAGAACCTGCAATCATCTTAACTGCAGCATCCATTGTAGTTGCATTTAAATCGTTCATTTTAATTTTTGCGATTTCTTCTAATTGAGCTCTTGTAATTTCAGCAACCTTAGTCTTGTTAGGAACAGCTGAACCTTTTGGAATGTTCAAAGCTTTCTTGATAAGAACAGGTGCCGGAGGTGATTTGATAACAAAAGTAAAACTTCTGTCTTCATATACATCAATGATAACAGGAATAATATATCCTGCTTGAGATTCTGTTTTAGCATTGAATTGCTTACAGAAATCCATGATGTTAACACCATGTTGACCTAAAGCAGGACCAACAGGAGGTGATGGATTTGCTTTTCCGGCTTCAATCTGAAGCTTGATTTTTCCTACTACTTTTTTTGCCATTTTGTTCTCCTTTCGTGGTACCAGCGGGGGTGTCCCCTTCCACGTTTTGCTATTTTATTTCACAAAGGGTAAATAAACCCTATAATTTTTGAATTTGTTTATATTCAAGTTCAACCGGAGTTTCACGACCGAATATAGAAACCATTGCTCTAAGTTTTGCTTTATCAGGATAAACTTCTGTAATATCACCGACAAACTCTGCAAATGGTCCTGAAACAATTCTGACTTTCTCACCAACTTTAACATCCATTTCAATTTTTTGAGTTGTAGTTGTTGAACGATGAATAATCTTTTTGATTTCAGATTCTTTTGCAGGAATTGGTTTCTTTGCTGAACCTACAAATTTTGTAACACCTGCTGTATGACGAACAACATACCAACTGTCTTCGTCCATAATCATTTCAACTAAAACATAGCCTGGGAAGATTTTTTCTTCTTTTTCTAATTTTCTTCCGCCTTTAATTTGGGTAACTGTTTTTTGAGGAACTTCTACTCTGAATATTTTATCTGCCATGTTCATATATTCTATACGTTTTTCAAGGTTGCTTTTTACCTTATTTTCATATCCTGAGTATGTGTGAACAATGTACCAGCGTTTTTGGTTTTTATCAGAAGACTTGGATTCTTCTACTTCTGCCGGAGATTCTTCTTTTATCTCTTCATTTAAAATGTTTTCGTCTTTTTCACTCATTATTCTTACCCTTTTTTCTTGGTTACAATTTTGTAATTAAAATTTTGCGAGTAAAGCATTGAAAATTATATCTACTACATAGATAAATATGGTAAATATAAATACAATAGCTACAACAAAACAAGTTTCAACAACAACCTGATTTTTTTCGGGCCAAGTAATCTTACCCCACTCAGTTCTTACGCCTCTAAAATATGTAATTATGCTTTGTTTTGTTTTTTCTAAAGAATCGTTCATCTTAATTACCTGTATTGAGTCATCTCGGATATTATCCTGCTCTTTTAAAATCGCGCCCTGAAGGACTCGAACCCTCGACATCCGGTTTTGGAGACCGACGTTCTACCAACTGAACTAAGGACGCTTATCGGGAATAAAACCCGCATATCCCGAATTATTCTGTCTTCCTACCTTTACATCGTTTATTAAATCCTGTCGGATTTAATTAAAATCACTACAAAGCTTCGGAAGTAACGAGTTTCACTTACGCTACACTCTACAGAAAATTCGGTTACTTAGTTTCCTTGTGAGTAGTATGTTTTTTGCAAGTCGGACAGTATTTAGAAAGTTCCATTCTGTCTTTTGTATTTTTTTTGTTTTTAACTGTTGTATAGTTTCTTTCCTTGCAATCTTCACAAGCAAGTACTACCATTCTGTCATTTTTACCTTTGATACCCATTGTCTTATTCCTTTATACTTATTTTGTCAAATTCAAACCTATTTAAAATAGAATGTGAACTAAACACATTCTATTAATTCGGCGTATGTTTAAATATTAGAATAAACATAATTAAATTGCAAATACTTTAAGATAAATATATTTAATGAGTGTACGGAAAAAGTCGAAAAATGACAATTTTTCGAACTTTTTCAAACACGACCTAAAGTATGTGAAATGCGGGTCGTGTGCGGGATAGCACACAACCCGCATTGAAACCGTTCTATGGAGCTTGCGGAAAAATTAAAAATTTTCCGCAAGCTCTAATTGTAAATATTTGTAACATTTAATAGTTATTTATTAAAGTTTTTTAGAACAGTGCCGATATAAATATTAAGGGAAAATATCAAGGAGTTCTTAAATGTCATTTACCGGAATTTACCAATTTGGCAGCATAACTACAAAGAACGGTCAAACAATCGATTTAAATAATATAAAAATCGATGATGACGGTAAAATTTCTCAGCGTACTTATAGTTTTATTCAAAAAGAGCTTGGATTGGATACTTTAGAACTTTCAGAAGAACCGCAAAAAGGTGAGAAGCAGGTTACTGATTTTGAGTTTGTTTTATGGAATCAGGAAGCTAACATGCAGGAAACATTTGATGCTATTTGCGTTCAAGTATCTAAGGATTTTATAGGAGATAATGCAAAGTATTCTTCTCAAGTTTTGAAGGAGTTAAGACAGTTTCTTAAAGATTTTAAAGCTGAGAATTCTTCTGATGCAGAAAAAATGGTTGATATGGCAGATAGATTTAAGGATGCTATTGAAGTTAAATATAATGAAATCAAAGAATCAATTTTTGGTTCATCAGAGAATGCAGACTATGAAAAAATTCAACAAGAGTGGGATGAATATTGCTCAAAATTTGAAAAAGATCAGAGTCACGCAAAAAGCATAAAGGAATATGTCCAATTAGGACGTGAGTATTTAACTAAGCATTCCGAATATACGCAAAAAATGTTGGCTTGTAATGATATATCACCGGAAATGCGTACCGATTTAATTAACGGCAGCAAGGCTGATATGGAAACAGCAAAAATGTATTCTCAACTTATGGCTGACAGTATAGATATGACATCGGCAACAGAGGAATTTATATCAAAATTAATGCAAAATTGCCCCGGATGGAAAGATTTAGAAGATAATCCAATAATTGCAGAACCTGACCTGTATATGCTTAGATTTTCTCAAACATTTGAACCAAGTATAATTGAACCAAGTATGACATCTGCTTACAGAAACTCTCTAAACAATGAGTATGAACATTTATTTGCTCAGTATCAAGAACTTGTTGAAAACGGTAAAATAAATGTAAATGAAGAAGTCAATTTTAAGCCTGAGGAAGAAAAAAATTAGTTTAAATTATATGATGAGGCATTGCTTTATCACCCTCGGACAAACGTTTTTGCATTTCACCTGATGGTTCGTAGTAAGGCGTTACAGTCATTAGTCTGGCCGCAATATCCGGATAGTGATATATAAATTTTAATTCACTTTCTGTTAGAGGCTTTTGTGTATGTACGTTAGCATAACGAGCAAGTTCAAGTATGTTTCTTGCTTCAATCTCATCTTTAAACTCTATCTCAAGTTTGTCATATACGTTTCTGAAACCTTTAATTCCACCGTACTCACCAGTGGTAATCATTCTGCCTGTTTCTATGATTTCCGGTTCTCCTCGTCCTAATTCTTCAAAGTCATACAATTCATAATTGCGTCTGTCTTTTAGTGCGCCATCAGCGTGTATACCGGATTCGTGAGCAAAAGCGTTATCGCCTACCGCGGGCTGATTAATCGGAATTGGCAGCCCAAAAGCATAAGCAGTATATTTGGCTAATTTCCAAGCTTTTGATAAGTCAATATTTTCATCAACTAATGATTTATCCTTAAAACCGGCAGATTTCATACATGCGAGCAGGCATGAAACTAAATCGGCATTACCTGCTCTTTCACCCATACCGTTAATTGCAGTATTTATGTATGCATCCTGACCTGCCTCTATGGCTGCTAATGCACCTTGAACAGAACATGCAACTGCCATTCCAAGGTCGTTATGGAAATGCATTTCTATCGGCATTTGAGTTTCTTTAGCTATAGTATAAATTCTCAAATATGTCGTATGAGGATCTTCATAACCCAACGTATCACAATATCTGAAACGATATGCTCCGCACCTTTTAGCTTCTTTTGCAAGTTTTATTAAAAATTCAATATCGCTTCTTGATGCATCTTCCGCGTTAACTCCAATTATTTTTGCACCTTTATCAACAGCGCATTCTACGGCTTCGCAAGTCATTCTAAGAATATCATCTTTTGTTTTTTTACCTAGATATTTACCTTGTATCATTTGGTCAGATGTAGATTGAGATAAGTTACAGTTCTCTAAAAGCGGACAATTCGCGAATGATTGTTCAACATCTGAAGATATTGCTCTCATCCAGCCTGAAAGTTTTGTTCTGGAAATTACTCCTCTTTTAACCAATTCTAAATTGGCATTAAGGTAATTAAGTTCGTGCATTGTTGTTGGGAAGCCAAATTCAGATTGAGTAATTCCCATGTTATCAAGCATTAAATTTATAATTGTCTTTTGAAGTTTAGCCAGACCTAATCTTGAAGTCTGTACTCCATCTCTATTTGTTACATCTACAAAATATATTTTAGGCATATTATCTTTCCTTTTACTACCATATAAACTAATAATATACTATTATTTTAAATATTTTACAAGCGAGCCCCCAATATCATACCGTTCGCAGTATCGCTTTAATTCTTTAATTACAACACCTGACAGCATAAATACAGCAATTAAATTAGGCACTGCTAAAAATAAAGTTACAGCATCTGATAAGTTGATAATACTTTGAAAATTCATAGCTGAGCCTGCGATTATACAGACACAATAAATAATTTGGAATGTTCTTGTCTTATTTACCCCTTCTCCGAATAAGAAATTCCAAGCTTTTACACCGTAGTATGAACCGCATAACATTGTTGAGAGTACAAAACAACTTGCCATAATAGTTAATAATATTGGAAAGAACGGACATATCGTTCCAAAAGCCTTTGATGTTAACTCAATTCCCGCAATTCCGTCTACTGTTAAATATGCTTTAGAAACTACTATTACAAAAGCGGTTGCTACACCTACAATAACAGTATCGACAAGAGGTTGTAACATAGATATAAAAGCCTGAACAACAGGCTTGTTTGTATTTACTGCCGAAAACGCAATTGGTGCCGTACCCAATCCTGATTCATTTGCAAACATTGCTCTTCTGAACCCCCATAATAAACAAGCAAATGCTCCACCTGCCATTGCTTTTGGGGAAAAAGCTTCTCTGATTATCAAAACGACAGTTTCAGGCAAATGATGTATGTTTAATAAACAAACCAGAAAGGCACTCAGAACATATAGCGAACACATTACAGGAGTTACTTTAGATGTAAATTTACCAATTGCTTTTATTCCTCCGATAATCGTAAACCAAGTTATCAGTGCAACAATAGTACCTAATATCCAGCCATTATTTGCAAAAATACTGTTATTGCCGCCAGTGACTTCAGTTATTTGTGCTGTCATTGCATTAATCTGGAATAAATTCCAGCCGCCAATCATTGCAAATACTGCACATATTGCATATATTTTAGCAAGTCCTTTGCCAATTGGCTCCATATATTTACCCCTAAAAGCGTAAGGAATGTAATACATTGGTCCGCCTGATACTGTTCCATCTGGATTTGTTTGACGGAACTTAACTCCCAAAAGTACTTCTGAAAATTTTAATGCCATAGAAAATATACCTGCAATAATCATCCAGAATATTACCCCCGGACCTCCAATTGATACGGCAGCTGCTGAACCTGCAACATTACCGATGCCGGCAGAAGCCGATATTGTTGCACTAAGCGCTTGAAATGATGATAATTCGCCTTTTTTCTTTCTTTGGTATCCGTTCGGATTATTGTGTTCAAAATTATCCGTTAGAAGTTTAATAGCGTGCTTAAATCCCCAAAAACCTATAAATCCTGTTCTAAAAGTAAAATATAAAGCTGCAGAAATCAGCAAAGCTACAAGAAATTCAATTTTAACTCCACCTATTGTTATATAAGAAAAAATTAAACCTGAAACTTTGTCAGCTATTGGTGATAATAAGCTATCTATTGCGGCATCTAAATTCATATAAAAATTTTACTATAAAAATATTATGGTGCAATTTATAAAACGTTTATAAATTTATGCACTTGCGGTATAAGTCTTGTATTTTTATGTATTTTTAGAGATTTATCCAAAACAGACTGCATAAAATCTGAGTCAATGCTTGGAGAATTCCCCCTCATCATTGGCTGAAGTATTAATTCAATATCATATTTTTTACATAAGTGTGAAATTTTGTGTATTTCAAAATCATTAATATTATTATCAAAAACAACTTTGGCAAAAAGATTTTTTTGAGAAGCAATTTTAAAAAACTCTTCGTGGTTTTCCCATAAAGGTTCTAATCCTGTTGCTGATGGCAGTTTTATATCAGCAGAAATGTATGTTATTAAATCAATTACTTCTTCTAATTTGTCAGGTAAAGTTCCATTGGTTTCCAAATATATCGGCAATTGGCAGTCACTGCTAATTGTTTTAATAAAATCAGTATGTAATAAAGGTTCACCACCTGTTAATGAAATGGAATGACAATCAGAATTTTTGTTACATATATCTATTAATTCATCAATGGAATATTCTTTTGAATTTATAACATCATAATCGGTATCGCAATATGAGCAATTAAGATTACAGCCGCATAAACGTATAAATAGCTGTTTATATCCTACAAAAGGACCTTCACCTTGAATAGATGTAAATATTTCTTTTATCCTTACCATATTTTTACTTTATCATAGAAATAATTATCTTACATTTTGTGAAGAAACTTCCTGCAATTTTTTATAAAGTTCAAGTTCAAGGTTTGATAAGTTTTTTGGAATTTGTATTTCAACTGTCAAAATCATATCACCGACTTTATTTTTTACTCTTATACCGCAGCCGCTAAGTCTGATTTTTTGACCATTCTGTGTATTAGGTGCAATTTTAACGGTAATATTACCATCCGGAGTCTTTACAGATATGTTTCCGCCCAAAACTGCTTCATAAGGTGCGAGTGTAATAGTTTTTAGTATATTATTTCCATCGGTCTTATAGTCAACAGGAGCTTTTACATGGACTGTTATATATAAATCACCGTTTGAACCGCCGTTTAATCCGCATTCACCTTCACCAGCAAGTCTTATTTTTGAATTGTCTTTTACTCCTGCCGGAATTTTTACTGTAAATCTTTTGTGCTCTGAGATGTCACCTTTACCATGACAATGTGAACAAATACTGCCATTAACAAATTTTCTTCCGCCGCATTTAGGACAAACAGAAGTATGAAGCATATTGATTATTTTAGAAGTTCCGCTAACAGCTTCCGCAATTGTTACTTCTACGTCAGTATTTATATCTTTGCCTTTTTTTGTATTGCCATATTTTGCTTTTTTTTCATTATTTTTCTGGGTATACATATTTTCATATTTATTTGCATACTCTTTATATTTTGATAAAAACTCATCCCATTTAAAATTAAAATTAAAACTGTTATGTTCATCTGCTTTTTTATGTGTTTCTTGTTGTTTATCAGATTTGTTTGGGTTTGTTGCAGTTTTATTTACTTCAGATTGTTGTTTTGAAGCTGTATCTGTTTTTTTGCTTGAATAATTGTAATATTTTCTTACTGTGTCATAGTCAGCTCTTTTAGATTTGTTTGATAAAACTTCATAAGCTTCATTAATTTCCTTAAATTTATTTACGACTTCATCAGTATTTCCGGCAACATCAGGATGCCATTTTCGTGCAAGTTTTCTATATGCACTTTTAAGCTCTTGTTCAGTACAATACTCATTTACGCCCAGAATTTTGTAATAATCTTTAGAAGTCATATTAGTCATATTTGATATTTAATGATATAAATAAAAAAGTCAATGTCCTGCCGTATAATTAAAAATCCCCCGATTGTCTATTGAAAAACTATTATCCTAATGTTATTATCATTCTTATGAAAAAGTTTTTAATAATATTTTTAATGGTGTTATCGTTACCTGTTTTTGCTGGAGAGTTTGATAAAGCATATTCAACGGGTAAAAAAGTTTTAGTGTATTTTTATTCACCAACGTGTGTTACATGTAACAAATTTAATCCGCAATTTAATGATTTAAAAAAGAATTATAAAGATATAGAATTTGTAAGAGTTAATGTAGAAACTCTTGAGGGTGCAAAAATGATACGAAAATATCATGGTTTATATATACCTTATTTAATACTTACAAGTTCAAAAACTAAAAAAACAGTATCAGTATCCTTAAGCTGTGCAATGAGTGATATGTGTTTTGAACGTGTTATAAAAGATTTTAAATATTAGTAAAGGAGAATTATATGAAAGGTATCGTATTAGCAGGTGGAGCTGGCACAAGATTATATCCGGCTTCGCAGCCTATTTCAAAAATATTACTTCCTATTTATGATAAACCGATGATTTATTATCCGATATCAACTCTAATGCTGGCAGGTATTAAAGAAATTCTCATAATTACTAATGAATCAGATTATGATAATTTTATAAAACTACTTGGCGACGGCTCTCAATATGGATTAAATCTTAAATATAAAATACAGTATGTACAGCGTGGTATTGCAGACGCATTTTTGTTAGCGGAAGATTTTATTAATGGTGATGATGTTGCGCTTGTTCTGGGTGATAATATATTCCATGGTCAAGGTTTTTCAACCATTATGAAGCACGCTATTAAAAACAATAACGGTGCAACTGTATTCGGGTATACTGTTAAAGACCCTGAACGATTTGGTGTTGTTGAATTCGATTCTAATAATAAAGCAATATCATTAGAAGAGAAACCTTTAAAACCAAAATCTAATTATGCTGTAACAGGCTTATATTTCTATGACGGAAATGTCTGTGATTATGCTAAGCAATTAACTCCATCAGCAAGAGGTGAATTGGAAATTACAGATTTAAACAAAATTTATTTGTCAAAAGGGCTTTTAAATGTTGAGATTCTCGGCAGAGGATTTGCTTGGCTTGATACAGGTACACATGACTCTATGCTTCAGGCAAGTTTATTTGTTCAAACAATGGAACTCAATAAGGGTGTTAAAATATCTTGTTTGGAAGAAATTGCATTTAATCAGGGATTTATTTCAAAGCAAGAATTATTAAATAAAATAGAAAAATACGGTTATAAAAATGATTACTATAACTATGTCAGAAACGTAATTGAACATCCTGATTCTGTCGCTTTAAGTCTTTTATAATTACATATTTTAGATGAAAATTTTTGCTTCATATTAAGGTTATATTAATATTTCCTAAAAATCCGATTTTTTATACTATACTTTAACAGTAGGTTAATTAATTGGAGGAAGAGTATGACAAATAATTTGTTAGAAAAAGCAAGTATTCATCCGTCTGCTGTTATACATCCGTCAGCAGAAATAGCTGAAGGGGTAACAATAGGACCAAATGTCGTAATTGGCGAGAATGTAAAAATCGCAAAAGACACAAGAATTATAGCAAATGCTTATATAGAATATGCTGAAATTGGTGAACGTTGCACTATATCACCATTTTCTACTATAGGTTCTGAGCCTCAGGATTTAGGTTATAAAGGTGAACCAACAAAAGTTGTAATTGGTGATGATACAATAATTAAAGAAAATGTTACAATTCACCGTGGAGCAGCTTGCGGCGATTTTACTACAAGAATCGGTAATAAATGTTTGTTAATGGTAGGCTCTCACGTAGCTCATAATTGTGTTTTAGCTGATCAAGTAATTTTGGCAAATCTTGTAACTCTTGGCGGTCATGTTCATGTAGGATTTGGTGCTTTTGTTGGCGGTATGAGCGTATTTCATCAAAATATCAGAATAGGTGATATGGCAATTATAAGCGGTTTCTCAGCATCAAGACAGGATATTCTTCCGTACTCTAAAGGTGAAGGCAGACCTCCGGTTCCAAGAGGATTAAATGTCATTGCAATGAAAAGAAGAGGTGTTTCTCAGGAAATCAGAACAGCTACTAATGAAGCATTTAAGTTATTAATATCTGATGAATACAACACATCTCAAGCAATCGAGAAAATTAAAGCAGAAATTCCAATGAATGAATATATAGAAAAAATGATAGATTTTATTCAAACTTCAAAAAGGGGCGTTTTGCTAAAATCTCATAAATCCGGTTATCAATCACTTGAAGGCGAAGAATAATTATAAAATTAATCAATAAAAGTAAAAGGGTATTAATTACAATTAATACCCTTTTATTTTATTCAAATATTAACTTTTGTAAATTGGCTCTAACAGTTGTCAATAGCTTTATTCACCCTCTTTACATATATTTAATATGATATTATAAATAAAAATGTTGACTTTAAAAAATGATGTGCAATAATAATAAAGGACACGCAATTAAGTGTAGTCCAAACACTAAACCGAAATATAATTAAATAGCAAACTAATAACCCCAAAAATCATATAAACTCCTAGATAATAAACACTAAAAAAGACCATTAGGATGCAGAAAACAAACCCACTCGAATCACACACACCGAGTGGTTTTTTTTATGGGTAAATACTAAGGTTAAATTTTTCGGAATAATTCCTAATTTTTAAACGGAATTATATACTAAATTAGCCAAACATATTATCTAAGTTTGCAATGTTGTCACCCTGAACTTGTTTCAGGGTCTAATCATTAGTAAGATGCCGAAACAAGTTCGGCATGACATTTTTAACTTATTGGCTAATTAAATATATAAATCCCTTTTTAAAAATTATAAAAAAAGTATAGATGCTTGTATTTTATGTTTCTTCTATGTAAAATATATACATAATCACATAGCGGTATCGTCTAGTGGTTAGGACGGGAGATTCTCATTCTCCAAACAGGGGTTCAATTCCCCTTACCGCCGAATTTTATGACTCCACTCGGAGTCTTTTTTATTTTGGGGGAATTGAACCCGCAATAGCTCACGCCATTGGGGGTTCGCCCCTCTCGCAAAACGTGACGTTTAGTCACATTTTGCTCGGCAGAGTCCTTACCGCCGAATAAAACAGAGAATACGCTTGCTGTATTCTCTGTTTTATTTTACAAGTAATGTAGAATAGAAAGAACCCCTACAAGCCGTCAGGCTTGTCAGGGGTTCAGCGTGAGCGAGCTGAGGCTGGAGTGTTTTTGCTGAATGTGCGACTAGCACAGAAAGCAAAACACGGAATTGCCGTTAAACGCGAGCGAACAAGACAATTCCCCTTACCGCCGCCATACTTTTTTCTTTACTAAAAAGAAAAAAGTAGGCAAAAAAGAAAAGATCATATTGGCTTGTAGTTTCTACGACAAGCCTGTTTATATATTTACCCCTTTACCCCTACCCCTTTACCTCCCTACTCAAACCCGTCCTTATAATTAAGGACGGGCAGCTCATCTACTTTTATTTAAACGATTTTATAAATAATATTAGGTAAATGTCATTTTTATAGTTTTGATATTCTGTAATCTTTACGGACAACAAGCGTGTGTGATAATGGTATTCCACCCTGTACTGCCGGTTTATTTACAACTTGACCGTTAACATACATTACTGTTGAACCTCCACCATCTAGGTTCATTGCATTGACACACCCCAGTTGTTTCATGATATTAGCTAATTCATTTAAAGTAAGTCCGATGGAAGAACCCTCCCTTCCATCGGCAGTAAGTAATATCAAGTTATTATTTTTAGTATATCCGATGGCAGTACGAGGATTTCTGCCACCAATTGCAGTAAGTTTTTCATCTGTCATGTCAATAAATACTTCACCATTTCTAACCAGAAAGGGGCCGCCACTAATTATGTGATTGACCCCAGTCCAGTCCGGGTTCAGTCTTACATCAAGCTGATATTTTTTTGCCTTTGTAAATTGTTTTAATTTACTTTCAGGTCCTACAATTACATATCCGTTTTCAGGTATTTCGCAGGGTGCATAAGATGTTTTAACAAGTTTTCCGTTATCAACTACCAATTGGATACCATATTTAGGAATTTGTGGAGAATATTTTCCCCAGTCTTTTGTAAATACGATAACATGAGTTGATAGCATTCTGGGTTGATTAATGTTATCAATTTTCAGTCCTCCTAAATTTGTTTTTAATTCTGCATTAAGTTTTATTCTTTCCATGTTATAACTGTTATCAAAGAAACCCATTGCGACTCTGTCATAAATTGGTCCTGTATAAATTTTTTTATTTATCATTAATGTGCCGAGCGGAGTTCCGGTTTCCGGCTTAAAATAACCTCCGTTTATTGCAACCAGTGCATTTTCTCGGTTAGCTATTCTTGATATTTTTGTGCGTGCTGCAAGAGTACTAGACGCTGTTGCAGGTTCTACAACCAATTCCTCATTTGCACCTTGTGAAATCTCAACTATATTTATTCTTACAGGTCTTTTATTAAAATACCTTGTCATCCTGACTAATTTAATACCTTTATCCACTTCTACTACATTTAAATTTTTATATTTTGCGTTTATCTCTTTATTAAATAATTCTTCTTTATTAATTTGATTATCTTTAATATAGTTTACCCCCGGAGATATACCTGTAGCGGCTCCAATGTCTTTTGCTAAAAGTCCGACATTTTGAGCTAATAGTAAACACAGGGCTATACCTATACCGGCTAGGCTTGTTGCCGTTTTTTCAGTTTGGGGTCTTTGTAAAATCAGCGTATCCATTTCGCTCACCTTGATCTTATAAGTGACGGATACCTTTTTGTTTAAAGAGTGGTGTGGGGCTAGTTAACACTCTCGGCGGTTTTATTATCCCCCGCCGGGGTAAATGATTTCGGCTATTCAGAGGTGATACCTTATCATTTATAGATGTTTTAATTTTATACTATTATCTCTACTTATATTATAACATACACTTAATATTTTTACAACCCTTTATATATAATACTTTTGAGCGATTTATTAATCGTTTTATATACACTTAATCTTATTTTTATTTGGTTATTATATATAATGTTACATTAAAATATGTTAAAACTGTCACCCTGAACTTGTTTCAGGGTCTTACCATTTGTCAAATTCCGAAAAAAGTTCGGAATGACAGTACGACTATATTTAAGCTTTTTGTGTAAAATATAATAATCATTTATTTTTTTGATATTATAAAATTATGAGTTTATTATCAATTTTAAAAAAATCTAATACTAAATCATTGTTTACTACACCAAGCCATGATGGTAAAATGTGTATCTATCACAAATTTTATCAGTGGTACAGAAACGATATATCTGAAGTTGATGCTTATAATCCACAAGAAGCACTAAAAAATGCTGAAAATAATGCTGCAAAAATTTATAATACCAAATCAACTCATTTCTTAACTAATGGCTCTTCATCAGGTATTATTGCGGCGGTTTTAACTTGTTGTCAACAAAATGATAAATTATTAATATGGGATAATTCGCATCCTTGCCATAAAAATGCAGGATTGTTGTCGGGTGCTGAAATTGTATATTATAGTCTTAATAAAAATAAAGAGTGGGGAATATATGAGCCTATTTCACTAAACTCCTTAACGAATTATCTTGATAAATATTCTCCTAAAGCAGTTATTATAACATCACCCACTTATGAGGGATTGGTTTCAGATATTTCATCTATTAAAAAATTATGTGAACAATATAATGCAAGATTAATTGTAGATGAAGCTCATGGTGCGCTTTATCCATTCTCGGATAAACTTCCGCAATCTGCAGTTCCTTTCGCTGATTTCACTGTCCAATCTTTGCACAAAACAGCAGGAGGTATTAATCCGACAGCATTGTTACATTGTAATTGTGAGTTAAATCCGGAAAAAGCCCTCAGTATGATAAGCACAACGTCACCTTCTTATCCAATGCTAGCTACTATTGAAGCAAATATAAACTTTTTAAACTCAAAAAAAGGAAGAAAATGTATTAACGAGTTAATAACAAATATTAAGGATATAAAATCACAGCTTGGTAATTTAGAATTTTATGGTGATGACGTTACGAAAATTCTTATAAAAAAATCAGGCATGAGCGGTTATCAATTATCTGAACTTCTATATAATAAATATAATATAGAAGATGAGCGCACCAATGAAGTATCAACAATGCTTTTAACAGGCATTGGAACGACTAAAGCTAAACTTAACAGATTGCTTAAACTTCGTAAAATTTAGTTATTTTATAAGAGTTTGAACTTCTTTAAATCTATCGTGCTTAGAACTTTTTAACCATTCAAAAAGCGCTATCTCTGTTGTTATAATATGTATTCCTAACTCTTTCATTCTGTCTATACCGGCGTTATGTTCAGTTTCTGCTCGGCTTCCGGAAGCATCTTTTATTAGTGTAACTTCATATCCTTTTTCAGCAAGTGCAATTGCGGTTTGACTTACACAAATATGAGTTTCAATACCAAAGATTACAACTTGTTTTTTATTCATTTCTTTAATAGCATTCATTATTTTAGAATTATCTAATGCTGAAAATGATGTTTTTTCATAATAAATGGCATTATTAGAAAGTGCTTCTTTTAATTCACCTATTGTAGAACCGAGTCCTTTTGGATATTGCTCAGTTACTATTATCGGTATATTTAGTAGTGATGCGGTTTTTGCTATTATAAGTGATTTATTTTTCAATATTTCTTGGTTATAAACCGAATTTAATAATTTATCTTGTATATCAATTATTAATATTAAACTGTCATTTTCATTCAATGTTGTCATAATGTTCCTCATTTTTTCTTTTAAATTCCAGAATAAATTGTTCAAGTATATCCTGTAATAAGCCTGCCTCCAGTTCATCAGGTTCTAATGTTATTCGCTTTGAATCATTTGAATTTTCGGCATTCTGATAATTTATATCAATATTTACGGTTGCATACCCCGGGCTTGTTATTCTAAGATCGGCTGTTGTATTTTTAGATTTTATATATAGGATACTGTAATCCTCTCCATGTCCAATATCAATTTTTATATTAAATAATTTATCATTATAAATTTGCTGAACATGGTAAAACACCGGCGTAATGACTTGTTCAAGCTTCTTTTTAAATTCTTCTTTGTATAACTTAAAATTATTTCCTGTAAAAACATCAGCAGTCATAGTTGATTTAAACCCACGATGAATTGATTCATGCAACTTATTTAACACTTCGCTGACTAACTGTTGCCTGCTTTTTCTTCCAACTGATACAAATCCTGCATAAATTGGCTCTGAAAAATTTGTTACAATTTTATTCCATAGTGAATATGCATTTTCTACATCCGCATCGTGCAAAAGTAAAAAATACTTATTTGTTGCAAAATTTATCAATAAATCGCTCTCTCTTATATTATTAAGAATTATTGTTTCTATTTGATTAGGCTGGATAGCAAACTTTGATTTTTCATCAGGCGATATTGCGCCCAAAACGGCATTTTTATGACTATTTTGAATTTTTGTCAATTCTTGCTCAATCATTGTGTTCGAGTCTAAAAAGACTTCATTGTTTTGTGTTACTAAGTTATTTCTAACAAGAATTTCTCTGTATAATTTATTTTTATTAATTGAGGACACCAATTTCAGAGCCGGAAGCAGAATCGCTTGTATTTCTTCATCCGAACTGGTTATTGGAATGTATGCAAACATTCCTGCTTTATATCCTTTTATCTTGAATGTTTCATCATCATTGTATCCAAAAACTATAGCAGGAGAATCTTTAATTATATTAAGTAACTCTAAAGTTTGCTCCTGTTTGTTTTCACTATTAATAATAAGCAATGAAGAATCTAATTGATGGAATTTCTCTGTTAACTCATCAAAACTAAATCTGAACAATTCATCACTTTTTCTTAATAACAACTTAGGAATTATATATTCAAAAAAGTCTTTATCGTCAGATATAAGTACAACCCTGCCAAGCATTACTGTATTTAGTTCCTTTTAATTATGAAAGCTCTGAAATCATAACTTCAGCTTTTTGCAGAATAGCATTTCTTAAATCTTCTAAATCTTCAAAATCAATGCCGAGTGTATTACAAAAATCCTTATCAATAGCATTAGGATTAAAGTTTGTTTGAACCAATTTATCAACAAAGCAAACCAAATTGCAAGGTACCGGAATTGAAGATAAGTTAGGAGAATGATGGTACGTTATCGTATTTGCAAGCAATATCGGTAACTGCCATCTTTTTGCAAGTAGTGAACCGGTTTTCACATGATCAGAGTCAAAATACTTTTTCTCTAAGTCTAGTATACTTCCTCCCATATCGACGGCATTAATTACTTTTGTATATAATTTTTCATTTGTCATGTGAAGAACTATTTTCCCTACATCGTGAACAAAGCCTGCAATAAACGCTTCATCAGAATCCATTATTTTGGTTAGGTTTGCAAGATATTCGCAGCCGGACGCCACTTTCATTGAGTGCTTCCACAGTTCCTTGTCGCCCTGATTGGACATCATAGGTTTCATTGCTACTGCAACAATAATGTTTTTTACTTTTGTCATACCTAACAGTGATAAAGCTATATTAATTGAACTTATTTGTTGTGAAAATCCATAGTATGCTGAATTAACCAACGCTAAAAACTTAATTGTCAGTGATTGATCAAACATAACGATATCGCCAAGTTCTTTCATGCTTGCTGTAGGCTTTTTCATAATGTTTAAAGCTTTTACAATAACTGTTGGCATAGCATGTATGTCTTTTACACTGTTTACTAGTTCTATTGTTTTGTCCATTTTTTTTACCTTCTTCTATACTTGTAAGTGTTTCTTAATTGATAATAAACTGCCAATTGCACCAAAAGTTGTACCAATTATTAATAATGTAATAATAACTATATTTTGTGCATAAACAGGCATTGGAATCAAGAAAAATTTATGCATATTTTGTAATGGTATCTGAATCCAGCTTAAAGGAATAACAGCAATAACAGATGACACAAAGCCGTAAAATGCCCCCTGCATTACTAACGGTGTTTTAATATACCAGTTACTAACACCCATAAGGCGCATTATTTCAATTTCCTCTTTCCTTGACTGAATTACTAATTGAATAGTATTATTTATTATCGTTATTGTTAGTGCTGCAGAGATAATAATAACAAATATCATTGTCGTATTAACAACGTGTGTTGCTACCTGCATTTTTTTTGCCAGTTCTTTAGCATATCCCAAATCTTCAACACCTTGTATTGATTTAATTTGGTTAAATACACTATTAATATTTTCCGGTTTATCTACCTTAACCCTTAATGTATCTGGTAATGGGTTTTCTATATCATGAAGCCCCAGCTCTTGTTTTAAACTGCTCCAAGAGTCTTCTTTAGTTTTAAGAGTAACAGTATGGACATGTTTTATCTCTTTAATTCTGTCTTTAGCAATAGAGGTTGAGGTTCCTGATTTTAGATAAACCGAAATCTCAAGAACATTACCTAACTCAGAAGCAAACGTAGATAATGACAATGTAAATCTGAATAATAGACCGAAAATTGTTAAAATAGCAGCCATCGTTGTTATTATAACTACATTTATAATTCCGGTTCTTTTAATATCATTAACAGCTTCCATTAGTATACGGTATGCAATTCTCAAATCACATAGCCAATCTTTTGGAATGTGTTTTTTTACTGTCTTCTTTAATTGTTGTCTGCTATTTTCCATAAGTACCCGCCTGCTCATCACGGATAATTTCACCGTTATCTAATGTCAAAACACGCTTTCTAAATCTGTCAACAAGAGTGTAATCATGAGTAGATACAATTACCGTAATTCCTCTCTGGTTAATTTGTTCCAATATTTGCATTACTTCTAAAGAGTTTTTAGGATCCAAATTACCTGTAGGTTCATCGGCTATCAGAAGCGGTGGTCCGTTAACAAGTGCTCTTGCTATACTTACTCTTTGTTGCTCACCACCTGATAATTCATTTGGCTTAGCTTTTGCTTTATCAAGCAAGTTAACAACTTTAAGCGCACCTGTTACTCTTGTTTTTATATCCGAAGAACTTATTCCAAGTGTTCTGATTACGTATGCAATATTATCATACACTGTCTGATTCTGCAGTAGTTTGTAATCTTGAAATACAATTCCCATACAACGTCTTAGGTTTGGAACTTTCTCCGGAGGTAAATTTGCTATATTAATTCCACCTATCAATACTGTACCTGTTGTTGGAGTTTCTTCTTTATACAACATTTTTATTAATGTTGATTTACCTGCTCCTGAAGCACCTGTAATAAACACAAATTCACCTGATAAAATATCAAGATTTATATTTTTTAGTGCATAATTATTTTTATATTTCTTTGTAACTGATCTTAATTGTATCATTTTAGTAACTTTATAATCCTATCTGCTATGCTTTGACCGTCTAATTCATAATATTTTAACAGCTCATTAGGTTTTCCGCTTTGTCCGAATGTATCATTTACACCTATTCTAACAAGTTTATGCGGTGCATTTTCTGATAGACATTCAGCTGCAGCTGAACCTAATCCGCCGATTATAGAATGATTTTCTACAGTAACAACGAACTTTGTCTTATTCGCACTGTTAATTATTGTATCTTTATCAAGAGGTTTAATTACCGGAACATTAATTAATTCTGCATTAATGTTGTTTTCCTCTAAAATTTGAACAGCTTTAATTGCTTCAGAAGTAATATCGCCTGTTGCAAGAATTGTAACATCTACTCCTTCCTGTAAAATAATTGCTTTATTAATATCAAATTTATAACTAGCATCATATATGCAAGGCACTTCAATTCTTGAAGAACGAATATAAACAGGGCCGTTGTGTTTTGATGCAAATTCTACCGCACGTTTTGCCTGTTCATAATCAGCAGGACAGATTACCGTCATATTAGGTAATTCTCTCATTAAAGCCACATCTTCCAAAGCCTGATGACTGGCACCGTCTTCTCCTACGGTGACTCCGCCATGAGCGCCTATAATCTTCACATTACCTTTCTGATAGCATACAGAATTTCTTATCTGGTCATACGCCCTACCTGTAACAAAAACTGCAAATGATGCGACAAAAGGAATTTTTCCGGTTAAAGAAAGACCTAATGCTGTAGTTATTAAATTCTGTTCTGCAATACCTACATTAAAAAATCTTTCGGGAAATGCTTTTGCAAACGTAGACGTTTTTGTAGAGCCTGATAAATCCGCATCCAGAACAACTAAATTGCTATTAGTTTTTCCAAGCTCAGCTAACTCATCTCCAATTGCACTTCGTATTGCCTTCTTATTATTAAAATCTAATTGCATAATTCCCCTTCAAAAGGATTGTATCATAAATGAGGGCTAAATGCAAAAACACACAGACTATTTATTAAAGTAGTCACATATTAATTTTTCTTTTGGGGGAATTATATGTTTAATAGCTTCTATGACTTTATTTTTATTAAGTTGTTCAAGTTCTTTTTTTAATACAGCTTTTTCAAGAATTAGAGTATTATATAGTTGATTGCATACATCTGACGACGTTTGATGTAAAGATAATTTTTTGATTTGTAATTCTTTTTCTTGAATTCGTTTCTTTATTAGTTGTTTGGTATTCACTTCAGTACCTCGCTATATAAAGAATATAATGTTTTTTTATATTTTTCAATCAATCTTTTAATGTATTATTTTTTAGGAAATATTTTTTGTAACATTTTATATTCTTGTTATTACTGCATTTAAGCCTAAAATAATAAAATTTATCTTAACAATTCGTAACAATTTAGCAATTTTATCAAAATAGATAACTTATATATAACATAGGATATTAAAATTGAGAAAGAGGATGCGGTACAGTTCCATTTGCTGTATGGGAGCAGTATTGCAAAATTTTATAACTGAATAAGTTATAAAACCGGAAAGGAGAAATTATGTCAGGGATTAACTTTAATGATTTACCATCAAATTTACAGCAAAAACTACAACCATACAGATTTGTAGCAAAAAGTGTTGACGATGCAATTGCAATGGCAAAACAAGCAGGAAAATGGTCTGCATCTGATGATAAAGTCTACAACTCATTAAATGGAGGAAAAGCTTGGGGCGTCTTTGATGGTTTTGAAAAATCAGAAGTACAACAGTTCAAGAAAGATGTTGCTGAAGCTGCAAAAAAAGATCCTGTAAATTCAATGAGTATAGCTGCAAAAAAAGGTATTGCCAGAGATGTTGCTGAAAACCCGACAAAATATACTCCAAAAAGATTTGATATGGCATCCGGAAGATATGTTGTATATCAAAAAGACCAGAACACAGGAAAAGATACATATACTTATTATGACCAAACCGGTAAAAAAATGTCTGAAAATGCATTTAAACAAGCAGAAGGTCTAACAACTTTGGCTTATGATTCTAAATCAGGTAAATTAAAAGCCGGCAAAACAAATGATAATGAAGGAAAATCTTGGTCTGACTATTCTACAGGTGAAAAACTTTTAGCAGTTGCACTTGCTCCATTGACACTTTTGACATCTTGTGACGAAGATCATGAAACTATAATGAACTTTGAATTTAAGCCCCAAACAACTATTAATATTACGTTTGATACAGCATCTCTTACAGCAGCAATGCAGGAAACAAACGCAATTTTAGCTAAAATTGAAAATCATACCTATACAACAGCCCAAGAACTTCAGGGATTGAAAGATAGGTTGGCAGAAATTAATGAAAATATATTAACACTTATTGCAAATCAGGAACAATATGCAAAGAGTGCTGATGAATACTTCCAACAAATATTAGATGTATCAAAAGGTAATCAGCAACTGATAAAATTCATTGTTGATCAACTTGCAGAAGGAAATGATACATTAAAACAAATTAAAGCGTTGATGGAAACTAATAATGCAAGTCTAGAAGATATTTTGGAAGCGGTAACTAAGTGTAAATATGGTATTGACGTACTTCATGAAGATAATAATGATATTAAGAAGTTGATTAATACGGTTTCAGCTCTTATTACTAAGTTACCATCAGAATTAAAAGTAAAATTTGGTGATTACTTCAATAATATAATTAAAGGCATTTCTGATAATGGTAACAAGCTCGATGCTTTATATAACTTGTTAGCTATTGTTAATAAAAATGTTCAGGCTGGTAATACTGCAATATTGAATAAAATGGAAAAAATGCAGGCAATACTTGAAGAAATGTTTAGAAAATTTGGTCAATTTGATGCTAAAATTACAAATATGCTTAACGCAATTGCAACTGCAATTGGGAATATGGGTACTAAAGGTGTTGACTTAAACAAGATTGAAGAAACATTGAATGCAATCTTAAATAAAATAGGTAACAATAAAGCTGAAATGGAACAAATTACTAAGTTACTTCAGGCAATTAACGCTAACACTGTAATTAACGGTCAAACACAAATTGAAATCCTTGACGCAATTAAGAAGCTTGATGGCAATATGACAGCACAATTTACTAAATTAATTGAAATTGGTAATAGAAATAATCAACTTCAAGGTGATACAAACAATCTAGTTAATGAAGTATTAAAAGCGATTAAGAACTTCAATGTTCAACCTGGTTCACAAACTGAAATCGACTTAACAGCTTTATTGAATACAATTAATGCAAATGGTGCAGACTTAAGCAGCAAGCTGAGTGACATATATGGTATATTAAAGACATTGAATGCTAATGTAATTAAAAATAATAATGATAACCTAACATTCTTTACAAAAATATTAGCAGCTATGCCAAAGAATATTGATAGACCTGATTTTTCACAAATACTTGCAAAATTAGATGAAATATTAGCAGCAATCAAGAATCATACAGTTGATCTAAAAATTACGGTAGACGGACATTTTACAATCTGTGATAAAGATGGTAATGTCGTTCACGAAGGTGAAATGGATAACTTGGATTGGATTCTAGGCTAATAAGAAGTTGCCATAGATTAAAAAGACCGAATAAATATTCGGTCTTTTTATTTTTTATTAAATATTGTTATCTTCTTACTTCTGATTTTGGATCTAATATATCTCTTATAGTATCACCCAGTAAATTAAATGATAGTACCGCAATAAATATCAATGCTCCGGGAGTTAGAAGCCAAGGTCTGTATAATATATTTGTAAATTCCTGAGCTTCTTTAAGCATATTACCCCAACTTGCATCAGGTTGCTGGATGCCTAATCCTAAAAAGCTTAATCCTGATTCTGCGAGAATATATGATGGTACACTTAAAGTCATTGCAATTATTACATAACTTGTTGTTTGAGGAATAATATGTCTTAAAATTATTCTGAGTGCAGAAGCGCCCATAACTTTTTCTGCCTGAATAAAATCTTCTTCTTTTATCGATAAAACCATTCCTCTTACAACTCTTGCAAAGCCTGCCCAACCGATTAGAGCAAGTATAATTACTATTAATGCAAATCTTTGCACACTTGTCATTCCTGACGGTAATATTGCGGCAAGAATTATGAGCAGGTAAAAACTCGGAATTGCCATTACGGCTTCAGCAAATCTCATCATTAATGTATCAACTATACCGCCAAAATATCCTGAGATGCCTCCATATAAAAGTCCGATTGGAAAAACTATTAATAATGCAAGAAACCCTACTGTTAATGATATTCTGCCGCCAAATAAAAGTCTTGAAAAAACATCTCTTCCGTTAATATCAGTTCCTAATAAATGTAATTCACCACCTTTTTCTAAACCGAATAAGTGTCTGCAAGTTGGAATTACGCCTAAAAATTTATATTTTTCTCCTTTTGCAAAAATATTTATGTAATATTTTTTACTTCTGTCTTGTTTAAAGACAGTTTGCATTAAATTTGAATCGTATTCTCTAATATAGTTATACGTGTATGGCCGCGAAAATTTGCCATTTTCATCAATTGTATATATTTTAGACGGCGGTGCATAAGCTAAATCCCTATTTGAATACGTACTTGTATAAGGTGATATAAAGTCTGCAAATAATATTATTGTGTATAGTAATGCAAGGATGATAAAAGCAATTTTGGCAAATTTATCTTTAAATATTTTTTTTATAAGCTCCATTAGACATCCTCCTGAGATTTTCTTGTACGAGGATCTGTCAACATTAGCAGTATATCAGCAATTAAATTGCCCAGAATTAACATTATTGTTCCCATCATTAATGATGCCATTACAAGATTTATATCAGATTTCATAACAGCTTCAAGTATTAATCTCCCTAGTCCGGGGTATTGAAAAACATATTCGGTCAGAGCTGCTCCGCTTAATAAACCTGCGAATTCAAATCCCAAAAGTGTTATCATTGGATTAATCGCATTCCTGAGTGCGTGCTTAAATATTACTTTAAATTCACTTAAACCTTTTGCTCTTGCAAATTTAACATAATCACTGTCCATAACTTCAAGCATATTTGCTCTCATTTGACGTTGTAATCCTGATAATGATATGGCGAATAGTACTGTAACAGGGAGGATTAAGTGCTTAGATAAATCCATAACCTTTCCTAATATGCTTAACTCATTATAATTATAGCTTGTTAATCCTCCTACAGGAAACCAGCCGGTTTTTACCGCAAATATCAACATTAAGATTGCAAAGAAAAATGATGGTATTGCCATGCCAATGCTTGATAATATTGTTAAAAACCTATCCATTGCGGATTCTTTTTTTATTGCTGCAAGTATTCCAAGCGGAATTCCTGCAATCCATGTAAGAAATATTACGATAGTAGTTAGTAATAAAGTGTTCGGAATTCTTTCTTTTAATTTAACAGAAACCTTTTCTCCGGCGGATGTGTAACCCAAATCCCCTTTAATAAATGATTTTGCCCAAGAAAAATACTGGATATATATAGGCTTATTCAGGTTAAGACGCTCAACTTCTTTTTGCAAAGTTTCTTTTGAAATTGATGGATTAAGTCTTAATTCGGCAAGCGGATCTATAGGTGATAATCGTACTATAAAAAAACTTATCAATGAAACTAAGATAAGTAATGGAATTACTTGTAATATTCTCTTTGTTATATATTTAACTAATTGCATGTTATTTATCTATGTAAACCTCATCTAAATTATATAATATTCCGTTTAAACTTGTAGGATATATATTTTTAAATTTCTTTCTGATTGCCGTAATCCTTGTAGGTGAATATAAATATATTATAGGATTTTCTTCATATATGATTTCCTGATATCTGTCATATAATGGTTTGCGCTCTTCAAATGATAACTTTAAGGCTCCTTTTTCAAAAATATTATCAAGCTCTTCTTCCCATTCGAATCTGTTGTTTTTGTCTACACCCATATTGAACAGATGAAGAGAGCCGCCGGATGTCCATACATTTTTACCATCATGAGGTTCAAGCGGCGAACCTGTAAGTCCCATTATAACCATATCCCAATCATGTGTGTTTGTTAATTTGTTTACAAGTGAATTAAACTCTATAGGTTTAAAATTAACTTTTATGCCCAGTTCTTCTAAATCTTGTTTTATCATAACACCTAATGCTTCACGCTCTAGGTTACCTGCATTAGTATATAAATCAAATTCTACATAATTACCCAATTTATCATACAACTTATTGTGTTTATATTTAAATCCTTCTTTTGAGAGTATCTCTTTTGCCTTAGAAATGTCCTTTTGATGTCCTTTTATATTTCTGTTAAGATATATGGAATTAAGGCTTTCTGCTGTAAAAAGAGGCTCAGCAACTCCAAAAGCTATATTTTGTACCATGCTTTTTCTATCTATTGCATAATCAATAGCCTGTCTAAAGTTTTTATTTCTGAACCATTTTTGCTTTGTCTTATTTACATAATATTTACCATTTAAATCTTTTCTGTTATTTAAATTAATTGCTAAAAATAATGTTCCCGTATCCGGTCCCAGATTATAGATAGTAAAATCAGAGTTTGCTTCTTTTTCTTTATATCTGGCTACATTGCTGCCTTTAAGACTTATTGCATCAATTTCTCTTGCTTCAAATTTTAAAATTTCGTTGTTTGTATCTCCAACAATAAGATAAATAATATTATTTAAATATGGAAGTTTTTCGTTTTTAAGGTTTAATTTATAATAGTTTGGATTTCTTTCAAATACTACTCTTTGAGCAGCAATATGTTCTTTTAATTTAAAAGCTCCGCTTGAAACAATATCATTTGGATTCGTATTCGGATTTAAAAAAGAATCAAATGCTGAAGCTCCTTTATCTGAATAAGGCTTAAAATAATGCTTTGGAACAATAGGGTATGATAGTAGTCTTAGAAATGGAGCAAATGGCTTGGCAGTCTTGAATACTACTGTATAATCATCAATTTTATTAAGCTCAGGAAGTTTACCGTCTATCATCATAGAGTCCATAGTTGACGGATTTCCCAGACCTTTAAATACAATTTCATTGTAAGTATATAAGACATCATCTACGGTAATAGGATGTCCATCCGTCCATTTTATACCCTTTCTTAAGTGAATAATAATGTCATTGTTTTTTATTTCGAACGATTTTGCAAGTAGCGGAATAACTTTACCGGTTCTTGAATCTGTTGTCACAAGCCCGTCATATAATAATCCTGCCATTGATGAAGAAGTTGCATCTTTTGTGTTACAAGGATTAAATGTTTTTGGTCCTTCTCCTATTGTCGATATTATTAGATTCCCTCCAAACTTACCTACAGGAGCTTGAGACTGAATGTAATCAGTTCCGTTTAATATAATATTTTTTTCATTATCAGGATAACTTATGCTGTTTATATTTGGAGTTTTTGGTATTGCCGTATGAACGTCAGGAATATCTTGTTTAATACAGCATTTTAATAAAACTCCAAGAACGAATAATAATAAAATTAATTTAATAGTATTTTTCATATATTTAACAATAACATGCAAATAAAAATTATTCTCACTCCAACTTGGTAATCTTTGAAATGTTTAAATATTATAAATTTAATGTAACGAAATGTAACAATTTGTATAAAAAATGTATATAAAATTAAAGTTTTAGAGAAAAAATGCCGATAACAATACCAAAGGGACAAAAAAAGGACA
>CADBUY010000007.1 GCA_902797965.1 uncultured bacterium
TCGCGTTGAACGTGTCTTCGGATTTTGCAAAAAGAACTTACGTTCTATTTGCAAAAGTCCTCTGCACTCCGCTCGCAATCCGCAATACTTGGAGGGCCAGGGGTAAATATATAGGTTGGTAGGTAAAACTACAAACTTGTGATTTGTCTATGTGCGTGGCACCCGTGAAGATAGCACGCTGCCAACATCTATTTTAAGAGAAAAAGAAATCAATCGGATGGTTGGTTTCTTTTTTTGTTATATATATAATTTGCGAATTATTCAACCCTCACCCGAATTTCTAATTTTCGGAGTGGATGAACAATCACTCCTCAAATTGAAATTCTACCCTCTCCCATTTGAGAGGGGAATAAAATATTTTGTAGCGTGCATTTTAATACACGAGAAATTTAAAAAGAAATCGGTTGGATAATCGGTTTCTTTTTTTGTTGGTGCGGTATATCGCATCCTTGTTCGTTACTTTTACCCATTTACCCCTATTCAATTACTTTACCAAAGAAAAGTCTTAGACCTCCAAATTTTTTGCTTAGAGTTTGTCTTATTCCACAAGTTATTGAACGCAGATTATCTGTAATTTGATTTGTATTTTCTAATGTGCTTGGCATAGTTTTATCAAATTCCGTTACTGTATTATTAATATTATGAGTAAAAGTATGTAGTCCGCCGGTTGAGTTTTCAAGGTTATTGAATGTGTTGTTCCACTGTTCCTCAATAATTATATTGTCTATTTTTTTTGTAAGATTGTTTATATTTTCGGTTGTTGTTTTTAAATTTGAGGATGAACCTTTTATGTTGCCTCTATTTTCCTGAAGGATATCCTGAATTAGTATAAACATATTTGCTATAGCATCAAGCGTAGTATATAAATTTTCTGATGCTGTCATTAAATTACTTTTAATTTTATCCAAATCTTCAGGTGATTGATTTTTAAGGTATTCTTTTATGTCGATAGTAGAGTAGCCATGGATGTGCGAATGTTCTGAGATAAATCTTTCAGATGGTATTTGTGGATAAATTAGTTCTATATAGTCAATCTCTTGGTCATTTTTTATTCTTTTTTTAAGCATAGCTTTTGTATTTAATGGAAGTTTTAATTTTTTGTTCCATAAAGTAATTTTTACGTTTGTTCTCAATAAATCATTACTATGAACCTTATCTGTAGCTTTTCCTACCTTAACACCTTTATAGTATACATTAATTTGACCGTCAAAAGGTCTAATGTCATTAAAAACAGCTACAAAATGTCTGTGTGAAAAATAACTGATTATTGAAAATAGTAATATCAAAAAAATTACGATAATAAAGTATTTTTTCATTGCAATTTTATAATAATAATTTATATTAATTTTTATATCCTCCTATAAGATATAAATAAAACTAACCTTTTGACTAATTAAGAAATTTAAAATTGAATTTAAAATATAGAGGTACAAAAAAGAGGAACAAAATTATGAGAAATTTTATTATTAAATTTGGCGGCATTTTGGTTGATATTATGGCAATTGTAACTTTAGTAGGTTTAGTAATATCAACATTCAGAGTATTAACAACTCAAGGTATCTGGGCAGGTCTTGGTGTTTTATGGGCAGGACTGGTAAGTTTTATATTTGTATTCTTTATTACTTACCTTTTAATGTCAATAAATGCAAAATTAGAAGATCGTCATGATAGCAGATATTAAAAACCTCCAAAATGGCAAAAAATATTTTTACGGGTTTTGATAAAAATATAAAAGCCAGATAGGAGACAATTGAATATGCAAAATAATATTTCATTTATGGGTGCAAAGAAATCTATTGCAGATAGTTTGATTAATAGGATAACAAAAGTCAATCCTAATACTCTTTCAAAAGAAGATCGTATGATACAGCATCAACGCGGACTGTTTGCAGGAATGGATGCCAAGCGTAGTGTTGATGAATGTAGAGAAATTATCATTCGTGAAACTCTTGCCGGAAATTTTGATTATTTAAAAGGCTTCAATCAGGCAATTGGTAAAGATATGGCAAAAAAAGCATATTCATCTATCGGAAAAGGTGTATAAAAAATCATAAATATAATTAAAAGGCGATTGGATTTTTAATCCAATCGCCTTTTAATTCTTTTGTTTTAATATCAGTTAAATTCTGTCAAAACCTGTGTATTTTCTAAGAACTTCCGGAATTATTATTGAGCCGTCTTCTTGTTGGAAGTTTTCAACTATTGCTGCAAATGTTCTTCCTACAGCCAAGCCTGAACCGTTCAATGTATGTACAAATCTTATTTTGCCATCTTTGTCACGATATCTGATATTAGCTCTGCGTGCTTGATAATCGCCAAAGTTAGAGCAGCTTGAAATCTCTTTATATGTATTATAAGACGGAAGCCATACTTCTAAGTCAAAGCATTTGTTTGCACTAAATCCTATGTCAGCAGTACATAGTGCAACTCTTCTGTATGGAAGTCCTAATAATTCCAAACATTTTTCTGCATTTTGAGTTAACTTTTCGTGTTCTTCTTTGCTTGTTTCAGGAGTAGTAAGTTTAACCATTTCTACTTTATTAAACTGGTGAACCCTGATTAAACCTCTGGTATCTTTACCTGCTGAACCTGCTTCACGTCTGAAGCAAGGAGTGTAAGCTGTCATATATTTTGGTAAATCTTCTTCGTTTAAGATTTCTCCTGAATAAATGTTTGTTACCGGAACTTCAGCTGTTGGAATTAAGTATAAGTCCTCGTCAACGCATTTATACATATCTTCTGCAAATTTAGGTAACTGACCAGTTCCTGTCATAGTTGCAGCATTTGCCATAAACGGAGGTAATATTTCTTCATACCCATGTTCTTCAGTATGTAAATCAAGGAAGAATTGAATAATTGCACGTTCTAATCTTGCACCTTTACCTCTGTATAGAGTAAATCTGGATTGAGAAAGTTTAACACCACGTTCAAAATCTACAATATTCTTTTCTTCGCACAAGTCCCAGTGAGCTTTTGGTTCAAATGAAAATTTAGTAGGTTCACCCCAAGTTTTGATTGTTGGGTTGTCATTTTCTGATTGACCTATGGGTGTTGTTTCATCAGGAATATTTGGAGTGTGTAAAAGTAAATCTCTTTGAGCATTATCTAATTCGACTTGCTTTTCTTCTAATGCTTTAACTTCATCACCTAATGCTCTGATTTCTTCCTGAAGTGCGTCAGTATTTTCACCATTTTTTTTCATCATACCGATTTTTTGTGATTCGGATTTTCTTTTTGCTCTCAGTTCATCAACTTGAGTTTGTATTTTCCTTCTTTCGGCATCTATCTCAAGCACTTTATCTATTGATAGTTCAGGGTTTCTTCTTTTTAAAAGTTCATTAATTTTTTCAGGATTTTCTCTAATTAATTTAATATCTAACATACTTAATACCTCTCTATGTAAATATTATAAAACAAACAGGGGTAAATATAACAGGGTGTAAATATAATAGAAGAAATTTTCAATCAAGTTTCTTATTTTACAAATATACAATCGCCATAGCTAAAGAAGTGGTATTTATTTTTAATAGTCAATATGTAGGATTTACTAATCCGACAATAAAATATAAATGTCGGTATAGTAATGCCGATCTATAAATACTTTAATCCCACCAAAAATTATTTTTTTTTTGGTTAAAATCCAAACCTACAATACTAAAAACGATATATTTACCCCTTAATTTATAAACATACAATCGCCATAGCTATAGAAGCGGTATTTGTTTTTAATCGCTTCTTCGTACGCTTTGAATATAAAATCTTTTCCGGCTAATGCACTAACAAGCATTAACAAAGTTGATTTTGGCAAGTGAAAGTTTGTAATTAATTTATCAACAACTTTAAATTCATACGGGGGGTAAATGAATAGTTCAGAAGCAGACTTGCAAGCCTTAATACAGCCAAACTGTTTATAGGCTGTTTCTAATGTTCTTACGGTTGTCGTTCCTACTGCTACAAGTTTTTTGCCTTGTTTTTTTGCAGTATTAATTAAATCTGCTGTTTCTTGTGAGATCTCAAAACTCTCAGAATCCATTTTATGGTCTAAAATATTTTCGCATTTTACGGGTCTAAAAGTTCCTATGCCAACATTTAAAGTAACATAACCAATCTCAACTCCTTTATCTGCAAGTTTTTTAAGGATATCCTGAGTAAAATGCAATCCAGCAGTAGGTGCAGCAACAGAACCCTCATCTTTTGCGTAAACTGTTTGGTATCTTTCAAAATCCAGTTTTTTAAGTTCTTCATTTGTCATTTTGCGTTCAATGTATGGCGGTAGCGGAATATTGCCTACTCTATGCAAAATGTCTAAAATATTGCCGTCATAAATCATTTTAACGAGCCATTTGCCGTCATCTGGAAGCGTTTGCAATACTTCCACAGATAATTCATCAGAAATTTTAACTATAGTTCCCTCTTTAACTCTCTTTGACGGTTTAATTAAAACTTCCCATTTTTTGTTTTCGTGTTCTTTTAATAGAAATACTTCAATTTTTGCACCGGTATCTTTATAACCATATAATCGAGCAGGAATAACTTTTGTGTTATTTAATACCAATATGTGACTTTCATCAAGCAAGTCTACAATGTCGTAAAAATGCTTATGTTCAATGGATTTAGAGTTATTTACCCCTGTCCCCAAAACCATCATTCGTGAATTTTCACGTTTTTCGGCAGGTGTTTGAGCTATTAATTCTTCAGGTAGTGTGTAATCAAATTCTGAAAGCAGCATGTTGCATTCCTTTATCCCATTACTAAATCGAGTTCGCTAAGCATCTTTTTGTCTTCTTCTGATTTAGAACCGCAAGTGGTAAGATAGTTCCCTACAAGAAGTGAATTAATTCCTGCTATGATTCCTATTTTTTGGTTATATTCGCTTAAACGTGTTGTTCTGCCACCTGCGTAGCGAAGCATTGCTTTCGGAAGTATCATTCTGAATATACAAATTGTTTTTAGTATTTCTTCTTCGTTTATTTTGTTTTCATATCCCTCAAGCGGAGTTCCTTTAATAGGGTTGAGGAAGTTTATAGGAACTGTTTTCGGATTAAGTTCTTTTAGAGATAGTGCCATATCAACTCTGTCTTCTCTTGTTTCTCCCATTCCGATAATTACTCCGCAGCAAGCTTCCATTCCATATTTTTGAATCATTTTAACAGTGTTAACTCTATCTGAGAAGTTGTGTGTAGTACAAATTTGTTTATGATAATTTTCAGAAGTGTTGATGTTATGGTTAAATCTTTCAACACCTGCTTCTTTAATTTGTTTAACTTGTTCTTCAGATAAAAGTCCAAGTGAAGCACAGCAGTGAATTCCGTCAATAGAAGCTACTTCTCTAATCATTTCTAATATTTTATCAAAATCTTTTCCTGTAGGAACTCTGCCTGATGTAACTATACAGAAACGGGTTGCACCGTTTTCTTTAGCACTTAGAGCAGCTTTTTTTACCGTTTCAACATCAAGGAGAGGATGACATTCAATCTCTGCATGGTTATGTTTTGACTGAGCGCAATATTTACAGTTTTCAGAACATTCACCGGTTTTTGCGCTGATGATACTGCAAGCTTCAACTGTGTTATCAAAATTATCTAAAGTGATTTTGTGAGAAATGTCAATGAGTTCTTCTAAAGGTTCTTCATACAGTTTTAAATATTCTTCTTTTGTTAAATTAGTGTAATCTTTCATAATATATTCCCCATTTACTAAAATATTCGGCATACGAATATATTTTATCATAAATAAACAGAGTAAAACATCAAAATATGCATTTTGATGCATATATCTATAATCTATTTATAATAGAATTAGTGAATTCTTTACATCCGTAGCTTCCGCCCAAATCAGCCGTTTTTATGTCTTCTGACAGAGTTTTAAATAAAGCTTCTTTGATACGAACAGAAGCCTCTTTTTCACCGATATAATTAAGCATCTCTAATGCAGACATAAGCATTGCTGTAGGGTTGGCCTTATTCTGACCTGCAATATCAGGAGCTGAACCATGAACAGGCTCAAACACAGCATAATCTTTGCCTATATTAGCACCCTGAGCTACGCCCAAACCACCTATCAATCCTGCGCATAAGTCAGAAACTATATCTCCGTATAAATTAGGTAATAGTAACACATCAAACTGATTTGGATTTTGAACAAGCTGCATACAGCAATTATCAACCAGAATCTCTTTGAGGGGTATGTCATAATCTTTTGCAACTTTTCTTGCACTTTCTAAAAATAATCCGTCAGAAAGCTTGCAAATATTAGCCTTTGTTACAACATGAACTACCTTTCTGTTATTTTTTACAGCATAATCAAACGCAAATTTAGCAATTCGCTCTGATGCAGAACGCGTAATTCTTTTTATGCTTTCTGCGGTATTCTCATCAACCTGTCTTTCTATACCTGCATACAAGTCCTCTGTGTTTTCTCTCACGACTACAATATCTACATCTTCATATCTTGTTTTTACATTGGGTAAATTATAACAAGGTCTTAAATTTGCATACAAATCCAACTCTTTTCTTAACTGAACATTTACAGAACGAAATCCTTTCCCGATTGGTGTCGTAACAGGTGACTTTAATGCAACCTTATTTTTTTTAACAGACTCTAATACTCTATCCGGTAAAGGAACTCCCTCTGCCTCGATAACATCAGCACCGGCCGTCTGAATATCCCAATTAATATCAACTCCTGCTGATTTAATTATTTTTAGAACAGCATCTGATATTTCAGGTCCTATTCCGTCACCTTTTATTAGTGTTATATTATGCATTTACTACACCCCTTAATCCCCTTCCCAAAGTGGCGGGGAAATCTATTTCTATTTTAAACTGTAACTTTTGATTTTTCTTCCATATATAATTTTAACGCTATAGAAAGTTGATCAGGACAGCTTGTTGGTCTGCTTCCGCAAGGGATTCCCTGTATTCTTTTTACAACTTCATTAATATCCATGCCGATTACTAAAGAACCAATTCCCTTTAAATTACCGCTGCAACCGCCAATTGTTTCCATATCTATAATCTTGTTATCTTTTATTTTTAAGTTCATTAACTTGCTGCATACACCCTGTGGCATAAAACGAACTTCATCAATGCCGTCAACTTCTCTCATTTCAAAATTATCGCTCATATATACTCCTTTTTTATTGCTCTGTTACAAAATTATATCATACAGCTTTTTTATTTTTCAAATATTTCTTTTGTTACATTTCTTTACATTTTGTCAATTTCATAAGGTAAATAAACTTTATATATGTAAGGGATATTCAATCAATTAGGGACAAACAAATTTAACAAATATTTAAGGTATTTTAGGGATACTAATCAACATATATACATACACATACTACACTTCACACATTAAAAGTTTTTAGAGTCGATAAGGCTCTTTTTTTTGGGGGGTAAATGTATATGGCTTCATTTTCATCATCAATGCTTGGGGGACATGTACAAAATATAATGCTATGTTGACCTTGTTCTCTGAGCGAATTATACTGTTTTTGTGGAGTTATGAATATTAAAGGGATATAAAATGCAAGAGATTAAGTGTCCAAAATGCGGAGAAGTTTTTCAGGTTGATGAATCAGGATATGCAGCTATTGTTAAACAAGTAAGAGATTCAGAGTTTTCTAAAGAACTTGAACTTCGTGAAAATCAGTTTGAAACAGAAAAAGAAAATGCGATTCAGCTTGCAAAACTTTCTGCAGAAAAAGAACTTAATGAAAAACTTAGTAAAAAGGATACAGAAATTGCTGAACTTAAAAACAAAATTGCATCTTTTGACAAAGACAAAGAATTGGAAATTAGCAAGTTAATAACAAAAATGAATGCAGAACTTCTGGAAAAGGATGCTAATATATCGAAACTAAAGTCAGATAGTGCTTTAACTGAAAAAGAATGTCAGCTTCGTGAACAATCTCTAAAAGAACAATACGAAAATCAACTGAGATTTAAAGATGAAGAAATTGAACGATACAAGGATTTTAAAACAAGATTATCGACAAAAATGCTGGGTGAAACTCTTGAACAGCATTGTGAAATTGCATTTAATCAACTTCGTGCAACAGGATTCCAAAAGGCTTATTTTGAAAAAGATAATGATGCAAAAACAGGCAGTAAAGGCGATTATATTTATCGTGATTATGATTCAGACAACAATGAACTGATATCAATAATGTTTGAGATGAAAAACGAAGCGGATACTACATCAACCAAGAAAAAGAATACAGATTTTTTAAAAGAGCTCGATAAGGACAGAAAAGAGAAAAAATGCGAATACGCAGTTTTGGTATCAATGCTTGAACCTGATAATGAATTGTATAACAATGGTATTATTGATATGTCACACCATTTTGAAAAAATGTATGTTGTTCGTCCGCAATTCTTTATTCCAATAATTACAATTCTTAGAAATGCTGCTCTAAATTCTATGGAATATAGAAAAGAACTTGCTGTTATCAGAAGTCAAAATATCGATGTTTCAAATTTTGAAGAAGCTATGAATGATTTTAAAGATAAGTTTTCAAAAAATTACGAAATTGCAAGCAAAAAGTTTAAATTAGCTATAGAAGAGATTGATAAAACAATAGATCATCTTCAAAAAACAAAAGAAGCACTTCTTTCTTCTGAAAATAATTTAAGACTTGCAAACAATAAAGCTGAAGATTTAACTATAAAGAAATTAACAAGAAATAATCCTACTATGCAGGCAAAATTTGAGGCACTAAAAAAATAAAAAGATGGTACGAGATTGAATAATATTCCTGATGTAGCAAAAAAAGAATTAACAAAGCTGCTCAATGGTGACAAGAACTTTATAGCAGGAAAACCAACTGCTAAAAATATGTGCTTAAAAACATTGCAAAACCTTGCACTTTATCAAGAACCTTACGCTTGTATTCTCAGCTGTTCTGTTCAAGATTTGTTGCGTGACAGAATGTTCAAATATCAGGATGGGCACAACTGCGAAAGTGTTGTTAAATGGAAAAATCGTTGGATTAAAAACAACAAGTATTATTAATAAAATCTAATAATCAAAAGTATATCCTGTAAAAATAGGGCGAATGCCTAATATCATTTCTAATAACTAATTTATATTATGAATGTATGAATACGGAAGTTAGTAGTTCTTACATTGATACGGATTTGCCCAAGAAATGTATATTAACTCCAAGAGAGGTAGAGTATTTAGGACTCGTTGCTCTCGGCTTTCATAACTCACAAATAGCACAAATTCTTTACGTTAGTTTCTACACTGTAAAGAAAACTTTGGAAAAGATTTTTGATAAGTTACACGCAATAGATAGGGCAAGTGCAGTAGCAATTGCATTTATTCACGATATTCTTAGTGCTAAAGTTTTAACTCGAATTGTAAGAACATACGAAATAAGTACTCCGTTTTTTGTTTATTTATAAAATTATAGACAAAGAGGCATTATTATGTACTTAACTACCAGAGAACAGGAAGTATTAGACTTAATGAGTAAAGGTTATACAAACAAAGAAATTGCAGAAAAGTTAATTATTTCATCTCACACAGCAAAAGCACACGTTTCATCTATAATGCACAAAATTGGGGCTGCAAATAGGGTTCAAGCAACTCGGATTTATATAACAAATACACTGTAATTTATTAAGAGTTTTGATATAAATTGTATAATATCTCTTGCAAATCATTATACATATATAAAGCTTTGGATTATAGAATTCCAGTATTCATTTGTTATTTTTATGTAATATAACTAATATAACACCGGTTAAAATTAATCCAATTCCGCAAGTGATTTTAAAAGTAAGAGTTTCTCCGAAAAGTAAAACTCCGAAAAACAATGCCGTTAATGGTTCTAATGCCCCTATTATGGCTGTTTTTGTTGCACCTATAAACTTGATACCAAACGTAATTGTTTCAAGAGAAATTATAGTAGGAAAAATTGCAAGTCCAAAAGCACAAGCTACGGTAAAACAGCTGTTCAACGGCTGTAATTCAGTACAAAATTTTAAATTCCATATATAAACGCTCAACCCGAACAACATAACATAAAATGTTAATTTATCAGGTTTTATATGTTTAATTGTACTTGTATATTTTATACCTACCATATAAATAGCATAAGAAAGTGCCGATAAAAGTACCAATATTACGCCTTTAATATTTAAACTACTCGTGCCGCCATTGTATAACAAAGTTATCCCAAATATTACAAAACAAAGAGCAAGCCATATAATTTTGTGTAAATGCTCTTTAAAAATTATTCTTGAGATTAAGGCTACAACAAGCGGATATGCAAATAAAATCGTACACGCTAACCCGGATGGTATATAAGTAAATGCACCAAACAAAAATACTGATGATAGAGAAAATATTATTCCAAACACAAATAATATAAATATTTCTTTTAAAGATAGTTTAAAAGATATATGTTTAAACAATTTAAGCCATGTACCATATATTAAAACAGCAAACAAATATCTGTAAAAAAGAACAGAATTAACACCAAAACCTTGAGAGTACATAGGTAGGGCAAAAAGCGGATTTGTTCCATAACTTACCGCTGCAAGAATAGCATTAATATAACCTTTTGACTTATATGTTTTCATATTTATATTTCAGTTCCATCTTAATACTACCATGAATGAAATACCATAATTGCAATAATAAAACATATCAATTTAATTGAAACAAAAAAGCCAGCAAAGGCAATAATTTGACTATTATATAAATAAAATCCCACGCAAAACGTGACATTTAGTCACCTTTTGCTGCTCGCAAACGGAGTCCTTCCCCAAGCGAATACCATTCGTTGCGTCTTTACATATACAAAAAGATGGCTGAAACCCTCTTGTTATAAATTCCCTCCATTTGCTCAAGCTGCTTATCTACGACCGTATTTAATATTTCACGCAAAACGTGACATTTAGTCACCTTTTGCTGCTCGCAAACGGAGTCCTTCCCCAAGCGAATACCATTCGTAGCGTCTTTACATATACAAAAAGAGAACCCTAAGGTTCTCTTTTTGTATATGGTACCCCCAAGCGAATTCGAATCGCTGTCTACACCGTGAAAGGGTGTTGTCCTAGGCCTCTAGACGATGGGGGCTCAACTGACAATTACTATAGTACCAAATCAAATTTTGTTGTCAAGCAATCTTTATTTTAAAATATATTCCATTACATAAAAACTCTATTTTAGTGGTAGAATAAAGATAGAGAAAGAAGGCTAAAATATGATTAAAAGAAAATCTCGAGAAGAAATAAAACGAATGCGCCATGCAGGACACATCGTAGCACTTGTTCACAAAAAAATGAGAGAAGTTGTAGAACCCGGAATCTCAACTTTGGAATTGGATAATATAGCTATGAAAGTCATTAAAGAAAATAAAGCTATTCCGACTTTTCTTGGATACAACGGTTTTCCTGCAAGCATTTGTACTTCAATAAATGAAAAAGTAGTTCATGGGATACCGAACAAAAATGAAATTCTTAAAGAAGGTGACATCATAGCCATAGACGTAGGTGCAACATACGGCGGTATGGTTGGCGATAGTGCTTGGTCTTATGCTGTTGGCAAAATATCAGAAGAAAAACAACGTTTAATGAAAGCTACAGAAGAAGCTCTTTTTGCCGGTATTGCTAAAATGCGTCCGGGTAATGTTCTTGATGATATATCAGGTGCTGTTGAAGATGTAGCAAATTCCTATAAGTTAGGTATAGTTCGCCAATACGGCGGGCATGGAGTCGGTCATCAAATGCATGAAGATCCATTTCTGTTCAACTACAGAGTCGGTGATCACACATTAATCAAGCAAGGTTATGTAATAGCAATTGAACCAATGCTTAACCTTGGTGGTGATGATGTTTTTGTAGAAGAAGACAACTGGGGTGTAATTACAAAAGACCGAATGCCGTCAGCACACTTTGAACACACCGTTCTCGCGACGGAAGATGAGCCTATATTAATGACCACATTAATGGAGGGGTAAAATATATTATTGGTGAGTGAACTCCGTTTTACTTGCTCAACAATTCTAAAAGGGTGCATCAAACGATGCACCCTGCAAATTTAATAGATTTATATTATCCAATATGGAAAAACGATGAATTTGTATGATAATCCATTGCGTTAACATCTTCTGCATCGTCATTATGCCATACATTATCTTTGCATTCTTTTGAATTTGTTGGTGCTTTTTTGAAGTCATCATCGTCTATTATATTCTTATTACCGCCCAAAGACATCAATTTATTTAAAGCTGCACAAATTTTATTAAATAAATTCATATCATTCGTTTTATATTCTTTTTGTGAAAAATTAAATAATTGTTTCTGTGGACCTTTAGATTTCATATCATAATGAGAAAAAACTTTACTAGCATTTGCACTTGATAGATTTACATTGTAAGACCTTTTTTGATTTCCACATGAAACTGTAATTGTTGATGACATAAAATTTCTCCTTTATAATACTCGTGTTGTATATATAAAGTATTTAAAAGATAAATAATTGCCTTTCCTGTTAAGATTTGTTAACTTAAATTACAAACCAAGTGACGGTGCAATATTAATAAAGGTTCTGACCAAATCAGCATCCCACTGAGTACCTGCACCCTCTTCAAGAATGGATATAGCTTTTTCTATGTTCATACCTTTTCTGTAAGGTCTGTCACTTGTCAGAGCATGATAAGTATCAGCAATTGCAACAATTTTTGCCGCAAGAGGAATGTCACCATTCTTTAGTCCTTCAGGGTAACCTTTTCCGTCAATCCTTTCGTGGTGATATTTAACAATCGGTATCAAATCTCTTAATGAAGCGTTTGGCATCAACACTTTTTCTGCTCCGATAGACGGATGCTGCTTCATTATCTTCCATTCTTCATCAGAAAGTGGACCTTCTTTTTTCAATACAGTTTCAGGAATACCAATCTTTCCTACATCGTGCAGAAGTGCGCCTAATTTAATTCTTTCGATTTCTGCCTCCGGAAGATTTATTGCTCTTGCAAGAGCTGCCGAATATCTTGATACAGAAGTTGAGTGATCTTTTGTGTACGGGTCTTTTGCATCAATTGCACCAGCAAGAGATGTTGCTATTTCAAAAATTCTGTTTGTTGGCATTGCACTATGGTCTGCATTAAACTTGGCAAGTAATTCATCTTCAAAATTAATACCTAATTGAGCATGACGCTTACTGAATACTTCAGCATAAGATTTCAGCGCAGCATCATCCCAAAAGTTAAAGTCAGCAGAACTTATGATTGCTGACATACCATCTTTATATCCTTTAGCCTTAGATATATACATTGCCTGTTCTGCAAGAATCAATAATTTTTCTTTATCATTTGCACCGTTTGGATATGATGAAATCCCTACAGATACTCTTACAGGTCCTACTTCGTCAATATAATAGCAAGATAAAGCATAAGTTAAGTACTCTGCTACATACTTAGCCTGTTCAATATTCGTATTTGGAAGAATTATAGCGAATTCATCACCGCCGTATCTTGCAGCGATATCGCCTTCCCTAACGTTCTTACGGATGTTTTCGGCAACAAGTTTAATAACTTCATCACCTTTTGCGTGTCCCATTTCTCTGTTAATTCTTGTAATATTACAAATATCCATCATTATTACGGACAAATTCTGCTTACTTGTTTCCGCTCTCTGAAGCTCATCCGCAAGAATTTCCTGAAATCCTCTGTGGTTATAAAGAAGAGTTAAATTATCCGTATTAACATATTTATCACTCTTTTCTATCAAATCAAAGTTATGGGAAACAAGTGATATATAACTTGAAATCATTTTGTATAATTCAATATTTTGTCTTGCGTAATTATCTGCAAAAATCAAAACTCCAATACATTTGTTTACAGACATCATTGGCAAGATTACAATAGAGTTATTTTTGAAATACGCAAGATTCAAGAATGAATCATCATTCATAAACTTTGATTCCTGAGTATTAAATACTTCTACTATCGGATTATCTGTTTCTTTCATAAATACTTTTGTAGAATAAAAGTTACCCAGTTTGTCTTGAAGTCTTAAATTTATGCAATTAGATTTTTCTTTATATAAACCTACAGCAAAGAAACCAGAATCAATATGCTGTAACAAAATACCATAAATTTTTGTATAAAATTCATTCAAATTATTTATGGGAAAAAGTTTGTTTATTCCGTCAATAATAGGTTTGTAGTCCAAAGTTATTGATTTTTCACTCAAAAACGTTTTTGATTGAGGATTTGTCAATGATTTATTTTTGTTGCCAAAAGTCAGAGAATTAATTTTTGACACTAAATTCCCAGCTGAAATAGGTTTTGTTACAGGTTTATTGCCGGTTATCGGATTAGTATAAATTGTATCTTTTTGCTTTTCCACGTAATCACCTTCACACTACTTATGATAAAACCAATCAATCCTCGAAATTGACTTCATGTAACGAAATGTTTACAAATATTTTTTTACTTCCCTTACATTCATGCTAACATTTTTTCAGAAGATTACTACCCCATTTTATGTGATTATTTACAAATGTTTATAAATGTGTGTATCTTATACACTATATTTTACAATGATGACAATATATCAAATATGCCCTCTGCGTAAGTAGGATGTGCAAAACACATCTTTTTTAAGTCTGATACGGATATATTATTTTGAATTGCAGTTAGTAATATATGAATTAAACTTGATGCTTCTTTTGAAATAATATGTGCACCATAAATTTTGTCATCTTTAGTAATAATCTTGATAAACCCTTCTGTTGCATCATCACACCACGATTTTCCAAGGGCTGTAATGGGCAGAACTGATTTTTTGTATGTTTCATCCATATCCTGCTCTTTTATACCAACCCATGCGATTTCAGGTTCGCCATATATTACTGACGGAACAAGATTTTTGTCAAAAGGAATCCCTAATGCTTTAGCTTTTGCCTGATGAATAGCATAATGAGCAAGCTGAATTTCTCCGCACGCATCACCAAGAACAGATTTTGCTTCACATTCAGGACATACGGGAACTCTGCCTACAGCTACAAGAATTTTTTCAGGATTTAATTGAGTTCCGCTATGCAAGGTAACCGTATTATCTTCAACTTTTTCAACGTAATCATTTAGAAAATACTGTATTTTTTTTTGTTTAAAAATTCGTTCTATTCTTTTTGAAACTTCAATGTCAGCAAGCGGAATTAAGTGTTCAGCCATTTCTACTACAGCAACTTCGACACCAAAATTAGATAAAATTCTTGCCCATTCAATACCAATTGCTCCTGATCCTATAATAAGAACTGACTTCGGAAGTTCAGTTAGTTCAAGTATATCATCAGAACTCAGAATAAATTTGCCATCAAATTCAAGACCTTTAAGAGTTTTTGGCTTAGAACCCGTTGCAAGGATAATTTCATTAACTTTATATTCTGTATTATTTGCAATAATCGTATTTTTATCCTTGACACAAGCTTCTGCATAAACAACATATACCCCTGAATTTTTAACAGCCAGTTCTAAAGACTTTCTTATTTTTTCTATAGTTTGATTTTTTTTGTCACAAATTTTGGAAAAATCAAGAGTTATACTTTCTGCGCAAATTCCATATATAGCGCCTTTCTTCAATTCTGCATAAATATCAGAAGAATGAAGAAAAGATTTTGTAGGTATACAACCTTTGTTTAAGCAAGTACCTCCCAGTTTATCTTTTTCAAAAAGAATAACTTTTTTGCCCTGCTTTGCCAACATCATCCCTACAGTATAACCTGCAGGTCCGCCTCCTATTACCCCATAATCAAACTCTTCCATTCTAAACTCCTTTTTCTACATTATATTACAAGATAAGCAATATATACATTAAAACATACATTTGGGTAGATTTATAAAAGACTTTACAAACCCTCTGTTTATGTTAGCATGGTTTCATAAGGAGAAATATAAAATGAAAAATTACGAATTATTAACAATTTTTAAACCAAGCTTGGATTCAGAAGAATTAGACAAAGCTGTTGATAAAATCTCTTCAGACATTAAGAATGCCAATGGAGAAGTTTCATCAGTAGACAAAATAGGAAGAAAAAAACTTGCTTATGACCTTCAAGGATACAGAGACGGTTTTTTCACTACTATGATAGTTTCTCTTCCTGCAGATGCAATCGTTGAATTTAAGAGAAGTCTTAAATTAAACGACAACATTTTGAGATTTATGTTTATGGAAGTTGCTAAAAAAGCTCAAACTGTTTAAAATTGTATTTTACAGGTAACTAAAAGAGGAATTTGATATGACATTAGCAAAAGCAGTTGTTACAGGCTCAGTATACAGAGCTCCCGAAAAACGTTTTACTCAAAATAATGTTCCTGTTTCATCCTTTGTTCTAAACATTGGTGACAGAGAAGAAATGTTATTAAGGGTTATTGCAAAACGTACTTCATTAGATGAAGTTGTTTCATCACTCGGTCAAAATGACAGAGTGCTTGTAGAAGGCAGACTTCAGATTACAACTGTAAAAAATGAAAGCGGAAATGAAAGAAAGATTTTTGAAATCGATGCTAATACTGTAGAACCTATTTCTGCTACAACCGGAACCGGCTCTGCAGCATCAGCTTCTTCCGAAGAAGAAATTGTTAAATTCCCAAAAGAAGAAGAATTTGCCGATGAATTAATCGGTGAAGACGAAGTTCCGTTCTAAGAACGAACATAAAAAATAAAATATCAGAACAAAATAAGGCTAGAAAGGCAAATTAAAACAATGGCAAAACAAGATGCAGCAGATAGAAAGAAAAAGAAAACATGTAGTTTTTGTGCTGAACATGTTGATTCTATCGATTACAAAGATGCAGCAAAACTTAAAAGATACCTAACTGAAGCAGGTAAAATTATTCCAAGACGTGTTACAGGTAACTGTGCAAGACACCAAAGAATGATTACAACTGCTATCAAAAGAGCAAGAGAAGCTGCAATCATTAGCTATGTATTCGACTAATACAGTTGGATAAAAGTTTATAGGAATGGTGGATTATTCTGCCATTCCTGTATTATTACTAATTTAAAAGTAAGCACAAGGTGCAGTTTTTGCACACAAGAATAAGGAGTCAAAAATGACAACACAAATAACTATCAGATCAGACCGCGATACAGATTACACTTTCCAATATAAAGGCGAAGATGTTACATTAAAAGCAGGCGGAATCTTGAGTATTGCAGATGGTTTGGATGAAGTTGTTCTTCCTACTTGCGCAATGAAAATTGTTAAAAATTTAATCGTCATAAAATCTGATGTAAAATAACAAGATACAAAAATGAAAATTAAAGAACGAATTTTATACACTGCAATATTTATTTGCTGGATAGTAATTATAATCGTTGCAGGTCTTAACCATGAAGCTTGGGCTGATGAAGCACAGGCTTGGCTTATTGCAAGAGATCATTCATTCTTTGACATAATTTTTTCCAATGTGCTGAATTACGAAGGTCACCCTTTCTTATGGTACTACATCGTAAAGTTTTTTATACTTTTGCATTTACCATATAATTATTATTTTGTAATTCCACTTTTATTTACTGGAATAGGACTATATTTACTATTATTTAAATCAAAACTGCCTGATTTTATTAAAATAATATTACCATTTACATTTTATATATTCTCTTTATATCCAATCATTGCAAGAAATCATTCTTTAGTATTTCCAGTTCTTGCATTTATTGCGATAATATATAAAGACAGACTTCAAAAACCTGTTATATACACGTTATTATTACTTGTGCTTCTTAGCATAAGTGCGCACAGTTATGTTATTGCCGGGATACTATTTTTATCGTACTGTTTTGATACATATAAAAAATATAGAAAAGACCGTTACATCGATAAAAAACTGATATGCTGCGTATCTGCAGCTTTTCTAGGCTTTATTTTGACACCGTTATATTTAATTTCTCCTACTGACTTGGTAAGAGTAACACGCGTGCATGTTCCGGATAACTTTCTGTTAAGTATTTTAGAACCATTTACGGATTGTTATTTTAAAATTAACTATCATAATCTGAAAACATATATGTTGGGAGCATTTCTGCTTAGTATGTATTCCGTAGGCTTTTTTGCTTTTTGTAAAACGCTACAGCAAAAGATATTATTTATTACATTACCACTGTCCGTTTTGTTAGTTATGAGCACAGTTTATTATATGCATTGGCATCTCAGTTATATATTTTTTTGTTTAATATTCTTATTATGGATTTTTACAGAAGAAAACAAACTATATGAAGAAAAACCGACACTGCTCGATAAAATATTTTATTCTCTATTTTTAATACTTCTGTTAATACAGCTAAAATGGGGGATTCTTAATGAATTTCTTGACAATATGTATCCTTACTGCGGTTCAAAGTCCGCTGCTAACTTTATAATAAAAAACAATTTAGACAAATATGATATTGTTGGTATTGGTTTTAAAAGTATGCCATTACAACCATATTTCCCTAAAAATATATACAAAAACTACAAACAATCATATTGGGGATGGACAAGGGCAAATTATGCAAACCAACGTGAACCGGTAAATTTACGTTATCCTGTTATTGTTATGGATTATATGGAACAGGGCAATTTTACAAAAGAAGATGTTGAGTTTATAACTCACAATTACAAAATATATATTTTTAAGGGAATGATGTTTATAAAAGGCAGAAACCAAGAAAGCAATAATCTGATTATTTGCGTTAGAAATGATATCGCTAATAGTATAAATAACCAATAATATGTAATAAAAATAATAAAAATTATGTCTCGGTATTTTATCTTTAAGGGCATATATCAATGTTGATTTAATTGTCTGTTTTTATAGAGAGTCTTAAAAATTTATTTTACTTGAAAGTTTATTTATTTGAAAAAAATATTTATTTTAGTCAGATAAAATTTAGAAAACATGTATTACAAAGAAAAATAAAGTCTATAAACCATGGTTTTACTAATTGACAACACATATTTATCAGCTAAAATAAATTATATAACTTAGAGAGTAAGTTAACGTAGTATATTTAATCAAAGAAGGAGATTAATCTCATGGCACGTGAAAAGTATGAACGTACGAAACCACACGTTAACGTAGGTACAATAGGCCACGTTGACCACGGTAAAACAACATTAACAGCAGCTATTTCCGGCGTTTTAGCTGCAGCTGGTAAAGCAGATGCTAAGAAATTTGATGAAATCGATGCTGCTCCAGAAGAAAGAGCAAGAGGTATAACCATCTCTACTGCTCACATTGAATACGAAACTGATGCAAGACACTATGCACACGTAGACTGCCCAGGCCACGCAGACTATGTTAAGAACATGATTACAGGTGCTGCTCAAATGGATGGAGCTATCCTAGTTGTTGCAGCTACTGATGGTGCTATGCCTCAAACTCGTGAACACATTCTTCTTGCTAGACAAGTTGGTGTTCCTAAATTAGTTGTATTCTTAAACAAATGTGATATGGTTGATGACCCTGAATTATTAGAATTAGTTGAAATGGAAGTTAGAGAACTTCTTTCATCTTATGAATTCGACGGTGACAACATTCCATTTATCCATGGTTCTGCTCTAAAGGCTTTGGAAGCTGTTCAAGCTAATCCAAACATTGCAAGAGGCGAAGATAAATGGGTTGATAAGATTTGGGAATTGATGGATGCTATCGACAGCTACATCCCAACTCCTGAAAGAGACTTAGACAAACCATTCTTGATGCCAATCGAAGATATCTTCTCTATCACAGGTCGTGGTACAGTTGCTACAGGTAGAGTTGAAAGAGGTATTGTTAAAGTTGGTGACGAAGTTGAATTAGTTGGTTTGGGCGAAACTAAGAAAACTACAGTAACCGGTGTTGAAATGTTCAGAAAATCTCTTGACCAAGGTCAAGCTGGTGACAACATTGGTGCATTGTTAAGAGGTGTTGATAAGACTGAAATCCAACGTGGTCAAGTTCTTGCAAAACCTGGTTCAATCCACCCACACACTAAATTTACTGCTAACGTTTACGTTTTGACAAAAGAAGAAGGCGGACGTCACACTCCATTCTTCCCTGGTTACAGACCACAATTCTATATCAGAACAACTGACGTTACAGGTTCTATCAAATTTGATGGCGAAATGGTAATGCCTGGTGATAACGTAGTTATGGACGTTGAATTAATCGCTCCAGTAGCTATCGAACAAGGTATGAGATTCGCTATCCGTGAAGGCGGTAGAACAGTTGGTGCCGGTGTTGTTGACAAAATTACTGAGTAATTTAACAACATAAGCAGATAGCAAATGTAAGGTGGGCAAAGCCGTCAGGCGTGCCCACCTTTTTTCGTTACATTAATTATTTTATTGGTGGGCACACTCCGTTTTGCCCACCCTACGGTACTCTTGTTCAAGCTTTTGAAATTTGTTGCGAATTGAGTTGGAAAGTTTTAAAGGATTACTTATATGAAAATGGCATTGATGTAAGTTTGCCTAAAAAAGTATATTAAAAAAGAGCAGTCATAAATCTGCTCTTTTCTAAATCCCAATCTTACCTATAATTAACTTCTTAGCTGCACCTTCCTTTCTACAATAGCAAGTAATTGTTTTCAATATCTTGAATACATGTTTTCTTAAATTCTTTTGGAATTGTTACATACACATATTCTGTCTGTTTTTTTAACCCGCATAACCCTATTACAGAGTTGTCTTTTCCCAAATTATCATGAACAAAGTTAAACAAATTTTGAATTCTCTTTTGCATAAACTATCCTTTCTTACCATTTATGTGATATAATGACAATGTTGTTTTAATGAATATTATTTAAAAGTCAAGAAAAAGATGGTAATTTATATACCAGTCTTACAGTAGAAAGCAGATCGGACTTACAAATCCGGAAGAATAAGGAGTAAAAAATGGCAAAAGTTACTAAAGATATGGGTATTATAGAAATAGTTCAGGCACATCCCGAAGCAGCTATGGTATTTCAGAAATATGGCATGGGGTGCTTGGGCTGCGCAGCAGCAAGATTTGAAAACCTTGAAGCAGGTGCTAAAGTTCACGGTTTTGATGCAGACCAAATGGTTGCTGATATTAACGAATTAATTGGTGAGGAATAGTACTCACATCAGAACCCTCCCTTTTAAGGGAGGGAATATTATTATAAGCAGAGGAGAGTTTTGCAATGGTTTTATGGGAGTTTATTGTAATTTGCGGCATTGCTTTTGTTATTTTGGAATTATTTATTCCAAGCATGTTCTTTTTGAACTTTGCACTCGCAGCTTTTATAACAGCAGCAGTTTCTGCTTTTACTGTTAAAACATCAATTCTTGTATCAGTATTCTTTATATTTTCATTTTTATCTTTTATCTTTTTAAGACCACTTCTCTTAAAAAGAAATAGTAAAGAAACAGAAACAGGGGTTAGTGACAAATACATCGGTCAAAAAGCAAGAGTTATAGAAGATATTAATGCCGATAATGGTGCAATATCAATATATGATGAACGATGGAATGCAAGAACTGAAGATGGTTCAGTAATTCCAGCCGGTTCAGAAGTCATTATTGTCAGAAATGACAGTTTAATTATGTATGTAAAATAGGGTGCTGGTTGACACCTCACCCCACCCTCTCCTCAAGGAGAGGGTGAAATCGTTTAAAAGAGAGGAGTTTTTATGGAATTTGGATTTTTCTTATCTGTATTCTTGATTGCACTTGCGATACTTTTTATATCAAAAGGCGTAATCATTGTTCAGCAGGCAGAAGTTGTCGTTATTGAAAGACTTGGTAAATTTGACAGAATTTTAGAGTCAGGTTTTAACTTTATTATTCCTGTGTTAGAAGCACCAAGAGCCATTGACTGGAAAACTACAAGAAAAGGTTTTGACGGTTCTTCTTATACATATATTGAAAAAAGAACAAGAATTGACCTTAGAGAAGCTGTATATGACTTCCCTCGTCAAAACGTAATCACAAAAGATAACGTTTCAATCAGTATTAACGCTCTTTTGTATTTTCAAATTATGAACCCAAAATCAGCAGTTTATGAAATTCAAAACCTGCCGGAAGCTATTGAAAAACTAACCCAGACTAACCTGAGAAACCTTGTCGGTCAGCTTGATTTGGATGAAAGTTTGGTATCTCGTGACAAGATTAATCAAGAACTTAGAGCAATCTTAGATGAAGCAACTAATAAATGGGGTGTAAAAGTTAACAGAGTTGAACTTCAGGATATTATTCCGCCAACTGACATTCAATCTGCAATGGAAAAACAAATGAAAGCCGAGCGTGACAGGCGTGCAGCAATCTTAGAAGCAGAAGGTCTTAAAAAATCAGCAGTTCTTAAAGCAGAGGGTGAAAAAGAGGCTGCAATAAATAGAGCAGAGGGTGAAAAACAATCTAATATTTTAAGAGCTGAGGGTATTGCCCAAGCTCGTATTCTTGAAGCAGACGGTGAAAAGGAAGCTATCCAAAGAATTATAGACGCACTTGCAGACAAAGGTCAGCCTGATAAGTACTTAATTGCAATGAAATACTTAGAAACAATGAAGACTATAACAAGCGGTAAAGATAACAAAATTGTTTACATGCCTTATGAAGCAACAGGAATACTAAGTTCGGTTGATGGTATCAAACAAATGTTTGGGGGTAAATAGGGGTAAATAGGGGTAAATATGTGTAAACATAAGTAGTTTAATTTTTAGACTAATAGATATATTTTATCCGAATAATAATAAAAAAGGCTCACATATTAAGTGAGCCTTTTTTAGAATACTGTAGGGTGGGTTAAGCCTGTAATAATCCTTATTTTAGAGGTATTATCGTGAAATGGCGAACCCACCAACATAGAATAAATTTTGACTTTTTAGTCACCCTCTTTTTAGTTTATTTATGATATAACACCCTCTTTAATGAGTTGTTGTCTAATTTCTTTCTTTGTCTGAAATTCTGCATCATCTTTATTCATTAACCGTTTAGCAAGCATTATAGCAGGAGTTACTACGCCCAATGCAAATATACATGTTCCTATGTTTGTAATAATTGAATGTCTTTTCAACTTCTTAACCTGTTTGAAGAATTTTTCCGCAGTGTCACCTTTCTTCAGTGCTTCTGAATACTGTTTATAAAGTGCATCTACATTTTTATACACGCTCTTAACGTCCTCAAGGTCGATAAATTTTCTTGTATCTATTTTATCCGTATATTCAGATTTTTTAAATATCTCATACCATTTTTTAGGCTTTTCGTACATTGATATTATGTTAGATTCTTTTGCAGCTTTTACAATCTCATTTTCAGGATTTTTATGCAGAAATTCATAAAGTTCAATGTCCTTTTTAGAGTCTAATACATTCTTGAATGCTTCCAAATCATTTTTAACTGAGCCGTTTTCAAAAGATTTTTGCAGTTTTCCGCTTTCTATTACTCTTGCATCAAGTCCGATTGTTCTGTTATGCTTCTTTATCGCTCTTTTTTCCATATAATCCTGAATTTTGCCGCCGGCATAGTACATAAAACATAATGTTGATGCTTCTTTTATACCATACCCAGCAAATTCTTGCGGAGTTCTTGAATCTGCAAGTCTTTCGGTAGTTATTGCTCCATCTAATATCCACATGTTTCTAACAGGCGAAAAGGCAAAGTTCTTGACTATATCGCCTAAACCTTTAAATGTTACGTCACCTTTATTGTTATTGGTCGAATTATTTTTCTTATCCTGATTTTCATTTGCCTTTTTGGCATTAAATTCAGCTATTAAATTCTTCTTTATCTTATTTTCGGTATAATGCTGTTTTGCTCTTGTTAATCCTATATAACTAACAATAGCCATACCTGTTGAGAAAAAGAATTTATATAAAGCAAGATTTTTAAACAGTCCCTGCTTTTTGGCAATTTTTTCCAAATTCTTTTTAACTTCTTCTGTTGGAGCAAATTCTTTTGTTTTTTCAAAGATATCTTTATTTTTAAAGTTTCTTACATCAAACTTTGAATCAAGTTGGCATGCCTTAAATATGGTTTTATCAAATAGCCACTTAAATGCCGGAATAGCACATAACCAGATGATTTCAGTGCCAACTTCATCAATGAGCCTGTCTTGACCTTCTTCTTTTCCTGTAAGCATAGAACCGGTAGTCATACCGGCAGTAGCTGCGGTATCTTTTACCAGTAGAGGAATAAGTGAATTGGGGTTTCCCAATGTTGAAAATACTGCTGCAACATTTAACATAATTACAGCCCCCACTTTAGGTTCATTAATTTTTTACTATGTTTGTTCATACTTCGACCTTCTTTCTTTTTAAAACACGTCAAGATTAAAAATTGACATTATGTTACAAAATTTTTACATTAAAAAACTCTCGCTTTTCTGAAGCGAGAGTTTTAAACTTTTTATCCTTTTATTGCCCTTGATTTACCCCTATCCGACCAACTCAGTATCGTCTGATTCGGAAGCTTTTACCATAATGGCATGTTCAACGGGGTTTTCCTTTTTGTAAGGATTTTCGTTTACTGTCGCTTCTTCAAAACCAAACTCGTCTCGGGCTTTCTTCATTTGAGTCTCATCTACTAACTTTTTAGCCAACTCTGCAATCTCGTATACTAATTTATAGCGATTATCAGTCTTTTCATTTAATTCCCATGCGATTTTAATAATTTGATCCATTTCTTACCTCTTTATGTAAAATCTTAACAATTAAAATAATTGTATAACACACAAATTTTTTTGTCTAGGGGGGAGGGATAAATAAAGAGTAATAATCATAATAATTAATTGACTTTACCACCTGTCTATGTCTTAATAATAGATAACACACAGAGGCGAAATATGGATTCATTAGTCGAAAAAATTAATAGCTTGAAGAAAGAGAAAAATGCAGTTATTTTGGCGCATTGTTACCAAAATGTTGAAGTGGATGAAGTAGCTGACTATGTTGGTGATTCACTTTATCTAAGCAGAATGGCTAAAAATACGGATGCTGACATCATTGTTTTTGCAGGAGTTTCTTTTATGGCTGAAACTGCAAAATTGCTTTCTCCAAATAAAAAAGTTCTACTTCCAAGATTAGAAGCCGGCTGTTTTATGGCAAATATGATTAATGTAGACTCCTTGCGCCAATTTAAGGCATTGCATCCGAATATTCCTACTGTTTGTTATGTAAACTCGACTGCCGCTATAAAAGCAGAATGTGATGTTTGCTGCACAAGTTCAAATGCATTAAATGTTGTAAAAAATTTGGGTGCCAAAGAGGTATTATTTGTTCCTGATACATATCTTGGTAAATGGGTAGAAAAACAACTAAACGGACAAGTAAAGGTTCATACTTATAACGGTTTTTGTCCTACACATTTAAGACTAAGACCGGAAGATGTAGAAAAATCAAGATTAGAACATCCTGATTCAAAAGTTTTGGCCCATCCTGAATGTCACCATACTGTTTCAGAATTAGCAGATTTTGTAGGAAGTACAAAAGAAATTATGGAATACGTTAAAAACACCGATTTTAAAGAATATACAATTGCGACTGAAAAAGGCGTTTTTGACAGACTTCAAAGAGATTACAAGGAGAAAACTTTTTACTTGCTTTCAGAAAAACTCGTATGCCAAAATATGAAATGGAATACTTTAGATGACATTTATAATTCACTTTTAAGAGAAGAACATGAAATAACTTTAGATAAAGAAACTTCTGAAAAAGCTATGGCTTGTATCAATAAAATGTTTGAAATAACTCAACCGCTTAGTGTTTCCGGAGGCAAGTAATGAAAATATTAGTCGGAATGTCAGGAGGAGTGGATTCATCCGTAACAGCACTTTTATTAAAACAGCAAGGGCATGAAGTTATAGGCGCTACTATGGCTATTTGGGGTGACAGGGGTGTTAAAGAACAATTAAAAGATAAACTCCCAAAAACCCATGGTGCATGCTTTGGACCTGACGAAAAGGAAGATATAGAAGAAGCAAGAAAAATTGCGGAAGAAATCGGTATTCCATTTCACGTTTTTGATTGCGCAAAACAATACGAAGAAATTGTTTTAGATAACTTCAAAAAGGAATACCTCAGCGGACACACCCCAAATCCATGTATTTGGTGCAATTCTTTAATCAAATTCAATGTACTTCCCAGTCTTGCAAAAGCAAACGGAATTGAGTTTGACAAGTTTGCCACCGGACACTACACAAGAATAGAAAAAAATGGCGAAAGATATATTCTTAAACGTGGTGCAAACCCTAAAAAAGACCAGTCATATTTCTTATACAGGCTTAAACAAGAACAGCTGGCAAATATTATGACTCCGTTAGGGAATTATACAAAAGAAGAAATCAGAGAGATTGCAACCAAAAACGGACTTTCTGTTGCTGAAAAGCCGGATAGTCAGGATTTCTATGCCGGTGATTATAATGAACTTCTTGGAGTTGAAGAAAAAATTGGGAATATTGTTGACCTGAACGGAAAGGTTTTGGGAACTCATAAAGGTATTTGGAACTACACAATCGGTCAAAGAAAAGGGGTTGGAGTTTCTTCAACGGAACCTCTGTATGTATTGGAACTAAGAAAAGACACTAATGAAGTTGTCATTGGTCCAAAAGATAAAACAATGAAAGATACCCTGAAAGCATCAGATCTTAATTGGATAATACCACCAGCATCAAACAAATTAGAAAATGTGCAGGCAAAATTCCGCTCTACTCAACAGCCTGTTGGGGTTAGCATAGAACTTGACGGGAACGATATGATTGTAAGATTCAATGATATGCAAAAATCAATAGCAATCGGTCAATCTGTTGTTATATATGATGGCGACCTTGTTCTCGGCGGCGGAATTATTACCGAAGTGGTGTAAAGGGTTAGGGGTAATTTATATTATTTTGATACCCGCCCCAACCCTCCCTGATTAGGGAGGGAGTAGTTGTACTAACGATAGTGAGTTAAAAATCCGGATGGGTGTTGATTTTTTATAGTGTGTTACACAAGATAACTCAGAATTATTTTTATTGCTAAACTGCATTAGTGAATTTTGTCAGGCATTGCCTGACCTACAGACTCTCTGATTAGGTAGGGAGATTACTGTAAGTTGGATTTTCATCTACAGTTTTTGAAGATTTATAATAAATATTCTGAATTATCCAATTTTTTACACACTTTTAGAATCACCCCACCCTAGCCCTCCCCAGCCGGGGAGGGAGCTGTTGTTGTTGAACTGATGTGAAATATACAACAGCGGGTGGGGTGTGTTATATGGAATAATTCCGTAAATATTTATACAAAATTAATTTTTTATTGATTTATTTACCCCTGTTTGTGAGATAATATGGGTAAATATACACTATAAAAATAAGAAAGGAAGATAAAATGTCAGAAGTAAGAGTTAGAATTGCGCCTTCTCCTAGCGGTAACTTACATATTGGTACTGCAAGAACGGCTTTGTTTAATTATTTATTTGCTAAAAAGAATAACGGTAAATTTGTTTTAAGAATAGAAGATACTGATGCTGAAAGAACTTCTCAGGAATATGTTGATAATATTTTTGATTCACTTAAAGCATTAGGTTTAAACTGGGATGAAGGTCCTGATGTTGGTGGAGATTATGGTCCATATACTCAATCTCAAAGATTTGATATTTACCCAAAATATGTTCAACAACTTTTGGATAGCGGTTTTGCTTATGAATGCTTCTGTACTCCGGAAGAACTTGAAGCAGAAAAAGAAGAAGCAACTGCTGCTAAACGTGCTTATGTTTATTCTAAAAAATGTGAAAATCTTACAGAAGAAGAAAAAGCAAAATTGAGAGCAGAGGGTAGAAAACCTGCAATCAGGTTTAATGTCGCAAAAGCGCAAAAAGCGTTCCACGAAACTTCAATATTGGAATTTGATGACCTTGTAAAAGGCAAACTCCACGTTGATACAAACCTTATCGGCGACTTTGTTATTATGAAATCTAATGGCGCACCTACTTACAACTTCGCAGTTGTAATTGATGACGCATTAATGAAAATATCACATGTTATCAGAGGTGAAGATCACATATCAAACACATATAAACAAATTTTAATCTTTGAAGCATTAGGTTTTGAAGTTCCAAGATTCGGTCACTTGGGGATGATTCTTGCACCTGACAGAAGTAAACTTTCAAAAAGACATGGTGCAACTGCAGTTTCAGACTTTGTTAAGGAAGGGTATTTGACAGATGCACTAATTAACTTTGTTGCTTTGTTAGGATGGGCACCGTCTGACGGACAGGAAATTAAAACTGTTGATGAAATCGCTCAAGACTTTAGAATTGGTGAAATATCTTCTTCTAACTCAATATTTGAATACGATAAATTGAAATGGATGAATAGCCATTACATCAAGATGTTACCTATTGAAGAATTAAAAGAAAGACTTAAACCTTATTTAACAAAATACAATTTGGAAGAACTCGGTGACGCTAATTATACCAAAATGGTTGAATTGACTCGTGAACCTTTAACACTTCTTTCTGATATTACAGATGCTGTTCCATACTTCTTTGGTAAAGATGTGGAAATTGATCCTGAAACTCAAACAGGAACTTTGGACACAGAAGTTTCTCAAAAAGTTCTTGTTGACTTTGTATCTAAAGCTAAAGAATGGGATTGGACAGAAGAAAATTTACATGAAAAACTTGCTGAATTCAGAGCATACTGGAAAGAAACTGACGGTATCAAACCAAAAGTAACTATGTGGGCTATTCGTGCAGCAATTACAGGAAGAACCTGCGGAGCTGATATGGTTGGTATTCTTGAAATACTTGGCAAGGAAACTTCGTTATACAGAGCAGAAAAAGCTATTAAAGTAACTGTATAATTTTTAAAATAAAAATTATAACAACGGCGGATGCAAAAGCATCCGCCGTTGTCGTTTAAACATAAATCATATTGTCTTTATCAGAAATAAATAATACTTTACTTATTTTCCTGTTGAGAACATATAGAAATTTGTATCGCTTTGAACACCCTCATGAGTTACCGGATACACAGGAATCTTATTTTGTTCAAGTTGTTTTTGAGCATCATCATTTTGTAAATTTTTGCCTTTTCTAAACCAGGATTTTTTCTCTTTCTTTACTTCATCCTGAATTGTTGCCGGAGCAGATTCATAAACATTATTTAAAGATTGAGGTGATGTTTGTGGGAACGGATTATCACTCTGAAACAAATTACTTGCCTGAACACTACAAGCAAATATTGATACAACCGCTAATACGAATATTTTTTTCATATATCCTCCTTATTTATTTCTTATACTTTTTTTAATATTATAACAAATAGTGAAGATATTTTCTACACAATAGTGCAAAATTTTAAGTTTTATGTTATTATAATCTCAAATGAATTGATTAGGAATATGAAAGGAGATTTAAATGTCCAGACTTAAAGCGTTTTTATTGACATTAGCGCTATTTACAACAACAAGTGCTTTTGCATACTATAATTTCATCGGAGAAGTTCCTCTTCCAGGTAAAACACAAGCATCTCCACAGTTACAACAAGATACGATTTTTTCTGTTGGTGCTTACGGTTTAAGAATTGCTACTAAAGATTGTTTCACTGTAGCTATTACTAATACTGAAGTTTCTAAGCCTAAAAAAGGTAATACTTGGGAAGAAATTTGGACTTTAAAAGTTTGTGAAAGAGAAGGCAGATTACCTATCGAATTTACAGAAAATCCTGATGGAACGGGTACTTTTGCTCTTGATTATATGAACATCAAGTGGAGAACAGTTGGTAATAAAAAGAAATAGTCTTATATAGGCCGTTTTAAAATTATCGTTTAGAAGATTTTTGTAGGGTGGGCATGCTAACGTTTTGCCCACTTTACATGTAAAGGAGAGTTTTTGTGAGTATATCATTTGGAACAGATGGCTGGAGAGCTGTATTAGGACAAGAATTTAACGGTGAAAACGTAGAGAGATTAACTCTTGCAATCGGTAAATATGTTTCTGAAAACTTTGGTTTTGATAAACCTATTCTTGTTGGGTATGATCCGAGAAAATCGGCTGATGAATACGCCGCATTTTGTGCGAATGTTTTAAAAGCAAAAGGTTTTACAGTGTACTTTTCATCAAGAGTTGTTCCTACGCCGATTTTAGCTTATAACGCATTAATAAAAAATGCCTGCGCTATAATGTTTACAGCTTCTCACAATCCTCCTGAGTATTTAGGGATGAAGTTTATTCCTGATTATGCAGGACCTGCAACTTCAGAAATTACTGACAAAATACTTGCAAATCTTGATAAGCCTTTCAAGAGCGGTGAAAACGGAGTATTCCACAAAATTGACTTTGGAAACAAATATTATGAACATTTAAACACTATTATAGATTTTGACAAAATAAAAACGCTTAAAACAAATATAATTTATGATGGTTTATACTCTGCTTCAATCGGATACTTTGACAAGATTTTGGAAAACCACAATATTCCGTTCCAAACGCTTCACCTATACCACGACTTCAATTTTGGCGGAGGAATGCCTGACCCGAAACCAAGATTTTTAAAAGATTTAATTACAAAAGTTAAAAATACGCCAAATTCAATAGGTGTAGCAAATGATGGTGATGCGGACAGATTTGGCATTATTAACGAAAACGGGGAATATGTTTCTCCTAACGAAGTTATCGCAATTTTGCTTAAATATTTGCTCAAAAAAGGATATAAAGGCTCAATTGTTAAAACAGTGGGTTCAAGTATTCTGATTGACATTGTTGCCCAGAAACTCGGTGTTGATGTTATTGAGACTCCTGTCGGTTTTAAACATGTTGGCGAAGCAATGAGAAATAATGAAGTTATAATCGGCGGTGAAGAGTCAGGTGGCTTGAGTATTCAAGGTCATATTCCTGAAAAAGACGGACTTATCGCAAATTTGCTTGTTCTGGAAGCTATGGCAGATAGTGGTAAAAAATTAGTTGAGCTTCAGGAAGAGTTGTACGAACTTGCCGAAACAAAGTTCTATACTGACAGAATTGATTTAAAGCTTGACTCTCAAGACGAAATTAAATCAATTATCCAAAAGGTTCAGACATATAAAACAGTCGGCAAATATAATGTTACTTTTGCGGACACTCGAGACGGAGTTAAACTTATGCTGGGAAACAAAACAAAAATTCTTGTTCGCCCAAGTGGAACAGAGCCTCTGCTAAGAATTTATTTTGAAGCTAATTCAGAAGAAAAGCTGGAATACCTAAAAGAAGAATTTATCGTGTAAAAATATTCCTATAATCTATAGTTGTGCTAATTAATTTATAAACAAAGTCTTTTTGCAATATTTGATTATAAAATCGCCCTAAATTATTATTTTTATAATATAATAGAATAACGAAGGGAAAAGATTTTGAAGCAGTCAAAACTTACAATTGCAATATTTACCGCTTTATTTTTAGGAATCATTACGGGTTGGTTGTTTCCTGATTTTGCAGTCAGGCTTCATGTTTTAGCCGAAATTTTCTTAAGAATGGTAAAAATGATTATAGCACCATTACTATTTGCAACTCTCGTTGTTGGGATTGCAGGTCATGGTGACGTAAAAAGTCTTGGCAGACTTGGTATTAAAACAATTGCATATTTTGAAGTTGTTACAACGATTGCTTTGTTTATAGGTCTGGGATTTGCAAACCTGTTTAAACCCGGAGTCGGAATGGGAAATATAACTACTGCTCATACAGGGTTAAACAGCATTGTTCAATCTGCTGCAACAACTCACCATAACTCATTTGGAGAACTGCTGTTAGGCTTATTCCCGACAAGTATTTTTCAATCTATGGCAGAGGGAAATTTGCTTCAGATTGTTGTTTTCTGTATATTTTTCGCTCTGGCGATTGTTGCCGTAGGAGAAAAAGCAAAACCTGTAGTTGATATACTGAACTCTGTTGCTACAATAATGTTTAAATTTACCGAATATGTAATGTATTTTGCGCCCATCGGTATCTATGGAGCAATTGCTTATACAATTGGTTCAAACGGACTTTCTATTTTATGGAATTACGGAAAAATAATTATATCATTATACGTTGCACTTGCAGCATTTGTAATATTTGTGCTTGTTGCGGCATGCAAGATTGTTAAAATATCTACAAGAGCTTTAATCAAGGCTGTTCAGGAACCTGCACTTCTGGCTTTTACAACTGCAAGTTCGGAAGCGGCTCTTCCTAAAGCTATGAAAATAATGGAAGATTTTGGTGTTCCAAAATCTATTGTTGGTTTTGTAATGCCTACAGGATACACATTTAATTTAGACGGTTCAACCTTATATCTTGCAATGGCGGTAATTTTTTCAACTCAGCTTGTAGGTCATCCGCTAACTTTTGAACAGCAGCTTGTAATTATGTTTGCTTTAATGCTTACAAGTAAAGGTATAGCCGGTGTTCCAAGAGTTGCTTTAATAGTTCTTGCAGGAACTCTTACAAGCTTTGGTATACCGATTTTGGGTGTTGCAATTCTTCTTGGTATTGACCAAATCTTGGATATGGGAAGAACTACGGTTAATTTAATCGGAAATTGTGTTGCTACAGTTGTTATTGCAAGATGGGAAAATAAATTTGATTATTATAAAATGAGTGATTTTATAAAAAGTAAAAATCTTAAATTGGCATCAGTATCAAATATTAATGATTATAAGGAAGGTGTAAATGATGGAACAAACTAAGCAAGAATATAAAGAAACATTGAACTTACCTCAAACAACTTTAGAGATGAGGGCAAACGCAATTAATAAGGAACCTCAAACTCAAAAGTTTTGGGAAGAACATAATATTTATCAAAAGATTAATGAGAATAAAGATAAAACAAATTCTTTTGTTTTGCATGACGGACCACCATATTTGAGTTCGGATAAAATCCATGTTGGAACGGCTTTAAACAAGATTTTAAAAGATATTATTATTAAATATAAATCTATGAACGGATTTTATGCACCTTATGTTCCGGGGTATGATGCTCATGGACTGCCTATTGAAAACGCCGTTGTCAAAAATATTAAAGGTGGACGTCACGCTATTACTGAGGGTGAATTAAGAGCAAAATGCAGAGAATATGCAGCTAACAGTTTAAAAGGACAGGAAGCAGCATTCAGAAGACTTGGTGTTTTAGGTAATTGGGAAAATCCATATCTTACAATCAAGCCTGAATACGAAGCTGAACAGGTTAGAGTGTTTGGTGAAATGTATAAAAAAGGATATATTGAAAAAGGCTTGAAACCTGTATACTGGTGCGCATCTTGCGAAACTGCGTTAGCTGAAGCAGAGGTTGAATACGCTGATATATCTTCAAAATCTATATATGTAAGATTCAAGTTTGACGAAGATTCAACAGAAAGAATTAATTTAAGAATAATTCCTGATAACACAAAACCAATATATGCAATAATTTGGACAACAACTCCATGGACAATTCCGTCAAATGTTGCTATATCTATGAATCCAAGATATGATTATCAACTGTTTGAATATAAGGGTGATGTTTACGTTGTTGCACAAGATTTGTTAGGCAGATTTATAGAAGATGCAGGATGGGATGAAAGTGAAATTAAACTTCTTGATACTGCTATAGGTCAGGAATTTGAACTTATGGAGGTTTTCCATCCGCTTGTTAACAGAAAATCAAAAATTATTTTAGGTGAACACGTTACACTTGATGCAGGTACAGGTTTAGTCCATACAGCTCCCGGGCATGGTCTTGAGGACTACGAAGTAGGATGCAAGTATGGTATAGATGTTCTTTCACCATTAGATAGCAAGGGATGCTGGACAGAAGAGGGGCAAATACCTGAATTAGTTGGTGTACCTTACTATAAAGGTAACGATATGGTAATCGACATGCTTGAAGGGGTAAATGCTTTAGTTCATCAAAACGAAATATCACACTCTTATCCGCATTGTTGGAGATGTAAACACCCTGTAATATATAGAGCAACACCTCAATGGTTTGTTAAGGTTGATAAATTCCGTGATAAAGCAATGGAAGAAATTCATAAAGTAAAATGGATACCCGCTAGTGGTGAAAGCAGAATCGGTAACATGGTTGAAGGTCGTACTGATTGGTGCATCTCTCGTCAAAGAGCTTGGGGTGTGCCTATTCCGATATTCTACTGTGAAGATTGCGGTGAAGTTATTTGTACGGATGAAACAATTGAACACGTTGCAAAAATCTTTGAAAAAGAAGGCTCTGACGCTTGGGTAAATCATAAAACAGAAGAACTTTTACCAGATGGATTTGTTTGTCCTAAGTGTGGAAAAACTCACTTTAGACAAGAAAAAGATATAATGGATGTTTGGTTCGATTCAGGTATTTCTTGGAGAGCAGTTGTAGAAAAACGCTCGGAAGAACTTGGTCACACTCCTGTTGATTTGTATCTTGAAGGTTCTGACCAACACAGAGGCTGGTTCCAGTCTTCTCTTTTAACTTCTATAGCAACCCAAGGAATTGCACCTTATAAACAAGTGCTTACTCATGGATTTGTATTTGGTGAAGACGGAAGAAAAATGTCTAAGTCTTTGGGTAACTACATTAGACCTGACGATATTATTAAAAACTACGGCGCTGATATCTTAAGACTTTGGGCAGCTTCAGTAGATTACAGAAACGATACCAAAATTGGTGATAACATAGTAAAACAACTAGCAGAAATCTTTAAGAAAACAAGAAACACAGCAAGATTCTTGCTCGGTAATATTCACGATTTTGATCCTAAAGCTGATTACGTTCAGTATGAAGAGCTTAAAAATATTGATAAATTTGCTTTGCATAAGTTGAATAAAGTTGTTGCAGAAGTAACTGAAGCGTTTGAAAATTATGAATTTTATAAATACTTCCAAGCTCTTCAAAACTTTGCAGCTGTAGACTTAAGCTCATTCTATCTTGATATTGTAAAAGACAGACTTTATACGGCAGGTAAAAAATCATTATCAAGAAGAGCTTGCCAAACAGTTCTTTATGAAACTTATCAAGCGTTAGTTAGAATGGTTGCTCCTGTAATGCCGTTCCAAGCAGAAGATATGTGGCAAAATACTCCTGAAAACCAGAGGGGTGGATTAGAAAGTATTTTGCTTGCTTCTTGGGTAGGCGTAAATGATGAGTGGAATAATCCACAACTGGAAGAAGATTTTACAAAGATTCTTAAAACAAGAGAAGTCGTTACAAGGGCAATAGAGCCGCTAAGAGCTTCTAAGACAGTAGGAAGTTCTTTAGAAGTTGCAGTTTATGTAAAATCTCCGGACTTGGAATTACTGAAAGCTAACGAAAAAGATATTGCTGATATCTTTATCGTATCTCAGGCTTATGTAACAGGCTCTGCTCCTGCTGATTCGTTAAACGAATATACAGAAAATGATATTACAGTTTGGGTAACTAAAGCAGAGGGTGAAAAATGCGAACGCTGCTGGAAATACCGTACTTTAGGCGAACACGCAGGTCATGAAACAATCTGCTCCGATTGTTATGAAGCAATTAAGGGGTAAATAATGGGGGTAAATAATAGGGGTAAATACCAAGGGTAAATCGCAGAGGTAAATGGAAAAACATTAAATAAACATATTGGATATAAAGAGAGCTTTAAATGGCGGCGGTAAATAAAATGATAAATGATCATTTAAACAAAATCGCCGCCTTTTTTTAGATTAAATATTAATATTTGTAACAAATTAAATACCTCCTGAAATTATAAAAATTTCTAAAACTTTATATATATGCAAACATAAGAGAGAGGTATAAAATATGAGTATTTCATCAGGTAACATTGATTTTAGTAAATTATTTCAAACACAATCAACAGGAAATAATGGTGCGGCAGCAGCCAACAATGTTCCGCAAGGTGGAGCTCAAAAGTCACAAGGCGCAGAAATGGATAAATTTATGAAAGACATGAATGGCTTTAAAAATTTCCATTTACAATAGAGAGAAAATTTAAAAAAGTTAAAATAAAGAGAAAAAGAGTGTATATTAAATACACTCTTTTTAAGTTATAAGCTGATTTATGGTATAATTAAGCTATGAAAATAAAGAGATTGGGGCTAAAGAATTATAGGAATTGTGTGGACGTAGAGATTAATTTCCCTACAAGAAAGACTCTTATAATAGGGAAAAATGCACAGGGAAAAACAAATATTTTAGAAAGTATTTATTTCTTGTCTGATTTAAAAAGTCCAAGAACATCAACTTTATCAGATTTAATAAGATTTAATCAACCTCAATTGGAGATTAATGCTGAGATATCGAAGAATGATACGGATATTGAGCTGGATTATATTTATACTGCTGATAAAAAGAGAGAACAGAGGATTAATAAAGTAAAAACTACGCCAAAGAATTTTAAACTTGTTGTTTCAACCGTTTTATTTTCAACAAAAGATATGCTTCTGCTCAGAGGTTCTCCTGAGGATAGACGAACTTGGCTTGATAGAGCTATTTCTCAAATTTATCCTGCTTATGATGAAAGGCTTTCAAAATATGATAAAATCAGGGTACAGAAAAATAATCTTCTCAAAAATGAAATATTAGATGAAGCTCTGCTTGATATTTATAATGAACAACTTGCAATAACAGGCGCAAATATTATTTATTTAAGAAAGAAATTTTTAAAAGAGATAGAAAAAATTGCAGCCGAAAAACACAGAGTAATAAGTGAGTCAGAAGTTTTTGAAGCAAATTATTCTTGTCCAAAAAATGAGGTTGAAGACATAATGGAATATTTGAAGCATGAGCTTGCCGAACGCAGATTGGAAGAAATTGCGCGCAGACAGTCGTGTGTTGGTCCTCACAGAGATGATATTGAATTTAAGATTAATGGTGTCGATGCAACAAAATTTGCTTCGCAGGGACAGCAGAGGACTTTGGTATTATCTCTAAAGCTGTCGGAACTTGAGATTATAAAAGATAAAACAGGATATTATCCTATTCTGCTTTTAGATGATGTTTTGGCTGAACTTGATGATAAAAGGCAGAATTATCTCTTAAAATCAATTGATGAGAATACTCAAACAATAATTACATCCGTTGATACATTATTATTTGAACAAGAATTTTTAAAAGATGTTACAATATATAATATAATTGACGGGAATATTAAAAATAAGGAGTGAAAATATGATATTAGTTACTGGCGGTGCCGGATATATAGGGAGTCATCTTGTTATGGCATTACTTGAAAAAGGAGAAGATGTCATTGTTTTTGACAGCCTTGAACTTGGGCATATTGAAACAGTAGAAACCCTTAAAAAATATGGTAATTTAAAATTTATAAAAGGCAATCTAAAGAATCTTGATGATATCCGAGGTGTCTTTATGTCGAATAAAGGAATAGAAGCCGTTGTTCATTTTGCAGCATATTCTCAGGTTGCGGAAAGTGTAAAAAATCCTCAAAAATATTATTATAATAATGTTTATGGAACGCTTAATTTATTAAATGCAATGATGGAATTTGGAGTAAAGAAAATCGTATTTTCTTCAACAGCTGCAACTTATGGCGAACCTGTTTATACCCCGATTGATGAAAAACATCCTCAACAGCCTATTAATCCTTATGGGATGTCAAAACTAATGGTTGAAAAGATTATGGACGATTATGACAGAGCTTATGGCTTGAAATCAGTAAGACTCCGATACTTTAATGTTGCAGGAGCGGATTCGCAAGCAAGAATTGGCGAATGGCATGAGCCTGAAACACATTTGATTCCAAATGTCTTAAAAGCTACTGTTGATAAAACTTTCAAGATGTTTGGAACGGATTATGATACGATTGACGGAACTTGTGTAAGAGATTACATAAATGTTGAAGATTTAGCTCAGGCGCATATATTGGCTCTTGATTATCTTAATAACGGTGGTGAAACAAATTTCTTTAACTTGGGAACAAAAGACGGGAATAGCGTAAAAGAAGTTTTTGCCGTTTGTGAAAAAGTTAAAGGGACATCAATTCCGTTAGAAGTTTGTCCAAGAAGAGAAGGTGATCCAGCGGCACTTGTTGCGGATAACTCTAAAGCTAAAGGAGCTTTAAACTGGCATCCTCAACATGATTTGGAATATAGTATAACTACAGCAAATGAATGGGAAAAAGTTTTGGCGGACAGACTTATTGCTAAAGTTTAAGATATTATTGTATAAATAATGCCGAGTTTTTGGATTTTATCCAAAAACTCGGCTCTTTTGTTTCTCAATTACTAATTATTGTTCCAATTTTTTTAATGTTGGAAATGCAATTACGTCACGTATTGTAGGAGAATTAGTTAACAACATAACCAATCGGTCTATTCCCATGCCCATTCCGCCTGTAGGAGCTAAGCCGTATTCAAGAGCATTGATGTAATCTTCATCAATAGACATAGCTTCTTCATCACCATTAGCTTTTGCAAGAGCTTGTGCTTCAAAACGGTGTCTTTGGTCTATTGGGTCTGTTAATTCAGAAAAAGCGTTAGCAATTTCCCAGCCGTTAACACGAGTTTCAAATCTTTCTGTTAATCTGTCGTTATCTCTGTGAACTTTTGCAAGCGGTGAAATTTCTCTAGGATAGTCAATAATATGAACCGGTTGTATTAAACTTGGTTCAACCTTTTCTTCAAATACAGCTTCAACAATTTGTCCCCAGTTCATTTGTTCATCAACTTCAACATGAAGTTCTTTGGCTTTATCGTAAGCTTCTTTAGCAGTAAAGAACTCACCAAAGTCTACACCTGTTTTTTCTTTAATTCCGCCAAGCATAGTTTTTCTGTCCCAAGGCGGAGTTAAGTCGATTAAATTATCACCATATTGAACTTTCATTGTTCCAAGAACTTCCTGTGCAACGTAGGCTACAAGATTTTCCGTAAGAGCCATCATTTCGTTATAATCTACGAATGATTGATAAAGTTCTATCATCGTAAATTCAGGGTTATGACGAGTATCTATACCTTCATTTCTAAAGCATCTTGAAAGTTCAAAGATTTTGTCATTAAGACCGCCGACCATAAGTCTTTTTAAATGTAATTCCGGTGCAATTCTCAATGTTAAATCCATATCAAGAGCATTGTGATGAGTTATGAACGGTCTTGCGTTTGCCCCCGATGCCTGCGTATGAAGCATAGGTGTTTCAACTTCTATAAATCCTTGTTTAAATAAATATTCACGAACTTTTTGTATAATTAAACTTCTTTTTCTTAATGTGTCACGAGTAGATTCGTTAACAATTAAGTCTAAGTATCTTTGGCGATATTTAGTCTCTGTATCAGACATGTTGTGATACGATTTCAATTGCTCTAATTTTTCTTCACTAATTTGTTTGTTAGGAAGTGGAAGAAGTGATTTTGAAAGCATTTTAAAGTTTGTAGCTTTAATAGATAGTTCTCCTCGAGGAGTTCTTCTGATTGTACCTGTAAAACCTAAAATATCACCGATATCAACAAGCTTTAAAGTTTTAACCATATCGGGATCCATATTTTCTTTGTGAGAGAAAATTTGAATTTTTCCTGTCGTATCCATTAGGTCAATAAACATGCCAGAGTTTCTTATTGCCATAACACGACCGGCTACCGAATATTTATCATCAGTTTCTTCTCCGGATGGTAAATCCTTATATTTAGCCTGAAGGTCTGCAGCGTTTGCATCTTTTTCAAATACATAAGGATATGGATTAATTCCTTTGTCTGCAAGTTCTGCAAGTTTTTGTATCCTTGTTTGTCTTATTTGTTCTTTTGCCGAATTAATCGGTTTTGCTTGTTCAGTTGTTGTCATTATTAAATCCTCTTTTTTAGACTATATCTTAATAACGACATTTTACCATAAAAATGTTTGTGTTAGTATATAAATGTTATGAAGATTTTACCGTTGGTTAAAGGGATACAAAATGACATTACCTCATCTGGTGTTAAATTAAAAAGAGCTACCAAGGATGGTTATAATATTGCAAATAGAACTGCAAAGGTTTATAATCAAGGTGCTATCCGAAAATACTTAAATATAACAAGAAGTGTTACAAGCAAGGTAGCCTCAAAAACAACATCTAAAGAACTTCCATATATTGCCGGCGCAATCGGTGTGATGGCTCCAATTCCGTTTATGGGTACAATTATGTTTGGTATAGGACTTTTAGCAAGATTTTCTGCTCCAGGAGCTCGTATAATATATGATAAAATAAGTAAATCGCACATTAATTTAAATATTTAAAGTGTAATTAATGCTTTGAAGGGTTCTATTGATGCAGCAGCTACTGATTTAGGAATACAGTCGACGTTGTAACGTTCTGCAATATACCTTATGTTGGCTGTAGCAGATATTATTATGATTTTTGTTTTGTAGCAAAAAGAAAGGTTTTTGGCTTGTTCAATAAGCCACTCTCCAGCCATAAGCGGTGCAAAGTCCGGTTCCATCTGCATGTCTGTTAACAAATAATCATAAGGATGTTCTTTGCTTTCAAGTAGTTTAGAATAGCCGTCTTTTGCGCAAGTTGCAGTGTCTAAAATTATATCATTACCCAATATCTCGTATGCGGTTTTAGAATTAAAACTTCTCCATCCGCCTTGGTCATCAACAACTAATATTTTTTTCATTTCCTAAGACCTGCTGCGCCATCTAAATAAACAAATGATGGTTCAAAATATTCACTACAATTAACTATAATCATTATACGCAAACATTTTGGCAGACTGCCGGGAACATCCAGTTCGTGGAAACACATCATTGGAACATCTTTCCATTTGAGATTAATTCTTGCATATTTTGCAGGAAAATCCGCATTCAAATCATTTGTTAAAGTAAAAATAGCATGTGATATTGAATCTACTTCAATGTTATTTTTTTCAACCATAGCCTTTAATAATTTTATAGTTGCAGCACCGATTGACTCAGGTGTGTTATCGTCTACCGTAATTGCTCCTCTTATTCCTTTTGTGATCATATAACCTCCTTTAAATAAAATAATCCTGCTAATGTTTGCGCTGCAAGTGCGTACCCTTTTTCTTCCTGTTCTTTTAACCAGTGGTATATATCATTAATATCTACCAAAACTCTGTCAATAATTACTCCACCATCACTAATCGGTTTGGAAATGATTTTGTATTCATTAATGTAAGCAATCGCAATTGTAACCGTTTCAGAAACACACCCCGGTGAACTTGCAGCTCTGCGAGTTTTTATTTCAATTTTGTCAGCAATAAGCCCTGCTTCTTCAAGCAGCTCTGCTCTAATTGCATCTTCAATACTTTCCCCTTGTCTTTCGTCACCAACTAAACCTGCCGGAACTGCTATTGAACGATTTGCAATACCTTCTGCGACAAGAGGAGGTCGTTCTTCAATGATGAATAGGACTTGCTTATTATTAATTACAGGCACTATAATTACAACATCTTTAGCATTTGGTCTGTGGGCGTAAACCCAATCACTTCCTGTCTTAGATTGAGTACTTTTTAATTGAAGATATTTTGTGTCATATAAAATGTCTGCCATATTTTATGCGCCCCTCTTATTCTCCGTAATATAGGCTTTCGTTAGCACTGGCAGGGATTTTAACACAAAATTCTGTATATTCACCTTCTACGCTTTCAACAGTAAGATCGCCACCATGTGCTTTTGCTATTTGGAAAGATAAATATAATCCAAGCCCTGTACCAATCTTTCTAAACTTTTTAGCAGCAGAATAATATTTGTTAAAAATTTTGTTTATGTCTGCTTGCGATATGCCTTTGCCGTAATCCTTAACTTTTATAATTATGTATTTTGGTATCTCACCGATTGTTATTTCGATAGGTGAATTAGGTTCACCGTATGATATTGCATTTTGAATTAAGTTTTTTATAACACGTCTTAACTGAATTTTATCAGCAAGAACTCTAATATCTCTCGGAAGATTAAAAATAAGACTGTTTTTTGATTTATTGGCAATCGGTGTCATATCAACTATAATCTCATCAATGAAACTTTTAAGCATAATATTTTCACGATATAGACGGATAGACTGACTTCCGAATTTGTATGTTTCAAGAACAACCTGAACCAAATCAAGTAATTCTTTGTTAGAAGATTGCATGTTTTTAAGCGCAATCTCCTGTTTTTCAGAAACTTTACCAAAACTTTCATTTAAGAAAAGTTCAAGCATATTTTTTTCTGCAACAATTGGAACCTTCAAGTCATGGGTCAATGTTGCTACAAAATCTTCTTTAAGCGTTTCAAGCTCTTTTTGATCGGTTACGTTTTTGATAATAATAACGTATCTTTTTTTCTTATCTTCAAGCTTAATTTCTTCAGAATTTGCAACAAAGTTTGATGATTTATCTTCAAGAATAACAACATCATTTTCTTTAAGATTATCAAATTTTTTGCCCTGAGGCAATTCAATGTAGTCGGTTAAAAATTGTCCCATTAACTTATTGCCGTCAACATTAAACCATTGCGTTATTCTTGGAGTAGCTCGCAGAATTTTGTAATGTTCATCAATTATGACAAGTCCGTCAGATAGTGAATTAATAACAGCTTCAAGTAATTTATTTTGCTTGTGTAGTTCGTTTTGATATTCATTAACCATTTTTTCTCTGTCATAAAGAGTTTCAATCATTCGGTTAATACTTTCTGCCAACGGTTCTGAATTAGGAATTTCAGTTTTATTAATCTTTTTTGTTAAATCACCATATCTTACAGAGTTAATAGCTTTTGTAATGGTACCCAGATAATCGTTAATCTTCATCCACTTTTTACTTGTAATTCTTGCAGAAACAAAAAGAGTAATCAGTACAACCAGTACAAAAATGTTCAGTGCATGAATAATTAACGTTTCTCTTCCCCAAAGAGTTATAGTGGCAATTTGTGTTAACATTAAAGTCCTTTCTTTTAGACGGAGTTATATAAATGTTTTATTGATAGTTTAATCTTATCCCTATTAAATCCTGTTTACCCTAAAAATATTTTATGGTATAATTATACCAAAGAAATAGGGTAAGTTAAATGAGAAAGATTTTAGGTTTTGTTTTGGGAGTATATGCTTGGATTGGAGTACTGTCAGTTCAGGCTTCAGAAAAGTTTGAAGTTCTTCCCGATTTACCGGAACCACTAGCAGCTGCGCAGGCTTCATCAGTTTCTACGGTTGATAACACTTTAGTTACTTCTCAATCCATCGGAGTGGAGCCAAACTTTTTTTCAGTTATATTTTCTCTTGTGTTTGTTGTTATTCTAATTTATGCAACAGGAATTTTGTATACAAAACTTAATAAAGTAGGATTAAAAACTCTCAAAAAACAAATGGGAGATGGTGATTCGTCAAAAGTATCAGTTGTTTCTACAACTCCATTGGGTAGCAATAAAACATTACATGTTGTAGAACTAGATGGAAAAAGGATGCTTATAGGAGCTTCAGCTAACGGTATTCATTTAATAAAAGATTTGGGAACGTATCCTCCAACAGAATTTGAGGAAACAGAGTTCTCAAAAATTGAGATTCCAAATATCAGAATTCCAAAAATTGAAATTCCAAAGATAGAATTTCCTAATATAGGTTTCACAAAAACATCTAAAAAAAATGAGCCAGAAGATGAACATCTTGGTTCAGAAAAAGAATCTGAAGGATTTGAGATATCAGATATTTATGAAGAAACACCTGATGGTATAATTGATAAATTATTTACTCAGGAAGAAACTAAAAAAGAGGAGTCGATATCAAAATCTGAAGAACCTGTAGAAGAAAAAAATACTCATATTATTGATCCTGATGAGTATGCTTTATACAAAAAATATTTATAAGAAAAAATAATGATACCGTCTTTGTTAAGGAGCTTAGCGAATGAGTAAAACTATCACAATAGGTAATTATAAAATTGGTGACGGAGAGCCTTGTTTCATCATTGCAGAAATTGGTATTAATCATAACGGTTCGGTAGAACTTGCAAAAAAAATGATTGATATAGCAGTGACAACAGGATGTGATGCCGTTAAATTTCAAAAAAGAACCATAGATATTGTATACACAAAAGAAGAGCTTGCCAGAGAAAGAAAAAGCGTGTTTGGTAATACGAACGGCGACTTAAAGCGCGGTCTTGAATTTGGTGAAAAAGAGTATAAAGAAATTGATAAATATTGCAAAGAAAAAGGAATAATCTGGTTTGCATCATGCTGGGATGAAAATTCTGTAGATTTCATAGAACAATTTAATCCTCCATGTTATAAAATTGCATCAGCTTGTTTAACAGATGATAATTTGCTCAGATATACAAAAGAAAAAGGAAAGCCAATTCTATTGTCAACAGGAATGAGTACAATGGAAGAGATTAAGCACGCTGTTTCTATATTGGGTGAAGAAAATTTAATTATTTTGCACTGTACTTCAACTTATCCATCAAATGCTGATGAGATGAACCTTAGAGTAATCGAAAGCTTTAGAAAAGAATTCTCTTGTCCTATAGGATATTCAGGGCATGAAAGAGGAATAACACCATCAGTTCTTGCTGTGGCAATGGGTGCTTGTGTAGTAGAAAGACATATTACAACAGACAGAACAAACTGGGGTTCTGATCAGGCTGCAAGTCTTGAAACGGCAGGACTTTATCACATGGTTCGTGATATAAGACAAACTCCTATTTTACTTGGAGATGGTAAAAAAGTTGTATGTCCAAGAGAAGTACCTATTATTGATAAACTCAGACGCGTTAAGGGTAATAGTTCAAAACAGCTTAGTCTGGGAGTAAAGTAATATGTCTGTAAAACTACCCAACACTATTAAATTTATTATTACTGATTTTGATGGAATTTGTACTGATAATTGTGTGTATATAGATTCAAAAGGTGAAATGTCCAGAAAAATTAATTTTAAGGATATAATGGGCTTTAGTATTTTGAAAAAAAACGGATATAAAGTAGGTATAATTTCAGGTGAAAAAAATTCTGCAATAGAAAAAATAGCTGAAACATTCAAGATAGATGAGGTTCATCAGGGGATAAGAATAAAGATAGATGTTATTAAATCTATTGTTGAAAAATATGATCTTAGCGAAGATGAATATTTATATATTGGTGATGATGTAAATGACTATGATTCTTTATGCTTTACAAAGTATAGAATTACCGTCCCCGAAGCCGTAAAAAAGATTAAAGATATAGACGGAATACAAATAACTGAAACTCATTGCGGAGAAGGAGCTTTTAGAGAAGTTGTTGATGCTGTATTAAGCGCAAAATAATGCTTTAAGAATTCTATATCGCTTCTATGTATGCAAGAATGTCTTCCTCTGAGTTCATTTCAGTTGCACAGACTAAAATGTGTTTTTCATCAAGTTTTATTCCGCCTAAGATATTTGCATCTTTTAGTTTCTTTAAGAAATCGTCAGAATTACCAACTTCAATAACAAATTCATTAAAGAAAACTTTGTTTAAGGTTTTAATTCCTCTTCCCTCAAGCATTTTTGAAAGAGCGTGGGCATTGTTGGCACTCATTATGCCGGCTTCTTTGAATCCTTTTTCTCCTACTAAACTCAAATATAGAGTAGCGGAAAGTGCTATCAATGATTGGTTTGAACATATATTGCTTGTTGCCTTTTCTCTTTTAATATGCTGCTCTCTTGTCTGGATAGTAAGTGTGAATGCTTGTTCACCATCTGCATCAAGAGTTCTTCCTACAAGTCTGCCAGGAAGTTGACGCATATATGCTTCTTTGCAAGCCATATAACCGGCATGGGGACCGCCAAAGCTCATTGGAATACCAAGCGGCTGAATGTCGCCAACAACAATATCTGCTTCAACCGGTGGTTTTATTACTGATAAAGCTGATAAATTTGCACACACGATAAAGGTCGTTTCAGGCTTAACAAGTTCTGTTATCTCCCCATAGAAGTCAGGGTACTGAACTAAAACGCAACAAGCATCTGACACATTTTGCGGAATCTCATCAAACCACTCAAGCTCAATGTTTTGCGCCCAAGTATATGTTTTTATAACTTCTTTATATTCAGGATTAATTTTGTTTGAGATTAGTGCTTTGTTCTTTTTGCTTCTTGCAATTCTATGCGCCATAAGAACAGCTTCTGCACATGCAGATCCTCCGTCATACATAGATGCGTTAGCGATATCCATGCCTGTAATTCTTGATATCATAGTTTGATATTCATAAATTATCTGCAAAGTTCCCTGTGAGATTTCGGGTTGGTAAGGGGTATAAGCTGTTAAAAACTCAAATCTTTGCGCAACATAGTTTACTGCGGCAGGAATAAATTTGTTGTAAACTCCACCGCCAAGGAATGAGATGTACTCTGTTTTATTTTTTTTAGCCAGAGCTTTTACTCTTTTTTGAGCTTCCATTTCGCTTAATGGATTATCCATCTTAAAGTTGCTAAACTTAGCAGGAACTTGTTTAAATAAATCCTCAACAGATGCTGCATTAATAGAATTAAGCATCTGTTTTCTAACCTCATCTGTATGTGCAATAAAATTTTTCATTATTCAATTTCTTCTTTATAATCTGAGTAATCCAATAAGTCTGCAAATTCAACCTGATCTGCATTTGATTCGATTTTGACAAGCCATTTGTTTTCAAAATTTTCATCATTTAATAATTCAGGACTGTTGGCAATTTCTTCGTTAATTTCGATTACTTTTCCTGATATAGGAAGGTAAATTTCAGAAGCTGCTTTTACAGATTCGATAGTTGCAAAAACTTCGCCTTTTGAAAATTCCGTATCTGTATCAGGAAGTTCAACAAAAACGATATCACCAAGCTGGTCAATGGCATAATCCGTTATACCTACTTCATAAATTCCGTCTTTTTCCAGAATGTATTCGTGAGTTTTTGTACATAACATGTTTTCATCCATCTAATGATTCTCCTATTATATATATTTATATCTACATTTTATTTTAGCAAAATACCTTTTTTTATTTCAATTTAGACCTTATTTCTTTTGGTAACAAAAGGTAATTTAACTATTTCGGCATCGTGCAATTTATCACGTATCATGATTTGAATTGTAGAGCCTACAGAGAAATTGTCAAGTAGGGGGGTAAATATATATGCTAATCCTATATTTTCGCCGCGAGTTGGCGATACTCCGCCGGAGGTCACAATCCCTGCTTTTTTACCGTCTTTATAGACTTCATATCCATGACGTGCAATTGATTTGTCGAGCATTTTAAAACCGAACAGTTTTTTTCTGCCTCCGTTTTGCAATTGTTCTGTTATAACTTGCTTCCCGTTATATTCCTCTGTTTTATTTTTCGCTACAGACCACGATAGACCTGCTTCAACAGGAGTTGTGTTTTCATCCAAATCATTTCCATATAGATGCAAAGCTGCTTCAAGCCTTAAAGTATCTCTAGCGCCAAGTCCTATAGGTTTGATTCCGTATTGCTTTCCTGCTTCAAGAAGTTTATCCCAAAGATATTCTGCAAATTCGTTTTTGACCATTAATTCAACACCGTCTTCACCTGTATATCCGGTTCTGGACATCCACAAATTGATGTTAAACAGTTCGCTGCGTTTAATCGAAAAGAATGGCGGCAGATAATTTTCACCTAAACTCATGATTAAATCACATGCTTTTGGTCCCTGCACCGCAAGAAGAGAATACTTGTGCGATATGTTGTCTATCTCTACATTAAAACCAAGTTGATTTCTTGTCATCCAGTTAAGGTCTTCATCTACTCGAGATGCGTTTGCAATAACAAGGTATTTTTTATCTTCCAGTTTGTATATTATTAAATCATCAATTAACCCGCCCTGTTTGTTTGGAAGCTGGCAATATATGGCTTTTTTATCAACAAGTTTTGATATATCTTGAGGTACAATCTTGTTCAGGAATGCAAGAGCATCTTCTCCATATACAATTAATTCACCCATGTGGGAAACATCAAATAAGCCTATCGCTTCTCTTACTGTTTTATGCTCATCTATTATTGATGTGTACTGAACAGGCATTTCCCAGCCTGCAAAATCTACCATTCTCGCTCCAAGAGCAACATGTTTATCATGTAGAAATGTCTGCTTAGTCATTTAAAACTCCCTAACTTATAAAACTATTGTCGTTTATAAATGATGTCTATGTCAAGCAAGGTAAACGATTGTAACAATAGTTTAAATTTACATTATTCATATTGACACTTTAAAAATATATTTTTGCATGTATAATTAAATTAGCCTTTAAAAAAGGTGGGAGATATTTTAATTAAAGGAGAAAATAAAATGACAGTAACTATTGAAGATTCATGTATTGCTTGCGGCGCTTGCGAATCAATTTGTGACGCAGTATTTTCTATTGAAGACAAAGCTGTAGTTAACGCTGCTAATATTGCAGGTAATGAAGATGCAATTCAAGAAGCTGCAGGTGCTTGCCCGGTATCAGCTATCGTTGTTGAATAGTTTGGGTTAGCAGATAAATAATTATCAAGAAGAAAACGCTCTTTTATAAAGGGCGTTTTTTATTGTTTATAATAATCAGGGAAAAATATATTTACCCATTTGCCACTTAAGCTCTTTACCCATATAACTGTTTGTGTTAATCTTTTATGAGTCAAAGGGGAGATATAATGAATAATAATCAATCACTTTTTATAAAAAAAGAAGTAATGGCACGTCTGATTAAGGCTTATTTGTCGGATGATTTTCCTGAAAATACAAGATTAATTCCGTACGATATCAGACCCACAGGAGCTGAGGTACCATACAGATGTTGTATCTATAAAGAACGTGCAATTTTGAAAACAAGAATTATTGCAGATTTAGGTTTTCCTCTCGAAGATGATGATGAGAGAGTAAATCTTACGACATACGCTAAGGCTGCTGAGGAACGTAAAGAAATTAGCAGCAAGCATTTAACCGTTTTGCGTTCCGCATGTAAAGGTTGTACTTCAAATGTAATATATGTAACTGATATTTGTCAGGGGTGCGTTGCAAGACCTTGTGAAAAAGTTTGTAAATTTGATGCTATATCAGTTGAAGATGGCAGGGCTGAAATTGACAAAGATAAATGTAAGAAATGTCAGATGTGCTTGAACGCATGTCCTTATCATGCAATCGTAAAATTAACCGTACCTTGTGAAGAAGCATGTCCTGTTGGTGCAATAAAAAAAGATGAAAGCGGACTTGCTTCAATAGACTTTGAAAAGTGCATAAGCTGTGGTAAATGTATCGCGACATGTCCGTTTGGAGCAGTTCATGAAAAAAGCCAAATGATAGATATATTAAAAGCTATGAAAGCGGGTAAAAAAGTTGTAGCAATGATTGCACCTGCTGTTGCTGGACAATTTAACGGCAATTTGTATCAGCTTAAAACTGCTATTTTAAAAGCGGGTTTTGATGGTGTGTACGAAGTTGCAAAAGGTGCTGACAAAACGGCACGAAATGAAGCAAGAGAGTTTGTTGAAAGAATGGGAGATAATAATGCTTTATGGGATGCAATTCACCCGATTTCAGCTCCTGTAGACAAAACATTTGATAAATTCATGACTACATCTTGCTGTGCCGGATATATTCAGCTTGTTAACAAGCATTTGAAAGAGATAAAGCCGTACGTTTCAGACACTCATACACCGCTTTATTACACTTCAGAGTATGTTAAATCAATATTACCTGAGTCAGTAACAGTATTTATCGGACCTTGCGTTGCAAAAAGAGTTGAGGGCTTTGAAAATCCGAACGTTGATTATGTAATGAGTTTTGAAGAACTTGCTGCGTTATTTATGGCAAAAGAAATAGAAGTTTCTGAATGCGAAGAAACAAAATATAATGAAGAAAGTTCAAAACAGGCGAGAAACTTTGGTGTGACAGGTGGTGTTGCAGAGGCTGTAAAAAAAGCACTTCAGGATGAAACATCAGTTAAGCCAATGATAATAAGCGGACTTAATAAAGACTCAATCAAACGCTTAAAGAAAATCGCGGAAACAGGTGAATGTGAAGGAAATTGTAACTTGATTGAAGTTATGTGCTGCGAAGGTGGTTGTGTAGCCGGAAATGCTACTGTTAACAATTTGAGAACAGCTAATAAAATGATTAAAGAAGTTATCGCAGATAGTGCTGATATAGAAAAAATATAAGAATTGAACAATTATTTTAATTAGTCGTTATATAAATGTAAGGTTTATATAGCGACTAATTATTATGAAAAATAAAATACTAATCAAACGACAACCAACTCTACTTCTGAAAATTAAAAATCCTCAGCGTGTTTTTCCTAGGACACGCTTTTAATTTGCTCATTTAAAGCGTATTCAACATCAATCGGAGTCAAACTTATTTCTTTAACATTTTTTTTGTCACATGGAACTATAAAAGTAATTTTATCAGCGTTTGCTTTTTTATCCTTTTTCATAATATTAATAATTTTTTCTGTAGGATAAACCTTTTTAAGAGGATGAAAGCCATATTTATCCAGTAAATCCATGGATGATTTGTAATATGCGTATTTTATATACTCTTTTTTATAAGCAAAATCGAGCATAAAGAATATGCCATATATTACGGCTTCTCCATGTGTGTATTTTTTGTACTTTGTAATTGTTTCCAGAGCGTGTCCCAAAGTGTGTCCTAAGTTCAGGATTTTTCTTAAACCTCCCTCTTTTTCGTCTTGATTAACTACTGCTATTTTAAGATTTAAGCAATATTCAATCAAACGGATAAGCGTAAGGGGTTCTCTTTCCATTATTTTTTCGCACCCGAGAGTCAAAAATTCAAACAGAAACAATGGAACATTGTAGTTGCAGCTTTCCTCTATAAAAGCATATTTTAAAACTTCACCTAAACCTGATAAGTATTGTTTTTGATCTAAGGTTTGTAAGAAGTTTATGTTAATAAAAACTTTTTTTGGTTGATAGAATGTTCCAATAATATTCTTAGCATTCGGTAAATCTATAGCTGTTTTCCCACCGACAGAGGAATCAACGGCAGATAAAAGTGTTGTCGGAATTTGTATAAAATCTATTCCTCTCATATATGTAGATGCAGCAAAACCGGCTATATCACCTACAACACCGCCTCCAACAGCAATAATTACATCTTTTCTTGTTAGACCTAGCTCTACAGCTTTGTTAATAATTTTTAAATAGTTTTGATAATTTTTTTCTTTTTCACCGTCAGGGAAAATGTATATTTCATCATCATCAAAGTTCAAATCTTTCGCATAAAGCTTGTATACCTTTTTGGACATTACAACAAGTCTTTTTTGCCCTTTTGTATATTCAAACATCTCCTGATTAAATTTCGCAAAATTTGAATCAGATATATCAATTAAGTATTCTTTGTTATCACTAATTTGAACTTTCAGAACTTGACGCATCTAGTATAAACCTTAGTATTTCATCAGTAGTCATGTTGTCTGTATCTACTGTATAGTGTGCTTTTTTGAAATTTTCCTCTCTTTTTTTAAGCAAATTTTCAAGGATTTGTCTTGGATTTTCTTTTTGAAGAAGAGGACGAGTCTTATCCTCGGATATTCTATAATATAATATATCAAGATTTGATTTCAAATAAAAAACTTTTCCGTATTTTAAAAGAGCGGCTCTGTTGTCCGGATTTTCAAATGCACCGCCGCCGACAGATATTATTTTGTTATCACCTGAACTGCAAATCATTTGAATGGTGTCGTGTTCAAGTTTTCTAAAATAGTCTTCCGAATGCTTTTCGAAAATATCAGAAATGGTCATCCCCTCTGTTCTTTCAATAACTGCATCCGTATCAATAAGCGTGTATTCCTGCAATTGTTCTGAAAGCATTTTCCCGATAGTTGTTTTGCCGCTTGCAGGCATTCCTACAAGAATTATGTTCATTAATTTTTAATCCTTATTTTGTTCACAAACCGAGTTTTTCAGCAGCAGCTTTTAACTCTTGTAAATTATCGCCTCCAAGTTTTTCTAAGAGTGCGTCAACTAAAATTATTGCAACTCTTGCTTCTGCAACTACTGCACAAGCTGGAACTGCACATGTGTCTGAACGTTCAAAGTGTGCACTGGCAGGTTTCATATCTTTTATGTCAATTGTTGCCAGAGCTTTTCTCATAGTCGGAATTGGCTTCATTGTTCCTTTTATAACAAGTGTTTCACCGTTTGTCATTCCGCCCTCAATACCACCTGCATTGTTTGTATTTCTGTATACGTTATTATTTTTAACAAATAATTCATCATGCATTTGAGAGCCTTTTAGTGATGCAGCATCAACTCCTGCTCCCACTTCAACTGCTTTAACTGCGGGGATACTCATTACTGCCTGAGCCAGTCTACCGTCAAGGGCTCTGTCCCAATGAACATAAGAACCTAAGCCAACAGGAAGATTCCCAAATATAACTTCAAATTTACCGCCAATTGTGTCACCAGCAGCAGATGCTTCATCAATAGCATTTCTCATTCTATCAGCTGTAAGGTCATCCGCACATCTTACATCAGATTTATCTGCTTTTTCTTTTATAAGTGTATAAGTGCTGGGGTAAAAATCTAATTTTACGTTACCTATCTGGACAACGTGTGAAAAACCCATAATTCCAAATTCTCTAAGAATTTGTTTTGCAATTGAACCTACTGCAACTTCTATTGCTGTTTTTCTTGCGCTTGAGCGTTCTAATACATCTCTTAAATCTGAAAAATTATATTTTATTGCTCCTGCGTAATCAGCATGTCCGGGGCGAACAGTTGTGAAAGATTTTTCCTCAATTTTTTTGATTGTTTCTTGAGCAGGATAATCGTGCTGCTCAATACTCATAACCTCTTTCCAATTGTCAAAATCTTTATTTTTTACCTCAAGACAAATTGGAGCACCTGTTGTTTTTCCAAATCTGATACCTGATTTAATTTCAACAGTATCTTTTTCGATTTGCATTCTTCCGCCTCTGCCATAACCAGCTTGACGACGTGCCAAATCTTCATTTATGACAGAAGTTTTTATTCTTATTCCTGCGGGTATGCCCTCAATGATTGCATTTAAACATTTTCCGTGGCTCTCACCCGATGTTAAAAATCTAAATTTATTCATACTGTGTATTATATAACAAACGATAATAAATTTAACAGATATAATTTATTATCAATAAAAAAGCTCTGTTTAACAGAGCTTTTTTACTATAAATCTCTTGCATTTGGCGACATGTGAATGTTGTGATGAAGTCTTTCATCAGTATCCTGTGCCGGATCCAAATATCCATATACATTTCTACAAAATCTGATAAAGCGGCCATGCTTTTTTTCATACAGCGGTTCTGATGGCTTACCATGAACTCTGCTCTTTGAAATAGCTACTTCTTCAGCCATTGCTTCAGAATAACCGTTGTTGATAACAAAATCAGGCTCTGTTAATTGTTCTACTGTAGTAGCTGCGTTAACCTGAACGGCAATAAATGCAAATAATGTTAAAAATAAAATTCTTTTCATAATACCCATTCTTATTTAACTGAACTATATGTTTCCATTATAATCTTTTCGAGTGAATTAATCAAGTCAGACTCAGGGACTCTTGCAATAATTTCTCCTTTTTTGAAAATGTACCCTTCTTTTATTGCACCTGCTATTCCGTAATCTGCATGGCGTGCTTCTCCCGGACCATTAACCGGACATCCCATTACGGCAATAGTTATAGGCATATCCAAATTTTTGAATTTATCTTCGACTTTTTTTGCAAGACCGATTAAGTCAATTTGTGTTCTGCCGCAGGTTGGGCATGATATAAAGTTAACTCCTTTTTTTCGAAGTCCTAATGCTTTTAATATTCCAAAACCTGCGTGAACTTCTTCTACCGGGTTTTCAGTCAGAGAAACTCTTATTGTGTCACCTATTCCTTGACTTAATAATGCACCTAATCCAACAGAAGACTTAATTAACCCGTTTTTAAGAGTTCCTGCTTCAGTAACGCCAAGATGAAGCGGATAGTCAACTTTTCCTGCCATTAATTTGTAGGCTTCAATTGTAGTTAAAACATCTGAAGATTTAAGTGAAATTTTTGTATCGTAGAAATTCAAATCTTCTAATATCTCAATGTGTCTTAATGCACTTTTAACCATTTTTTCATGAAGCGGTAAATCCATTTGGTCAAATTCTTTTTCTAGAGAACCGCCGTTTATTCCTATACGAATTGGAATTTGATGTTCTTTTGCTGCCTTTATAACTTTTTCTGTATGCTCTCTTTTACCGATATTACCGGGGTTGATTCTTAGTGCATGAACTCCGTTTTCAATACAGGTTAGAGCTAAACGGTAGTCAAAGTGTATATCTGCAACGATTGGTATTTGTGATTTTTTTACAATGTCCTTTATTGCAGAAGCTGCATCTTTATTCAAAACTGCAAGTCTTGCTATCTCGCAGCCGGCAGAAGCTAATTCGCTGATTTGGTCTAAAGTCTTGTTTACGTCGCGAGTGTCCGTATTACACATTGACTGAACGCTGATTGGTGCATCACCGCCAATTTTTACGTTTCCTATTTGTATTTGTTTAGATTTTCTTCTGTTTATCATAAAATAATTCTATCACGAACTAAAAAAGGAGTACAAATGAAGATTGCAGTAATTTCAGATATACATGGGAACATGGAAGCTATTGAAGCGGTTATGAAAGATATTAATGAACAGAATTGCGATAAAATTTTTGTTCTTGGCGATTATGCTATGGCAGGTCCTGAACCTCAAAAGGCTATTGAATATTTTATGGGTAAATTCAATAATTCAAATATAGAGATGATTCAGGGAAATACTGATTTGATGATTGCTGATTATACAGAAGAATTGTATAACTCTCTAAAAGATAAAGCACCTGTTATGGCTGAGGCTTTGAAAAATAATGTTTTAGAGTTAAATGATGAAGAAAAGCAATTCTTAAAACACTTGCCTGTGCAAAAAGAACTTGAACTGGACGGAGTTAAGTTCTTACTTGTTCATGGCTCACCAAGAAGAAATAACGAAGATATTTTACCGGATATGCCAATTGAAAAAGTAGAAGAAATGATTAATGGTGTAGAAGCGGATGTTATTTTATGCGGTCATACTCATCTTCCTTGCGGATACCAGACTTCAAACAAAAAAACAGTTGTTAATGTTGGGAGTATAGGCAGACCGTTCACGCCGGAACCAAAATCTTGTTATTTAACTATAGTTACAAATAACGGAAACTGTGTATTTGAACATCATTTTGTAGAGTATGATAAGCAAACTGCTTCAGAAAAACTTTTAAAACAAGGATTTAACGGTGCGGAAAAACTTGCAAAAACACTTCTTAATCCGACAGAACGTCACTTTTAATTTCTAATAAATTAAACAATAAGAAAGGTTTAAAAAATTATAATGTTTAAATATATTTCACCAATAGTATTGCTTTTAATCTCAAATATATTCATGACATTTGCATGGTATGGTCATTTAAAACACAGAAGCATGCCTCTTTTAATAGTAATACTTGTGAGTTGGGGAATTGCATTTTTTGAGTACTGTTTTCAGGTTCCGGCAAACAGAATAGGTTATTCAGTATATAATGCCGCGCAGCTGAAAACTATCCAAGAAGTGATTACTCTAACTGTATTTTCAGTATTTTCAGTAATGTATTTAAAAGAAGAATTCCGATGGAATTACTTAGTTGGATTTCTATTCATCATACTGGCTGTATTTTTTATTTTTAAAAAGTAAGGGAATAATATGACAATAAATGTTGAACAATCAAAGAAAGCTCTTTTGTGGCTTTGTATTGCACACTTTGCATGTGATGTTTATACAGGATTTTTAAATCCTATAATGCCGTTTATTGCTGCAAAACTGGGTTTCTCAATGGCAGTTGCGGCTGTACTTATAAGTATTTCTCATATATGTTCAAGCATGTTGCAGCCTATATTTGGCTTTTTTGCAGATAATATATTAAAGCGTTTTTTTGTGTTTTGGGGACTGCTTCTTGTTTCAATATTTATTCCGTTAACTCCAAATGCGCCAAATATTCCTCTTTTACTCTTATTTATGATACTGGGTAGTTTGGGCGGAAGTTTTTTTCATCCGCAGGCAACAGGATTTACGAATATTTTTTCTTCAAATTGTGATTGCTCTGAAAATATGGGTAAATTTATCAGTTTAGGTTCGGCAGGTTTTGCATTTGGTCCTTTAATCGCTGCATTGATAACTCAGGTTCTCGGACTGGGAATGATATCTTGGACTTCTATTATGGGATTAACCTTGGCAGCTATGATGTTTATATTTGTACCAAAATTGTCTTTAACTGAAAAGAAACCTGAGCATAAAGAATTTTTAAAATCATTCAGAGAAATTCTTTCTAATAGACAGATTGATTTGTTAATGGTAGTTTCTATGATGAAATCATTGATTACAAACAGTTGTTGCATATTGCTTCCTTTTTTGTGGAAAGGAATGGGGTATCAGCCTTTTTATATTGGATTTGCGCTGTTTTTATTCGTTTTTGCCGGAGCAATCGGTTCATTTGTAAGCCCAAAGTTAGAAAAAATATTAGGTTCAAAATCGGTTATTTATATATCCATGTGTGCAACATTCCCTATGATTATTGCATTTGCTCTAACGTATAAATTACACCCGATTCTATCAATGCTTATATTTGCTCTTACAGGTTTTACTACAATGCTTGCACAGCCTGTAGTAATTGTATGGGCTCAAAAAACTTTGCCTAAATACAGAAGTATAACAGCAGGTTTTATAAACGGATTTTGCTGGGGTGTTGTAGCGTTATGTATGTCTTTTTTAGGTGCCATTGCCCAAAAAATTGGTATAATGCCGGTTCTTGTTACTCTAAGCATAATCCCTGCAATATCATCATACTTTGTTAAAAATTTAAAAGAGGGTAACTAAAATGTATTAAAACTAATCCCCTCCCGTATCTCTAACCTTTTTATCAAAAGGCTAAGAGCTACACCCTCCCTAATCAGGGAAGGTATGGGTGGGTATTATCCCGTAAGTGAATTTTAATCAAATTTTGACTTTTTAGTCACCCTCAAAAAATTTAATCGTTTTCATCTTTAAGATGACTGGTTTTAAGATAATCATTTACTTTTGGAGATATAGATATGTTTTGAAGCAGCATATTGTATCTTTTTAAATCTCCAATATTAGCTGATTCTTCCATCAAATCGCGTCTTGTAGAAATTTGCATTTTTGTAATCGGTTGAATATCAGGATTATTTTTCGCATCAATTTTTCTTATAACAGCATCTAAATCTGTGGATGTTGGTACGTTATGTTGTGCTGCAAGCTGTTTTACCGGAGTCGCAGGATTGATTCGATATAACCATTGTAATGAATATTTGTCATTATCTGATAATGAGGCAATTCCATATTGGTGAGGTGTGTACATAATATCAGATTTGTACGGACTGTGTCCTAAGCCTAGAGAATGTCCTACTTCGTGTAAAATTGTATGATAAACTTCTATGTCACTGTCATATTTTTTATGAATTCTTCCGTCAGAAAGTCCGATGGACACTTCTGCTCCATATAAAATCTTTGTGTTAGGTTCCCAGTTAAACTGACAATGACCAAGTGCTTGCCTGTCGACTCTACGCCAAACTACATTAATATGAGAATCATAGTAGGAATTAGCAACGTGAAATCTTAGTTTTCCTCCGGAAGCCGAACACCAGACGTTAAACGCATCCATGACCATTTTCCTGTATTTTGCGTCTTCACCGGTTTTTGTATAAAAGTTCATTGGGGCAATATACACTTTTAAAGTGCTTGTACTCCAACGTGAAACTATGCCATCTCTGATGCTGTTATTAAGATATGTATATTTCTGCATACTTAAAGTATACCATATCACTAAAAGTTATGGAAGAATTCTATTTAGCATATTTTAAGAAAATCTGTTGTCTTGTTTGCATCATTTCTTCTACTATTACCCATTTTCCGTTTTGTTGTTTCTGGAAAATCATGTATGCTTTTAAGCTGTCATTATCAACTGACGGATGACGTACGCTCGATATCTTAACTTTGCCGGCAGAAATTGGAGTTGCTACTATATTAGTATAATTATTTTTATAATTTCTGATTTTTGCTCCGGTTTGTCCGATTTTCATTTGTGTTATGTAGGTGGAAGTGTCTGTTAATACATCAACTAATTTCCCGTCAGGTGTAATTACCTGTCGTATAATTTTCGCCTTTGGAGAATAATAACTAAATATTTCCGTACTATAGTTATTAGCTGCAGTTGTATAACTGTTAAATGCTTTTAAAGCTTCTTGCTTATCATCAGCAAATACTGATAACGACACAAACATAAATAATAATGTTAATAACAATTTTTTCATAATACAAACTCTACCTTTCTAATTATAGAACGAGCGTAAATAAAAATTGTTCATTTTTTATTTGCTTCTATACGTCAGGAAGCGTTCCTTTGACTTCTGCAATCTCATCCGATTCAAGATGGAATGCTGAATGCAGGTTCTCGACTGCTTTTTTTGCGTCTTTTTCGTCAACGATACAACTGATTTTTATTTCACTGGTTGCTATCATCTTTATATTTATATTATTATCAGCTAATGTTTTAAACATCTGAGCTGCTATACCCGGACGGTCAATCATGCCGGCACCAACAATAGAAACTTTAGCAATTTTATCATCAACAAATATATTAGAAAATTCAAGCTGAGCTTTTACTTTTTCCAGAATGCTTAATGTTTGCTGTAAATCACCTTTATCTATTGTAAATGCGATATCATTTGTGTTAAGTTCTTTTCTTGCGTAGGACTGGATAATCATATCAACAGATATATTTGCGATTGCGAGTCCGTTAAACAGAATTGCTGCAGTACCGGGGTTATCTTTAACATCGCAGACAACAATTCTTAACTGTGATAAATCAGAGGCAACGCCTGTTACCGGTTTGTGTAATTCCATTTTTTCAACTCCTAATATTAAAGTTCCCAGATTATCTAACTTAAAAGTGCTTCTGACTCTAACAGGCACTTCATATTGCTTTGCCGTTTCAACGGCACGCGGATGCAGAACATTAGCACCGACTCTTGCAAGTTCAAGCATTTCTCCGTAGGAAATTTCTTCCAATCTTGAAGCATTAGGCACGATTCTTGGATCGGTTGTATAAACGCCCTCTACATCTGTATAAATATCGCACCTCTTAGCATTTAAGGCACCTGCCAGAGCAACAGCGGAAGTGTCTGAACCGCCTCTTCCGAGCGTGGTTATTTCTAAATCTTCCGTAACACCCTGGAATCCTGCTACAACTACTACTTTGCCTTGTTCTAAGTAGCTTTTTATTTTATCTGTTTTTATATCAATAATTCTGGCTTTTGAATGTACTTTCTCTGTCATTATACCTATTTGCATAGCGTTCATGCTGACAGCTGGGCACCCTTGAGCCTGAAGTGCCATTGCAAGCAGTGCAATAGAAACACCCTCGCCTGTTGAAAGGAGCATGTCCATCTCTCGAGAAGACGGATTCTCTGAAATTTCATGTGCCATTTTTACAAGATAATCAGTTGTATGTCCCATTGCAGAAACAACTACAACGATATCATGTCCTAAATTCTTCTCCCTGATTATAGCTTTAGCTACATTTTTAATTTTTTCCGTATCTGCGACAGATGTTCCGCCGAACTTCTGTACTATTATATCTTTCATATTTTATCCTTTGTCCATTTGTTATTATACTTTGAAGAATTCTCTTTGACAAGTATTTTTCAAGCATCCAAGCTCTTTTTTTCTTGAATCAAATTTTTAATGTTAATTTTTGTAAACATTTTTTTATAAATTAAAAAAAAATAGCAAAAAGATTTTTTACACTTTTTCATGCGTTTATAGGTAGAAAAAATATTACGTGAAAAAAGGAGCATAAAACGTATGAACATTATGAAGACAAACATGTTGTTATTAGACAACAGAATTAGAAAAGATGATGAAGACAAATCAACAACTGTTGCAGCACCCGAACCGACAACAGTACAACCTCAAGCAGGAATGAAGGCTTTGATGTTTCAGGGTATGCAAAATTTAATGGCTAACCCTAGATTAGCAAAAGAAGTAGGAGTTATGAATGATGATAATGCAGAAAGTCAGACTGCTAAATCATACGGCTCCAATGTAGCATTCCAAGGTAAGATAAGCGGCGCTAAATTCAAGACAATGGCTTTAGCGTCATTAATGGCTTTATCTACTGCAGCAGGTTTAACATCTTGTGATGACAAAGAATACATCAGTGTTCCACCATCAAAGGTTGAAACTAATGTAACGGTTAATGTTGACTTAACAGCTATGACAAGTATGGTTACAATGATGCAAAATACATTAACTCAGATGTTAATGCAACAAAAATTAAGCTATGAGCAATTCCAACAATATATGGATCAAATGTCACAATGGCAAAATCAAGTAAACAGCAAGTTGGCAAACTTTGAAGCAATTTTAACTGATATGGGTGATAACATTATTGATATTAAAAATGGCGTTCAAGAAAATAATACATTACAGCAAATGATTATAAAACTTCTTCAACAAAATGGTATGTCACAGTCACAAGCAAATCTATATCTTCAACAATTAATTGCAGAAGTCGCAGATGGAAAGAAATCAGTTGCTCAAGCAATGCAAGAAATTATGAAAAAATTAGACATTGTAAATGAAAACTTAAATACAATTATTGCAAATCAAGACAGAGCATACGAACAACAACAAGAAGTTATTTCAATCTTAAAAGATGTTAAGGGTAATACAAAAGAAGCAAAAGAAGCTGCCAAATTAGCAAATATGCAATTATTTGCAATCAATGGTACTATCATTGACGGTAACAGAAAAGTTGTAGCTTCTATTAATAAACTTGATGACGATATGCAAGCCGGTATTGCATATATAGCTCAAACAGTCGGTTGGTCAACTTCACAAGTTATCGGATATATGAATAAACTTGGTATTAATATTCAAAACAGTAATGCTTGGAACGCAAGTATGATTATTGCAGCTATTAACTATAATACTAAAGTTACAGAACAAGGTAACAGAACTTTAGAACAATTAAGAGCTGAATTTGAAGCAGGTCGTATAACAGCTGAACAGTATGCAAAAGAAATGTTGAACGTATTAAATGATATAAACTCAAAAGTTGGTACATTAGTTCAAGACTTTAACTCTTATGCAGCCCAAATGAAAGCATCAGCAAGAACTGCAATCAACGAACTAAAAGTAGGTAACATTACAGCATTCCATACGAATGAATTGTTGGTTGGTGTATTGAAAAATCAACAAAAATCACTTGCTATGTTAAACGTAATGAACCAAAATATTAAAGATATTAATATTGATCCAAATGCAGGCATTGAAAAATTAGCGGCTCAATTAAAATGCTCTACTCAGCAAATTATTGATATGCTTGGTTGGTTAGGATTCTCAGAAGCACAAGTATCATCTATGAACGCTGGTGCAATCATTAATGCAATAAAGGGTGCAAAATATGATTTAGGTGATAAATTAAACGCTATTATAAATAAGATTGGTCAAGGCAACAATACATTATCTCAGGAAGAAATAGATGAAATTATCGGCTTACTTCAAAGTATTGATAAAGGTGTAGATGATAATGGTGTTAAACTTGATGAATTAATAGCAGCTGTAAAAGAATTAACAGTTAAAGTTGATGGTTATGCTAAAAATGCTTTAACAGCATATAATGAACAAAACAAAAACTTAGTAAACATCCAAAATAATATGGATAAGATAGGTAGTAGGATTAATACTCTTATTAACTATGCTGATAATGCTGAAAAACAAAGAAATATTACAAATGAAGAAATCAAGAATATCAAAGCTCAAATTAATCAAATCCTTGCAAAAGTTGGTAGTTCAATTACTCCGGAACAACTAGATGCAATGTTAGGTAAATATACAAAACAATTAATTGATGAATTGAAGTTAGATATTAAACCTGCTGACTTCTCAGACATTGAAGATTATCTTAAAGCTATCATTGCAAAACTTGATACTGCAAATGTTAAATTAGATTATCAAGCAGAAAGCAACAAGCTATTACTCGATATCCTTAATGCAATTAAGGCATTAGATAAGACAAGTCCTGATTATAATGCTAAACTTGATCAAATTATCGAGTTGTTGAAAAACTTCAAGTGTGAATGCAATTGTAAAAGTGATTGTGACAATAACCAAACTGTTCACGAAGGTGTTATTGACATTATCTCATAGTAACATTCAATAAATGCGGGTGCATATTTGATGTAAGATGAAAGTGGCTGAGTTTAAACTCAGCCACTTTTTTATTAACTAACTAACTAACTAACTTACTTACTTACTTTTACTTATCTATTTGCTTTTTTTGTCCAATTTATTTTTGTAAAGCGTTGTATGTAGATTCATCAATTTGTTCCCAATCACTGCTACCTGGACATTTTCTCCAGTATGTGGGCTGACCGTTTACAGTGTGACCTTTTTTAGTTAATGTAGCAGTTGTTGTTCCGCCCTTTTTCACTTTTGCATCAGCTTTTTTAGTCCATTCGCAAGTTTTGCCATTTTCATCATATAGAGTTGGAACGTAAGCATTGCCTTTAAGACCTGCGGTTGCTGTGACAACATTTGTGTATTCATTTTTGTTAACAGGTAAATCAGGATGATTTGCTGCAGCTCTGTCAAATCCGTATCTGATTGCATCTTCAGCGAATGCTGCAATAGTCTTAATGCTGTAGATTTTCTTCAAATCGTCTTCGCTATTAACGTTGCTTATGTCGATTGCCTGAATTACTTTAACCATTCTGTTTTTCAATGATACGCCATTAATTGATTTGTTGTACTCTTTATCATTTAAGCAGTCGTAACCGTTTACTAAGTCTTGCCAAGATCTGAACTTAACTTCTCTAGGTTGAACTGAGAAATCTTTTCCCGGATCTTTCTTGGTTTCGCAATCTGTACATGGTTCTTGTTCCGGATTTTGTTCCGGTACGGGTGCTGGTTCTACTGGTTCGGATGCCGGAACATCTTTTATAGCCTTGAATAATTCAATTCTGTTTAAGTTGCTCTTGTAACCTGCTTGTTTGTTAAGGTAGTCTTTAAAACCTTCACAGTCCCAAGCCAGTGCTGTTGTTTCTTGTTGAATTGGTTTACCAGCTTTATCCAGTACTAATGCGCCTTTTGCATCTCTTTTCGGAGCTTGTGTTTGAATCTCAACAGGTCTTCCGTTTTTATCTTCTGTGATAAATTTTATAGCCACTTGTTTTAGTGCAATTTTTTGTGCATCAGTCAGTTCTTTACGTGCATCTACATATTTAATGAAATCTTCATAAGTTCTGCATTCAAACCTTGTTGAGAATATGTCTTCTTCGCTCGGGCCATGTTCAAGTAATCCTGCGAGGACCCCAATAGCTGCACCAACAGCTGCACTCTTAAGTACATTCATTGCAATATGTTTTGATGCCACATGGAAGTATGGTTGAACGTATTGTTGATCAACTATTACCTGAACACCACCGTTGATATTGTTTACCTGTGCGGCACCATTTTCGATTAATTTTTTCATCTCGGCATCATTTAGAAGTGAATTAATAGCATTCATATCCATTTTTAAATTCAATTCAACATAGTTCCTGGCATCCATAACACCTCTGACAATGTCTCTTCCTTGGGTAGCTAGGGCTGTCGCTGTTCCTGCTGCTGCTGCAACACCGCCGAGAGTTCCCAAATATGCTGCTCTGAGGAAATTTTTGTGTTCAACTCTGTAACCGCAGAACTCAACCAATTGTTTTGTGTCACGTTTAGAAAGTTCAATACCTTGTTTTCTCAATTCGGCTCTAATAGCTTCTAATTCAGCATCAGGTTTGCTTTGTTGTCTGCTTAATGTATTATCCGAACCAATTTGTGTACTAATGAATTCTGACAATTTTGTTATGTCAAATGTTCCATCATCTTTTCTTGTTACAAGCTGTTCCCCTTGTACGTTAGTCAGCTTTTCAATTGCCATATGACCTTGTTCATCTTCTTTAAATAACGGACTTCTTTTACCTATTGCATCGGTAAAATCTTTCTTTGTATATGATTGTGTAGCTTTTTCTGCTGCATTATTACCTGCGGCTTGAGCTTTTCTGATAAGTTTCATATCTGAATCTTTAAAACTTACCCAATCCAATGCATTAGCCCACCAATTATGACCGTTACCATTTAATGCTTTCTTCGTGTGTTTATCCCAGTTGCCTTCTGCTTTAAGAATTGCTTCAGCTTCTTTCTTAACTTCTTTTGATTTTTTAGCTTTTGCTCTGTCAATGGCATCTATAACAACCATTTTAGCTTCTGTATCAATAGAATATTTTCTTAAATCTTTTACTGCTTTTTTAAATTCTTTATTACCTTTTAAATCTTTTTCAACTGCTTCATAAGCTTCTTTTGGAGACATTCTTTTATATTGATGACCTTCTGAATCAACCAAAGGTTCTCTGGTTACAGGGTCAATTCCTCTATATCTGTAATAAGCATCTTTTACTAGCTCTCCGGGAGTTTTACCGGTTGCTTTTGTATCATAAGCACTTGCTCCGTTTACATGTGCGTATGGTCTTTGAGGAGCTTCACTTGCTTCTGTTTTAGCCGCTTTTACAGATCCAGAGTATCCAAATACTTTTTTAATATCATCTGTTTCATTTTCTAATTCTGCTTTTAGTTCTTGGTTGCCATTTAATAATGCTTGCAATTTCTTAAATTCTTTTTTGTTGATTGCATCGTCACTATTACCTGCATATTTGTCAACATTTTTTGCTTCTGCTTGCAACTTTGCTGATTGTAAATCAGAAATTTTGAACTTGTCGCTCATAAGTAAATCTCCTTTGCCCTCGTATAAATTTTCCTTAACTATATAAAGTAATTTTTACTTTAGGAATTGCTTATTTTTCTTAAAATAGCTTTACATTTTGTAACATTTACTTGCGAAAAGCTCTTATAACGGCGAGTTTAGTATTAGATATCCTTAACTGATATCATAGTTTCAATAGCACGTTTTGATAATAATTCTGTTTTTAGCTTTTTATTTTTTCTTTCTTTTTTAGGTAAATCGATTGGTGCAACTATAGCCCAATTAGAGTTTATAGGTTGAGCAGGTAGATATCTCAAAGAACCGTCACGCTTACTTATATGCGCTAAATGCGCTTTATCTGTAATATAGTGTGCAAGTGCTCCAAGCATTGTTTCTTTTGGTGGTATAAATAATTCTTTGTTTTGTATTCTGTTTGCCATGTTTATACCTGCCAGAAGTCCTCCGGCAATGGACTCTGTGTATCCTTCAGTTCCGGTAATCTGTCCTGCAAAAAACAACCCTTGACGCTCTCTTGTTTCAAATGACGGATTGAGTACTTGTGAGGCGTTAATGAAAGTGTTTCTGTGCATAACGCCGTAACGAAGAATGTTTGCATTTTCTAAACCGGGGATTGAATGAACAAGCTCTTTTTGCGCTCCCCATTTTAAGTTTGTTTGAAATCCTACGAGATTAAACATTGTTTTAGCGGAGTCATCTTGTCTTAATTGAACAACGGCATAATTTTCAATACCGGTTCTTTTATCAATTAATCCTACTGGTTTCATTGGTCCGAAACGTAATGTATCAACCCCTCTTGATGCCAGAACTTCTACAGGAAGACAAGATTCAAAGAATTTTGTATCTTTGTCAGCGTCATGCTGCTCAATTCTGGGGGAGTTTATCAATATATTGTAAAATTTCTCATATTCTTCTTTGTTCATTGGGCAGTTAATATATGAGGCTTCACCTTTGTCATATCTTGAGCCCCAAAATGCTTTATCAAAATTTATTGAGTCAAGTTCAACTATAGGTGCAATTGCGTCAAAAAAATGTAAATGTTCTGATTTTGTAAACTTCTGTATACTTTTTGCAAAAGTATCGCTTGTAAGTGGTCCTGAAGCTATGATTACATTGCCGTCAGGAATTTCTGTTATTTCTTCTCTTATTAATTCAATGTTGTCATTTGCAAGAATTCTTCCAGTGACAGCTTCTGAAAAGTCTTTTCTTGCAATGGCAAGAGCATTTCCAGCAGGAACGGATTTTTCTTTTGCTATTTTAATAAGCTCACCGCCCAATATTTCCATTTCCTTTTTGAGAAGTCCACTGGCATTTGTTATATCTAAAGATCCTAAACTATTTGAACAAACAAACTCAGCACAATCTTCAGTTACATGCGCTCCTGTTGTTTTTTTTGGGCGCATCTCATATAATTTAACTTTTATTCCTCTTTTTGCCAATTGCAAGGCTGCTTCACTTCCGGCAAGTCCTGCACCGATTATTTTAACTTCCTGCATAATTTACATCAAGCTCCTTTAGTGTTCAGCCAAACTAAATATTTACCCCTAGTATCTTCCTACTTGGTTTCTGCCATGCTCTTTTGCGTAATATAAACCCTTATCTGCCCATTCAATTAGATCTTGCGGAGTCTGAGCATTTTCAGGGAATGTTGAAACTCCAAGGCTGATTGTTACCGGAGCTGTATCTACAGGTGTTAAGTGGAATGGTTTTTCAGCAACAGCCGCACAAATTCTGTTTGCAAGCATAAGTGCTTCTTCGGCCTTTGTGTTTGGAAGAATTATGCTCATTTCTTCTCCGCCGTATCTGCAAACATAGTCAGTTGTTCTTGAATTTTTCTTTAATGTTTGAGCTACTTGTCTTAAAACAGCATCACCTGCTTGATGTCCATAAGTATCATTAAACTTTTTAAAGAAGTCTATGTCGCAGATTATTAGCGATACGCTTTGATTGTATCTTCTTGCAATATCCATTTGTTGCTTGAGTGTATCTTGGAAGTATCTGTGGTTGTATAATTCTGTTAATCCGTCAATGGTTGCAAGTTTATATTGATATTCAAAATCTCTTGATTTTAATAAATATTTTGTAAGCAGTGAAAGAGTATATGCCAAAACTATTGCAATTATTGGCACGATAACAGGAATCCATACATTATACAGTTCCATGACATAATAAGATATAAATAAATAAGCAATCGTAAATAAAATTGTTGATAGTGTTACAAATAACGTTGAAGTCGAGAACATAGCTATTGAACCGACAATTGCTATTACTGCCAAAATAATTAGAAAATTAGCAAATGTACCTGTTTTATGAATAAAGTTATCATCAAGCATATTGTTTAGGAAAGTCGCCTGTACCTCAGCTCCGGGGTACACATCATCCTGTATCGGTACACTTTTTGTATCATGTAATGCCTGAGCGGTTGTCCCTATAATAATTATTTTGTCTTTAAAATCAAATTTAGTACCGGCTTTTCCAATCATCTCTTTTTCAATCATGTAGAACGGAATTGTTGTATGTGTTCCGGCTTTTCCATACCAGTTTAGAATAGCATCACCGTCTTTTGTTAAAGGTATTTTTGTTTGAGCGACATGCATGTTAGATTTTTTATCAATAACGAGTGTGTTATCATGACTCATTTTTAGGTAATCATTACCGGCTTTAAATGATAAATACGGATAGAATTTATCTTTGTATTGTAAAACCGGGGAAACTACTCTAATAATACCGTCAGACCCTCTTACAATATTTGTTATACCTACATGAACTTTACCGTTTAATAATTCCGGCATAATTGGTCTGCAATTTTGCATGCCGTATTTGTTTTTAAAGTTAACATTTGATTTATTATCAATTTTTAATTCGATTCTTTCCGGTAAATCAATAGGTGTTCTTACATCAGGAGTCATGTCATCAAAGTTAAGCCCAGTATATATATTGTCATATTTGTTCATTGTTTCTACAAAATATTTTTCTCCTTGGATATCTGACTTTAATGACTTTAAAAATAGCAAGTCAAAAACAATAGACTGTGGTTTTTGTTTTTCTATATAATTAACCATATCGGCATAAACTCTTCTCGGAATAGGCCATTCTCCATACTTATTCCAAAGGTATTCAAGGCTTGGTTCGTCAATTGCCAAAAATACAATATCGTTATTTGGAATAGGGTGCTTGTGATATACCTTTATAGTTTGCCTATAATCAAAAGTTCTGTTTTCTGCAACTTCAAAGAACGAAATAAATACATTTCTTAAAGTGCTGTTGTTTTGTAGTGTTACAAAACCTATTAATAAAGTTGCCAGAACAAGTAATAAATATGTTCCAAATGTAAACCATTTAGTTTTCGTCAGATTTTTCACAATTAATTCTCCATTTAGTAGTCTACTCTGTCTTTTTTTTAAACGACTAATTACAAATAATAATAAAATTATACAGGAATTTATATTCCTGTACAATTAACTTTAAAATTTTCGTTTATTTTTTTGTGATTTTCAAAATCTTTTTTAAACAGCAATGTATTATTTTTTAGCAGCTCTGTTGTATAAAAAAGCTCTAAGGGGTTAATTAAATATTTTAATAAGCATTCTTCATGTAAGTTCATAGTAATTTAATCGTCAAAGATTGACATTTCTTTAAAGATTATTAAAAAAACTAATATAAATAGATGATTTTGCAAACAAACTGTTAAGGATTTGTTTGAAAAACCGATAACAATAATAAATATTATAGAATGAGGTGACACATGATTAACGGTTTTACGCCAAATTATGATTTAGAGGCAAGAATACAGCATACCAAACTTGATTCTTGGGGAAGTATTCCGTCTGCCAGAATGAACAGAGTAGAAGAACCATCTACAACAGACTTTAAAAGTGTAATGTCAGGACTTGTTGAGGGAATGAATGAATCCATGAATGCTCCTGACAACCTTATGAAAGATGTTATGATGGGCTCACAAAATGTAGATATCCATGACGTTATGATAGCTATGTCTAAAGCAGAGATTTCTGTTAACATTGCAACTACTGCAGTTGGTAAAGTCGTACAAGCGTATGATAAAATAATGCAAATTCAAATTTAGACTTCTCATAACAATGATAAAAGTGTATAATAACAGAGGGTAGGAATATGGAGCAATTCAAACAAATATTAGAGAATAAAGTTCTTTTGGCGTCAATAATTGGTGGTGTAGTTTTGTTGCTGGTTGTTTTTATTATTTGCGGAACGATAGCAGCTTCTAATTCCAACAAAGAAGGTGTTGATGTTAGTAAAGAACCTTTGAAAGAAGACGTTGACTTGCTTACTACCGATAATCTCGGTAAAGCATTAGAAATTCAGGCTCTCCTTGCAAAAAATAATATTGTTGCTTCTCGTACGGTTGACGGTACAAAATCTGTCCTAAAACTGAAAAAAGGTGATTGTACTCCAGGAATGAAAAAATGTACTACAGAACAACGTGACAGAGCAATTATGGTTATTGTTGAAAGCGGTTTATATGACCAAAATGTAGGACTTGAAATTTTTGATAAAGGCGATTTTACATCAACAAAAGAAGATAAAAAAATAAGACTTGTAAGAGCTATGAATGGAGAATTAGCTCGTTTGATAAAACGAATTGACGGAATTAATGATGCTTCTGTATTTATATCAATTCCGGAACAATCCATGTTTGCAGCTAATCAGAAACCTGTTACGGCTACAGTTCAACTTTCTGTTGCAACCGGACATGTTCTGAGCATGGGCACTGTTAAAGCTGTCTCTAACTTGCTCCTTGGCAGTGTTTCAGGTTTGACAGCCGCAAATATTTCTATAACTGATACAAACGGTCATGTTTATAACAGTTTGGTAGATGCTCAGTCTGAAATGCTTGAGAGACTACAACAGAATGATAAATATATGCAGGAAAAAGTTCAGGCTCAGTTGAACAGATTGATTGGCAGTGGAAAATATGTTGCAACTGTTTCTACATTTTTGAAACAAGCTCCTGTAGAAAAATTTACAATATCTTATGATCCTAACAGCAAAACTGCAATTAATGAACAAACTTTTTCTGAAGGCTTAGGAGATCAGACAGTTGATAATACTAGAAATACAAATGCTGTAAGTGTATATTTACCGAACGGTCTGCCTGCAGGAAGTTCCGATTCTTCTCAAAACAGAAGTTATCAAAGAACAGCCAGAGAAACCCAGTATGGCGTAACCAAAGTTCAGACAAATGAATATATGTCACCAGGTACAATAGAAGAAATTTCAATTGCAGTTACTTTGGAAAAAGATGCACTTCCTGTAGAATTAACTCTTGAAGAATTAAAAGATTTAGTTGCTCGTGCAGCAAGTCCAAAGGCATCTGCTGAAAATGTTACAATAGCATTTGCAGATTCTCTTGATCCGTTTATGGCAGGTGATAAGAATGTTAAAGCACCTATTAAGGCATCTCATGGTAATCCTTGGTGGTTAGCGATTGTGTTACTATTCTTTGGTTTGTTATTCGGTCATAACTTGTTAACAAATCGTATAAAAGCTGCAAAGCAAGCTCAGGAAGAAGAGTTAGAAAAATTGAGAGAACAAAATGAAGCACAAGAGAAACAAATTAAAGATTTAAGCGTAAATGCCGCTACTCTTATTCAAAAGCAAAATCAAATTCAACAAGGATTAATAGAACAACAAAATAAACCGGCTGCTATACCAATGTCAGCTGCAGAAATTCGTGAAGCATTGAGGGAACTTAAACGAGAATTTGAAGGCGCAGATGAAGCTGAAACCGGAGAAAGAATTCGCAGTTGGATTGAAGGGTAGTAATAACAATGAAAAATACCCGGATAAGTGTTATAATGTAGATAAATAATGAATCATAATATTGAACAGATAAGGTCACTAAGGAAAACAACATGCCCATAGATGGATTTGACTATAAAGGATTTGCAGCTTCAATGGCTGAACAGGCGAAACAACTGGTACCGCCTGAACTCGGTGATCATGAAAAAGAATATGTTGTTAATACTTTAAGCAATTTTACAATGTTAGCAGGTGAAGCTTTATATAATGATGAAAATTTAAAGCTTACTGCTGAACAAGCAATTTTTGTAACGCAAGTAATTGCCGAATGGTCTTTTCATAAATCTATTGACTTAATTCATTCCGGTATTGATGAACAATATTGGAATAATATAATGCAAAAGATTGCATTTACTATTTTTGAAGTTGCAAAACAGGCAATAATAAAAGAAGTCTCTCAGGAACAATTGCTACAGGCTGTAGAGTACCATGTTGTTCAGGTTTATAAAAAGTGTATTGATGAACTTGAACAAAAGGGCGTTATTAATGAAGAAACAAAAGAGCATGCAGAAAGTCAATCAAATATTGATGCAATGGCTAAAAAAGCCGTAGAAGAGCAAGTAAAGAAAAATGAGGCTAAGATTGAAGAGGCTGACAGTAAGCGAAGAGAAGTTGTTAGAAAAAGAGAGGAAGCACGACGTCAACGTAAACTTGAAAAAGAAAAAGAAGCAACTGCCGGCTGTATTACTAAGCGTCAAATCAAGTTAATGTCTTTAGCAATGTTTCTTAAAATTCTTTCTGAGAACCAGGTTAAATCTATATTATCAAGGTTTACAAATGAAGATGCTCAATTAATTGTTTATTATATGAATATGGCAAACCTAGAAGGGCAGGTTGACAGTGATCTTCTGATTAATTGTTTAATGGAAATGAAAGAAACATTACCTGTAAAACGCCGACTTACACAGGAAAATGTAATGAGTGATTTATTAAGATTGTATAAATCAAATCCTCGTGAAAACATAGAAAAAATTATTAAAAATGAGAGACCGCTAGTTAAACGCTTTATAGCCCAGGCTTATGACGGTGAATATTCAGGTTTACCATTAAAGGTTGCAGGTATTGTTGCACAATACGTTGAAGATAGTATATAATTAATTATAAATCATGATTATTAAGAAAAATAAAATTAAACAGTGGGAGGAAAAACAAGAAGAGGAAAAACAGTCTGAAATGCAGGCTGCTGAAGTGCTGGATAGTATTCAAAATGAATCAGAACCGGATAATTCTTCCACTGATGATTACAATGAAGACATTACTAATATAGAACCGACTCTGCCGCCAGAGCCTGCCGTAGATTTATTTAACATTGAAAATATTGATTTTAATCAAAGACAGGAAAGACGCAGAGGAACAAGACGCCGAGGTTACAGAAGAATAGACGATCGAAATCTTGTTTCACGAGCGCAGGAAGAAGCTGAAAATATTAAAAAGTCAGCATTTGAAGAAGGATATAAAGCAGGACTTGATAAAGCAAATGGAGATATTGAAAACTTTAAAAGTTTGATAAAAGAATTTATGGGTGCTCCAAAGGAAGTTTTTGAATATATATCACCTGATATTCTAGAGATAAGTGTAAGTATAGCTAAGAAAATTGTAAAAAAAGAATTAAAAACAGATCCTCAAGTTCTATTAGACATTATTTTAGATGTATTAAAAAATGCGTGTAAGAACGAACCAAAAGTTAATATAAAAGTACATCCGCAAGCGGTAGCATTTTTAAAAGATGCCCTGCCAACGGTCACATACGAGTACGGAATTGAAACAAAAATAAATATATTATCCGACCCGTCAGTAGAAGAGGGAGGATGCGTCTTTCAAACTAATAACGGTATTGTAGATGCATCAATTGACACTCAATTAGAAATCATTAAGAAAGCGTTAGATGGAATTTAATGTAGAAGAGCAATAAGGAAATGGCAGGCGAACAACAACAAAGCAAACCTATATCAGAAATAGCATTGGCACTCTTTGTAATGATTTTGATATTAATCTTAATAGTAGAGTTGCCTCCAATTATTATTGATTTTGCAATATCTTTTAATATAACATTAGGTATTGTTCTATTAATGATATCATTGTACGTTCAAAAACCATTGGAACTTGCAGCTTTTCCATCTATTATATTGATTGGTACGATGTTTAGACTCTGTTTGTCAATTGCATCAACACGTCTTATTTTAGCAAAAGGAGAAGCCGGTCATGTAGTTGAGGCATTTGGGAATTTCGTTACCGGTGGAAACATGGTTGTAGGTGGTGTAATATTTTTAATCATTACAGTTGTTCAGTTTATGGTTATAACAAAGGGTGCAGAACGTATTGCAGAAGTTGCTGCAAGATTCGCTTTAGATGCTATGCCAGGTAAGCAAATGACAATTGATGCCGATTTTAATGCCGGTTTAATATCTCCTGAAGAAGCTGTAAAAAAGCGTGAAGATTTACAGAGAGAATCAAGTCTGTTCGGTTCAATGGACGGTTCTATGAAGTTCGTAAAAGGTGATACTATGGCAGGTATCATTATTACGCTTATTAATATTATAGGCGGCTTAGTTATTGGCTGCTTAATGAATCAAATGCCTATTGCTGACGCAGTAGGGAAATATACTATCTTAACAATTGGTGATGGTTTATCAGCACAGTTACCGTCCTTATTAATGTCAATTTCAGCAGGTATTGTTATGACTCGTGCTTCTGCCGGTAACATGTCATTAGGTGGTGACTTGACAAACCAGATTATGGCTAAGCCGTATTCTTTGTTCTTTGCTGCATTATTCTTAGGTTTGATTACAGTTACGGCTCCAATAACAGGTTTACCGTTTTTACCATTTTTAATCTTTACAGTCGGTCTTGCTTTAGCCGGCTTCTCTGTATTGGTTAATGCTGACGTTCAATCTCAATTGGGTCAATTAGAAAGTGTTCGTCAGAACATGCAAGACTTGGTTAACCCGAATAAGATGTATGAAAGACTTGGTGTTGATGTATTGAGTTTGCAGGTTGGTGCAGGTCTTTTGGTAATCGCGGACCCGGATCAAGAAGGTCAATTACTTGCTAAGATTGCTGCTTTACGTCAAAGAGTTACTGATGAATTAGGTTATATTTTGCCAAATATTCGTATCATGGACTCATCTGCTCTTGAAGCAAATGAGTACGTCATTTCAATTCGTAATAACGTAGTTGCTTCAGGTTATGTTTATCCCGGGAAATATATGGTAATTGCGGATCAATGGGATTCTGTTAAGAAAACCATACCTGAAGACGCAATTGTGGGTGTTGATCCTACATATCAAACTCAGGCATACTGGATCTCTCAAGAGGATGCAAGGGCAACCAAAAATGTTACTGCAGTTGATGCAACAGATGTTCTTGTTACACACTTGCAGGAATGTGTACGTAAGCATGTAGATGAAGTTATGACAAAAACAGATGTTCTAAAACTTATGGAACTTGTTCGTTCACAAGACCCGACTCTTGTTAATGACCTTGTTCCCGCTATTATTTCAACATCAGACTTGCGTAAGATTTTTGTTAATCTTATCCGAGAAAAAGTTTCAATTAAGGATATTATATTTGTATTTGAAAGACTTTGTGACTATGCAAGATTTTCAAAAGAACCTGATATTTTGTCTGAACGTTTAAGGGCAGCCTTAGGTCGTCAAATATGTTTAAGCAATGTTGATAAGGACCATGTTTTGTATGCTCTTACACTTTCTCCTGAGTGGGAAAAGACTTTGGACGACAGTTGCCAAAGAACTGAACTTGGCACAATGTTTCTGTTGAATCCAATGCAGGTGCAGGATTTAATTGAGTCTACAGCTATGACATTGATGAAAGCTCATCAGCAAATAGGTCAGCAGCCTGTAATTCTCTGCTCTCCAAGAATACGTTTACCTTTATATCAGCTTCTTGAACGTCACATTCCGACAATTGTTGTTATTTCGTACTCAGAACTTATTACTGATATTAAAGTAGAAGCAGTTGATACGATAGGCGAAAGCGGCGGATATTAGGGATAAATAAGGATTTAAATTATTTTTTATTTATTTAGGACTTTAATATTTATCAAATTTACTTAATAATTCTTAATAAACAATAAAATTATGTCAATTTTTATAAGATGAAATACTTTATATATACATACAGGGTATTTGAGATATAAAACACTGGAAAAGGTAATAATTTAATAAAGTGTTTTATATTGCGGGACATATAAAGAAAGTACGAACGGAGTATAAAAAGTATGGCAGTCGGAGCAAAAGATTTTATTGATAAGCTGTTAGTTGAAAAATATGCACAGGAAAAAGTCGATAATCATGATGAGAATGCAATGGTATCAAGAGTTTCGGCTTCTGATATGCTTAATGCTATGGATACTTCAGCAAATCATTGCAGAAATATGCTTCTGTTGAATCAGCGCTTGGCAATGGTTTGTTACGGTGTTGTTGCAAAATCGGCAAAATATGTGTCAACCGAGGATGCAGCATAAAAAGTTTAATAACATAAAACTCTCTTATAATCTTACATCTTACAAAAAAGATTGCGGCTTTGTTTAATTACAAAGCCTTTTTTTTATTATTTTGTTTGTAAATAAGTGCAACAAGGCAGAAAATGTGATATAATTACATAGGTAATTTATATTTTAGGAGCTTTAAATGAACTACATTTTTGCAATTTTGGATTTTGCGGTTATAAGTTTTTTATCGTTCAGTTTTTTCAGTATATATGCTAAATCATTGACACAAATTATATGTTTAATGTTGTTTATTTTAGCTGTTACATTCATTACATTATTCCTTAAAAATAATTATGAGTCAGCAGTTTTTACATCAAAAAAATACTATACTTTGTTCGAGAGTTTGATGGTATCAACCGGTATAATATGTTTCATTGTATTTCTGCTTAGCGGAAATCCTTTGTTATATACTTCAGCTATATTTGTCGGTATTTTGGGGTATATAATAATGAGTTTAACTAGGCTTGTTCTTACTTTCCTTAAAAAAGTTATGCAAAGACCTAAAAATGTTCTTATTGTAGGTGCAGGGCAAGACGGTAAACTTATTGCAGAAGAGATTAAGCAAAGACCTGAATTAAAGTTAAATGTTGTAGGTTTTTTGGATGATAATATGAATACTATTGAGGATCAGGATTCTTCAATAAAAATACTTGGTTTAACTTGTGATTCGGAAGCCGTTATTAAGGATAACAATGTTAAATTGGTTATTATTGCTGTTAAATCAAGAATGGACTCCGACATATTAACAGATCTTGTTAAGGGTATTCCTCTTGGGGTTAAGGTTTGGAGAATGTATCGCTTTTATGAAAGAATTACACACAAATTTCTTGTTTCAAAAATGTCTGTAAACTGGCTTTTCTATGATTGTGTCAGAAAGAAAGCTCTTATTTACGCATATCTAAAAAGATTTTGTGATGTAATTGCTTCAGTTGCACTTTTGGTTTTAACATTTCCGTTTGCATTAGTAGCTGCAATTGGAATAAAATTATCTGATTTAGGACCTGTTTTCTATACTCAAATGAGAGCAGGCAAGTTTGGTAAACCGTTTAAGATGATAAAGTTCAGAACTATGTACCATGATAAACTTGATGATGATTTTGATGATGACAGAACAGAAGTTTCATCGGATGATTTGAGGATAATACCATTTTGTAAAATTTTAAGAAAATTCCATATAGATGAAATCCCTCAGTTGTTAAATGTTCTTAGGGGGGATATGAGTATAGTAGGACCAAGACCTATTATGGAAGAAGTTTATGATGAGAATAAACAAAATATTCCATTTTGGGAATGCCGAAATTGGGTTCGTCCCGGCTGGTGCGGATGGCAGCAGGTTAATGTTAATGAACCAACCGCTGAACAGAGAATGGGCTATGATTTGTATTATATAAAGCATCAAAATCTTGTTTGGGATATATATATCTTTTTACGTTATATTTGCAAAGTCGTACTTGGAAAAGCAAGAGGCAAATAACGAGAATATAGAGGGATGTGTTCCTCTAATACACCCTAAAATAATAAGTTTTATCTTTTTATATCCACTTTCTTTGACCGCAAAGAAAGTGGAGAAAGAAACTCTCGGGGTTGTAACTCCATTCGCGAAACAATTGTACGGTTCAGCCCAATCGAGTGAACTCGGAACTTTCGGGGGAAATTCTTTATTTAATGTATTACTTTTTAACTAAAAATAATCAGCGAATTTACAACCCGCCAGTTCCTCAGACAGCACTCTCTTTGTTGTCGCTTCACCTATATTGTTTGCTCATTACGTTGCACCCCGAACCCAAAACATTACAAAACGAGTAATCAATGTTTGTTGATTAATTTATTGTTCTTGTATGGGTAGAAACTCCAAACTACAAATTAAACATCTCACGCCAGATATGTAATTTGCCGTTCTTGCGAAAGCTACGCAGTTAGATTTGGCTTTGCCGAATTAATCACATCAGCCGCAGGCTGATGTAGTTATTCATTAAATCACGTGTTTTCTCTTTTTTCTTTGTTTCTGTTCTTTTTTCTCTTTTGCCTCGTAATCAAAAGAGAAAAAAGAATAGAAAATTTTTATTAAACACTTAATAAATAAGGTTTTACACCAAAATATATAATTTGGTATATGTTTTATTAACAGAAAAAGAATATTGATTTTTCAATATTCTTTTTCCTTATTAGTATTATTTTTTGTTATTTTTATTTATTACAAACAGAAAAATCTTCTATAAGTATTGCATAAACAACTTCACCCTGTTTAGCTTTATAGTGGCAGCCGGGTGTTATTAAGCCAAGAGCAAGACCGACACCGCAGCCTACAGGAATACCAATGGCAAATCCAGCACCGATTTTTGCAGGTGTTGGAATGAATGCAAAACCGACTCCGGCACCTGCTCCAACTATACCCAGAGTAAGAGTGGAAGCTATAATTTTACCTGCAGTTGTCCAAGGTCCTTCTTTTAGCTTATAGTCCTTGGTAAATGGTCTTGCTTTGATGTCGATGCAAGTATTGTCAGGCAATACAATTTGTCTGAAAATCATATTAACACGAGCATTTTTGTTAAACCATTTTGGTTTCTCTATTTGCGTAACTTCTGCTACAATTTTTGTTCCACATGGAAGAATAAGAGTGCCTTCTTCTGTATATAATGCTTCCGGAACCGTAAAATGAACTATTGCACCTGCTTCTGATTTTTTAGAAAAGAATTTTTCATCAAATTTGAACATTAGTACGTTACCCTGTTCTACTGTTTTTTTAGTTGTTTGAATTGTAACAATATTACAAGGGGCATCTTTATGCACATTTAAATGCTCTACGCAATCGGCTGATGATGCAATCGCTGGAGTTGTGTAAATACCTATAATTGAAAGTATACATAATGAGGCAAATAATTTCTTTAACATAGTTTACTCCTATTTCAAATCTATATTTGAAGTATAACTCTTTTTTTTTATTTTCTCAATAGCAAAAATTTTTTTTATGAATTTTTATTTAATATGAATATGATAAGTTTTAAAGGTAGAAATAATATATTGCAAAATGCGGATAGAATTACCAGAAAAGTTAATTCTGTCTATCCTCATATATCAGAAAGTAAGTCAAAGGATTATATAAGTAAAGTTATTGAATTTAGTGATTTTAATTCTGATGTAAGTAAAAAAATGATGAATTTGTCATTTAGAAATGCTGTAAAACTTGATGCTTTACGTTTTCGTATGCCATCAGGAATAGAGTTATTTAAAAGTATTATTTATGCTCTAAAAGATAAACATATAGGCAATTGTTATGAATCGGCAAGACTGGCTGAAATTATTGCAAAAATTAACGGTCAGGATAATGTGTATTCTATGAAAACTTATGTTGCCAGAAATCGTTCGGGAATGGAGATAAAGCTCGAGCATGTTGTGTCTGTTATGACAAATCAGCCGATTGAAGCAGGAAAAAAATATATTTTTAAAAATAAGGATGCAGTAATTATCGATCCTTGGTTTGGAATAACTGACTTTGCATCAAAATATGTTGAGAGATTAAAGAATGATTTTATGCATCATTTTATGTATATGCCAAACAATAATTTAGTTTCTCGTATGATATCAAAACAGGCTAAAACTCCACAGGAATATAATGCACTAAAAAAAGAAAAATTTTTTAATCCACCAATAAGATTTTTGCTCCATGAAGATGATGTTCTTACAAAAGAACAAGCCAAAGAACTTAGAGATGAGTACCCAGAGCTTATTTTGGATGATTTCAAGAAAATAGATTTTTAATATTATCCGTTGAATATATTTTTAAATAGCAATCTTTTCTTTAGAACTTCCAACTTATCCAGAGAGTCGTTTATCTTTTTATTTAGTTCATTATTTTTTGTTGTAGCTTCTTTAATAAGAGGTCCTGATAAACTTGCATTTTGATGCGCTTCTTCAAGGGCTTTATCATAAAATTTGTGCAATTTATCCCTAATATTTGATATGGAAGATTGCAGTGAGATGTACTCATTTTCAGAATTTACAGTCATATTTTCTACTATTGAATTTAGTTCCTCTTCAAATTTTACAAATTCAGATTTTATTTGTTCGTAGTAATCTACATGCTTCGTAATTGTTTCTTGATTATTTTTTTGCTTATTATTTTCTGAATTTAATTTGTTAATTTTTTCATTAAGGTTCTCAATTTTTGATATAAACTCTTTGTATTTTTTTTCTGTTTTAATGATTACATTTTTGTCGTGTATTTCTCTTAACTCAAATTTATGTTTTGCATATTCATAGAAATTTTGAGTTTTTATTTTAAGACTGTTAATAATACTTTTATATTTGCCGTAATCATTGGTATTATTAATCTCTTTTGAGATTGTATTTAATTCTTTTTCTATTCCGGTAATTTGATTTTTTAAATAAGTTTTGTGTTCTTCTTCTTTTATGTCTGTATGAACTGCTTCGTTTGCAGTTTTGTATGCACTTTTTTCAATATCATCAATATCATTTGTTTGAGTTTCAGTTATAATTCCCTTATCATCAAGCTCAATTTTATACATTTTTGCTTTTTGCGAATTTATCATTAATTTTATGTGTTCTTTGTTACTGTTTGCCGTTTTGTCCTTACAAAATTCCGAAACTGTCGTACAGAACTTTTCTTTTTCTATTAACTCAAATATTGCTGCGTAGTATTTATAAACATTTTCCGTTACATTTTCAAGAGTTTCTGACATTTTATTTACTGCAAACTTCGCAAAGTTATACGCATTATCTCCGTCAAAAGAAGTGTATGCCTTATATATTTCATCAGGTAATACAAGGTGTCCTTTTGAATTTCTGATTATATTAAATACAGTCATCAATATTTTGTTAGAACCGCTTTGTTGTATAGAATCCTTGCAAATTATTTCCTTATCGTTGATTTGAACTTCTTCTTTTATAATTTTGCCGGAATTGACCAACTCTTTTATATTGTCCAAGCTGTTAATATTATATGTGTATTCTGTTAATCGGCAACAGTTTTTAACACCACCATTTTCTTCTATATAATTGTACAGACTAATAAAAAAGTTTAGGCTTTCTGAATTAGTTCTGTCCGTGTGTAGTTGCCAAATATATGTTCTATCTGCAATTCCATTAATTAGCTTCAATGATATGTCTGCGGTATCATTATTTTTTGATAATTCAAACTTGTAAAACATCTCATATATAAAGTCATGCAATACAAGTTTATTGTCTTTGTTTCTGTATATATAGTATTTGTTTATCATAAAAAATTATCTTTATATGTTTCATACTTAATTTTACTATAATTATAGAAAAAAAAATAGTAGTTAACTATGCATTAAAAAGCAAAAGCCTGATTTTAATTTGTTTTATTAGAGATTACAGGTTAAAATTAGCAAAACAAAAAACGATTTGAAATTTTCAAATCGTTTTTTTGTTAATATTAACTTTCAACATATTCTTTCAAACGTTTACTTCTGTTAGGATGTCTTAATTTTCTGAGAGCCTTAGCTTCAATTTGTCTGATACGTTCACGAGTAACGCCGAATAATTGTCCAACTTCTTCCAGTGTTCTTTGACGACCGTCATCCATACCAAAACGTAATCTCAAAACATCTCTTTCGCGAGGAGATAATGTGCATAAAACTTCTGCCAAATCTTCTCTCAAAAGTTCTGAAGCAACAGTCTTAATCGGAGCATCAGCTTCCTTATCTTCGATAAAATCGCCTAATCTTGAGTCTTCTTCTTTTCCGATAGGTGTTTCAAGAGATAAAGGTTCTTGAGCAATTTTAACGATTTCTCTCAGTTTAGAGATAGAAACATTCATTTCAACTGCCAGTTCTTCTTCGGTCGGTTTTCTTGAAAGTTCTTGAGCAAGTCTTCTTGTAACCTTTTTAAGTTTATTGATTGTTTCAACCATGTGAACAGGTATACGAATTGTTCTTGCCTGATCTGCAATGGCTCTTGTAATAGCTTGTCTAATCCACCAAGTTGCATAAGTAGAGAATTTGAATCCTCTTTCATGGTCAAATTTTTCAGCGGCACGAATTAATCCTAAGTTGCCTTCCTGAATTAGGTCTAAGAATAACATACCTCTTCCGACATATTTTTTTGCAATACTTACAACAAGTCTTAAGTTTGCTTGTACCAGTTTTCTCTTTGCTATTGCTGCTGCTTTTGTTTCGCCTTCAACAATTTTCTTTGCTAGTTCAATTTCTTCGCTGGTTGATAATAATTTAATTCTGCCTATTTCTCTTAAATAAAGTCTGACAGGATCTTCAACAGCACCTGTTTTTTGGGTTTCATTTTCTACTGATTCTCTTGAAGAATCTGTATCCATCATATAAAAGTCTTCGCTTTTTACTCCGCTTAGTTTTGAAGTACTGATAATATCCTCGATATTATCGGTTCCCAAGTCAGTTTCAATGTAGTCATCTGTGTCATCAATATCTACATCTTTATCTGAATCAAAATCAAGCATATCAAGATTTTCATCTTCTACACTAATTACTGATGAATGAGAATTTCTTTTTTGGGTCATTATTTAATCTCCAGTCCTTAATTTTAATTTATTTCTAAGCTGCATTTGTATCTGTAAGGCTTCTATATCATTATCATTTACCTGCTTATACTTTTCGCGTATTTTTTTTGCTTCAGTTTCACGGTAACATCTTTCTAACCTTGATACATTTTCTTTAACAGCTTGTTCAAATTCTTCCGCACTTAAACCGCTAAACGCTTCGGAGTATCCGATTAAATCCGTCAGGATTTGAGTCAAGCTATCATCCTCAATGAATTTTGTGTATAATTCTTTTGTCAATTCCCTAACATTATTTATTGTACACGATATTTTGTCAATTGTATTTTTTACAATTATTAACTTTTCATCTCGAATGATATTTTCAGGTAACAACTCGTTAATTCTCATATAATTTAACGGGCTGTCAGTTGTAAGAAAAACGCTCAATAAATTTTTTTGCGCTTTAACTTCAAATTGTGAAGAATTTGTTACATTTCTGCTGCTATCTTGAACTCTAAATCTGTAATCATTGTCAACATTGGCTTTTGCAAGTTCTTTCAAAAGAGCTTTTTCATCAACATCAAGAATTCCTGAAACCATTTTTACATATTCGGACTGTATAATTTTGTTATTTACGTCTTTTAATATTTCTATAATTTGCGTTACAAGTTCTGCTTTTTCTTGCGGTGTTTTAGCTTCTGAACGATTTTTGAGAGTATTGTTTAAAAGAAAATCAATTAATAGTGGAGCGTTTTTTGCATATTCTAAATATGCTTCTCCACCCATGTTTCTTATAAATTCGTCAGGGTCTTTGCCCTGAGGAGGTGAAACTACTCTGATTTCGCAAGCATATTTATCATCAGAAATTGATGATATGTGGCTTTCATCAAATTGTTTAACGTTACCTATTGCAGAAAGTGTTTCTTTTATAACAGCACTTCCTCTTTTTGTAGCATTAACACCTGCTTTATCCGTATCAAAAGACAAGAAAATTCTTCTGGATTTTGTATATCTTGATATAAGTTTTACATGTTCAGGAGTTAGTGCTGTTCCGCATGAACCAACTGCATTTTTAACGCCATGCGCCTGAGCGGATATAACGTCAAAATATCCTTCCATTATGATTACTCCGTCTTGCTCTTTTATAGCCTCAAGTGCGGTATCAATGCCGAACAGAATTCGACTTTTGTTGTATATTAATGATTCTGAAGAATTTAAGTATTTTGCTGCTTCTCCATCTTTTACGGCACGAGCACCGAAAGCAACAGTTTCTCCGTTTTCATTACGAATAGGGATTATGACTCTATTTCTGAAACGGTCTATGTATCCATTACCATTATTTGATTTGAGAATGAGACCGGCTTTTTCTAAAATCTCGTCAGAGAAATCTTTTTTTAATACTTTATATAAAGTATCATATTTATTAGGTGCAAATCCCAGATTATATGTATTGATAATTTCTTCTGAGATATCGCGTTTTGAAAGCAGATTCATGCCAACTTTTGCATCAGAAGTAAATAAATATTCATGGTAAAAATCAGCAGCCATTTTGCATGCTTTAAGCATGTCCTTTTTTATGTTTTTATTTTCATTGTTTGAATTATATTTTTTAGGTAATTCAAAACCAAATTTGTCAGCGAGTTCAAAAATTACATCTTTGTATTCTCTGTTTTGAATTTTTACTAAGAAATTAAGCGCATCACCGCCCGCGCCGCATGAAAAACACTTGTAAATTCCTTTAGACGGACTTACTGACATGGATGGTTTTTTGTCATTATGAAAAGGACATAATCCCCAATAGTTTGCACCGCTCTTTTTTAGTGCAACGAACTGTGATACTACATCAACTATATCAAGCCTGTCTTTTATAAGAGAAATTAATTCTTCAAACGAGCTTACTTGTACCATAATGTGATAATTATCATCCCCGAGGTTGTTTAACTAGAAAAACTAATATGATTTTATAACGCACGAAATCTTTTGTCAAAATATGATATAATACATCATAAAAAGAAAGAGAGGTTATTATGCCATATATTCAAGCAAGATTAAGTTTAAATTTAGACAAAACTCAAAAAGCAGATTTACAAGCAAAAATAACGGATGTTGTTTCAGAAGTTTTTTCAAAGCCTAAAAATTATATAATGTCAGAAGTACAAGACGGATGCTCTTTGTATATGGCATCAAAAGAGGTTGATAGTGGAGCTTATATTTCAATTAGTTTATTAGGTCCTGCTCCAAAAGACAGATGTAATACAGTAACACAAAGAGTTTGTGATATTTTAAGTTCAGATTATGGTATAAGCGGTTCTAATGTTTATATAACATATCATCCTACAGAACTATGGGGATGGAATGGAATGATGTTTTAAAATTCAAAGTAAATAAATAAATTAAAGCGTACGGATATTATTTCCGTACGTTTTTTTATGTAAATTTTTATAAAATACGCACTCCAAGTCATTGACTTGTGGTCATTGAAATGTATAATATATTTGTGAGGTATTTTATGACAAAAAGACAGGAAAATGCACTTAAAACCCGTCAAAAACTGATAGATGTTACTGAAAATTTGTTAAAAATAAATGGGTTTAATGCTTTGTGTGTAGAGGATATTACAAAAAGTGCAGGAGTCGCAAAAGGGACTTTTTATGTTTATTTTAAGCATAAAGAGGATATTGTTGCTGAAATTTGCAGAGGGTATTTTAAGCAGATTGAAGATCAAATTAATGATATGGAATCAGCTGATTTGATTGAAAAATTATCTTTATATTTTGACAGCTTTATGGATGCGGTTATGCTGTATGGTATAAATATATGCAGGGAATGGATTAGGGGTGCGATTGACCCTAAAACGGCTCCAGATGTTACTGATATGACTAAGTGGCAGTATGACGTAGATATGCTTAAAAATATTTTAAATAATGCTGTAAAAAATAGAGAATTAAAGGAAGATACCCCAATAGAACTTATTACACACCTTTTTATATCTGAGTTGTATGGAATGATGACATGCTGGTGTATGTCAGACGGAGTATTTGAACCAAAAGATTGGACAAGAAAGTTTTCTGAGTTTCAGTTAAGAAAAATTTTGGATAAGTATTTAATATAGGAGACAGATTATGCAATATGTAAAACTTGGTAATACAGGTGTTGATGTTTCAAGAATTTGTTTAGGCTGTATGAGCTTTGGTAAACCCGGAAAAGAAAACGGGGTTTTTCCTTGGGCAAAGGATTACGAGGATGCAAAGCCAATATTTAAAAGAGCGGTTGACTTAGGTATAAATTATTTTGATACGGCAAATGTTTATCAGCTTGGAACAAGTGAAGAAATCACAGGTCGATTGATTAAAGAATTTGGACTTGATAGAGATGAAATAGTAGTTGCGACAAAAGTAAATTTTGCGATGAGAGAAGGACGTCCTAACGGTGCAGGTTTATCAAGAAAAAATATTATGACAGAGATTGATCATTCTTTAAAAAGACTTGGTTTAGATTATGTTGACTTGTATCAAATCCACAGATTAGATCACGAAACTCCTATGGAAGAGATTATGGAAGCTCTTCATGATGTTGTAAAATCGGGTAAAGCAAGATATATAGGTGCTTCTGTTATGTGGGCGTGGGAATTTGAAAGATTAAATCAGATAGCAGAAAGAAACGGTTGGACAAAATTTGTATCTATGCAAAACCAATATAACTTAATATATCGTGAAGAAGAACGAGAGATGATGCCGTTGTGTATGGACAGAAAAATTGCTGTTGTACCTTGGTCGCCATTAGCAGGCGGCAGATGTGCCCATCCTTGGGGAACTATTACTAACAGAAATCGTATTGACGAAGTTTCTCCGATGGTATGGCCTACAGAAGAACAAGATAAGGTTGTAGTTGATAATTTAGAAAAAATATCAAAAGAGCTTGGGTATTCAATGGCGCAAGTTTCACTGTCTTGGATGTTATCAAAGCCTTATATAACATCTCCAATCGTAGGATTTACTGATGTTAAACACGTTGATGAAGCTGTTAGTGCACTTGATATTAAATTGAGTGATGATGTGATTAAACGTCTGGAAGCGCCTTATGTTCCGCATATTAAGACAGGCGCGTTTTAGGGGTAATTATATTGGTGGAGTAAGCTCCACCCTACTCTGCGGTTTCACAACTTGGATAAATATTTAAAGATAATAAATGTAGGTTGGGGTTTCCACCCCAACAAAAAAGGAGATAAAATGAAAGTATTATTATTTAATGGCTCGCCGCACAAAAACGGATGTACTTATACAGCGCTAGATGAGATTGCAAAAACTTTAAAAGAAGAAGGAATCGAGTCAGAAATTTACCAAATAGGTATTAAATCTTTAACTCCCTGCAGGGCTTGCGGTGCGTGTGCAAAAATTGGTAAATGCGTAATATCAGATGATGATGTTAATAATTTTGTAGAATACGCAAAAGATTTTGACGGATTTATTTTTGGTTCACCGGTTCATTATGGTTCCGCTTGCGGTGGTATAACAGCTTTTATGGACAGAGTTTTCTTTTCAGCCCTTTTATCAGGCAGAATGAACTACTTTAGACATAAACCCGGTTCTGCAATAGTTAGTGCAAGACGTTCAGGTACAACAGCTGCTTTAGACCAATTAAACAAATATTTCACAATCTCAGAGATGCCAATTATATCAGGTCGTTACTGGAATATGGTTCATGGTCATACTCCTGATGAAGTTATTCAGGATGAAGAGGGTATGCAAAATATGAGAATACTCGCCCGTAACATGGCTTGGCATTTAAAGTGTCTAGATGCAGCTAAAAAAGCAGGCGTTCCAATGCCAAAAGAAGAAGAAATTGTGTTTACAAACTTTATCAGATAGGAGTTTACAATGGAAGAAGTAAGAATAGATGTCAGGACACAGAGTCCGGAGAGAATTGCCGAGGCAAAAAGAAGTGCGGATTTATGCTTTAGAATTGGTCAAACAAATCCTACAACTCCAGAATGTAAAGAATTAATTGATGAACTTTTTAATCATACATTGGGTGAAAATACAGTTATTCATCCACCGATTTTTACAATCCTCGCTGATAAAGTCAAAATTGGTAAAAATGTTGTTATATTAAACGGTTTTCAATGTATGTCAGCAGGCGGACTTACGATTGAAGACAATACTATGATTTCTTTAAATTGTACAATTGCAACAAACAACCATGATATGTACGACAGATATGTAATTACTTGCAAGCCTGTGCATATAAAGCGTAATGTTTGGATTGGGGTAAATGTAACAATACTCCCCGGAGTTACAATTGGTGAAAATGCAGTAGTTGGTGCAGGTGCAGTTGTTACAAAAGATGTTCCTGACAATGCGGTGGTAGTAGGTAATCCTGCAAGAGTTATCAGATATCTTGATGCCGAAAAATTTAAGAATGAGGATATATAAATATGAATATTCTTAAAACTTTATTTGCAATAATATTATTGTTAGTAGGGGGAAATGTTATGGCAGAAGAATTATTAACGCAAAAAGAACAAAATATTGTAATGATATCAGCATATACAGCAAGCGGTGATTTGGAAAAATTAGAACAAGCTACAAAAAAAGGACTGGAGGACGGACTCACAATAAATGAAGTTAAAGAAGTTATGGTTCAATTGTACGCTTATTGCGGTTTTCCAAAGAGCATAAATGCTGTTTCTACGTTGATAAAAGTAAGCAAGAGTGGAAAATATAAAGAAGGTAAAGCAGGAACTCCTCTAAAAAAAGATGCTGATAAAAACGCAATCGGAGAAAAAACTCAGACAGAGCTTTGCGGAGCACCTGTAAAAGGTGAACTTTTTGAGTTTGCACCTGCAATAGATGATTATCTGAAAGAACATTTATTTGGTGATATTTTTGCAAGAGGCGTTTTGACTCATAAGGAAAGAGAGATTGCAACTGTTGCAGCATTAGCAAGTATTGGTAATGTAGAACCACAACTGAATGCTCATATTCAAATTGCAAAAAATACAGGATTAACTCAAGAACAGTCTGATGAAATTATAAAATTAGTAAAAAATTCACAATATAAACCCTCATTCGGTCTAGGTGATAAAAATGACGGCTTTGCCAAATATTTTATAGGACAGAGTTATCTTAAACCATTAGTGAAAGAACAAGTTCCGACTTATAACGTAACTTTTGAACCAAAATGCAGAAATAATTGGCATATTCACCATGCCGGTCGTGATGGTAAAGGTGGTCAAATACTTCTTGTGACAGACAGAAGAGGGTATTATCAAGAATGGGGAAAGCCCGCAATAGAACTTAAAAAAGGTGACGTAGTGAATATTCCTGCCGGAACAAAACACTGGCATGGTGCAGCTAAAGATAGCTGGTTCAGCCATATTGCGATTGAAGTTCCATCTGACGGAGGATACAATGAGTGGCTTGAAGCAGTTGAAGATAGTGAATATGATAAACTTAAATAGAACCTGAAAAGCACATTTTATTATGTTGAAAAACATTTGTTAATTATGTAATTTTTGTTAGATTTCCATTGCTGCAACACAGATTTTCACAATTTTTGTTGTAGCATTTTGGTTCTGAATGAATTGAAATTGAAGCATTTGCATAAATGTTTCTGATTTGCTTTTCAATATCATCACAAATTCTATGGCATTCGCATAATGAAGTTTCTTTTGGGAAGAGAAGTGTTAGGTCGATATCTGTTGTTGGACCTATCTGACGTGCTTTAAGACTGTTATCTTTTAATTCTACTTTATTATTAAATCCGTATATAATTTTCTTTAATAAGTCTATCTCATCTTTTGGCAAGGAATAGTCAAGAAGCCGCATTATTGACTGCTTTGCAATTTTTTGTCCTGTTCTAAATATAAAACAAGCGACAAGAATTGCAATTACAGGATCAAGCAAAGTGTGTCCTGTATATTTTATTAAAATTAATCCGAATAGAACTCCAAGAGAAGAATATACATCTGTTCTAAGGTGTTGTCCATCTGCATATAAAGATATTGAGTTGGATTCTTTTGCTACTTTAAACAGGAGAGTACTTACGATAATATTTAATAGAACTGCGATTACCATAACAGCAATTCCAAGGTTATTCTCTGCCTGATACGGACAGCCATGAATTATTTTTTTTGATGCTTCATAAATTATAATTATTGCAGCAAATATTATTAAAAATCCCTCAATAAACCCGGCCATATCTTCATATTTGCCATGTCCGTACGGATGATCTTTGTCGGCAGGTTGAGAAGATTTAATTACAGAAAAGAAAGTTATAACAGATGCGGCTAAATCACTAAATGAATGTATTGCTTCAGATATGATACTTAAACTTCCTGATAAAGCACCAACAATAAGTTTTAAAGCTGTCAATGTTATATTTGACAGTATTGATAAACCTGCTGTTATTTGTTTTTTTATACCTATTCTCATAAATTTAAGTTTCCGTATTTATCCATTATATTACTCAAATAATTGTTAATCAAATAATATATATTTGTATCAAATATAGTTAAAAGAATACGTTTAAAACTTGTATTTAAAGGTTTGTTGATTGATTATTAAGTAACAGTTTACAGACTTTAACCTAACAAAAAACTCCCGGAACCTGTAGGTTGGGCATACTTGCCCAACAATAACTTTTGAGTGCAAATATGTGCAAAAGGGTGCAATAATAGTGCAAAAAATGAGTAAAAAAGTGCAAGAAAAGTCACTTCTGGAGTAGTTTGAGTCAACTCACTTCCGACCTGTTTAAATCGGCAAAAGTTGGATTGCTTCGGGTTTTCATCCTCGCAAAGACATTTACCCCTTCCGACCAAATGTCCTGAAAAAGGTATTCTCTTCCATCACTCCGTTAGGTAAATTATATATTCTTAAAAACTCCCGGAGATGGATTCGAACCACCGTTGGAAGAGCCAGAATCTTCAGTCCTGCCACTAGACGATCCGGGAACGATTACTTATCTATAATACTTCAAATAAAAAAAACAAGCAACCCATTTGAATTGCTTGTTTTTTATTAATATATTAATGAATTTATTAAATTACTTTTTATTCCACCAATGTTTTTTCTTAACTGTTTTAATTTCATTCTTACTAGCATTAGGATTATCTAAAAATGTTGATCCATAAGCATTTTGTCCGGAATAATCTGTTTGACCTTTTGTAACATTTGTTGTTGCTTTAACTTTTTCTACAACATTTGCATCAGAGCCATTTGAATATTTTGTTTTCCAAATTGTTGAAGAAGTAAATCTTGAATCTGGAAATGTATTTTCATAATTTTTCAACGGGTGCTGATCATAGCTTGTATCATTTACTACACCGTTAGCAGCTTCTCCATACAATTTTCTTGTTAGATCTTGCTGTGCAGGATTAGCATAGTTTGCGTTATTGCCATTACTTGATGCATCCTTACCTAAAAAGTGCAATCTGCCAATGCCGTCTGTATAAATTGATGTATCTGCAAATGCAGATATTGTTGCTGTTGATAAGGCAACAACTAAACCTAATGAAATAATAAGTTGTTTTTTCATAATACATTGCTCCTTTATATACTTTTATAACAATATTATAACACAATGCAATATAAAACAATATATATTTTATAAAATCTTAATTCATAAAAATTTATTCTATATTATTTCTTTTAACTATAAAGAAGTCAGATTATTTATAGCGAATAAATCAGACTATAAAAATAAGTATAATGGATGAACAATATTGTTCATCCACTCTTTTTGAAGTCCTTATTTTATCTGAATTTCATCCGTAATATCTTTTCCGCCGTAAAGAACTACGCTTTTTGCAAATACATAATCATAATTATCCTTTTTTGCTTTTTTTGCAATCTCACTTTTTATATTATTTTCTATTGCCGCAAGTTTAGTGTTATATTCTTTTTCTAATATTGTTTTCTTTGCATTAAATTCTTTAGTATATTTTTCTTCTATTTTAACAATTTTATTATTATCTGTTTCATTTGCAATTTCACCCCTCGCATTAACAATAATTTTGTTTAATTCATCCATCTTCTTAGAATGTTCTTGTTTTAACTGTTTAACTTGATTTGAATTACTTACTATTTTCTGTAAATCGACAATAGCAACAGAATCTTCTGCCTGAGCATAACAAGCCGTAAGAAAAAAGCTCAATAAAATAACAAGAAAACTTTTCTTCATATTATCCTCCTTTATATACGATTATTTTATAAATCAAATTAAATATATTAAAAATAGCCTTGTTAGGCGCAAAGAGGACTATTTTTAGAATTAATAGTTTACAATACTTAATATACTTTTAAAAATAGGCAATTTTTTAAGATAAAAATACTTTATATATATACGCACGGGATTAATTAGGAATTAGTTAATAAAATAAGGGCAAAAGACAAAAACTGTTTTTACAGATTAAAAATCGCATTTATTCATAAATGCTAATAAAGAAATACTTTCTAGTGTTTTTCGGAACATACTACTCTACTCAACTCAGTGTTCGCCGTAACAAAGCTTGTTACGGCTTTTTCTTATGTATGAAAAAGTACATTAAATGGTTGAAATTATTATTAATAAAACTTTATTAATTGAATTTAGCAATCATTTCATCTAGAATAATAGTATGTTAAAAAGACTATTTCTTATATCGCTAATATTAATATTTAACTTGCTTCCAAATTATGCGGTGGAGCAGGATAGGGGCATTGAAAATATTAAAGGACTCCATATCAATGCAATAACAAAAGAAAATAATAAAATAAAAGAAACATATAAGATAAATGGTCAAATTAAGTATGATGACAATTTAATTGAGACTATTTATCTTGAAGAAGATATTGATAAACCGGAAGTAAATATTCCTCAAAGAACATTAATATTGCCAGTTGGTAGTTTAAATATAACTTCAAATGCAAACACGACAAGGAGTGCGTTGGCTCGCTCTATGGTAATTAGAACAGGCTTGGGCGACATTCTGCCTCTGAATGCAAGTATTGCTGCAAGTAATGGCGGCTTTACTTATGGCTCAAGATTTGGCGAAGAAATTTCTTATTCACAGATTGAATCAACAGCTGCTTTTTTTTTAAGGTATGACAGTAAGCATCATTATTCGTTTGAGACAGCGTTGCGGGAGTCTGCTAACAGAGAGTTGGAAGACAGTCAATGGAGTTCTCTTAGAATTACTCCCGAATGGCATATCAATGACAGATTAACCTTAAAAAATGCTTTTACGAACTATCTTCAGTCACAAAAAAATAAGAATGAGCTAATATTAGTTTATACACCAAAATTAAAAAAGTATGCAGATTCTTTGAAATTTGAATTGGGTATCGCGCAGTCATATTATTCAAACGGAAATAAATCTGAATCTGTAAGTTTTTCAACAGGGTTTAGAATATAAAAGATAAAATGTTAGACAATAAAGACGGACAACAAAGAAGAGTAATAAATAAAGAAATTAATCGAAGACCGAAGAAGAAAAAAAATTCTTCGGGAAATGGTTTTTATTACTCATTTTTGACAATAATTCTTCTACTATGTCTTTTTCAGATTGCAATAAGTGCCGTTTTAAATATTTCTAAGATAGTTTCTTATAAAGCTAAAATTATACAAATAACAAAGACAAGAGACTCTGCGTTAGCTTTGAATGACCAGTTAAAGGATAATATAAAAAACTTTTCTAATATATCTGGAATGGAAGCTATAGCGAGAAATAATCTAAAAATGTCAGGAGAAGACGAAGTTTTGATAATTATAAATGCTCCTCATGAAGACGAAAAAAACGCAAAGCCTGAGAAATTCAATTTTTTGAATATTTTTAAGCATAATTAATTGAAGAATTCAGTAGATTTGAATTTCTCTTCAAATTTTTTAAGCCTGTCTTTATCATGGAGGTACCAATACCCAATGATAACTTCAAATGCAGTAGCCAGCCTGTAATCATGCTGAATGCTTCGTCTGCCTATAGGAATAGGCAGGTTTCTGGCGCGTTTGACAAGTTCAAGTTCATCAATTGTAAGTTCAGGGGTGATTAGTTCGAGCAAGTTCATCTGAAACGTTGCATTAACCCTGTCAGTAGTCATTTTATGGAGTTGCTTTGAGTTAGAAGTTTTGTATATAACGTAATTACGTACAAAAACTTCCCAGATGGCATCGCCAATGTGTGCATAATTTTTTAATGATAAATACTCATGTAACATAGTATAATTTTACCATAAATAACAATCAGGAATTTTTAAAATTGATACTTTACAAAATTTTTTTATTTGGTAATATAATAGATGTGGGAGTGATAAGCTCTTGCGAAAATTAAATAAGTCAAATGCGTTAGTTGAATAATGCAGAGAGTAATAATCCTCAGTAGCTCAATGGCGGAGCAACCGGCTGTTAACCGGTAGGCTGTTGGTTCGAGTCCAACCTGGGGAGTTTTTTATTACGATTAAGTCCTTTGGCGAATATGTCAAAGGGCTTTTTGTAATCATAGTGTATATTTTCGCCCTCAATAGTCAAGTTCTGAAGTACATAATTTATAAGCTCACGCTTTTCGGTACAATTTCCGAACTGGTAAAGGTCATGTATTTCATAGCAAATTTTCAAGAAATTTGCACCTTGTTCAATAAAATTGATACTTGCTTTTTCATAAGCCGTTATATTGCTTTGTATTGTTAATAAATCCTGTGTCCATTGATTATGTCGTTCAGCCCAAAAATCTTCCGAAATATTGCCGTCTAACTTGTCTAAATACAGTTTATCAATTCTTTCTTTTAACTTTTGTTTTTTTACACTTAAACTATGGATTTGTTGTTTTGTATATTCTTCTTCATCATTAAAACTTTCTTTTAATGCCTGTGTAATCCATTCTCTATGCTCTTGGGTTATAGATATATTTTCAAGTGCTTGTATAATCTGTTTTTCAATCTTTGCTTCGGGTATATAAATATGTTGTTGCTCACATTCGCCCCTGCCACCTGTACAAGAATAATAGATATATTTACCTTTTTTAATTTCGCCTGATATGTTGCAACCGCATTTTGAACACTTAACCATGCCTGCAAACAAGAATTCTCTAGGCTCAAAGTGTTTTGGTTTATTGTCTTTTCTGAATGCTAACTGCGTACGGTCAAACAAATCTTTTGAAATTAAAGGTTGATGTTTTCCTGCGTATAAAGTTTGTTTAAATACTACCATTCCATAATAAAACGGATTTTTCAAAATATGTTCAAGTTGCGTTTTGTATGCTTTCGGGGTATTTGGTTTGTATATAAATCCCTCGTCATATAACTTTTGAGATAATGCCCTTAATGATATATTGCCCTGTGCATAGAGTTCAAATGCTCTAACTACATAAGGGGCGGTTTCTTCATCAATATAACTTGTATTTTTGTCGTTAAAGTGTTTTGTATATCCATAAGGCGGTTTTCCTGTTACATAGCCCTCTTTTGCCTTTTGTGTCAAACCTTTTATGACTTCTTCGCTCAAATTATCAATATAATTTTTAGCCATTACAACTTTAATAGCGTGAATAAGTTTTTCGTGAGAGCGTGAAGCTGCTGACATTGTGCTATTTTCTTTTACAAGATGAACAACCAATTTCAAATCTTCAATAGTTGAAAAATCTTTAAAATTTCTATATAGACGGTCTGTTTTTTCTACTAAAATTGTATTACATTCCTTTGAATTCTTAAGGAATTTGAGCATTTCATTAAATTTTGTTCTTCCTGCACATTTTGCAGTTTCAACATCTTCAAACTCTTTTAAAATTATCATACTGTTTTTAGTTGCATAATTTCTCAATAACTCTAATTGAGCCGGAATTGAAAAGCCCTCTTTTTCTTGCTCTTTGCTTGAAACTCTTGCATATAATACAACTTTTTCGGGTGAAATTGATTTTTTCATTTTTTAATACCCCCTAGAATTGCTTGTATTTCAGATTTTTTATAAAGTCTGTATCTATTCATAGGGTGTCTGTACGGTGTAAGTTTTCCTGCCTTATCCCACCGCCTTAATGTAGTTTTATCAACCCCTAACATTTCCGCTGCTTCTTTAATTGTGATGTAGTCTTTAATATTCATACAAAAAGTATAAACGAATTCAAAACATTATGCAACATTATGTAAAGAATATTAAATAAAAACCTAGTATAAAAACTAGGTTTTACTTTTTTAATGTCTTGTTGCCAAGTCATGAAGAATTTCCTTATCTTCGTCAGACATTTTTAGTCCTTGATTTCTTGAACCACCGTTTAGTGCTTTTTGAATTGAATTGTATTTTTCTTCAATCTTAGCTTGTTCATTAAGTTTCTTTTCAATTTTAACCTGTTTATCCAACTGGTTTTGAATTCTATCTTGAAATCTTAATGTTTCTTCAAGTGTTGACATTATTTTCACCCCCTCTCATAGTCTGATGAACGCATGATAACTTCATCTGGAGGATTTAGCAATATGTTTTAAATGTAAAGTTATAACTATTCTACTATGTTCCAGTATTGTTTGTTTTTTGTGGTAATGTTTAAGTCAGTTTCAAATAATTTATCCATATCAAATATATAATCTAAAATAATTTTGTATTCATCAATGCAAGAGTCAGTCCATACACTTTCTTCTTCAGGAGTATAAAATTTTTGATTTTTTGTTATAAAATTAAAAACTTTTTTTTCAAATGTATAAATATCATTATTAGAAAAAATATACTTTGCACTATTTATTAAGATTTTAAAACTACAACATAATTCAGAATATTCTGCTATATCATCTTTTGTAATTTCCTTTGTATTTAGCAATAAGGTAACATTACCATTTGAATATTTATGTGGATAAAAATTTATAAATTTATTTAATAATTTTCTTAATTCGTTATAATGTTCTATGCGAATTTTAAATAATGATATTTGTTTTTGGCGTTTTTGAATGTTCCATTGTGCAAAAGCAAAAATTGCAAGCAATATTGAACAAATTATTTCAATGATTTTTACGATATTTGTATTATTTTCAACCATGTTATAAACGGTTATATCTAACATTTTACCCCTCTTATTTGTTCTTATGATGTGTCATTGTTCGTTTTCGTGTAATTGTTGTGCTTGTATAACTATGAGTTTCCATATTATCCGGCATGCGATTTTGAATAATTGCTGATTTTAATTCATTTAATTGCTTTTCGTTTAATTTAACTGATGTATTCCAAGTTATTAAGGCAATCAAGATAACAATAACTATACCTATGAGCCATTGTAAGAACATATTTTTCTTTACTTTCTCAAATATTTTCTTCATCTATACCCCCTCGATTATTTTTATTTCTTCTGCGGATATGTTATATAGAGTATAAATTTCCTGATTTATGGCGGTTTCAAGAGTTTGTATATCTTTTTCAATGTTTGATAGCATTGATGATTTTTCTTTGTACCAATTCATTAAGGTTTCAATTTTATCTATACCTATATCAATCCCCATGCCTGTAAGTTCCTCTTTAAATGGATTTATACCCATTTTGTAGAATTCGTTTAATTTACTTGGAATAGTTTGCAAATTGTAATTAAGTTTGATTGCTTCTAAACAAGTTTCTAGGCTATTTTTTAAGAGTTTTGTTTGTTCTATTAGTCTTAATACAAAATTGCCGATTTTCTCTTGAATTTCGGTTTCTGCAACTTTAATAGGAATTTTTAATAACGGCTCTTTATCAACTTGGAAAATATCCCCCTGCATTTTTCCTTGATTTTTTAGCCAAAATTTAATGAGATTAGAATTCAATAAGCCTGTTAAATACCTCATATTAAAGCGGTTTGTTTGAATTACATAATACATAGCACTTACATAGCAATCAAAATCAGTATATGTAAATGTCGGAATTGCACATTTTCTTAATGATATTACTTTTTCACCTTTAAAAAATTTTTCATTTCTTGCTCTATGCAAACCATACGGTTTATTATCTGATGTTATAATGCTTGTATATTTATCTAAATGTGTTTTTATATTCGGATATTGTTCAATTTCAGTTATATTTTTAAATTTTGAGTCTGTATAAATAATCCATTCGGAATTTTGCGGATTTCCATAGTATCGGCTTAATTCTCTAGGGCTATAATAAGGTTTTATTAAGTCGTTTAACTCTTTATCACTTAATGAGAGATTATTTTTTTCAATATTTGATAGACAAAATACACCTTCGCCAACTTTGTAATTATCACCTAATATTGTAAGCATACTATTTGTTACTTTATCGTGATGTGAATGTATGCCATTTGTCATTTCATTAGGTAACAAATATGTAGTATTAGGGGAATTCTGAATTTTATCTATAACTAGATTTATATTGTTATTTAAGAATGTAATGTTTTTGTCTTTTAATTCACTTGGTTTTATAGTTGCTTTGAATTTTGTAATTCCTGTTATGCTCTCTTGTAAATCGTTTTCAATAAAACCTTTTATAATATCTTCACCTAAATTTTTATCTTCCACTTTGCAATAATCAACTTCGTAACTTTCTCTAGGTGTGCATTTTTTGAACACAAAAATCATTGTTTGAATTCCTGCGTCCTTAAATACTTTGAAATCGCCAAAATCAATAAATTTAATTATTTCACCGTCTTGTAAAATCTTGTTTCTGAAAATGCTTGCACCGGAATTTGTTAGCCAACTGTTTGGAGCAATAAAACTCAAATATCCGTTATCTGTTAATTTGTCTATGGCTTGGCAGGCAAATAGCGTCCATAAATCCATTTTCCCCTGATAGTAAGGGCTGGCATGGAGTCCGTCAAATGCTTTTTTATTTGTATATTCTTTAATATATGGAGGATTTCCGATAATTATATGAAATTTGCCGTCATTGTTATCTTCAAGCCAATCATAAAATAAAGAATTACCGCATTTTATATTTTTATCTAGGTTTTGGAGCGGAGCGGATTTGTTTGCAGTTTTTAACCATAAAGCAAGTTTTGTAATTTCCGTACTTTCGGGGTTAATATCTATTCCAAAAAGATTATTTAAGAGGATTGTACGGTCATTTTCAATAGGGTTAATATGTGTAAATATATTTAAGTTCTTTGAACTTCCTATATTGCTTAAATTCCGTTCTAACTGTATTTGATATTCTTTTCTTAACTGTGTATGTGCTTGATTTAAAAATGCACCGCTACCGCAAGAACTATCCAAAATTTTTATGTTCTTTAACTGTTCGGGATTTTCTTCTAAATACCTATCAATAGTATTTTTAACTATATAATGTGTGATATATTCAGGTGTATAGTGTATTCCGTCTTTTTTGCGTTTGGAATTCTTTTTATCTTCTTGTATTCCGTCAAGTTCATTTTTTATTTGTTCCAAATCTGATAATGATTGTTCAAAAATATGTCCTAAAATGTTTACATTCAAGTCGCTTTCAAAGTCATAGCGTGCTAATTCCTTGATATGAGTAAACATTTCATCTTTTATTATCAGTTTGTCTAAAATATCATCATAAGCAAACAAACCGCCATTATATGCGTTTATAGGCGGATTTACATTGTTGTTTCCTTTATCTATTGCAACAAATAAACCTCTGAACTGTTCCCATATCTTACATTCAGATAATGAAAAAGAGTTTTGAGCCATTTTATAAATATTTTCAACCGTATTATGCGGTAAAAGTCCTGCGGTATCTTCACAAAAGAAAATAAATATAAATCTATCCAATAATTTTTGAGTTTTTTCCAATAATAATTTTTTGTCAAAATCAGGGTTATTATTTACAATATGCTCAAATAAAATTTTCCTTACAGTTTTGAATTCTGCATAAAACTCTTTTGTAATATCAATATCAGCTTCGCCCGATTGTTTTATTAGCAAATCCATTTGAGAACAAGAATTTTCATTTAACAAATTTTCCTTGCATAAGCAATAATAAAATCTTTTAAACTCTTTTTCTTCGTGCAAGTTCAAAATGTCAAATTCTTCATAAGCCGTTTGCCCTTTAGATTTATGGTAAAGTCTTGTATATCTGAAATTTGATACAATTACCCAATCACAATCCGCAAATTTATAAAGATACTGAAAAGCCTGTTCAACAGGTGTTTGCTTGCTTTCTCTTGATTGTTGTTTACTGTCTAAATTACATTGAGCGTCTTTTAACTCAATTACACATCTTGTTTTTGCAGATGTTTTGGAATAATACCCCAAAGAGCCGTCTGCTTCTTTGCCGTCCACTTCGGTTTTTGCTTCCTGCTTTAAAGTCCAC
>CADBUY010000008.1 GCA_902797965.1 uncultured bacterium
TATTTTTTATAGAATGTATTAGCATAGTATATTAAAAACTTGTAAAAATATTTTTTGATAGACTCTCATCTAAATTTTTAAAACAAACTGAAGCAGGTAGGGTAGACTTCAGTCTACCGATACATTTTGGTTGACTAAAGTCAACCCTACTTATGAGTGCAAATATTGGGACAAAAAGTGCAAATAAGCGGACTATTTGGTTACCTAAATCGGACATTTCGTACATTTATACTCAACTAATTTCCGACCATTATAAATCGGCTGAAGCTGGATTACTTCGGACTTTTGCTCTCGCAAAGACATGAAACCATTCCGACCGAATGTCCTGTTAATAGGTATCAGTCAGGGAAAAGGTTTGAAACCAATAATCATACTATCCGTTAATAATCAATCTGCTCGTTAGGATACATTGTACATAGACATGCAGGTTGACATATATGAACAATTAGTATGACTCTTTCATGGTGGTGCAGACCGAAAACGAACCCCAAAATCTGGCTATTAGCTTCTTGACTGGGTTTTATCTATTCGCAGTTTTGATTTTCTGCGAACCCCAAATTATAAAACAGGCAGTTTGCAATTTTTGGGATAGTTATACTTCATAGTTTTAAATATTAACAACTGTAAGCTATTCAGTAGTTACCTATTGAAAAACGCCTGTTTATAGTTTATACTTATAAAAAATGCTAACTATAAACTATGAGGTTGCAAATGTATAACTCTATAAATTTCCTACTATCAAAAATATCAAGTAAAAAAAAGAAATTTAACAAGCTTTTTAGCGACAATAAAAGCAAAGAACAACTGTATAAATGGCTTAAATCAGAATTAGCATATACTTCAAATAACATTGAAGGTAATACTTTAACAAGAAAGGAAACAAGACTTGTTATTGAAGAAGATATAACATCATCATCTAAGCCCTTTGTGCATTATCAGGAAGCTGTAAATCACGCTAAAGCATTTGATTATATAATTTATATTTTGAAATCAAAGACAGCAATAACAGAAAACGTTGTACTTGATATTCATAAAAAATTATTATCCGGAATTGATGATTATAATGCAGGCTTTTACAGAAATTGTCCTGTTAGAATTTCAGGAAGTAGAGTAATTTTGCCTAATCCGATGAAAGTTCCGGATTTAATGAAAGAATTTTGGGGTAAATATAAAAGCAATACAAAGATTGAAGATATAATAAAACTACATCTTGATTTTGTAAGTATTCATCCGTTTTCTGACGGCAACGGCAGATGTGCAAGACTGTTGATGAATCTTTTACTTATGCAAAATGGCTTTTGCCCGATTATTATTCGCCCAAGAGATAGAAAGCGTTATATAAATTCAATCGAAAAAGCACAATTAACAGGCGATATTGATGATTATATAAAATTTATGGTTACAAGATTATCTCAATCTTTTGATACTATATTTGATATTTTTGACACCAAAAATGAAATACCGCAAGAAAAACTTATGACTATTGCGAAATTTGCAAGTGAAGTTGGTGTGCCTGTATCGACTATCAGATATTGGGTGAAAGTCGAAAAATTAAAACCGACAATGTATACAGAATCCGGCTATATGATGTTCTCTCACGAACAAATTAAGAAAGTAGAACGCATGAATCAAAAATAGGTGCAATAATGGCTTATCATAAAATTGATTGGGAAATGATTTCATATAGATTTAAAAGAGTTAAGGATTGTGCTGAAGAATGGGGTATTTCCAAAAGACGAGTGCAAATATACTGTGAGGAAGACAGAATAGAAGGTGCTTTTAAATACGGACAGTATTGGCTAATTCCTAAAGATGCACAAAAACCACCGGAAAAGGAAAGAAGGATGTAAAAATATTTTCAAAATTAGTCATTTAATCATTTTAACTATTGTATAATTCATTATAATGCTTTTCAATTTCTTTAATATATAAAATCCACTTATCAATATTATTGATATATTCTTCCATTGGCAAATTATCAAGCCATTTTACAGTATCTTGCGTTAAAATCTGCATACTAGATTTTTTCTTCCCGAATACAATTCTACCTATTTGACTGTTCCAATCGCCAATATGATATGTAAAATTAGATGTTCCGTCTTTTAAAACATCATATTCAAGTTTACGAATATCTAATCCTGCTTGAATTATTTTATTCTTTAATTCTTCTATAAATTTATCTATTGATAAATTTTCAAATATCTCTTTTGGGGCATTGTCTATTCTTATTTGTTCTTGCTCTAAATTTTCAATGTCAGAATAATCAAGCCCTTTTGCCCCGCTTTCATAAGCAGACAAAAATATAAATGCTTTTTCTAATATTCTTCTATTAAAATCAGCATTTATTCTTTGACAGAAAAAAGGAACTGAATTTCTTGGATTTGAACCCATAATATTTGTATATATTGTAGTTGCTTTAACATCTTTTTCATACGGTTTCATACAATTTGGTAAATTAAAAGGTAAATTTTTATCAAGATTTATTCTGAACTTCTTTTCAGGTGGATTTTTCCAATCACAATTCAACCCTCTCCTAATAAGTTTATTATGTTCATATTGACACATCATTTTATATGCTTCATTTAACTTATTTTCTAAAATTAAATCATAGCAATTATTTTCAAAATCAACATCATGGGCAAGTATTGGTTTATAATTCCCTATTTCTTGTAATCCTTTCTCAGTAACAACAAACTTTTTGCCTTGATTTTGTGCTAAATTATTAATTTGTTCATCTGTAAAGTTTTCTTCAATTCTTTTTACTAATTCCGATTTTGTTCCGCTAACCTTTAAATTTGCTTTTTTTAATGCTCCTTTTAATATATCAGTAGTTAATTTTGAAAAATCGTTACTGTATTTGATTTCTAAATATTCGTTTTTAATAAATTTTGATATTAGATAATTACAATCTATAAAATGTTCATAAAACCAATAATTCGCAATTTTAAAATCTTCAATAGATTTTGCATCACAGTATAATAAAAATGCTTTTTCTACACCGTTTAAATGTTCAACTATTTCTGTGCTTTCAATATCAAGTTTATTATAGTCATACTTTGTTAATTCATCTAACTGTTTATTTATATCGTAATAAGACCTATTATTATAATTCTGTGGATTCGCAGCGAAAACAAGTAATTTTCTAACTTCAAAACAATTTTCACAAAGTCCACGTTTTTTTAAAGGTGCTATTTTATGACATCTTGCACACTCGCCTTTAAATTCAGGTTTATTCTTTATTTTTATATCTTTAATTTCTTCTTTGTTAGTGCCAAATATAATATTAAATTGATTTTTAAGGATTTCAATAAAATTATTCATAAATAACCCCTTTATTTATCCTTACTTTGAAATTCATTTAAAAATTCTGCCGTTAAAATACTTGTCGGAAGTGCAAAAAGCATAATACCTATTAGAACAATAGTTGCAGATAATAATTTTCCTATTGGTGTAATCGGATAGACATCACCATATCCAACCGTTGTAAATGTTACTATCGACCACCAAAATGTATCTAAAATATTATGAAATGCGTTTGGTTGTGCTTCAGCTTCGGCATAAAACATAAAAAATGAACTTAAAAATATTAAGAATAACAAAACTCCAAAAATACTTATTAATTCTGTTCTTTTCTTATAAATAGCTTTTCCTATCATTTGCAATGCTTCAAAATATCTTGCAAGTTTAAAAATCCTTAATATTCTAAATAATCTAAAAATCCTTAAAATTCTTAAATCTAATCTTGATAAAGGTAAATAAAACGGTAATATTGCTAATAAATCAATTACCATAAGAGGTTGAAATATATTTTTTAATTTATCAAGAGTAACTAAACGCATTATATACTCTATTGTAAATATAATTACCGATACCAATTCAACTTTTGAAAAGAATGTTTTATAAGTTAAATATATTGTTTTATCCGTTTCAAAACCTAAACAAATTATATTAAATATAATCAAAAATATTAAAAAGTAATCAACAAATTTATTATTTAAAAAATTTTTTAGATAGCCTTTTATCATACAAAACCACTCCAATATTGATTATACTAAATTTATTATAAATATGTTCTTTTGTAAAATCTTTCCTGCTTTTTGGCTTTTCTGACTTCTTTCGTATATTGTGTTTCCTGATATATGGAGGGGATTATGGAAGAAGTTGGATATAATATCACGGAAAAAGAATTTAAGCAGATTAGCAAATGGGCAGAGAATGTTTATAATATAACCGTTATTGTTGATTACTGCTTGGTTGTCGGCATTAAACGGGCACGCTCACGCTTCAGCCCTCTGCCGACAATCCGCTTCGTATCAAATCAGCCTGAAATAGAAGAATGTTATAACCTCGCACCCGTAATAAAAAATTTAAGACAAAATGCAGATTTATTAAATGCATTTTTTATTGATAATGAAAAACAATAAATTTTTATAAAATTTTACCCCAAAACAAAATTTCAAAAATCCCAAAATTTGCAAACTGTCCGAAAAATTGCAAACTAACAAAAGTATTGAAAATACTGTGAAAGTGCGAGCAGTTAAAATGAAAGAAAAGTGCAAGAGTGAGCAGTTTGCAAATTCATAGTCAAACCACTTCCGACCGTCAAAACCTTTGATATGAGCGGGCTTTACAAAAAATTGCAAACAGTCTGAAAATTGCAAACTGCACCATTTGATACAAAATTCGTTATAACTATTTAACCCAAATTATTCTATTGTGTTGTAAAATGTGTTGTATTTACTAAAAAAGTGGCTTTTAGTATTTTGCTAAAAGTCACTTATATCAATTGGTTGCGGGAGCTGGATTTGAACCAACGACCTTCGGGTTATGAGCCCGACGAGCTACCAGACTGCTCCATCCCGCGATATTAAATTGTTACTTGCGTGCTACCCTTTGAGCAGTCTTCCAGACTTACCTCTCACAAAACCCTCAATGGTTCGGCTTTTGTTCGGCAGAGTATCCCGCGATGTTTAATTATTGTTAGCATTCAACTATTTGAGCAGTGTTCTGAACTTACCTCTTGGAATAATAATTTACCCCTCGACAGAGTATCCTGCAACAACATGTACATTATTACCCCCTAAATATAAAAAATCAAGAGGGGTAAATATGTCATCGTATGCTCTTTTCTCGTAATATTGACCAAAATATTTGGATATTATGTTAAATTAATTCATCAAACTTACTTATTAAGACTTGTCTAAATTGGCTTTGAAAGAATTTTTCAGTATTTGTTTTTTTACGAATACATTTATAAGTTGTACCAAATCGATCTTGTTCTTTTTTATACGTATTGTATTCAATAGAACCTTCTTTTACATCAATTTCAACACCTTTACCATTCAATGCACGCATTCCTACTATGTTGTTTGTTATGTATAAAGTGTCTTCTTTGTTTGAATATAATAAAGAATATTTGCCAAAATAATGAACGTCTTTTCTTGCTCCAAAAATTGTGTATGGAATCTTGTTTTCTTCAAAAAATTGTTTTATTTTACTGAGTTTATTAACATTATATTTACTGTTAAGTTTTGTCTGCATGCCACCTAAAATAAACCCATGAAGATTTTCATTATCTAAATTAATTTTTTCTAAGAATCTGCGTTTAATATTTTCTATCGTAAAACCTTTTTGGTTACACTGTTTTGCTTCACCATGCTTATATGTGGCAATATGCGCAAGTATTATTTTACTTCCGTCAACAATTCCAACAGCTATACAATCCATTATCCCTGTTGTGAACAAATTCTTGCCGGATTTCATCGTGTCTGCAGTCCAAGGCCACCCAACTTCATGTCGCTTGGGATTAAAGTGAGCCGTTTTATTTTTAAATGTTTTGTAGTCAATAAACTTTATTTTTGACTGAAACGATACGCTATTACTATCAATTTTCATAAATTAATTATATGTGATTAGGTGCGCACTCTACACTAACGCATCAAATTTTCCTTTTTCTATGGTTTCAGCAGTTATTTCTTCTGGTTTAAGTTTAATTTTTTTACCAACAAATATGTCTTTCATTTTAAGTTTTGAAACAAATTCCCTAAAGGCAATTTCTCTTTTTTCCGCAATCGGTCTGTCTTTATTTAAAAGTTGCGTTGCTAAATCATTTGATTTATCAATAAATTCATGAACCATTTTTCTGTCGCCGGTTTTTGCTTTAAAAGCCATTTGATAATTTTGATTGTTTACACCAACACCTGTTACACCATTCGTCATACTTTAAACCTTCTTTCTTTTTATAAACAATTGTACCTTTATAAAACATGTGAAGGCTAGAAATTGCCTAAATACATTATTTTTGTAATAAAACTTAATAATATGTGTAAATATAAGGGGGTAAATGGTTTTTAGCATTTTACATGTAAATATGTTCATGTTATGCTTTCTATTGTATTTGGTGCAAAAAATTGCACCCTGCACAAATCAAAAAAACATTCCCCTCGCCCAACGGGAGAGGGTAGGGTGAGGGAGCAACCTCTAAATAAGCAGGTTGGGGTTTCACCACAACACAAAATAAATAAAGAAAGGTAGGTCAGGCATTGCCTGACACAAAATAAAAGCAAATGTAGGGTGCGTCGTTTGACGCACCGCAAATAAAGAAGGAGAAAACAATGGCTGAAAAAAGAGTATGGCTATTCAAAGAAGGCAACGCAGACATGCGTGCGCTCCTCGGCGGTAAAGGTGCTAACCTTGCAGAAATGACTAATCTTGGTCTTCCTGTTCCTCCGGGACTTACTATTACAACTGAAACTTGTATGGACTACATCAACCACGGCAACAAAATGCCTGAAGGTCTTATGGACGAAGTTAAATTCGCTCTTAAAACTGTTGAAGAACAAGCAGGTAAAAAGTTTGGCGATTTATCTAATCCGCTTTTAGTTTCTGTTAGATCAGGAGCTAGAGTTTCTATGCCGGGTATGATGGAAACTATATTAAACTTAGGCTTAAACGATGAGACAGTAGAAGCTATGGTTAAGTTAACAAACAACCCTCGTTTCTGCTACGATTCATACAGAAGATTTTTAACAATGTTCGGTTCTGTTGCTTGGGAAATGGACAGACAACTTTACTTTGAATCTGAAGTTGAAAAGGTTAAAGCTAGAGAAGGCGTAACTTCTGATACAGAAGTTTCTGCAGAAGGCTGGAAATCTTTAATTCCTATCTATAAAGCAAAAATTAAAGAAGTTACGGGAAAAGAATTCCCGCAAGACCCTTACGTTCAACTTCAAGAAGCTATTGAAGCTGTATTCCGTTCTTGGAATATCCCTCGTGCAGTAGCTTACAGAAACATGAACAAAATCGACCACAACTTCGGTACTGCTGTTAACGTTCAAACAATGGTATTCGGTAATATGGGTAACGATTGTGCTACAGGTGTTTCATTCACTCGTAACCCTGCAACAGGCGAAAACAAATTTTACGGTGAATACCTTGTTAACGCTCAAGGTGAAGACGTTGTTGCAGGTATCAGAACTCCTAAACAAATTGCTGAACTTGAAACAGATATGCCTGATATCTACCGTCAATATGTAGAAATTGCAAAACAGTTGGAAAAAGGCTACCATGACGTTCAAGATATGGAATTCACTGTTGAAAGAGGTAAATTGTGGATTCTTCAAACTCGTAACGGTAAGAGAACAGCTAAAGCTGCTATCAAAATTGCCGTTGATATGTACAGAGAAGGTATTATTACTAAAGAAGAAGCTATCAACCAAGTTGATCCTTATTCAGTTTACCAAGTATTGTTACCTTGCTTTAACCCTGATAAAGTTAAACATTCACACAAAGTTTCTAAAGGTGTTAACGCTTCTCCGGGTGCTGCAGTAGGTAAGATTGTATTTGATACTGAAGAAGCTGCAAGACGTGGTGAAGCAGGCGAAAAAGTTATCTTAGTTAGAATTGAAACTTGTCCTGATGATATTCACGGTATGGCTGTTTCTCAAGGTGTTCTTACTCTTAGGGGCGGTGCTACTTCTCACGCAGCAGTTGTTGCAAAAGGTATGGGTAAACCTTGCGTATCAGGTTGTGAAGATTTAATTATTGACTTGAAAGCTGAAACAATCACTTGCTCAGACGGAACTGTATTCCACAAAGACGATATTATTTCTCTTGACGGTGGTACAGGTGAAGTTATGGAAGGTGCTATCGAGCTTGTTCAAGCAGGACTTGATGAAGACTTCGAAACATTCTTCTCTTGGGTTGATGAAATCAAAGAACTTCACGTTGAAGCTAACGCTGATACTCCTAAAGATATTGAAAACGCTAAGAAGTTTGGTGCAGAAGGTGTTGGTCTTTGCCGTACAGAACACATGTTCATGGATCCGGATAGATTACCTTGGGTACAAAAAATGATTATTGCATCTGATACAGAAGCAAGAAAAGAAGCTCTTTCTCATCTTCTTCCAATGCAATATTCTGACTTCTATTCAATGTTTAAAGCATTAGGCGACAAACCTTTGACGGTTCGTCTATTAGACCCGCCGCTTCATGAATTCTTACCATCTAAGATAGAACTTATTGAAAAAGTTGCTACTAAAAAAGCATTGAATCGAGACTATGCAGAAGATGCAAAAATGCTTGAAATCGTTGAAAACTTGTCAGAATCTAACCCGATGATGGGTCTTAGAGGCTGCCGTTTAGGACTAACTTATCCTGAAATCAATGAAATGCAAGTAAGAGCAATATTTGAAGCATGCTGTGATTTAACTAAAGAAGGTCATCACATCCAACCATGGATTATGATTCCGCTTATCGGTCACATTAACGAGCTTAAGACAGCTAAAGCTACATTAGTAGCAGTTGCTGAACAAGTTATGGCAGAAAAAGGCATAAGAGTTGACTACAAATTCGGTACTATGATTGAAATTCCTCGTGCAGCATTAACTGCATCAGAAGTTGCAACTGAAGCTGAATTCTTCTCTTATGGTACAAATGACCTTACTCAAATGACTTTCGGTTATTCAAGAGATGATGCAGAAGGTAAGTTCTTAAAGAACTATGTAGAACAAAAAATTCTTCCTTCTAACCCATTCATCACTTTAGACCAAAAAGGTGTTGGAAGATTAATCGAAATGTCAATAAACGAAGGTAAAGCAGTAAACAGTTCACTAGTTGGCGGTATCTGCGGTGAACACGGCGGAGATCCTGATTCTGTTAAGTACGCTCACAAAATCGGACTTAACTACGTATCTTGCTCACCATTCCGTATTCCGCAAGCTAAACTTGCCGCTGCACAAGCTGCAATCGCTTGCCCAAGAAAACAATTGGCTAAAATATAAGTTAACAATTGATAAAAGATTAGGCGGTTTGGACAAATTGTCCAAACCGCCTTTTTGCAAAATTGATCGGCTTTATAAAGCCGATCAATTTTTTATTTTATACAATTATAATTCCGATACTAATGAACTAAACCAAATCCAAGAATGAATACACAAATAACAAAAACAAGTGCAACAATTGTTGTTAATTTATTCAATCCTTTTTCGGCACTTTTTTGTGACGTAAACATTTGAGCAGCGTTACCTATCCCTGCGATGCCGTCACCCTTTGGTGAGTGCATAAGAACTAATACTATCATCAAGATTGCGGATACAACCATTATTGTCCAAAGTAACTTTAACATTGCTATTTACTTCCTTTCTTTATGAAATGTGCACGTTTTGAATTAAGCTTAATATTATCAAATGTATATAAACGTGCAGGTCTTTTTGAAGATGATTTAGAAAATTCATTAAGTTCTCTAAGTCCATCTGTTGTAATAACTTTCTTTCTGAAATTGCGTTTATCAAGTTTTCTTTCCATTATCATTTCATAAGCTTTTTGCATTTCTGTTAACGTAAATTTTTCATTTAATAATTGATATGCAACAGGACACATTTCTAAGCGTTCACGAGTACGTTTCAGAGAATACTCAATAATTTCTTTATGGTCAAATGCAAGTGGTGGAAGCTCTGAAACCTTATGCCAAGCAAGATCATCTGATGTAACAACTTCAACATCTTCAGAACGAATAAGAGCAAAATATGCACAGGTAATAACACGAGAAACAGGGTGTCTTAAAGGATCACCGAATGTATATAATTGTTCAAGATAAATGTTTTCAACGTTAGTTTTTTCTTTTAAAACACGCATAGCAGCTTCGTCAAGGTTTTCAGACATTCTTACATATCCGCCGGGGATTGCCCATTTATCTTTAAACGGTTCGTTATTACGTTTTACTAAAAGTACGTTTAGAGCATCGTTTTTGATTGTTAGAATTACGATGTCGACTGTAATCTCGTGTGTCTTTATCTCGTTAAACATTTATCACCTCTGAGGCAGGAGTAAATCTGTTAGCTCCAAATTGTTCCCGTTTAAATTGTATAATAAACAATACAAACGAGTAAATAAAATGTAACAATAGCAAGTGTATTGTTACATTTTTATATTAAAACAGCAAGATTTTGTATCGTTCTAATTTGGGATTTTTACTTTCTTTCGGGTTATTTTTTATATAGCCTTTTAAAACTTTTCTTGCATTAAAGTAGTTTTTCTTTTTTATATAAATATTTGCAAGACTTATTGCATAATCTATATTTTCAGGATTTGATAATAACAAATTTTTGTATTCAGAAATACTTTCTTCTGTTTTTTCTTGCTTCAGATATATTTCTGCACTCAGTAAATGTAATTCTTTTTCGTCTTTAATTTCTTTAGCTTTTTTTATGTAAACAAGTGCAAGTTCATAATTTCCATCATAATAATTTGTTACTGCAAGATTGTAGTAAACCATATATTTTGTTTCATCATTATTTGCAAGAATAAGAGCTTTTTCAAGATAACTGTTTGCTAATGTGTATTTCTTTTGATTAAGCAGAGTTTGGGCAATATCAATATATCCGGCAGGAACTTTCGGTGCATTTTTTATATATTTTTTTGCCTCATTAATTTTTGCCGAATTAACTTCTTTATCATCTCCGAGAACAAGATATGGAATGTATTTATATTTTAATTCATCTGCATTTGTAATATCAGGCTTGATTTTGTAAAATAGTTCAAGAGTAGTCTTATCCGCATCATTAAGTATAATTCTCTCATCATCTTTAAGCAATTCTTTGTTATAAGCCATATACATAATATTATCAGCATCAAGGCTGTGTCCCATAAAACCCAGAGCGTGAAAAATTTCGTGTAAAGCAATGTTATACATCCTGTTTGGAGTAAAAATATTTCCGTCTAAGTCGTAAATTCCAAATTGAACATCCATTTTTTCAAGTTTGTTTTGTGAAAATATTGGTGTTGTAGATGCAATTACATATTTTGTGCCAGCCTCTGCATTTTGAATAATGGGTTGTGTTATAAAATTAACAACGATATTGGCATTGTCTGTTGGTATTTTTTCAAACCTAATTCGGACAGAACTTGATCTTTCCCAAGTATCAAACGCATTATCAACTGCTTCAACCAATTCAGGCGGAACATTGCGTTTATTTTTAAAAGTATATGTTACAGGCATCTTTCCCCAGTGCATAATGTTCTGGTTGTAAGTTGCTTGTTTAACGTAGTTTTCAGGATATTTGTTGTGAATTTCTTTCTTTAAATTTTTCAAAAAGTATTCTGCTGATTCCGAAGCGGAATCTTGTATATTGTCTTCAGCAATTTTAACTAACTTTTCCTGAGCTTCTATTGTTAACGGTGAATTCACAAGAGAATTAACATAAGTAATTCTAAAATCAGTATCTCTGTTGCCTAAATTATATGATTTTTCAAAATACTCCTGAGCTTTGTTATAATTTGCTTTTTTTGCATAAAAGTTACCCATTTTTGCATACAAATTAGCTCTGTTAATATGCATTATAATAAATACAAACAGGAACAGAAAAACTATAGTAACAGCTGATAATTTATACCAATTCTTCTTCATTTACGACCTCAGAAACTGATTGATTTTCTTCTTCGGGGTCATCTTTTACGCCGTTATCAATATTTAAAGTTTTTACAAGCGCTCTTATATCGCCTTTCAGCTTGAAATATTCGGCAAATTTAGGCGTAGTTTTAATATTAAATGAACGTCCGTTTTTATCTTTGTGGCGTGATATTAAACCCTTATCCAATAGTTCTTGAACGTGTTCATAAGCATTTGAACCTCTTAAATCCTTCAATAAAGTTTGACGAATAGGCTCTTTTAAAGCAATTACTGTTAATGTTTTAAGAACAGGCGGTTTTAATTCAACCGGACATAGTTTTTCAACGATATCCAAATGTTCTTGTTTAACCTGTAAAATGTATCCGTTTTCGTCATCAATTTCTAATGCACCTTCTCTGGATGCATAATCCATAATAAGTTCCAAAAGCGCTTCTTCCACAATTTCAGGTTCTTCACCCAAAATCTCGGCTATTTCATTAATTTGCAGAACTTTTGCGGTAACAAACAAAACTGCTTCAATTCTGGATTTCAACTGTTCCATTTTCTTCCTCTGGTGCTAAAATGCTTTCAGCATTTTTTATATTTTCATCAAACTCATCCGGCAGATTTTCTTCATGCGGTCTTTTAACTACATATAAATCAGAATAAAATTCATCCTGCTCTAAGTCATAATCACTTTCAGCAGTTAAGAATAAAAGCGATATATATGCACTTATTCTATCCATACCTAGCAGAGTTAATTCATTTAATTCTATTTTATTTTGACGATTTAATATCTCTTCAAGATTATCTTTTAGACGTGCAACACCCTCTGCAATATATTCATCGTGCTGCATTTTTGTAATATCTTCTGCTGATAACCTCGAATAATTTTGAACTCTTCGTCTTGCAGCTCTTTCAAAAGAGTTTTTCAAGGATTGTTTTCTGTCTAATTGTTCATAAAATTCCAATTGACGAATCAAATCTCTCAAAGTAACAACTCTGTTGTGGTTAAGTCTTACAGAAGTTCTTCTTTGTAAAACTTCATCTATTGAGATTACGTTATTTGTCGGGACATAATCTTCAGGAGTATATTCTAAAACCCCATCATCTTCTAAATTGTATTCGTCTTTATGAACAGGCTCAAAATCCATTACATCAAGCCCTTCTAGAACATTGGATTTTAACTTTAAAAGTACGGCTGCAAATAATAATGTTCTTCCTGTCAGTCTTAGGTTTTGTGCTTTAGACTGGAACAAGTGCATAAGATACTTGTCTGTCACATCAACAATATTAACGTTCCAAGGGTCAATCTTTCCCTGTTTTGCCAAGTTGACAAGAATCTCAATTCCGTCAACTTCTGCTTCCTGAACATAATTTTCTTGGTTAGGTATATTCATACTATCTATACTGTTTAAAGCCATATCACCTTTTGAGAGTGGCGTTTGAGCAGACATTACCGCAAACAATCAGCCTATTTTCTCACAATTATTTTATCTTATATCTTATCTTCATAAATCCTCTAAAATGAGGAATTTTCAAAAAGGGCCAAACTATCCCTCCCGAAGCTAATTATACCATATACACACTATTTACACAAAATATTACGGTATTTTAAGCGACAGCAGTTTAATCACGCAGCTTAACGCCGGTAACTTTAGAAATACCTTTTTCTTTTTGGGTAACACCTATCGTTCTGTCAGCAGACTCAATCATTGGTTTTCTGTGACTTACTACAATAAATTGAGTTGAATCAGATTGGGACTGAACAATGTTTGCCAATTTCTCTACATTTATACTATCTAAGCTGGCATCAACTTCATCAAAAGCATAGAAAGGTGCAGGCATATATTTTTGTATTGCAAATACAAATGATAAAGCCGTTAAAGCCTTTTCTCCGCCTGACATACCCATTAATCTCTGTTTTTTCTTATCTCTGGGCTGTGCCTCAATATCCAAACCGCCCTCAAATGGTTTTTCTTCATTTTCCAGAACAAGCGTACCTTCACCTTCTGAAAGTTTGTGGAAAATATCTTTGAAGTTTTCATTCAGTGCGTTATACGTTCTCAGGAAAGTTTCTTTTTTCAAATCTTCGTACCCTTGCATTCTTTGTAAGATTTGTTCTCTTTCTGTTGTTAATGTATTTATTTTTTCCTGAAGTTCAGCCTGACGTTGTGATACATTTTCGTAATCTTCAAGCGCTTTCATGTTAACAGCACCCATCTCATCCATGCGTTTTTGCAAACGCTGAATTCTGCCCGTGATTTCTTCTATTGACATCTCTATAGGCATTAACTCATTAATATTAACTCCGGCATCCGTCAAAATTTTTCTTGTTTCTTCAAGTTGAGGTTCTAGTTCTCTTCTGCGTGATTTAAATGACTCAATTTGTTCCGCAATTCTTTCTATATCTGATGCTTTCAGGTTTTTCTTTGTTTCCAAGTCAACTAAATCTTTATTAATAGCATCACGTTCGTCAAGAAGTTCCTGCAATTTATCTGTAATTTCTTTAATCTCAACTTCAAGAGTTTCAAGCTGCTCCTGCAAACCTTTAATCTCTATGTTAAATTTTTCTTTATCCAGAGCCAGATTTCTGTTTGTCTCAAGAGCGCCTGATATTGTATTATTATGGGCGTCAATTGTCGTTCTGTAGAAAGCTATTGAACTGTTAAAGCCGTCAATCTTATTTTGAGCTTCTGCTTTATTTTTTTCATAACGTTTAATCTCAGCTTCAACACCAGCCGTCTTTTCTTTCAAATCCTTGAGATCTGTGTCATTAAGAAGTTTCTCTATTTCGTCAATCTCTGTTTGCAAAGATACGAGTTTATCAGAAATCTCAATATGTTCTTCTTCTAATTTATCCAAATATTTTTCAAGTTTTGTAATTTCCGGTTCTGTAACCTTGATAAATTCTTTTTGTTCATCAATATTCTTTTGATTGTTTGCAAACATTGAATCCAAACTGCTGAGTTCTACTTTAGCTTTATTTAACTCAGTCGTTGAATCTATGTTCTTTGCTCTTACATCTTCAAACTTTGCATTCAAGCTATTTCTTTTTGAAATTAAATCAGCACGTTTATTTTCTAACTCTTTAAGTTTTTTCTTATACGCATCAATTTCCGAATCAGAGTTTTGAGCGAACTTCAAACCAGTCTTTTTGATTGAACCACCGGTAATAGAACCCGATTTTGCAAAAAGATCTCCGGAAAGTGTAACCATACGATATTTGCCGATAAGTTTATTTGCGGCTTCCCTATCTTCAACGACAAGCGTATCGCCAACCGCATAATAAAATGCGTTGAGATATTCTTCGTCAAAATCAATCAGATTTATTGCAAAGTCAATAACACCCTTATCTTTAGGCAAATTTAAACTTTTTGGGCACTTAACTATTTTGTTTAGCGGTATAAATGTTGCTCGCCCTGCACCTGCTGATTTTAACGTTTCAATACAAGTAGCTGCTACATGCTCATCGTCGACTACAATATCTGCCATTCTTCCACCTACGGCAATTTCCATAGCAGTAGCATATTCTTCGTCTACTTGACCTAACTTCATCAGTGGTGCGTGTACCCCTCTTATGTTGGCATTTACAATGGTATCAACGGCACGTCCAAGGTTAGCTTCTTCGTTCGCTGCTCGAGCTGCTTCAAGCTGGTAAATTTTCTTACTTGTTGCTTGAATGTCATAGTCAAGGTCTTCGATTTCATTTTTAATTTTATCCAATTCATACATTGTATTCTTAATGATAATTTTAAAATCGTCAACTTCTTTTTCCAAAGTTTCTATCATTAATTTTTTATTGGATTTATTTTCTTCATAATTTGCTGAAAATTCGTTAAGTTCAACTAATTTTGTATTAGCATCCTGAATAGCTTTCTTCTTCTGAGTAAGGTCTGATTCCATAGGAGCTTTTGATTGTATTATTGAAGTTTCTTTATCTTTTAAACTTTCAAATTCGTTTCTTAAATTTTTACGTTTTTCAAGATGTTTTTCAGCAGTTTCATTCAAACCGGACATGTCTTCAAGGATTTTATTTAAAAGAGCATTTTGTTCCTCAATATTTTTTTCAATGCCTTTAATTTCTTCTTTCTTTAGTTCAATCTGAAGCTGACTGTCTTTGATTTTTCCTTCCTGAACTTCAATACCATTTTTAGCGTTTTCAACAGATTTTAAATTGTCTTGAATTTGTTTGTCTGTATAAACAATAGAGGCATTTTTTCTGTCTATTGAGCCTTTAATTTCCTCTGCTTGTTTTTTTAGTTCAAGCTGGTGCCCCTCACCTTTTTCTTTTATTGTATTTGATATTTCTTCATGCTTTTCTTTGATAAGTTTTAATTTTTCTTCTATATCCTTTGATTGGAGTTCTTCTTCTTTTTTCTTTTTGGTAAATTCTAAGATATTTTCATGAGCTTTTTCTAAGTTTCTTTGCAAATCAAAGAACTTAACAGTATTAATTTGGCTTTCCAAACCAGTTTTTTCGTCTTTAAGTTTTTGGTACTTTAATGCAATTTCTTTTTCTTCTTTTAGTTGCTCTAATCTGACATTTACTTCGTTAAGTATTAGCATAGAATTTGCAACACGTTTTTCAACCGTTTCAAGTTCCCCTGTTGCCTGTTCTATTCTCCTGTCAAAATCCGCAACACCCGCAATCTCATCAACAACTTTTCTTCTTTCCGTTGGAGTACATGAGGTAATTGTTGTAACATCACCTTGCATAACAACATTATAACTGTTTGGAGTAATGTTATTTTTTTCTAATAAGTTTAATACTTCTTCCTTTGTAACGATTTTGTCGTTCAAATAAAAAATACTGTTAAAGCCTTGTGAAGACTTGCGTATTCTTCTTGCTATAGAAAAATCACCATCTTGGGTGTCACCAAATGTAACTTTAACGTAAGCTTCATTTCTTTTATTATAGGTTGATATCAAATGGAAAAGTTTTTCAGCCCGAAGAGTTCTGCTGGTAGATAGACCCAGCGCAAATAGAATACTATCAATAATAGTACTCTTCCCGGAGCCGTTTGGACCTGATACAGTAGTAAATCCTTTCAACATTGGAATATCTACTTTATTTGCAAACGACTTAAAATTGTCTATTTCAAGCTGCTTTATGTACATAATCTTCCTGATGGCAAAATGCCATTATTTCTCTTCCCAAGTATATACTATATTTATTAAACTCTAAGAAAAGTCTTATGTCAATCTGTAACAGAGTATTAAGGTGTAGAGGTAAATGTAATTCACTAATAATGTGATTTACAATTACTTAAAACATAGCCAGTTAAGAAAATGTAACGTTTTATTTATAATGAAGGCAATTTTTTCAGCAAATTTTACTTTATATAACTATAGGGATATTATTAAGCGAGGAATATTATTATGGGATTTACAACAGAACAAAAATCTGAAGATGAGAAAATGGTACAAGCTCACTCAAACCCAATTAAGAGCAAGTCATTGGAAATTAAAAAATCAGAATTTTATTCTTTTCTACAGGATTTAAATTGCAAACTGGAATTAGGTCTCGAATAGACAGAATGAATAATTTGTTCATCATCAAAAAAAAAAAAAAAAAAAAAAACACATCTTATAAAAAGATGCAATTAGTATGCAACAATGCTATTTATATTAATCGTGTAAATTTGATACAAAATAGCTATGCAATAAGTATAAATTTAGACAGTAAAAAACTCCACAAAGTGGAGTTTTTATTGTCTTTATCTAAATTATATAATTATAATTTTTGTGGATTTCTTAACGGAATTAATCTGTCTAAGTCACCGTTTAAGCTAAAGTAGAATCTTGCGGTACTTTCGCTGTAGCTTCTTGTGAATGGGAAACCGATACCAACAGAACCTGTTAACCAATCAGCAAATGTAATATAAGCACCACAACCTACAGAATGTAAGAATGATGTAGGATAGTTATAAACACCACCGTTTTCACCAATCCAACCGAAGTCATAGAAGATTGCCAATCTAACTCTTTCATCTAATTTCTGTGATAAGTGATTTAAGAATGGGAATGGAAATCTGTATTCAACCGTACCGCTTACACCATAGTCACCGATAAGTTCAGCAGGTTGATAACCTCTTAATGTGTATGGACCACCTAATTGGAATTGTTCAGCTGCAAACAATTTGTTTGGAGAGTACATAGCGTTAACTCTAACGATACCAGCTGTTCTTGCTGTTAATCTTTGAACACGAGTTGCTCCACCGGTTAACTTGAAGAAAGATGTGTCCTGGTTAGCACCATATCCATCACCACCCATACCAAAGTCAACGCCTAAGTTACCAATCCAACGACCATAACTGTCATCAGTCATACCATATAATCCTGAACGCCATACATGCAATGTATATGTTGAAAGTCTCTCAGGGTTTGGTCTGTTGTTATATGCTGATGTATTTGCTCTTACATAATCATAACCTGTATAGAAGAATAAATCTGATTTTGCTGTTTGAATCAACGGTTGAGTTAATTTAAAGAAGTAACTTTGAGCGTTACCTTTAACATTTAAGTTTCTGTATGGTCCTTTTAATCTAACGTGAGAATCGTTGAAGTCAAAAGATAAACGAGTTCCGTATGAAGAAACCGGTAAGCTATATCCTGCCATCCAACCTGTAGCACCATTAGATAAAATAGAACCACCATATATCTTGTCACCCAAACCTGTCAAGTTGTGCATACCAAGCAAGAATGACACACGTTGAGCTCCTGTATATGAACGACCATAGTCATCATAAGTTACATTAAAGTCAATCGGAAATCTGTCACGAACATTAAGAGTGATTGCAGTGTTTTCATCACCTTCCTTTTGTCTTTCGATTTCAGTTTGAACTTGTACGTAATCTTCTTTGTTAATTTCTTTCATTGCTCTTTGAAGGTTTTTCGCGTTGAAAACATCACCTTCGCGAAGTCCGGCTTTACCCATAATAATATGTTTCAAATACCATTCACGAGTCCATTTCTCGCCTTCGATATTCATTTCACCGACTTTACTTTCAATGATTTTGATTGTAGCAACACCATCAACAATTCTTTGTGGCGGAACTGTTGCGTATGATGTTAAATAACCTTTAGATCTGTATAAGTTTGTAACTTTTGAACAAACTTCAAGAAGTTCATCAAAGTAAACATCTTCACCTAATACTTCTCTGGCAAGAGCTTGAAGATCTTCTTCTTTGATATCTTTAACAGTATTGCCTTCAAAATTAATTTTTTCTAATAAGAAGTGCGGATTGTAGATAGAACCTTCTCTTGAATAATTCTCTTCTACTGTCGCATCATAGATTTGTTCGTCTTTTGTTACATCATCTAATGATTGAACATAACTCTTATCAATTTGTTGATAATTTGCATTAAGGTTATCAGTAGTATTATAAGCACCGGGGTTGTATCCGCCTAATGTGGCAGCATTCGGAAACACATCCGCTTGAGCTTGAGCCATTGATAAGAAACAAAAAACTGCGATTAAATAACTTAAGTGTTTTTTCATAGTTCCATTTTTCCTAATTTTTAATTATGTTATTGGGTTAAACCAAGTCGTACATTCAACATTATATTTTAAATAAAATCTCTAAACAAATTTAATTGATAAAATGTAACGAAATGTTAACCACTTATAAAACTATTCTAACTCATTTATTAATTTTTGTAAAGATATTTATATACGATAGTTATAATTCAGTACCCATGTGGAATTACATAGTATGTAAGCTGTTTACAAAAATTTACAGATAAGGAGTTCTAGTTGATTAATCCGCTTGGTAATGCTAATGGGCTCAGTATTGATGCAGAGCATTTAAAAATTATCCAAGAGCTGCGTAAGCTAGGTCAAGGCAGTTCCGGTAATATGCAAGTTGATTCACAGAAGTTAGCTGAGGCCAAGACTGAGCTGGTAGAGCGTTTGAAAAACAGGGAAAATCAAGATTCTTCTCAATCTCTCGGAGTTCAGGTTATTAGTCAGGTTGATGATGCGGATTTTTCAAAGCGTGCGGAGATGGAAGAGCAACGTTTAGGAGCAATGACTGTAGCGGAACTAAATAAAATATTTTTTGGATTATAAATAAAAAAAGAATCAAAATATATATTTTGTTGTAAATAATTCTAATATCTTTTTTTAACTTCGTTTTCTTCTTCTCTTTATTTCGGTGGTAAAGCGGATTGTCGGCAGAGTGCGAAGTTTGTTTGCGTAAGCAAACAACGTAGGCACGTTTAATGCCGACAACCAAGCAAGAGAAGAAGAAAGCGAAGCAATGCACTTCGTGCATAAAGATTAAATGGCTGATTTGGCTAACACCAAATCTAACTGCGTAGCTTTCGCAAGAACGGCAAATTCCCTCTCTGGTGAGAGAGGGTTAGGGGGTGAGGGTTAGTTAATCGCGAACGTGCAGCTTTGCTGCAATAGTGAGCGTATGAGTGCATGCTTTAGCTTGCAACATCAATTTAGACTTATGCCCGTCAGGGCATTGTGGTTATCATTTCAATTGCGTGTTTTTCTCTTTCTTTTTGCCTCTGTTTTCTTTCTCTTTTTGCCTCGCAATCAAAAAGAGAAAGAAAATAGAGGTTAACAAGATTGTTAATACACCAATTTATATAAATTGTTGTATTAACTTGACAAATACTAAACTTATATTGTAAACTTATGTTAAGTTGTTAACCAAATATTATAGATTATGTTATTTACATCCCCCAAAAAAGAGAACAAAGAAATTAATTTAAAAGGTGCTGTGCAGATTAATCACAGCAGCTTCTTTGTGTTCAAAGATACTGACGGATGTACATATTTAAAGTCAGGTAATGATGAAAAACTTCATAAATCTGTCGTTCAGAAAATGATTAATTCGAATCCTCATGTTACAAGATTATTAAAAAGATTTCACATAAAGCCGTCTATAGATACAAAAACTCTTAATGAGCTTACAAGCGGTCATATGAATGATACTTGTAATATTGCAATGGGTGTATATTCTGTTTTGTCAAACGATATTAAAAATAAAGTTGATAAAGGCTCACTAAAAGAAGCATCAATGCTTCACGATTTGGGCAAGGTACTTATTCCGTCAAAGATTTTGAACAAGCCTGCTAAACTGAATTTTAAAGAGCGAAAAATAATGAACATCCATTCAACTTTAGGATACGAGCTTTTAAAAACACAAAATTTATCTGAAGAAACACTAGCTCTTGTAAGATATCACCATCAGAATTTAAAACATACAGGCTATCCCGCTCTTTCAGCAGATAACACTTCTTCAGATTATGGAGTGCAAATTATATCTATTGCAGATAAATACAGCGCATTAAGAGAAGCACGAGTTTACAGACGCAGACTATCAAGAACAGAGGCCCTTTTGATATTGTATAGAGAAGTTCGGGAGGGTAAAATTATGCCTGCAATATACAATGCTCTATTCAAGTATGCTGAATTGTATGATGTAGATTAATCGTTATTATATTCTCTGGCGTAATCTACATTACCATTTGTATAAGAAAGGTATATTTTTGCTTTTTTTTCATTATCTTTATCGATAATGCCCTCTTCGTAATAACTTGGTTTTCCGTCTTTTTCGTAACCTATTTCTTTATAAGAAGAGCCATTTTTTATCTGAACATTTTTGCATCCTGTTTTATATAAAGATGTTTCTTTCGTACTTCCATCTTGAAGTTTTTCGGTAATTATTTCGTTTGTATAATTTTCGAAATACGATAAATTATCAGATTCTATCTTGTAACAATTGCCTTCAGGTGTAAAGTATGCAGTTGTTTCTCCGTTGTCGGAATTAAAAGTAAGGCTTTCTAGCGCACCGTTTGAATAATATTTTTTTTCTCCGTCAATATCTTTTAAATTATCCGGTTTTTCAAAATGTTCTGCCGGTTTTAATATATCTTGTTTAATATAATTAAGCCCAATTGTATTTGAAATTATAATATCTTTTGAAAAATGAATATTAGTCGGAGCTCCGTTGAAAAATTCTATTTCCGTTGAAGTTTTTTTGTTCTTATATTCTTTGTCTTCAGAAATTGATAGCAATTGCTTGTTTTTATCAAATCTTGCATAAATTTTATTTTTATAATCTGGATAGCTTGCAATCACATAATACTCTTTATCATCTTCATAGCAGTTTATGTCAATTTCTCTTCCGTTAGGTTCTCTTATAGTTTTCCCAAGACTGTATAAAACACCGTCATTATATCTTGAGTATCTGAGAGTTTTACCTGTTTGCGGGTCATTTTCTTCTACATATACCGATGTATATTTTCCGTCTTTAATCTCATTCGATTGCGATTTTATAACATTACGATTATTCTTTTTGTCGTATGTTTCAATCGTTGCAAAAAGTTTTTCGTTGTTTTCATCAGGTGTATAAACTGTATAAGTATTTTCATCACGTCTTATGATAGAATTAAGTTTACCATCAGATGTGTATATTTTTTCACCTTCAATATTATCAAAATTCTCCGGAGCAAGTGTGAATGGTTTAACAGGTTCAAGTTCTAATTTATCCTTACTTACAGGAGCCTTTTTAACAATTGCGGCATTATATGCTGCCAGTGCATCCATCCCTTTATTTTCTGATTTTATTTCAGGAACCGTTACTGCACTATCATCTGCTTTAAAAGATATTTTTGCTCTTTGATTTATCCCTGCATATAAACTTATACCATTAATCTTGTTAATCATTAATATATTTCCTTAATTCTAAATATAAATAATATACTTAATTATTAAACTAAAATAAAAAAAGTTTAATACTTTGTAACTGTTTGTAAATTATATCCTGTTATGTTTTGGACTTTGTTTTAAACCTTTTAATACTTTTATATACATCTTTAATCCCGATAATATTTCAGAATTTGCAGCACCAGTTTGCAAACGGACATTAATGTATTTTTGTAATAATTCATAGTCAGCATTATTTTGTTTTTTTATTTTGTCTAAAATCCCGTATTCATATTGATCCCATTTCCTGCTATTTTTATATAATTTGAGTGCAATATTCACAAGAGAATAATTTATTTCTTTTTTGCCCATATATTTTTGTCTGGATGCATTTAGAATTTTATCTTTGTCTTCTTTGTCAATATTTAGTTCTTTTATTGCTTTATGCAAATTAGTAAATCTTGGTAAAATTTTTAAGTCATCAAGATGTGGTTTCATAACAGAATTGGGAAGTTGTTTCTCACCAAAATCCGTATCAGACAATTTAAAATTCGTAGTGTATTCGTTAATATCATTTTTATATATTAAACTATCAGCATGACGAACATCATCTTCGTCATATATTTGATATCCAAAATTTTCTTTATCACGAAGCGGATTAAATAATTCATTATCTCTAAAAGCTCTATTGTGAGCAAGATTTAAGTCTATATTGTAGTATGCCTGATAGTATTCTTCATCAAAAATATTATTATCAACATCATGCACTTCAGATAAATCTTCATAAAAAATGTCATCTTCAGGTTGTTGAGTTTTGTTTTTTCCAATAGCAGCTGTAAATCCTGTTGCAATAGCTCCAATTGCCATTTTAGCAATCTGCTTTGTCCCTCTGTAATTGATATTATTTGCGGATGATGAAAGATGTTGAATTTTCATTTTATTTTAACCCCTTTATAATTTATAGATATTATAAAAAGTGTAAAAATAAAATTTGCTAGGAGTAAATATATAATAAAAAAAGCTACAAATAATTAGTATTTTGAGAAACAATAAATTATTTGGATAGAGTTGAGTGAACACCTTCCATAATATTGTAAAAATCTTCTTTCGGCAGAGTAGACATGGTCTTGAGAGCGTAAGAAAGTATGCTGACCTTGTCATACCATCTTCTTGAATTAGAAATTTTATAAAGCCCCAGAACTCTGTCAATACCGAGGCTTACGTCAGCATCAATATCTTCTTCGTGCATTTCTTTAACCTGTTTAACAAAAGTCGTCAGATCTTTAGCCAAAGATTTCCTTTTTTCTGGGTCCAAATCTTTTAATAACTCCAATGCTTTTCCCGTATGCTCATTAGAATCATACCAACGTCTGTTATTCATCATAACTGTAACCTCTCCCAATACACATGATAATTATATATATAAATAAATAATCAGTAATCATACGTTTGAAGTAATTTCAACCATACATTGAAATAGCAGAACAAATGTAAACAATTGTTAAGATGTTTCTGTCTAAAAAGGCAATTTTATAAAAGCAAAATACTTCATGTATATAAGGGAAAATAAGGTTAATTGAAAGGCAGGTATTTTATGGGTCTATCGGACTATAGTATAAATCCGTTAATGATGGGTGGTGCTGATTGGTCAAGCGTAATGAATAATCCATATTTTATGGCAGCATGGCAATCTAAGAATGTTAATTTTAAAGGTAATACCGATAACAAAGCAAATGATACAGAAAAAACCAATGAAACAAAATCAAATACAAACTTCAAAGGTTCTGAGGATGGTGCAATTCCGGTAAAAGAAACAACAGAAGACAGCAGCTCGATATTAGGGACATTAACAGGAGTTGGTGCTACTCTTGCTATAGGCGGCGGTGCTTTATATATGCTAAAAAAAGGCAACTTTGGCAAAGCAAGTGAAGTTGTTAAATCTGTATTTGAAAGAGGCGGTGCCGAATCATCTTCATCGGTTTCATCAATATTGAAAAGATTAACTGCAGTAAAAGGTCAGGATAATAAAATAAGATTTTTAATTCCCGGCAAAACTACAACAGTAACCGGTGAAAAAGCCGTTGCAGATTTGACAAGGAAATATGGTATGGAAAATGCTGTTAAAGGAGAAAGACTTGCATACTCTCCAAAAACTTCTACAATAGAAAGTTTTAGATATGATGCGGGTGGTGAAACATTTACAGTTCACACTGAAGACGGCGTAATAACAAAAATTGTAGATAAAAAAGGTCAGGAAGTGTTGAAACGCTTTACTGAAGCTCAAGAAAAGACTGCAGATGCAGCAACATACGAGAAAATGGAAAATGCATTAAATGAACTTGTTAAGGAAAAAGATATTGATGAAAATGTTCTAAAAGGTGTTGGTAATATACAATATACAAATACTTTCGGTGATGATGTTATTAAAGCGTATCTTGACAGATATGGTGTCGACCCTAAAATCAGAGAATTTACAACTCTTGAAAGATTTGAGTTTGGGTCTGATGAAATGCAGGCTCTGGCTCTTAAGGCTGATGAAAAAGTTTTTGCTGAATTTGCGGAACAACAACTTATGACAAAGAAAACCAGATTCTCCGCTCCAAGACTTGTTGATGGGCTTAGAGTAGCATCTTTCTCTAAAAAGATTGATGGAACTAATGAATTCTTCTTTGAAGGTGAAAAACTCGTAAAAATACGTGATATAAATGGTATTGATTATCCGATAGACTCAGCAAAATATATACAACTTGCAAAAGAAAACGAAAAGAAAATTAATAATCTTCTTAAAAAGGTTTATGAAGACAGAACAGAAGTTCCTGTCGGTGCAACAATACTACCTGAATAAATTTAAATTTTTATATCTTTCTTATAAAATTCTCCTCTATTATACAAGCCTCAAGCCTATAAACTTGAGGTTTTTATTTTGTATTAGAGAATTTCTTTGATAGCTTTTGGTAAATATTTTATAATATCGGAAGCCAAAACCGAATATTCTGTCAGTTCTTCCGAAGCAATCTCTCCTGCTCTGGAATGAAGATAGACACCAAGTTTTGCAGCTTCAAATGGAGAACATTTTTGAGCAAGAAGTCCTGCAATTATTCCTGATAAAACATCGCCCGAACCGGCTTTTGCAAGAGCGGAATTTCCATGTTGATTTATATGTATAAAGTCTTTTGTTGCAACAACAGTTCTATGAGTTTTTAAAACTGCAACACAATTATATTTCGCAGCCAATAACTTAGCAGCACTTTCTGTATCATCTAAAATATTACTTAAAGGCATACACAGAAGTCTTGATGCTTCCATTGGATGTGGTGTGACAATTGTATTTTGAGGAAGGGGTAAATGTATCTGAGATAATATGTTTAATCCATCTGCATCTATAACCAATGGGCACTTAACACTTTTAATAACATCTTTAAAAAGTTTTACTGCTTTTTTATCCTGTCCTAAACCGCATCCTACTAGGCAAACCGTATAGTTTTTAATATTTTTAAGTCCATCATTGGTATCCAGAAATACAGCTTCAGGCAGAAGTTTTGAAACTGAGTCAATAACATTTTTATCGGTTGCTAAAGCTGCATATCCTGCTCCTGACTTAAGAATACCTAAAGTTGATAAATAAGCAGCACCAATATAATTTTTTGAACCTGCAAAATTAATAACTTTTCCAAAAGTTCCTTTGTTAGAATTTTGTGGTCGTTCGGGCATTTTATATTCTTGCATAAGCTCATGCTCCTAATCCTATCCTTCAAGCGGCGAATGATTTTTCTATAACCCTATTTGTCGTATAACTTCATAAACTGTTATTGCAACCGAATTTGATAAATTTAGACTACGCTGTCCCTCTACCATTGGAAGCGTTACAGCTGTGTCTTGTGTTATATATTCTTGCGGAAGTCCTCTTGATTCAGGACCAAAAACAAGAAAATCTCCGTCTTTAAACTCTATATCAGTATATTTCTTCTTTGATTTTGTAGTCAAATAAAAAAATCTTCCATCAGGAAACTGTTTATATAGTTCATTCATTGATTCAACTTTATGTAAATCAACATTTTGCCAATAGTCCATGCCGGCACGTTTAACATACTTATCCGTAAGTGCAAAGCCAAGTTTTCCTACCAAATATAAGGATGCTCCTGTGCAAACACAAAGTCTTGCTATATTACCTGTATTTGCAGGAATTTCCGGTTCATATAAAACTACATTAATCTTTGACAAAATACCCCCTCACCCTAACCCTCTCCCACAGGGCGAGGGAAATATGTTTTATATATTTAGCCCTCAATAACTCTTTTTGCTTCGATTACTACAGGCAAACCTCTTATTACACAAAATACAATTGCAAATACTGCTGCCCAATAACCTATATTCCATATAATCTCCTGATTAGGAACATCAGGAATTTTAGCAGCAATAATAAGAATAAATGCCAAAACTTTCGCTACTGCATAACTTATTCTCATAAACTTTGAGCCTGTTATCCACTTACAAATAGGATTTCTTTGCATGCCAAACGGAGTTAATCCCTTTTCCATAGCAGCACTTCTGATTGTGTCTGTAATAAAACCTCTTGTAAGTGCAATAAGAGGAAATAAAATATTTATCCAACCCATTACTGCAAACAGAACCCAATAAGTATTTTCTACAATTCTGTCTCCCATAATATCAAGAAGTGCGCCAAATTTAGAAACCTCGTTAAACTTTCTTGCAACATAACCATCTACACCATCAAGAGAGAATGCGATAATCGTTAAAATTAATGCCCATAAATATGCCTGCGCATCACCTTGCATTGCATAAATCAAATACACTGCCGCAAACATAATAAATATTCTGAATATTGAAATAAAATTTGCCATTTTTACTCCCTCTTTTGTTTTGGTGCAAATATTTGCACCCTGCTGACTAACTATATAATCCCCTCTTTTTTAGCTGCCTCCACATAACGCTTTACATCTTCCATCGCAGCTTCTTTTTTGTCTTTGCCTACAAGCTTATCTTCTATAAATATATAATCATTATCCGGTACAAAATTTGAATACTGCGCTTCAGGTCTTTTTTGAAGTATAAAATGCAAATTTTCTTTATACGGATCCAGCTTAACCATATTTTCTTCTATTGACTCTAATTCCTCAATATCATGTACCTTATTTATCTTGTTTGATAATTCCGCATCTCCGCACATAACCTTATAATTTGAGTATTTATTTTCAATAAAAAATCTGTATTTTCCTGTTTTCTCAGATTGTCTAAATGACAACTCACAATCATGTCCAAAACGCTCCATTATCGATGATAAATTTAGAAATACATTATTAGCTCTTTCTGCGAAAGATAAACAAGCGGAGATTATATCCATATTTTTATACTTCCCTGAAGCTGCAGTATCAAGCCATTTATCCCCTATTTTTTTGCACAAAAGAGTTGTATCAAGTCCTACACGACCTTTTAAAGGTACTGTAGTTATATTTACGCTGGGATTTTGCACTGACATAATTTTCATATTTATACCCCTTTGACAAAAAACTAAGCTTTCATTCTTGACAAAGCAAAATTTGTTTTATCAAGTTCTTCTTTTTTTGAGCCAAGCATTATACGTTCTGCTTCTTCTAATATACTAACAACTTCATATCCGTTAGCTCCGTCTGAACGTGCTTTCTGACCTGTTGCAATACAATTAACAAAATGCTGACAAGCAAGTTTCAATGGCTCGATTTCTAAATAATCCAATGCAACATTTTGAGTATTTGCAGGAATAAAGTTATCATAAATTTTTAATTTATCAGTAGGAGCGCAATCATCAAAAATAGCAGTTGCCTTTGTTCCTCTGACTAACAAATTAACGTGTTTTTGAGGAGTAATCCAGCTGTCTGAAATATGAGCAATTACTCCGTCCTCAAACTCAATGCCAAGATGAGTAATGTCCATAATATTGTTTCTGTCACTTGATGCACCGATTGCAGATATAACTTTAACCGGACTTTTTCCTGTAACATAAGCAACCATTGCTACATCATGCGGAGCTAAATCCCACATAACGCTTCGGTCATTTTTATGATAATTTACGTTTAATCTGTCACTTTGAGCATAAACGATTTCACCTAATTCACCTTCTTCAATAAGCATTTTTAATCTGTTAACAGCAGGGTGGTATAAAAGAAGATGGTCAACCATCAATACAAGATTTTTAGATTCAGCAAGCTCCATTAGTTGTCTAGCTTCTTCCGCTACCGTTGATATAGGTTTTTCAACATAAACATTTTTACCTGCTTCTAATGCTGCTTTTACGAGTTTAAAGTGAGTATGACTTGGTGTAACAACCGCAACACCGGTAATTTCAGAATTATTAATAATTTCATTAAAATCTTTTGTTGTTTTTACGCCGGGAAATTGTTCTCTGACAGTTTTTAAAGAATCTTCATCTAAATCACACACATATTCTAAAACATTTAAATTATAAAAATTGCGGACAATGTTTTTGCCCCACATCCCCATTCCGATAACTGCTATCTTTTGATTATTCATACTTTCTATTCCCCTCATCTGTAAAATTATTATATTACAATCATATTATCAAGGCAATGATATTTCAAAGTTTCCGTTACTGAATCTTATATTTAAGTTCAAAATTTCATTGTTATACGCACTCGGTGGAGGATTAAAAGTCGGCGTTGCCATTACTGCGGCATAAACAGCATCATTAAGAGTGTTATTTGATGACTGTTTTGCAAAACTTCTGTTTGTAAGTTTTCCGTTTGGATCAATTTTGAATGCAACAGTGCAGCTTCCATCACCAATTACTCTTGTAAAATCAATTTTTCTGCCAATAGTATTTCTCAGTTGAGCTTTATAATTCACAAATTCTTGTTTTGCAGCAGCAGATTGTTTAGCTTTTTCTTCTGCTGCTTTTTTAGCTTGTTCTGCCTGTAGTTTTTTAATTTGTGCTGCCTCTGCAGCTTTTCTTTCTGCTTCAGCCTTCTTTTTTGCAGCATCTTCTGCAGTCTGTTTAGCTTGCATTTGAGTGTTTGCTGCTTGTTGTTTTGTTGTAGTATTGGTAACAGTTTTTTTAGGAGTTGTAGTTATTTTTATAAGAGGAACTTTTGTTACTTTTGGAGTTGTTGTAACTTTAGGTGTAGAAGAAACTTTTACGGTTTCGTTTTTTTTCTGTGGTTCAATAGGTATAATTTGTTTTATAACATTTTCAACTTTTTCTTCTTTTTTAGGTTCAGGTTGTTTTACTGAAGGCAATGCGTTATTCCAGATTTTATCTACGGATGGAATATTTTTTGAGACTTCTGTTTTAGGCTGTTCTTCTGTTTTAGTTAAATCTTCTTTAGGGTTCCAAGCAAAGAATATTATATATAATGACAGTAAAATACACCCTAGAAAAAATACCAGAGGCGCAGGAGCAACTGTTAGTGTTTTTGTTGGTATGTAAGAAGTTTGTGCAGCACTGTTATTGAAGTTCATAGAGGAAGCTGAAAGAACTTTTGGCTTTTCCTGAACTGCCTGTTCTTTTGGCATTTCTACAGACTTTTCTTCTATTTTTTCTTTAGGGTTTTCTTCTTGTATATTATTTATTCCTACCACGTCAAATTCGTCATTACCACAGTCGCAATAATCAGGCTTATCTTCGTATTCTGCACCGCACTCTTTACATCTAAACATAATTTTTCCTTTTTTTATATTATATCAGAAAATTAACGAATGACTTTTTCTATGTCATTGTAATCCTGAGGGGTACTGTATTTTTGGGTATTAGAAATTCTCCATTTGCCTGTTACTTGTGTAGATGTTCTCGCTGTTCCTGACGGAAAGTTTAGAATTGAACGTCCTTGATAACTTCTGATTACAGGTGCTATATACTGAATGGCGTATGGCGTGTAGTTCGCAGGATTAGCGCCTGTTTGAACATTTGTAACTTTACCGTACTTATCGACAGTAAACGAAAACTGAAATAAAACCCCGTTTGGAATATCAGGAAGTTTTGTATCTTGCATAATTTGGTTTGTTAAATTAGAACGCCATTTGTTCCACGCAATTGTTTCTTCCTGCTGTGTTAAAACTTTTGAACGAGCTACCTCCCCGCCCTTTGATGGAATGGATTGAGGGGTGGGGGGCACAGTTACTTTTTGTTCAACTTTTGGGGATTCTGTCTTAACAACCTCTTTAACAACAGGTTTTTGAACTGTTGTTGTAACAGGTCTTGTAACGGTTTTAGTTTGAGGTTTTGTAACTGTTTGTTTTACAGTTGCAGTTTGTTTTGGCTTTGTTACAGTTTGCGTCTTTACAATCGGCGTCTCTGTTTTATAAGTTGTTACTTTTGGTTCAACCTTCTTTTCGATAACAGTTGTCTTTTCAACCGGCTTTGACGGCATCTCCATAACAGGAATCTCTTTTGTCTCTGTTTTTACTTCCTCTTCTGTTACAAGAGTATAGGCAGAATCGTACACAATGATATTTTTGTGCAATTCAGGCTTAATTGCACAGATTGAAAATGTTGCAACAATGACTAATATTAACAATAGTTGTAAAATTATTTTCATTTCCCCCACCCCCTACCCCCCTCCCTCAAGGGGCGGGGGAAAGTTTTACCTGACGATTATATTTAATCTAATCTTTCAATCTTTGCAACTACTTCATCGCAAGCGTATGTCTCAAATTGAGTTGAACTTAGCATAAATGTTTCAGCAATCAATAAAGCAGTAGGAACAAGAGCCGCAAGTCCGCTCAGAAGCATTCCGCCCAAGTCACCGCCCATTTCACCCATAAAATATGATGCGTTCATTGTAAATTCAATACCGATAATTATACAGCCAATTAAGAATGAACGGCGCATTTCTCTGTTTAATCTGTTAACGCCCTCAATACCATATATTTCAACACCATGCTGCAAATAATTGCTAAAACCGTCTTGTTTAAGTACATTTGAACCTGCAATTTTTTTGCTGTTCAAAAATGCGTTAGCAAAAGCAAAGAAAGCAAATATAATTAAGAATGTTGCAAGAACTAAAAATACAGGGCTTAATCGTAAACCTGAAATTCTTACCCAGCCAGCTGCTTCAGGAAAACACATTGCAAGAGTATTAGAAACACCATAAGCCAAGAATGGTGCTGTTATGAAGCCTAATGCAATCTCTCCTAAAGATTTAATTTGAAGCATAAACTGCTTATCTTTTATATTTCTGATCTTTGCAGGGCTTAAAGTGTTTGTATATCTTTCAATCCACTGTTGATATTCTTTTATAACGTGTTCAAAATCTTCTCTGTATTCGATTGAATCTAGTTCATGTTTCATCTCAACACTTGAATTTTTGTAATATCCGCAAGCCATTGCAAGCGTAAAAGCAGTTCCTACAAAGAATAGAGATATTAAAACTGCAAACATTGGGAATGTTTTTGGCGCAATATAATACAAAACATTAATTAAATATATCGCAGCGTAGAAGATTAAAGATGAGATAACCATAACACCTTCTGCAAGTTTTGATGTTGTAGAATCGTTTCCAAGTCTGTTTTGAAGGTAGTTATAAACACCTTGCTTAAGAATTAAACCAACTCCATAAATTATAGCTGCATAAACAAAAATTAACTTCATATTTGTCGGCATCTGAATAACTGAACCTGCATCTTTTAGAGGCAATCCCGTCAAGTAGTTTGAAACACCGAATGCACAAACAAGTGATGCGAAGAATAAAGCTATATGCAAGAAAATTCCGCCTTTTGAGTTCTGAGAGATTTTTCTTTTTAAATCATTAATTCTTGCACCGACTTCTTTAATAATACCGACTCTGGCATTTTCGATTTCAGCTTTTCTTTTTTCTATCATTATTTTTGCGGCAGCATTTACATCATTTCCATAAATAGCTTTTATATCATTTTCTGACAGATTTTCTTCAGTAATATTTCTTGTTGAAGTTTCGCCAATCACCTTAATGGTAATAAATTCATCACTGCCGTCAACCATAATCTTGCAAACTTTATCAATTTCCAGTTGAGGTGGTAAATATTTTCCTTTAAACAAAAATCTTTTGTTATTAAACTGGTTTAAAAGGACACATTTACCGCTTCTTGGGTCGAACTGAACAGTTAAAATAAACTGAAATCCTAAATCTATACTAAAATCTGCATTTGCATTAGAAGAAATGTTTACCAATTCTTTGTCTGCAAAAGTTCTTTCACCATGTTTTGTAACTATTGTAAATGCCATTTGTTTATTCTCCTGTATTTTATTGTCATTGCGAGCCCGATTAGGGCGTGGCAATCCAGCTTTTTATTAACTTTTATTATTCAATTTTCATTTTTTATTTTATTATTGGGGTAGAAACCCCAACCTACATATTGTTGTGCGGTAGGCCGCACCAATTATTATTTACCCTATTTACCCCTGTCGCTATCGTCCGATTGCTTCTAAAAATCTGCGGTTAATTTTATCTAACCCTGTTTCATTTGCAACAAGAAGTTTCTTTTCGCCTAAAACCGGACCAAGTTTTGTTTTTACCATATCCAGTTTTTCAGGATGAGCGTACACAAACATCATTGAGATTTCCGGAATGAATTCTTGAACTTTTTTAACATTCTGAGGCAAAGTGTCCCAGTTAATTTGTTTTTCTAATGCACCTTCGTTTTCAAGGTCGCCAATTACAACTACAGCAGGAACATATCCCTCTTTTTTCATTGTTAAACAATGGTCAAATGCTTTTTTTATAGCTTCACCATAAGCTGTTCCATAATCTTTAGAATTATATTGAGTGAATGCTTCAACAGCTTTTGTTATACCTTTAGAATTGGCAGGTGTTCCCTCGTAAATCAAATAGGAACTTTCTGAAACTTTCAGAATTTTAATTTCATCTTCTGGATCAAGAATAGAACAAAGTGATTTTAGATACTTAATCTGTTCCGGCAGATACTTCTGATTAGAAGCAGATGAGTCAACAGCAAAAATAATTGCAGCCTTATGAAATTCATCAACTTTAATATTTTTTAAACCTACAAAAATTAATTTTCCTATTATAGCTATAAATACAATTAAAATTCCTATAATAATCAATCGTTTATTCATTTTACCTTCCACCTTCTATTTCCATTTTTCACTTTTACAACCCTACCGTAACATTAAGAGGTTGAGTCAGAGTTATTTCAATCTCTGTAAACGATGGAATTTCAGCATCAACACCTCTTTCTGCTGTGGAATAAATTACAGAAGAACCGGCACCAACTCCTGCACCTATTGCAACATTTCTACCTATATGATCTCCACCGGATATTGCACCAACCAGTAGTCCGACTAATGCACCTGCGATTGCCGCGCCTGCTGCACTTTTTAAACTATCACCGGCTTTACCTTCGTTTGATACGGTAAAATCAATTTCTTCCGTAGAAATGTTGTAGGTTTTTTGTTCGGGAGTGACAAGCTGAGTAAAGTTTATAACTACTTTACCGTTTCTGGAACCATAAGTTGCAGGTCTTGCTTTAGTAAGTGTTCCATAAACAAGGCTTCCCTGAGGTGCAACCTCCTGACCGTTATATGTTAAACTATTTGTTAATACTGCAACAATTTGATCACCTTTTGCGGCTGTCGCAGTATTAATTGCATTTTGCAAATATGCCTGAAATTTTGTTCCAGCTGAGAGCTGAGTAACATATCCTTTGTATGTGTTAGGCTGCTGGTATTGCTGTGAACTTTGAGTCGGTGGCTCAAATGCGTTTTGCTGAGGTTCTTCAAAGTTATATGTCTTTTTTAAGACTTCTGTTGTAGAAGTAATCTCTTTTGCCAGATTTTCATATATTTCTAACAGGCTTGTGTTGAAAGACTGTTCAACCGTCAAACCAAGTTTTTTAAACTCTTTCAAAATTGCTTTGTTAACTTTTTGGCTATCTTCAGACTGAAAATAGTAAAACATATTATTACCGCTCTGCTGAATTATGGCAACGGCATAATCATCACCCTTTTGAGAAATACCATAATAAGGGTTTTGTTTTGTCAAATAAAAATTATTCTCAGTATAGCATTTTTCAACAATAGGCTTTGCTTCTGATGTTTTTATTCCTTTTACATAATATAGAGCATTTGCTGCATAACAATTACTTGTTAGTGCAAAACAAAAAGTTAAGAATAGTGCAATCAGTCTTTTCATTATTTTTTTGCTCCATCTGTATTGATTACAGTTTCAGTAACTTGTTTTGTCGTAGTCATAGAACCGTCTTTATTAATTTTGAAAAGATATTCTATTGTATTAACAGAAAATGGTTCATGCATATCAGGCTGTGCAAAACATATCCATAATGTTATTGATACAACTATTGCAAGAATAAAAAATAAAACTATTTTTAATCCGAATTTTATCAACTTTATAAGTAATAGAGCAACAACTATAACAATAGCTATGCCTATAAATCCTAATTCCATATATGTCCTTTCCTCTTATATTTATACTTACCTAATATTAATTATATTATTAAAACGATAAAATGGGAAAATGGTTCAAAATTTTTAACATAATTAGTTGTTATACAAAAATACGCTCGATTACTCGAGCGTATTTTTGTATATTATATGATTTACCCCTACCCCTTAGTATCTGTAGTGAGCAAATGCTTTGTTAGCTTCAGCCATTTTGTGGGTATCTTCACGTTTTTTGCAAGCCTGACCGCTTCCGTTCGAAGCATCAATCATTTCGTTAGTTAATTTTTCTACGAAAGATTTACCGCTTCTGTTCTTAGCAGCTGCAATAATCCAAGAAGATGCAAGTGCAAATCCTCTGTCAGGTTTAACATCAATAGGAACCTGGTAAGTTGAACCACCAATACGGCGTGCTTTAACTTCCAATAACGGAGTTGCATTTGTAATAGCTTTTTGGAAAATTTCCAAGCCTTTTTCATTAGTTCTTTCTTCAATCTTAGCGATTGTAGCATAGAAAATTTTCTCTGCTAATGACTTTTTACCGCGTCTCATAACACGATTAACAAATTTAGATACATCTACGCTGTTATAAATAGGGTCAGCTGTAGGAATTCTTCTTTCAGGTTTAGATCTTCTAGACATTATTTCTTACCTCCCTTAGCTCTCTTAGCACCATATTTAGAACGGCTTTGTGTTCTGTTAGCAACACCTGCTGTATCTAAAGTACCACGAACGATGTGATATCTTACACCCGGAAGGTCTTTAACCCTTCCGCCTCTGATTAGAACAACACTGTGTTCTTGAAGGTTGTGACCGATACCCGGAATATATGAAGTAACTTCAAATCCGTTAGTTAATCTGACTCTGGCAACCTTTCTCAAAGCTGAGTTAGGTTTTTTAGGGGTTGTTGTGTAAACCCTTGTGCATACGCCGCGTCTTTGTGGACAATCCATAAGAGCCGGCGATTTGGTTTTGTCATGCAGCTTTTTACGTTCTTGGCGAACCAGCTGATTCATTGTAGGCATAACTTTTTCTCCTTTATGCTTTTCTTGTAGTACCATATTTGAGAGAAATATTCACTGCTATAATAAAACGCTAGGCTAGTAGTTTTAATAAAAGCGGGATATATTTACCCCCATTTTAGATAAATATAGGTTTGAAGTTTCATTTCCAACCCTAACATTTACCCCCCTGAGCCGTCAAATCCGGCAAGAAAATTTCGACTAGGGTAACATAATATTAAAATGAACAAAGTTCTGTGTCAATAAACTTGTACCTCTTTAATAACTATTGTAAAGTAATATAAACAATTACTGATGTTGAGATAACAAATTGTTTGCATGACAACACTATACTTATTATAATGATAAAATAAAACCGAGGATAAAAGAATGAAAGCAGAACCTAAGTACACACCTATAGAAGAATTTTTGAATGCATTTACACATTCGATAGGAGCGTTGTTTTCTATATATGCCATAGTTATGCTTGCAGTCGCTTCTCATAATGCGGTGGAAGCATCGTCAACGGCTATATTTGGAGCTACATTATTTATTTTGTTTCAGTCATCAGCGCTTTATCATGCAATGGTTAATGAAACTGCAAAAAAAGTTTTTCAGAAGATTGACCATAGTGCAATTTTTATGCTGATTGCAGGAACATATACCCCGATACTTTTGCTGGTAGTTCCATTTCCTTTGTCGGTTGCACTTCTTGCTATGACATGGTATTTGGCAATAACAGGAATTATTTATTCTTGCTTAACTCTTAAATTTAAATATCTTTCAACCGGTTTATATCTTGTAATGGGCTGGCTGTCATTATTTTTATTCTATGCAATATGGAATAATGCAAGTCACCTGTCAGTTTGGCTATTGTTGCTTGGTGGTTTATTTTATTCCGTAGGATGTATATTTTATCTTTGGAAGAAAAAATATATGCACAGTATTTGGCATTTGTTTGTTATAGCAGGAGCTGTGGCTCACTATCTTTCTATTATGGAAATATTAAAAACTATTGGTTAATAAACAAACAAACACACACCCATACCATCCCTAAAAAGGGAGGGTCAAAAAATAAAGCAAAAAAAAGACCTTTTTTATTAAAAAGGTCTTTTTTGTATTTTAAATTTTTATTATGCAATTACATGAAAATTGTATTCTTCAGGATTTCTGTGAGCTAAACCAACTCCATCCTGACCCATTGCAACTCTTGTACCGTCAGTATCAGTTGTATAAGAATGATTTTGTGGAATGCTTATACCATATTCATTACCTGTAGAAACAGGAGCAACTTTCGGTTGAAAACTGGGTAATGTACCAAGTCTGCCGATCTGGAATTGTTCATTTTGATTAATTGGATTAAAGTTTACGCCTGCCATTATAAATATACCTATTTATTTCTATGTACATATATATAAAGTATTTGACAAGAAAAAAATTGCTATTTTTGTAAATCACTGTTTACAAAAGTTAACAATAATTTTATAATAGTATTATGATTCTTAAACAAGACGACACTATTGGAATAATAGCTTTATCAGGCGATTGCGAGAAAGAGAAAGTTGAAAAAGCAAAGACCTATTTTGAGGGTTTAGGGTATAGAGTAAGGCTTTCCGAAAATATTTATGAGCAAAATCGTTATCTTGCAGGAACTGATGAAAAAAAAGTAGACGAATTACACGATTTTTTTGAGGATTCTGATATAAAACTTATATTATGCGCAAGGGGCGGATATGGTGGCATCAGGCTTATAAATAAGATAAATTACAGACTCATCAAAAAGAATCCAAAGCCATTTTGCGGTTTTTCAGATGTAACATCGTTGTTATTAATGATAAACAGAAATTCAGGAATTGTTACTTATCATTCACCGATGGCTTGTTCTGACTTTGGTTCGGATAAAGTTAATGAAGCAACAAAATCAAATTTTTTCAGTGCCATATCAGATGAATCATTATCTTTTAAAGGCGATAAAGTATACAATAACGGTTTTGCACAGGGTATTTTAATTGGAGGGAATCTTGCTACTGTTGCATCTTTGTGCGGACAAAATTTTATTCCGGATGAAAACTTTATCTTTTTTGCTGAAGATTTGAATGAACCCGTCTACAAAATAGATAAAATGTTTCAACAGTTGTTAAATCTTAAAAAATTCACTAAAAATTGTAAGGGAATAATACTGGGTGATTTCCTTGGTGTTGATAATGAAGAATGGCTTGAAGATTATTTTAAAGAATTAGGCTTGCGGCTTGGAATTCCGATGGTTGGCGGATATAAAATAACGCATGCTGATGAAAAAATTACTTTGCCAATCGGAAAATTTGCGCAATTAAATGAAAAAACTCTCATAATACCTTAAAGCTAGAGTCTTATAGTACGGAAGATTGTTGAATATTTGTGACCGCCGTAGTATATAATCAGCGATACAAAATAATTTTCAAGATCGTTAACTTCAAGGTAGCTCTTAACAGGTTCTTTTCTCTTTGAGCTTTTGACTTTTCCTACTGTTTTTAAAATGCCCATGTGAATTTTTTGTGATTTGGTAAGTTTTGGTTTCGGTATATGCTGATCATAGAATTTTTCAGGTGTATAATCTCTGTCATACACAGGTATTATATGCATAACTACACCATTTTGCTTAAAGAGAATATACCATTTCCCTTTGTGTTCTCTTGGTGTTAATAAGTAGTATCCGGGTTCAATTGTTTGGTTTTTAAAATATATTGCAGAATTTAACCTCAAAAGCGGATATACTGACCATGCTGCATCTTTTGTATCATAATATTGATCAGGGTCAATATTATGCAGATAAGAAAAATTGGCAGGCTCTAAGTTGTTGTATATTTCAGAATAATTCTTTGTTGGTTTTACAGACTCGGAACTACCTAAGTTTGTGTTATTCTCATCAGAAAAAGTATGATATGGTACATCTTCATCTTCTCTAATGTCAGATTCTTTTCGGTAATTTGGTGTTATTTCGTCATCATCAGGAGCATTTGGGTCAATATCATCATAAAACCCCGGTGGAGTTCCCACATAACCTCTATCATCTGCAAATGTAATTGCAGGAACAAGTAATGAAAGTAATAGAATTAATAAAAACTTTTTCATACTATTAATTTTAATGACTATTAAATTAAAATCAATCAACTGTATAAATTAAATAAATGTATGCGAGATGCAGAATTTAATTTTTTCACTTTCTTATAAATCTTTACTTAAAACTTTACATTTACCCCTGTTTGGGTTACATATAAAATATAATATTAAAGATATTAATAGGGAGATAATAAATTGAAAACAAGTATGAAATCGACTAATTGCGGGGAATTAAACTTAAGCAATTTAGATCAGGAATTAACACTTTGCGGATGGGTTTCAACCGTTCGTGATTTAGGCGGAATTTTGTTTATTGAACTTCGTGACAGAAGCGGATTTTTCCAGCTTGTAGCGAACCCTCAGGTTAATCCTCAGGTTCATGAAGTATTTTCAAAAGTAAGAAGCGAGTATGTAATTCAGGTTACAGGTAAAGTATCAAAAAGACCAGAAGAAACTTATAATGAAAAATATCCTACAGGGCAAGTAGAAATGTATCCAGCTGAAGTTAAGATACTTTCAGAGTCTAAAGTGCTTCCATTTGTCTTAGGCGATGAAAATGTTTCAGAAGATGTTCGTTTAAAATATCGTTATCTTGATATCAGAAACGAAAAAATGCTTAACAATTTGAAAGTTAGACATAATATCGTTCAAGCGGTTAGAAACTACTTAAACAACAAAGAATTCTTAGAAGTTGAAACACCTATTTTAATTAAGACAACACCGGAAGGTGCAAGAGATTATCTTGTTCCTTCACGTGTTCAGCCGGGTAAGTTTTTCGCACTTCCGCAATCACCACAAATCTTTAAACAATTATTGATGGTTGGCGGAATTGAAAGATATTATCAAATAGCTAAATGTTTCAGAGATGAAGACCTGAGAGCTGACAGACAGCCTGAATTTACTCAGATTGATATGGAATTATCGTTTGTTCAACAACAAGATGTTATTGAAGTTGTTGAAGGTCTGTTAGTTGATGCGTTTAAAGCAGCAGGAGTAGATATTAAGCCTCCATTCATTCAAATGCCTTGGCAAGAAGCAATGGACAGATATGGTTCAGATAAACCGGATACAAGATTTGGTCTTGAATTGTTTGATATTGGCGATATAATCTTAGAATCTAATTTTGATATTGTTAAAAACACCCTTCTTAACGGTGGTATCGTTCGTGGTATCAAGATTGAAGGCGGTGCTAAATACTCAAGAAAAGATATTGACGATATTACAAAACTTGCAGTATCATTTGGTGCTAAAGCATTAGCAAACATTATTTATCAGGAAGACGGAACAGCTAAATCACCTGTACTCAAGTTCGTTACTGAAGAACAAGCTAAAGCTATTCAGGAAAGAGCAGGTGCTAAAGCAGGTGATATAATCTTCTTTGTAGCAGATAAACCAAAACTGGTTTATGACGTTATGGGCAGATTAAGACTTCATTTTGGTAAATCATTGAATTTAATTGATGAAAGCAAGCATAATCTTCTTTGGGTTGTTGATTTCCCAATGTTTGAATACTCTGAGGAAGAAGGCAGATATATGGCAATGCACCACCCATTTACGTCTCCAAACTTAAACGATTTAGACAAGCTAGATAGTGGCGATTTAGGCAATGTTAAATCAATCGCTTATGATATCGTTTATAACGGTACTGAATTAGGTGGAGGTTCAGTGAGAATTCACTCTTCAGAAGTTCAAAAGAAAATCTTTAAAGCATTAGGCTTAACAGAAGAAGAAGCAACAGAAAAATTCGGGTTTATGGTTAATGCTCTTCAATATGGTACTCCGCCGCACGCAGGTTTGGCAATCGGTTTGGATAGACTTGTTGCACTATTATGCAGAACAGAATCCATTCGTGACGTTATCGCATTCCCGAAAAATGCAAGTGCAAAATGCTTGATGTCTGATGCTCCGGGGGAAGCTTCTCTTCAGCAAATGAGAGAACTCCATATAAAGAGTACTGTTCAAAAACAGAGTTAGCGTAAATATAAGTAAATATTATAAAAAGAAGCCTGCTATGTATAGCAGGCTTTTAAAATTCTCTATTATCCATCTTACATCATCATAATCTTACTATCCTGTACACCAATCAAATACATTCATTGAATCTTGAATTATTGATTTGATTGATTCCATTTCTGTATTAATAGCTTCAAGTTCTGTTGACAAGTCACTGATTTCCAAATCTAACCAGCCTTCTTTTTCGCTTATAGCTTCTTTTTCTGAATTATACCAAGCTGTAACTTCTTCTCTGACATTTGAGTCAGTTCTTTCAAGAACAAGACCACTTGTTACAAAGTAACTAAGAGAAGAGTCAGGTTTATAAGCACCGGCTGTATCAATTTGTTCCAGTTGGAATATTCCTGTTACAAGAGCATCACTAACGTAACTGCTATTATGTTCCATTTCTTTGTTGTACTCAGTTGTCCAACCATTCATAGCAGCAGCCTGAAAGATTGGATAGAAGTAATTTACAATAGTTTCTAATTTACTTGAAATAGTATCTGTGTTATCTTGTGTTCCACCGGTTGAAACAACTTCTCCTGATTTGGTTTTTTCAGTTCTTGCTCCGCCTTCCCAAGTAGAAGATACTGTTTTATTATTAATGACATCTTTAAAATCTTCTGCTGAGTAACTTCCCCATAACTGGTGAAGTATTTCAGGTATTTTATCAATAGAGAAAGTACCGCCTCTACCGTTTCCGTCTATGCAGCCGCTTCCCAGAACACTTTGCAATATTCCTGCATAGCGGTCACTCATAACAACAAGACCGTTACTATCAGTCAAAACCATAGAGTTATCCTTTTTCATTCCGGAAGAATCGCCTTTGAGAAGTTTACTGATTGTATCAAGACCATTACCCATTAAATAACCATAGTCCATCATATTGTATTGACCATTGTTATAATATGAAATAGTCTTAGCTTTTAATTTTGCATAGTATTCTTTAGACAAGTCGGATTGTTGGCGTGTTAAAGCCATCTTCTCCATGGAGTTGATAGAAATATTATATTCAACGTCACTTTTACGTCCCGTTAAAAATAAATATCTGGATTGTGATGCTGCAAGACACATATTTCTTTTCCTATTTCCTTTTGTTGTCCCTTTTATATTATTGTTATCGGCATATTTTTCTAAAACTTTAGTAAAAAAGCCATATATAATTAAATATTGTTACATATCTTTACAAAAACGATAAAAAAAGCAATTATGTTGCAGAATTTGTTTTTTATATATTAGAAGGCATAAATGTGTGTAAAGGAATATTGTGTATGAGCGAATTAAATGTAAATGCAATATCGGCTGCAACTCCAATAACAACAAATTCTAAAACGAATAATGTTGTCAACTTTAAGGCTGCACGAACGGTTACAAAAGATGAAAGAATGGACAGTTTCATTAAGGATTATGAAAAGCAAAAGAAAAAAGCTGAAAAAGAAAAGAACTTACAGTTAGGAATACAAATCGGAACATTTGCACTATTTGCCACTATGGTTGGTATAATGGGACATCAAATGGGATGGTTTAAAAAATATAAAGTTGCATTTAAAGATTTAAGCAAAGAAATGAAACTTGATGAGATGGCATTACCCGACACTCAAAAGGCTGCAGCAGAAAGAATAAGAAATTTTGTAAATCATCATAAAGAAATTATTGAGATGGGTGGTCCTGAGGGTTCTTCAATTCTATTCTACGGGCCTCCGGGAACAGGTAAAAATACATTTGCGTATGCAATAACAAAAGAATTTCCAAAAGCTAAATTCTTAGAGATGGATATTTCTAAGATGAATTCAAAATGGCATGGTGAATCAGAGCAGAATGTTTTGGGAACAATGAAAGCTGCAATTAAATATGCAGATAAACATAAAGATGAAAAAGTATTTGTGTTCATTGATGAAATAGATTCTGTTATGATGCAGGATCACGGAAGCGGTGCAAAACTCTCGAATGATATTCTTAATGCGTTCAAAAAAGGTTTTAATGAATTAACAAACAAAGAAAATATAATAGTAATGGGTGCAACAAACTTGAAGATTAATCCGGAAGAAGCAAGGGCTATGGGTAAAGAATTGGATAGTGCTATGTTAGACAGATTTGCAGAAAAAGTTCTTGTAGACTTACCTACAAAAGATCAAATTAAACTTGCAATAACAAATTATTATAAAAACCCAGCAAGAAAAAGAGTTGATGATGTATTAAAAGATTTTGATAACAAGAAACTTGATAAGATAGCCGAATTTCTTGCTCAGCCTGAACATGAAACATCATTCAGAAAACTTGTCAAAGGTATTTTGCAGCCTACTGCAACACAAAAAGAAGTAACTGCGGATGCAAAAGTTACATTAGAAGATGTTATTGAAACAATTAAAAAGAACAAACATAACTTAAATGTTACAGATGAAGAAATGAATGCGTTTTTAGCATCAGTAAAATAGAAAAGGGTGAAAATGGTAAGTACAATTAATAATGTTGGATTTCGTGCAGATAACAAACCAACGCAATCAATCTTTAACAATAACAGACAGCAGGCACCAATTCCTTATGGAGATGATACTCTGGATTTGCAAGCATTAGCTCTTGATAAAAAGATACAGAAGAAGCAAAAAAGTCAGGAGCGAATGAATAAAATGCTTGCATACAGCAGCGTTGGTATTGCAGCAGGATTATTGGGGCAGCTTGCAATCTCGTTGTTTGCAATATTTAAAGGTGCAAGAGGCGAGGCGCCTGGTGCATTCAAGGCTACAGCTTTAGAATTTGAAAAACTTGCTGAAAACACAGGTATTGCAGATATAAAAACAACAAAAACTTTGTCTAAAGAAGTTCAGAGATTTTTTGTGGATTTGTTAGATTCTGCAAAATTTGACCCTAAATACATGAAACGAGCAGGACTTAAAGACAAAGGATTTCCAAATGCAACATTACTTTTAGGTGATCCCGGAACAGGTAAAACCGAAACTGTAAGAATGTATGCAAAAGCTACCGATGGAGAACTTGCAACGATTAAGTTGGGTGACTTTGCAAACTCATATGTAGATGGTACTGCAACAAACATGCTTAACATGTTTAAGGCAATTAAAGAAAAAGCTCAAAAAGAACCTGATAAAACAATTACAATTCTTTTTGATGAAGTTGACGGTTTGGCAAGAAAACTTGATAAAATCGGAAGTAATAATGAATACTTAGGCAAGAACAGACAGTCATTTATTACAGGTTTAGACATGATTTTACCGCTCAAAAACATAAGAGTGTTTGCAACAAGTAACGTTCCTATAGAAGAGATTGATAACGCTGTAGTAAGCAGATTGAAACGTAACGTAACATTTGAAACTCCAAATGTTGACCAAACTTTTGAAGCACTAAAGTTCCACTTAAAAGATTGTGAGGGATTGACTAATGGCAAGTTTGACTTCTTCAAAGATAAAGAAAGTGAAATCAGAGCATTCTTAAAAGACTTGTATGACAGAAAAGGTGCATACAGAGATTTAACAAACATAGTGCAAGATGCTCAGGCTCGTTATACAACCGCGATGGAAAAAGCAAAAGATGATACTATGATGTTTGACGTAAAATATCTCAAAGATGCATTAAAGGAAAAAGGTATCATGGCTAGTGAACTTGATGGTAAGAAAAATACTGCAAATGCGTTAGGCATGGAAAAACTTAGCTTCTGGCAAAAACTTGCTCTGTTAAGAAGTTTATAATAGAAATAATTTATATATATCTTTTGCATGCTGATTGTATACAGTTTTAAGATGTGTAACAATCTTTAGAAATATTCATTCCAAAAAGGCAATTTCTGAAAATAAAAAAACTTTATATATATGTAAGACTTGGGAAAAGATTAAAGATGTAATTCAAACAAGATGGTTTTACAAATATAATAACTGGCATTGTCAAATAAGACAACAAACAGTGCAAGAAAGACTTTTTATACTCTCTCTTAATATCCTCGTGTTTATTTAATGTTGCTAATCATTCGTTAGCAACTTTTCTTTTTGGGGTAAATATATAGATGATAGTGCAAGTAAATATGTTTAATGTCATATTGAGCGATAGCGAAATATCTCTATAATATTTGGAGATTCTTCGGCAAAATCCTCATAATAACAAAATGATTGTTAGGCATAATTGCCTGACAATCATTAATTTAGTATTTTTATTTACCCCTATAGTAATTCTTTCAAATAATTTGGAAGAGCAAATCTTGCATTGTGGTATTCTTTATTATAGATTTTGCAAGTTTTTGTAATCGCTTCACCGCGTCTATCGTCATAGTAAGAAAGCGGTTTAACTTCTTCCGAACAGAATGCCCATGCCCAATATCCTCCCGGGTATGTAGGAATATTAGACGTATATGTTGAAACAATCGGAAATACACGTTTTAGCTGAGTGTACATTTTTTTGATTTCTTCTTTGTTTGTAAATGGTGATTCTGATTGAGCAACCATAATTCCGCCTTTTTTCATAGAGCGTTTTACGTTTGTATAAAATTCATCCGTAAATAAACCTTCTCCCGGTCCCATTGGGTCTGTTGAGTCAATCAAAACTATATCAAACATATTTTCTTTATCTTTAATATATTCAATGGCATCCTCAACCAAGATTTCGCATTTTGGATTATCAAGCTCACAAGAAATAGTCGGAAGGTATTTTTTACAAGCATCAATAACCATGCCGTCAATTTCGCACAGAACAACTTTTTCTACGGTATCGTGTTTAAGAACTTCTCTTACTGTACCTCCGTCACCGCCACCTATAACAAGGACTGTTTTAGGATTTGGGTGCTGCATCATAGGAATATGTGCAATCATTTCGTGGTAATGAAATTCATCACCCTCTGTTGTCATCATTAAATCATCTAATGTCAGAACTCTGCCTAACTTTGAATCCGTATCAAAGATTTCTACTTTTTGGAATTTTGATTGCTCAGAAAACAAAATGTCTTTTGTTTTTATAGCAATTCCATATCCTCCCGGGGTAATTTCTTTATAAATATTTTGTTCTTTATCTATACCTTGTAAAACTACTGTTTGTGTCATTTTTCATCCTTTCTTTGTTGTTGGGCAAGTATGCCCAACCTACAACTGTGATAAATTTTGTTGTCGGGGTTGTAAACCCGACCTACTAAAGTTGTGTATTGTTTTCAACTTTCCATTTTCAACTTTCCACTTAATATATGTATATGCAGGTGGAAAACTTCCTGTCCTGCTTCTTTACCTGTGTTAATAACAGTTCTGTATGATTTAATACCAAGTTTTTTGGTAGTTTCTTTAACTGTCATCATTAATTTACCTAATAAAGCTTCGTCATCAAGTTCGTTTAGTGATTCAACGTGAATTTTCGGAACAACAAGCAAATGTATATCCGCTTTTGGATTAATATCTTTGAATACAACTGCGTATTCATTTTCATAAACGAATTCTGTGCCAAACTCACCGGCTATAATCTTACAAAAAATGCAACTATCCATATTATTTACCCCTTTTACAAAATATACAATCTGTCATATACATTACCCCTATTGTTTTTTGTAGTTTGTTAAAATCAAATCCTTGAGTGTGCTGTTGTTCAGCTTTAATGCTTTTTGCAGAGATGTTTCATCAACATCAGCACCTGCTTTGATTAAAAGGCTTGATATTTCATCACTTTTTTTAGATAACGCCAGAGCTAACAAACTCTTTCCTGCCGACATATCGTCAACTCTTGCACCATGCTTTAATAAAACTTTAACTGTTTCAACGTCCTGATTTGATATTGCAATCGCCATTAGTGACTTTCCGTTAACTTCTTGATTTGGATTAACTCCTGCTGTAAGCAGTTTATCAACTATGTCAGCTTTTTTAAGTTTTATTGCCCAATATATAGCAGGCAATTTTAAAATCGTTGTATTAGGGTCGTATCCTGATGCTATAAATAAACTTATTGCATCTTTGTCGTTATTTTTAAGTGCTTTTAATAAGCCTGTAGCATCATAGTTATATTTTTTTTGAAGAATTTGTTTAATAATTTGTTCTTTTGGCGTTAAATCATCAGATGCAGAAACGGACAATGTTCCAAATATAAAAGTTGTCATCAAAGCTACTGCTAATATTTTTTTCATACACTTCCCTCCTTAATAAACGTATTATAACATAATGACAAGCAAAAATCAGATTTTTTCAATCAGGTTTTCTTGTCTATACGCATTAACCCCAAGCCTGTCACAACGTTCATTATATGGGTGTCCGGCATGACCTTTTACCCATTCAAACTTGTAGTCGTGAGGCTTAATTGCAGTTAAAAGCCTCTGCCAAAGTTCAACGTTTTTAACATTTTTCCAATTCTTTTTAACCCAGCCGTCAATCCATTTTTGATTAAACGCATCACAGACATATTTGCTGTCAGAAACCACTGTTACATCAGCAGGCTTTTTTAATGCCTCAAATCCGACAATTACTGCCAGCAGTTCCATTTGATTGTTGGTAACATGTTTATATCCTGCTGAAAATTCTTTTTCATGCTTTACACCGTTTGAATCTATATATACCAGAATTGCTCCGTATCCTCCGGGACCGGGATTCCCGCTGCAAGCTCCGTCTGTATATAATGTTACTTTAACTTTTTCTGTCATAACTTTATTAAGACATAAAAAAAACCTCCTGTATACAGGAGGTTTTTTAGTTCATCAAATATATTTAAGCTTATGCAGCTACACCTTGAATTTCAGAGATAAGGTATTTTGCAACCCACTCAAAGTCTTTGTTGCAGCTTGCAGCTTTTTTAAGATATTCAACAGATGCTTCACCAATTCTGATAAGGCTCATTGCAGCAACGCCTCTTTTAACACCTTTAACTGTCTGAAGTTGATTAACAAGCTCAGGAACTACATCAGAACCTTTATCTACCAAAATGTTTTCCAATTGATTTTTAGTTATATTATCTGCTGTTTCTAACTTATTAAGAATTTCAGTAACTGTTGACATTTCTTTCTCCTTTTTACTATCTTCTCATTTGCAATTTTATTATAGACTAAATTTTTACAAAAATCGGATTTCTTTGCATAATCTTAATATCATCTTAAACTCTTCTTAATATCACGCAGAACTACTTGCTATATGTGGCTTTTTAAGGTAAAATCAGTTATATAAAATCCGTTTAAATAAATTCGGGGGAACTTTATGAATAAACTTCAAATAAAGGCAGAAATTCTTGCTACATTGACTGCGTTATCTACAACGACAAAACCGGATTCTGCTCTGCTTACAGATTTAAAGAACATCGAAGATAAAAAAGCAATCTTAGATATACTAATAAGAGAACTTATTACTGCTCCCGAACAAAAAGCCATGCTAATATGCTGGCTGTTGTCAGAACTTATTGATAAAGATACTTTAAGTGATGAGTTGTGGAATATTATTAAGTCCCCTGAATACAATGATCACTTAAAAATGATAGCATTCAACATGCTTAAAGATTTGGGAAATAAAGTTGACTATGATGTAATAAGCGGGTATTTTGAACAGTTTGATGAACTTATAAACGAAGAAACAAAACAACTCTTAGAAACAGCAATAATGAATCCGGAAGCTCAAATTGATTTTATGGATTTTTTACAGGCACTTTCTGATAGTGACAAAATTACGCTCATAAAATCCTTGGAAGAAGATTATGCTTATGACAGCCTTGCAAATATATTAATTCCAGTATTTCTGTATTATATGAATACAGAAGTAGGATTTACTGCTCTTGAAATTCTTGGGCGTTCAAAGTCTCAGCTTGCGTACCATGCACTGGAAAATGCGAAAACATACGCATCAGAAAGTTTAGCTTCAAGAATTAATAAAGCTCTTTCAGAATTAAAAATGTCAGGCATAAGAGTTGATAAGACAGAGGAGTTTTATAAAAATATATTAAAAGAATCAAAACCGTATAAAACTTATGTTTCATTCCCTGATGGACATGGTAACATGGCGATAATCTTTTCAAGAAAAAGAGAAAATAAATCATTACAATTTTTGGCAATAGTTGTAAATCCAAGATATGGAATACTCGATGCTTTCGGTTTTCATTCAATGACAGAACAGGACTTTTACAGAATTGTTGATAAATTTTATAATTATCAGGAAAGATATGAAGTAGAACCAAGTTTTATAAAGTATGTTTTAAATCAAGCTGAAGAAAATTCTCATGTAAATGGAGAACCTATTCCTTATGAATACATTTGCTGGCAGAGTATTTTGTTGGATGTTGAGGATAAAAAGCCTGAACTTAATCTTGAAAAGATAGAATTGAACGCAGAGGACGTTGATAATCTGTGTCTGAGTGATTATGTTCAAAACTGGTTTTTTGACGAAATTACATCAGAGACTTTCTCAACTTTCATTGATAAATTATCAAACGAGTATAAAGAAAACAACTTTAGTATAGATTTGGATAAATTTGTTGCAGATCATTATGACGAGATTTATACAGCTCCTGAGCTTGCATACAAGCTGGTAACATTTAATATTGCTGCCTATTTAAGATTGATAAAGGGTGATAAAAAATTGGCTCAGATATTTTATTCTTTAGGAACAAATTATCAGTTTTTAACAAATATAATTAGAAAGAGTATATATGAATATTATGTAGGCTGCCGATATGTTTTGAAAAATCAGCGAAATACTTCAAGCGTTTTTCAGAATAAAAATCAGCAAACTAATGACAATTTTAAATTGCTTCAATTGGATTTAATTATTTCAAGCATAGAAGCCAAGTGGGTAAAAAATGCATAAGATAATGGCTCTGGATGTGGGAACAAAACGTATTGGAGTTGCACTGAGTGACTTTTTGCACGTTATTGCAACACCTCATTCCTGCGTTCAAAGACAACCTGAGGAAAAAGCTCTTGAAGAGATTACAAATATTGCAAAAGAAAATCATGTAGAGAAGATTGTTGTCGGACTTCCAAAAAACATGGATGGTTCTGTAGGCTTTCAGGGACAGGATTGTATAGATTTTTCACAAAAAATTATTGGTTTTGATATAATATTAGAAGATGAAAGATTAACTTCAGAGGAAGCGGAAGAAAGACTGCGTTCCAGAAAGGTCGATTTTAGAAAAAATAAGGGACTTGTGGATATGGAAAGTGCCTGTGTGATACTTGAACAATATTTAGGACGGTAAATTATGAGTGAAGAACAACAAGAACAACAATTTGTAGAAGTTTTATGGGAAGACGGAAGTATTATAAAGTGTGAAATATATGACGTAATTGACTTTGAGAATAAAACTTATGCTTTATTAATACCGCTTGGTGAAGATGACGATGACACTGAAGTCATTGTAATGGAATACATTGATGATGATGAAGAAAACGGTCATTTTCAAATGATAGAAGACGAAAATGAATGGAACAGAGTTTGTGAATACGTTCAAAACTTAGAAGATGAATATTTAGAAGATGAGGACGAATAGTTTTGTTTGAACGTTTTACTGAAAGAGCTGTTAATGTAGTTTCCGAAAGTCAGAGGCTTGCACAGGTAATGGGATGTAAGGAAGTTGCTCCTGAGCATTTTTTGCTGGCTTTGGTTAATGAAGCAAAAGGGGTTTCTTTAAAGATTTTCAGAATGTATGGTATGTCTTCAGAAAAAGTTCAACCGGAGATTGCAAAATATGTAAATATAAGCTCAAAAAGGTATGAGAATCTGACATTTAGTTACGCATACAAAGAAATTTTGAAGCATACCGTAGATTTAGCAAGTAAATCCGGTAATAATAATATCCTTTTTGAACATTTGTTTTTATCTGTAATTAATGATAAAAATTCCAATATACAGACAATTCTTGAGCATTTCAATTTTGATATATATGCAGCAAGGGATATTTTGTCAAAACTTGTTGAAAAGAAAATTAAACGACTTGAACATCCTGAAACAGAAGATACTGTTGAGAAAAACAGTTTTGAGTCAATATACGAAGATGAAGCTTTGTCAGGAATTTTTGACAGAGCAGTTTCAAAACTTTCCGCAAAGGGTTATGAGATTTTAGGCACAGAACAGATTATTGCATCTATTCTTGAAAGTCAGGATTCTGATTTGGTAAATACAATCGGTAAATATGGTGTTAATTCGGAAACTTTTGATAAGAAACTTGCTGAACAGCAATCTCGTCAGTCAGAATATGAAGGGAAGAAAATAATATTTACACCGAATGCGTTTGCGATGATGAATACTGCTCTGCAAACAGCTAAAGAATTAGGTTCTTCAGTTATAACACCTGAACATATTATTCTCAGTGTTTTAAAAAATAAAAGAGGTCTTGCTTATGATGTATTTAAGGCTTTGGGAGTGAATGCAGAAAAACTTTCGGAAGATATTTTAAAACCTATAGAAAAACAAATGCCTGAAACGCTTATGATTATGAAACTTGCAAAAGAAGAAGCAAGAAGAATCGGCAGAAATGTTGTTGGAACAGAGATGTTTTTATTAGGTATAATTGCAGAGGGAACAAGTGATGCTTTTGAGGTCTTAAATGATTTAGAAATAACGATGAAAGATGCAAGAGTTGTTGTTGAAAACCTCGTAGGATATGGTAATGAATACTTTGAAAAAGAAATTATTTTCACTCCGAGAGCCAAAAAAGTGTTAGAGCGGGCATGGCTGTCAGCAAAAAAATCAAATAAACAAAAGATTGAAGCTACTGATTTATTGCTTGCTATTTTAGATGAACCAACATCACTTGCTATGAAAGCGTTAGACCAACTTGGCGCAGATGCGGTTGAGATAAAGCATGGTATAAAAAAAGGTTTGTAGTTAGTCACAAGTCAAAAATAAAGATAATACCGAGGATTAAATATTTACCATATAGATTATGGTATAATTATCATGACAGAGAAACGGTGATGATAAACAGAGTAGTAGATTTTCTAAAAGAGTATAATTTACAAGATAAGACCATTATTGTTGGTTTTTCAGGCGGATATGATTCCATGTGTCTTTTGGATGTTTTGTCAAAAATAAAAGATTTGCCTGAATTTGAAGATTTAAAAGTTGTTGCGGCTCATTTTAACCATAATTGGCGTGGTAAAGAATCTCTTAAAGAACAAGAGGTTTGCAGAATTTTTGCAGCTTCAAGGGATGTTGAATTTTATACAAAAACAGCTCCATCGACTCTTAAAAAGACAGAGAATGATGCAAGGATTGCAAGATACGAATTTTTTGAAGAAGCGTATGAAGAATATGACGCAGATGCAGTTTTTACTGCTCATAACAAAGATGATAATGCCGAAACTGTTTTGTATAGAGTTATTAAGGGAACCGGAATTATAGGACTAAGAGGAATTTCTGAAAAAAGAAAATATTTTTACAGACCGCTTCTTAAAACATACAGAAGCGAGATTCTTAAATATTGCAAAGAAAACAACCTTGCACCTAATAATGATTCTTCGAACAGTAATACTGTATATCAGAGAAATTATTTAAGGCTTAATGTAATTCCATCTCTTGAAAAAATTAATCCTGAAGTTAAGGATGCATTGAATATTTTGGCAGAAAACGCCTCCAGCGATAATGAGATTATAGAAGAATATATTGCAACCCTTAGAAAAAAAGTTTTTGAAGATGAAAAGATTATTGTTGAAGAATATAAAAAACTTTCTAAACCTATAAAAAAACGATTTGTATATGAATATGTGCAGACTCTTGGCTTGGACTATGATTATAAAAAAGTTAATGAAATTTTTAATTTTATAGAAGCAAATATTGATAAACGTAATGGTACAACCTTATCTCTTACAACCGCAACGTGGTTATATACGGATAATAAAATAGTAGAAACTATTCCACAAAAAAAACAAACCAATTTAGGTGATTTAACTCCTTTATCTATAAATAAAGAGGGGGTTTATAAATATGCAAATAAAGTCTTTACCATAAAGAAATATAATGAGGGTGAACTTTTTATATTTCCTGAATCAACTGCAAATTTTGCCTATATAGATTTATCAAATGTAGAATTTCCGCTGACGCTGAGAACCAGAAAAGACGGTGATATAATTACTCCGTTTGGAATGCAGGGCTCTATGAAGCTAAAAAAATATATGAATGGTAAAGGTGTTTCAAAGCACCGCAGAGATGAAATTCCGCTTTTGTGTGATGATAAAGAAGTTTTGTGGGTTGCAGGTGTTGGCTTGAATGACAAAGTCGGAGTTAAAGTAACACCTACTCATGTAATAGAAGTAGAGGAACAAACTGTATGATAAAAGAAAGTGATATAAAACCGTTAATTACTGAAAACGAACTTCAAACAGAGATTAAAAAATTGGCAGAAAAACTTAACGAAAAATATAAAGATGAAGAAGTTTATCTGATATGTGTATTAAAAGGTTCTGTAATGTTTATGGCAGATTTGGCAAAGCATTTAAAAATGCCTGTAAAAATGGAATTTATAAGACTTTCAAGCTACGGAAACGGAACGTCATACAGCGGAAAAGTTAATGCGGTAGATATAAAATTACCTGACCTAAATGATAAAAATGTTTTGATCATAGAAGATATTATTGATACAGGGCATACTGCAAAATTTTTAGTGGATTTTTTAAATCACAACTTTAGATTTAAGGATTTAAAATTTTGCGCATTATTGGATAAAAAAGTAAAACGTGCAGCTAATATTAATGCTGACTATTATTGTTTTGAAGTTGATGATAAATTTGTTGTCGGGTATGGTCTTGATGTAGAGGGATTATATAGAAATCTTCCATACATTGGGTATGTAGAGGTTTAAAATAAAATTTTTTAGGGTAAAATAAAGAGGAACAATTGTAGGGTGCAGTTTTGCACAATAAAGGGGTAAATTATGTACGATATTAGAAAATTAAGCGAAGATGTAATATATTTGGGATGCTCAGACAGACGTCTTGCACTATTTGAAAGTGCGTATCCGATTCCAAACGGAGTTTCATACAACTCATATCTTATTTTGGATGATAAAACAGTTTTGATGGATACTGTGGATAAGGCTTGTTCAGGACAATTTTTCCAAAACCTTGAAGCCGGATTAGATGGCAGAGATTTGGATTATTTGATTGTTCATCACATGGAACCGGATCATTGCGCATTGATAGAAGATGTAATATCTCTTTATCCTGAAGTTAAGATTGTTACTACTGCAAAATCCGTTGCACTTATCAAACAGTTCTTTGACTTTGATATCGATTCTCGCGTTATTGTAGTAAAAGAGGGCGACACTTTAAATACAGGAAAACACGAATTTGTATTCACTATGGCACCAATGGTGCATTGGCCTGAGGTTATGGTATCTTATGATAAAACAGACAAAGCTCTATATTCAGCAGATGCGTTTGGCTCTTTTGCTCCTATTAACGGCAATCTTTTTGACACAGATATTGATTTTGAAAAAGATTACCTTGATGAAGCTAGAAGATATTATACAAATATTGTTGGTAAATATGGCACTCAGGTTCAAATGCTTCTAAAGAAAGCTTCTGCACTTGACATTAAAGTTATTTACCCCTTACATGGATTAATTATAAAAGACAATATTTCTAAATTTGTAGAAAAATACGACAAGTGGTCACGCTACGAAGCAGAAGAAAAATCTGTTCTTATCGCTTATTCTTCTGTATACGGCGGAACAGAAAATGCAGCAAATATTCTGGCGGGTAAATTAGCAGATAGAGGAATAAAGGGAATAAAAATGTATGATGTATCTCATACTCATTCATCTTATGTTTTATCAGATGCTTTCAAATATTCTCATATTGTATTTGCAACGACAACATACAATAACGGAATTTTTGAAACAATGGAACACTTCCTGCACAACCTTGCAGCTCATAATCTTCAAAACAGAAAAGTTGTTCTTATCCAAAATGGTTCTTGGGCGCCGACTTGCGGAAACGCTATGAAAACAATCTTAGAGGGAATAAAGGGAACTGAAATAATTGATGATTCAGTATGCTTGAAATCCACTTTAAAAGAAGAACAATTATCAGAACTTGATTGCTTAGCAGATAAAATCGTTTTGAGTATAAAAGAGTCAGACAAAGTTTTACAAACAGTAGGTTAAGAGTAAGTAGGTTGGGTGAAACCCCAAAAAAGTGTATGGTGCGATTATTTGTACCGAAGTATAAATAAGAGTATAAGGGTTATCCCCTCACCCTAACCCTCTCCCGCAGGGGTAAATAATAAATAGGCGAGGGAACAATTAAAAAAAGGAGAAAAATTATGCAAAAGTATGTATGTTCTGTATGTGGTTATGTTTATGATCCTGAAGTAGGCGATCCTGATAACGGTATCGCAGCAGGTACAAAATTTGAAGATTTACCTGAAGATTGGACTTGTCCTCTTTGTTCTGTTGGCAAAGACATGTTTAATGAGGGATAAATATAATATTACATTTATTGTCAGGTGAATCCTGACCTACTAAAAAAATAAAATGCGTTCAACTTATATAGAGATTTGAACGCATTTATTTTGCATTTGTAAGTCCTGTTCTACCTGACAATAACTTTTTAATATTTTTGTGGTATAATTTTAATTACAATCGTAGTATAAATCTCATACAAATTAATTATTGGTTAAATAAGCTGAATAATGTATAATGTAGCTAATAAGTATTAGTTTCAGATATAAGAAAGGAAATAATGATGAGCTTTGCAAGTTATGTACCTACAGTAATTGAGCAATCTTCAAGAGGCGAAAGAGCATTTGATATTTTCTCAAGACTGTTAAGAGAAAGGATTATATTCTTAGGAACAGCTATTGATGATATGGTTGCTAACTTAATCGTTGCACAAATGTTATTGTTAGATAGCGAAAATCCTGAAAAAGATATTATGTTATATATTAACTCTCCCGGAGGAAGTGTAACAGCAGGCTTTGCAATCTACGATACAATGCAGCACATCAGAGCTGATGTTCAGACAATATGCCTTGGTCAGGCTGCTTCTATGGGTGCGTTTTTATTATGTTCCGGTACAAAAGGTAAGAGAATGGCTCTACCTCATTCAAGAGTTCTTATTCACCAACCTTTAGGCGGAGCGCAAGGACAGGCTACTGATATTGAGATTCAGGCTCAGGAAATTTTAAGAATTAAAAAGAACTTAAATGAAATTATGGCTTCAAATACAGGTCAATCTATTAAAAAGATAGAAAAAGATACAGATCGTGACTATATTATGACTCCTCAGGAAGCTCTTGAATATGGCATGATTGATAAAGTTATTACAAAAGAATAAAACTAAGTACCCTCTCCATTGGGGGAGGGTAAAGTTTCTTCTTGAAAAGCTTTGCTTTGAAAGTTAGAAACTGGGGAGGGGGTTAATCATATCCTAATATAACCTCACCCGCATTTGTAGCAATCGAGCAAAAGCTCTCTTGCACAACTGCTCCCTCTCCTAAAAGGCGAGGGAATGATAATATAAAAGGAGGCACTATGCCGGCAAACGACAGATTAAAATGTTCATTTTGCGGAAAAACGCAAGATCAGGTAAAAAAACTTATCGCAGGACCTGATGTGTACATCTGTGATGAATGCGTTGAACTGTGTAACGAAATATTAGATGAAGAATTTTTCGATCAAAAATCAAAAAATAAAGATGGTGAAGAAAAGGAAACAGAAGACAAAAAGATAGAAAGTGAAGATAAACCAATTCCTAAACCTCATGAAATTAAGGCATACCTTGATCAGCATATTGTTGGGCAAGATGATGCTAAGAAAGTTCTTTCTGTTGCTGTTTATAATCACTATAAGCGTCTTAAACATAATACAAACAGCAGCAAGGATGATGTTGAGATCCAAAAATCTAATATATTGTTGGTCGGTCCTACAGGTTCAGGTAAAACGCTTTTGGCTCAAACACTGGCAAAATTGCTGGATGTTCCATTTGCGGTAGCTGATGCAACAACTCTTACTGAAGCCGGTTATGTAGGTGATGACGTAGAAAACATCTTGTTACGTTTGTATCAAAATGCTGATTTTGATGCAAAGAAAGCTGAAAGAGGAATTATATATATTGATGAAATTGATAAGATAGCAAGAAAATCAGAGAATACATCCATTACTCGTGATGTTTCAGGTGAAGGCGTTCAGCAAGCACTGTTAAAACTTATTGAGGGTACAATTTCAAACGTTCCTCCTCAAGGTGGAAGAAAACATCCTCAACAGGAAGTTATTCAGATTGATACAAAGAACATTCTGTTCATTGTAGGCGGTGCGTTTGTTGATTTGGATAAAATTATTGAACATCGTGTTAAAGACGGTAATTCAATTGGTTTTGGTAATGTAGCTCAAACTCAGGCAGAAAAAGAACAGGCTGCTTCTAAACTATTGAAAAAATTGCAGCCCGAAGACTTACTAAAATTCGGTTTGATTCCTGAATTTATAGGTCGTGTTCCGGTGTTTGCAGTTCTTGATGCTTTAGATGAAGATACATTAAAAATGATTCTTACAGAACCAAAGAATGCTGTTCTTAAACAATACAAGAAATTGCTTGAAATGGATAATGTAGAATTAGACTTTGAACCTGAAGCAGTTGATTTGATAGCTAAAAAAGCTATTAAACGTAAAACAGGTGCTCGTGCTCTTCGTTCTATTGTAGAAGAACTCATGCTTGATGTTATGTATGATATTCCGTCAAAACATGATATTGATAAGTTTACTATTACAAAAGAAATGGTTGAAGCACAGGATGAAAAGGAAGAAGAAGCAAACGGAGCAGAACATGATGCAGAGCTTATAAGACTTCCTAAGAATAAATCCAAAGAAAGCGCATAAGAGTAAATTTCATATAAATAAAATGTGTAACAAATAAAAAAATTGCCATCAAAAAGTGGCAATTTTTTTTATTTTCATTACTTTATAAATATAAGTAAGATTATAAGGAATATTTATGGCAGTAGAAGAAATAAAATTAACTCAAGCTGTGGAACAAACGTCACAAAATGAAACAAAAAATATTTACCCTAAAACTGAGCCATATCCAAACGATTCAGTTGAACTTTCTTCAAAAAAAGACAAAGATAAACCAACTCTTTTAAAAACGATATTGGGAGTTGGAGCTGGTATCGCCGGCGCAGGTGCTGTTTTTTGTGGTGCATTAATATTAATGGCACGCCATCAAAGTAATAAAATTGCCAAACTCTATAAAGAAAAACTTATTATAAGTAATCTGCCTGAAAAAATTGATTTTAAAGAAGCAAAAACAATTCAGGAGGGAATAGAGTTTGCTAAAAAAGTATTAGGAATAAAGGAAGTAGATAAAGATATTACACTGGAAGCAATAAATACCGCAAACAGAGGTTTGGTAGAAGTTTCAAATGCAAACAAAGGTAAGTTATTTATGCCGACAAGGTTAGGATTTGAAACTCCAACCAGCAAGGATGATGACTATATTGCTTATGTCATAAAAGATATTTATTCAAAGAAATTCGGTAATCTTGTTGTTAATAAAAATTATTTTGACGGTAAATTTCTTGATGAAGAAATTAATAAATATTTATTCTATGATAGCGGCGAAAAAATTTATACAATAAGTGAAGACCTGAAAAAAATTACAAGCTCACAGCGAATAGGATGTGTTAGACCTTTCCCAAACAACGATATAGCTGAATTAATGAAGAATTTTTATAAAGATAGCTCTAAATTAAGTATTAGTGATAAACAAAAACTTTTCTACAGTCTAGAAAAAGGTTATAGTGCTGCTATGCGAACTGTTAGAAATCCACTGGAAGCATTAAGAACATTATCAGAGAAAAAAGCAGATTTTCTAAAAAATAATAATATAGAAATTAATTTTACAGAAGTTGAAAAAATGAATACAGAAAAACAGGTTGAATACTTAAAAGACCTGATAAATAAGATGGAAGATAAGAAAACGTATTGGCAGGAACGCTTTGGAATAGAATATCCGACTTCTACTATTCATCATGAGATGGGACATTTGCAGGATTTTGCCAAGAATTTAAAAGAACTGGATATTAAAAAATGGAGATTCAGTCTCAGAGATGCATGGCGTGAAGCTCGTCATAAACAGGAAACAGGTGAAGATATAAGTCGTGTTGGAGTAAAAGAAGTTGATAACCGCTGGGGTTCAACTAGGAATGAAAGATATGAAAAACTATTAAAAGAACATCCGGAAAATTTCAAGAAATATTATCCTGATTTATACGAATTTGTGACAAAACAAGAAATTCAACAGACAGCAGGAAAAGTGTCAGGGTACGCTCAATCAGGAATAGGTGAATTTATAGCAGAAGTTTATGCAAAGATGATTGAGGGTAAAAAAATCCCGGATGACGTAATGGAATTATATAGAAAATACAAAGGCCCTGAACTTCCTGCATAACTTGAAAAAAAGATGTTATGCGTTTATACTGTTATTACGCACTTTGAAAGAAATAAAAAATATCCTCGCCCCTTGGGGGAGAGGGTAGGGTGAGGGGTAAAAGTATCTCTACCCAAAATAAAAACCAAGGGGATGCCACGGTTTTGACGTTGTGATTGGTATATCCGGATTGCGAGTCCGAGAGCTGTTCTCGGTTATCAACGGGCAAATTAAATTAAACGACAATAACGTTGTTTCTATGGCTGATTATAGAGCACAAAGACTCGCTGCTTAGTAGCAGTTCAGCCCATTCTCCCTGACCAGCTTGCCGTCAGGAATTGAATGACCGTATGCAAGACGCAGTACTCAAATGATGGTATGGGTATCAAGTTTTACCATTGAAGGTTAGACTTCCGTTAAAAAGTCTTTGACTTCGGTTAGGTTTTGTAACTTTCCTTACGAAAGTCGAGAAAATAAGTTGCTACACTCGTAGACGTCAGTTTGTATCCGCATCGGACGCGGGTTCGACTCCCGCCATCTCCAGATTATATATAGTAAATAAATATGTGTTAGGGAGGAGAACCCAACAGACCTCTCGGTCTGTCTGTGGTTCGAGCGAGGAGCGAGCAGAGGGCGGAGGTATTTTGCAAAAAATAAAATTTTGAAGCAAAATACGGAGACCCGTTTAACGCGAGCGACTCAAGACACTCCCGCCAAAAAGATAAAAATATCGTCTGCATAAGAGATAAGAGGTCACTAGATCCTTCATTGGAATCAAACTAGGAGTTAATATGGATGTTAGGAATTATATTCGAGATTCAATAGATACAAAAACTAAAATTTTAAATAATAAAAATATAATAGAAAATATTAATAAAATTGCTGATAGAATAGTTGAAGCGTATAGGCTTAATAATAAAGTTTTAACAGCAGGAAATGGCGGTTCAGCATGTGATTCTCAGCATATTGCAGGTGAACTTGTTGCAAAATTCTTCATTGACAGACCCGGATTAAATGCAATATCGCTTGTTAACTATATTTCTTCTCTAACTGCAACAAGTAATGATTATGGGTATGCAAAGTCTTTTTCAAGACAAATACAGGCACTTGGTAATAAAGGTGACGTTTTTATTGCGATATCGACGTCAGGCAATTCAGAAAATATACTTGCGGCACTAGATGAAGCAAGGAATAAAGGCATTATAACCGTTGGTTTGGTTGGCGAAAAAGAATGCAAAATGGATTCTTTATGCGATTATATAATACATGTTCCATCAACCTGTACTCCTACAATCCAGGAATCACATATTATGATAGGTCATATCATTTGCGCATTGGTTGAAGAAGCGTTATTTAAATAAGAATTTAGTTATCAATATAATCTGTTGATAAATTTTTCAAAGAATTTTTCAACCCTCTGTATTCATTTTTCTGCCATTGCATTCTCCATTTTCTCCTTTTATTTTTTTATAAATTTCCAAAAGAAACTTATAGTCATTTTAACAGGTTCGGGTAAATAGAAAAAGATATTTTTCCATGTTTGCCAAAGCTGATATGGAAGGTTATTTTGCTTTTCAAGCTCAACAACACGTTTTTCCAAATATCTCAATCTTGTATCAATTTTCTCTTGTGTAACTTTTATCGGAGCATCAAGCGCTTTTTTCAAGAAATCCAGTCCTCTTTGACGTTCGTAAGCTATCTTTTCATTTACCTGATTATAATCAATTTTGAATACGCAATCTCTGTCCATAACTTCTGATATAGATTCAATACATTGATACTGTACTCCAAGCATTTCGCAAATTGATTCAAAACGTGAAGCTCCTCTATCTTTGTTTGCAAGGCAAATAAACGGTTTATTGAAAATGAGCGCAAAACACATTCCATGGAATGAGTCAGTCACAAACAAATCACAATCTCTGATTGAAACTAACCAATTTTCTATTGAAATATTGGAATTTGCTGTTTTAATGACTTGCTTATTGTATTTTTCTTCTAAATATTTATACGCTTTATCATACTCCTCGCTCGTATCAAGCACATAAGAAACAATTTTGTTTTTATACGAGCTTAATTCCCTCGCCCCTTGTGGGAGATGGCTAGGGTGAGGGGTTATACCCTCTATCAATTCTTCCCATTTTTCTTTTTCTAAAACAAAAACAGGGTCAATAATCCATTCTGCATCAACGCCTAAAACATCCTTACAAATTTCAACACCGTCTTTTTCTCTTGCAGATATAAAAGTCAAACGACTTAAAAGAATTTTTCATATGTTCTATAATATCCTGAGAGTTTTCTTTCAAAAATTGCTCTTTATTTACTCCAAAACTTGCAGAAAAAGCGATTTTCTTTGTATTTGGTTTAACAAAATCAAGTATAAACTGTTCAGGCTTTCCTCTCAAATATTTTGGTCTAAAAACCTGATCAGAACCGGTAATAAAAATATTTCCGTCAGAATTTAAAAACTCGATGTTTTGATCTATATATTTTGTAGTTTTCAAATATTTTTTTTGAAAATCAAAAGAAAAACTATAGTTTCTATGGGCATGTTCACTTTCTTTTAAAGGATTATTGATTAATTGAAAATCTAATCCCATTTGCTCCAATAAAGTTTGCAGAGCAAATGCCGTAAGATTTGCTCCATAGTTGTGTCTTGTAAACCAAAAATTTATATTATAAATTTTCTTCATTTATGTACCTTTAAAAACTTTTTTATCCTTCTATACGGCAAAACTACACAGTATTTCCCTATCGGGCGGATGAGTTTATAATAAACTCCCTCTAAATTGTATTTGTAGATAAAAAAGTGGAATTTTGTACGTTTATTCATGTAATTATACGTATTATTCAGAATTGTATACATATCTTTTTTATATTGTTCTGTTATGGAAGAATTCTTTGCTTTGTAAATATCATACCAATAAGATAGACTAAAAAACATATATTCTAAATAATTGCTTATAATTGTATTTGAAAATCTTTCAGAGATTAAATACTCGGCAATATATTTTCTTGAATATATAAATTCTTGCCATCTATCTACATTAAAACTTGAAGATGTACTGCGTACTCGATATACATATAATGAAGTATTTAATATAGAAATATTTTTAGAATATGCTAATGATAATATTGCAACTGGTCCATCTTCGCACAAATATTGTGGTAAAAATTTTAAAGATTTATCGTTCAAGAATTTTCTGTTATATATTTTATGCCATATATAGCCATTTTGAAAAAAATTTGTTTTTAAATTTGCTACATTAATGTGAGGATTATCTATACAATCTTTATACGGGATAAATTTATCTCCATCATTAAAGTATTCCCCGGTACTTTCATCATATCTTTTATAATCAAAAATAACTAAATCATTCTGGTTTTGTTCAATTTGATTATAAGCAAGCTCACAAGCATTAAGTTCCAACCAATCATCCGGATCTACAAATATTATGTATTTGCCGGTTGCCATCTCTAAAGCAATATTTCTTGCAACTCCCGGTCCTTGGTTTTCTTGTTCAATAATTTTTATCCTATTATCACTTGCTTGATATTCTTTTAATATACTTAAACTGTTGTCAGTAGAACCGTCATCCGTACAAATTATTTCAATATCTGTCAAAGTCTGGTTTACCAAACTATCCAAACATTTTTTCAAATATTTTTCTACATTATAAACTGCTATAATTATTGATACTTTTGGCACCGGCTATCCTCTTTTTACATCAATGACCTGACCTGTTAAATCAGACAAGAAAGTTTTTAAAGATGCTTCGGCAACACGTTCAGGCTGAAGCAAACTTCCTTCCGGTTCTTTTCCGAATGCTTTAAATCTCATTGGCGTTGCACACCTTTCAGGATTAATTACATTTACTCTAATATCATCGCAGGCAAGTTCTTCTGCTAATGCCTGAGCAAGATTAACAATTCCGGCTTTAGTCGAGGAATATGTTGAATATAATGAACGACCTCTTGTGTATGAACTTGATGCATACAATTGTAATGATCCTTTTGATTCCTTTAAATAAGGAATAGATGCCTTAGCAACATTTATTGAACCGGTGTAATTAATATCAATATCTGTCTGAATTTCTTCAATTGAGCGCTCAGCAAGTTTTCCCATTCTTAAAATACCTGCTGAGTTCACAACATAATCTATTCTTTTTGTTTTAGAATAAACTTCTTTTAGAAAATTCTCTATTGCGGAATAATCTCTAATATCGCACCCTGTACTATTTGATGCTACAAAAACTTTTGCTCCGTATTCGCGGGCAAGAATTGCAGTACATTCTCCAATTCCGCTCGTTCCGCCAAAGATTACAATAACTTTATCTTCCATTTTTTCAAGGTTTTGTTCTTCCGGAAATATGGAACTCCTGATTTGAAAAAGTCTGTCTGCCATAAAAATATCACTCGGATATGTTACTTTTATGTTTTCAACATCACCATCCACAACAAAAACATCTGCAAGATTATATTTTACAATCAAACCGCAGTCATCAGTAAAGTTTTTATCATTTTTAGATAACTCATGTGCTTTTTTTATTAACGATAGTTTAAAGCATTGAGGAGTTTGACCTCTTCTGAGTTTTTCTCTGTGCGGAATACTTTGTATAATATTATTTTCATCAACTTTTACAATAGTGTCAGTAGATGGAATTGCTACATCTACAGCATCATAAGTTTTAAGAGCTTCTATACAATTATCTATAATTTTTTGTGTTAAAAACGGTCTTGCACAATCGTGAATAAGAACATTCGCTTCGTCCTCGGCAATAGAGCTTATACCAATATAGGAGCTTTCTTTTCTGATTTCGCCACCATTAAGAAGTTTTGAAACTTTTTTGTAGCTATTTTTCAAAAGAATTTCTTCTGCCATCGTTCTATATTCAGGAGTTATAACAATAATAATATCGTCAATCCCTTCTGCTTTTTCAAAAACATCAATAGTGTGTTCTAAGATAGTTTTTCCTGCTATTTTTACAAATTGCTTTGGAACATCCGCTCCATATCTGCTGCCTGTTCCTGATGCTAATATAATTCCATAATTTTTTAAATCAGACATTTTATCCTCTTAATTCTTTTAATTTTTAATACTTAACATTTTATAACAGAACGTCATAAATAACTTCTTTTTTCTGTTTTTGAACAATATTTCTCATTTTTTTATAAAAATCTGAACTTGTTTCTTGAATTTTAGAAACTAACATGACATAGTCAGTATCTGCTATTTCATTAATAAAATCATTAGAAAAATTAGCATAAACGATTTTTGCGTTATTGATTTTTTCAATTTGTTTTTGTATATCTGCAGGAATACGAGTCAGTGATACTAATGTAATTTTTTTGGGAATATATGCAACCAATGCAGCTCTAACAGAATCAAAATCTTCAGTAGCATTATAAATTATATTATTGGTTAACATAGAATATGTCAGTTTTTTATCCGTTACCTCTAAATAAATTAATGTTGATAAAGCTGTCAAATATCCAAAAACACATCCTAAAATTATATTTATTAACATTTTAGGAGAACTGTTTTCAAATGGTCTTGGCAATATTGGTCCATGTAAAACCAATACTTTTGAAACATCTGACATTTGCTCAACCATTTTTGCCCATTCAAGTTTTGATGCAATACCGGCTAGTTTCTGGCTTTCTTCCGATATAGCAATCTGAGAACGTTCTCCTGCTCTGTATTGTCCTTTTAATACACCCATTGCATTTGATGCAGAACGAGAGAATGCGCTCATTGCAGATAAATTGCCGGTACCGCCTAAAGATTGTACCGGTAAGCCGTTTGCTTGATTTAGCTTTTCATTAAGTGATTTTTTTATACTTGCATACTCTTCTTCAAGCAATTTTTTATCAGCTTTTGATTTTTCAGTATTAATTTCTTTATGAACTTCTTCATAACTGTCAATGATTGAAGAAACAACAGCGTATGCGAACTTAGGGTTTTTACTTTTGTATTCAATAGTTATTACATTCGTACCTTTGACACTATCAAATTTTAATGTTTTACCTTTTCCATAAAAAGCTTTTGCTGTTAAAAATTCTCCCTCTTTTTTGTTAGGAAGCCAGCCCCATTTCTTTTTATAAACAATTTTATTTTCTTTAATAACCTTGTCCAAAACAAGAGATGATTTAAGCAGTTCAATCTCATTATTAATAGACTTATCAGTCCCCATGGATATCAAACTTCCGGCAGTTTCATCCAAAACATAAGGGTTGAACTCTGTCATATTAGAATTATTTGTTTTACTAACATATAAATCGGCACTTACTGTATATTTTTTTGGAAGAACAAATGTTAATAAAATAAAAAAAGCAAGAACAGAACAGAATACTTTTATTAACAACACTTTTCTGCTCCATATTGCATTCCAGTATTTCATTAGGTTTATATCTAAATCTTCGTCCAAGTCATTCATTGGATTGTATATAACAACATTTTCTTGTGACATCAAGCTACTCCTTACTTAATTAGTTGTTTTAAAATAAATTTTTAATCAATAATATAATTCTACATGCTAAATATTTATTTTACAATTTAATATGAAAAACTAAGTGTTAGTTGTGTTCTAAATCAAAGATTTTAACCAATTTAATTTTTGCTTATTAGGTATTGTGTGACCATTCTGTAATTACTAAGGCAGAATGGTTTTATTCTATTCTTTTATTCCTTGAATAAAAAGCCAACATTTCATAATCAGTTTTTCGGGTAAAAATTTTGCAAAAATGCGGCAAAAGTTTACAAAAGTCCCGCAGACTGAGATATCTTTATTGTTATATGCGTCTTTTAGCGCTTTTTTTGCAACAATTTCAGGGTTTTTCATTAACGTGAAGTGAGTCGGTGCTTTTTTCGCTCCTATATCACCTCTGGAATAAAAATTTGTTTTCATCCAACCGGGACAAACTGCTGTAACACAAATTCCTTTTTCTTTAAGTTCTACATTAAGAGCTTGAGAATAATTCTTAACAAAAGATTTTGTTGCACTATATATGTTTAAATAAGGAACCGGCTGAAAAGATGCTTGAGATGCTACATTTATAATATGAGAATCTCTTTCCATAAATGGAATACAGCCAAGACTCATTGCAACAACTCCGTTAATGTTCAGATTAATCATATTCAGTGACTCATCAATAGATATATCGTCATACGAACAAAATTTTGCAAAACCGGCATTATTTATTAAAAGTTTTATATTTGGATTTTGTTCTTTTAAATAATTTATAAAAAGTTTAATTTGATTGTAATCAGATAAATCAATAATGTACGGCTTAATTTTTTCACCAAATTCGGAGACTAAATCTAATAATTTTGACTCAGTTCTTGCGAGAACCCAGACTTCATCAAATTTACTGTCATAGTGTATTAGTTTAACAAATTCTTTTCCAAAGCCGCTGCTTGCACCTGTAACTATTGCGATATTCTTTTTAGTCATAAAATAATAATATCACAAATTACAATACTTGATTATATTTATATAGTTTTAATTGTTTTATGACAGGTAGTTAATCTGCTGAAACCAGCCCTCGTACTAAAGAAAAAAATGGTAGTATGTTTTTTGTCAAAAAAGAGAGCCAGAAAGCTCTCTTTTTATTGTTTATAATTTGTACATTACTTTATAAAGATTCTCTGTATATAGCAGAAACGGCTTCTTTTGTTGCTTTAGTTGGTGCAATACCTAACAAGCCGTCAAGAGATGGTGTTGTGAATGCCAGTTCTGTTAATTTTTCAACATCAGCTTCTGTAAAACCTTCATCTTTCAATTTATTCGGAACGTCAACAGATTTTAACCATTCATAAACTCCCTGTGCTGCTGATTCAGAATCTTTAATATTCTTAGCAATCGGCTCTAAAATGTAGTTAAGTGTTTCTGATTTAGCAGAATAAATGTTTCTGATAACAGCAGGAAGCAAAATAGCCAAGCCTAAACCATGTGAAAAATCAGGTTTCATTGCACTGAGCGGATGTTCAAGAGCGTGAGTATAATGCAGTAAACCATTATCAAAACAAACGCCCGCTATCATAGCCGCATAGCATAGGTAGTATCTTGCTTCTTTGTCTTGAGGATTAGCAATTGCTTTCGGTAAATATTTGCCCACAAGCTCAACAGTTTCTCTTGCAAGAGTGACTGTATAAGGAGAAGCAACAGTTGATGTTGCAGCTTCTACAACGTGGTTAACGGCATCAATTGATACGTATCTTGTTTGCTTTGGAGATAAACCTAACATTAAATTAGGGTCATCTATTGCAAACTCAGGATAAATACAATCATAAGCAATTGCCGGTTTGTAATTCTTTTCCAATATTGTTGCAACTGCAAATCTGTTTGTTTCACTTCCAGTTCCGTGAGTTAAGTTAATTGCAACAATCGGCGCAGCTTCAGTCGGTGTAAACTTGAATTCATACAGACTGCTGCCGGTTTCATTAGGATACTTTAAAAGAATAGCAACTGACTTTCCTGCATCTGTTGGAGAGCCGCCGCCTATTGTAATAACGGCCTTAGCTCCAAATTCTCTTGCCATTTTTGTTGCTTCATCAATAGCATCTGTTGTAGGGTTTGGAGTTACTTTATCGTAGTTTATATATCCGATGTTGTTGTCTTTCAGGGCTTTTTCAACAACTTCCCACGCACCTGTTGATTTATATGCGTTCTTTCCTGACATTACAACAACTTTATCAATTCCTCTTTCAGCGTATAATTTTGCAATATCATTTATTTTTTGTATTGCACCGCATCCAAAGTAAACACATGTTCTTGTTCTGATTTCACGAACTTCATTGAAATTAATGTCTTTTTCCCAATTAATCATCTTTCACTCCCTTCTTTTATTATCTGTATTATACTATAAACTCATCTCATATAGCTATATATGCTATATAAAAATTTCATAAATTTATTATCAGTATCTAATGAACCTTCTTTTACAAATTGAACATTATCGCATGGAGCTATACTAATATTCTTGAACGCATATTTAAGTTTTTCCGGATTACTTACATATTTCTTTTTATTATTAATTTTTGATACGCAAACAAACAATGAATCGGACTTACCGTCATACGCCATGTCAGCTTCATATCCATATTTTAAACCACACATTTTTGTTGTTTTCAGTTTTGCATCATTACAAAATTTTAAAAGTTCATTCAAAATCTCAGATGAAAAAGCATAGTCATCTTGTCTTTTGCCTATAATTACCGCATTGTTTCCTTTTATGTATGGTTTTATCAAATTTAAATTGTTATAATTTTTTGCAGAATGATATAGATGTGCAAAAAATGAAGATGTTTTGTTTTCCAAATCAGCAATATTAATGCCGATACAAGTTCTTATTCCATGCGTATAACACTTATTTTTATTAACACGGTAACATTTAATACTATTTGGGGCTTCCGGAGAAAGAGTATAATTCAGAACGAAATCTCTAAAAGGATATTTCAATCTGACAGCCAGAAAATCTTTTGGAGAAACAAATTTTATGTTTGTACCAAAACTTGTATTTGAATATTTAGTATTGATATTCATATCTTATTCAAAACCGGTAAAGATTTTTTTTGCTAATGTATATAATATTGCCTGTTAAATTAAATCTTATCTATATCTTTACTATTATTAGACAAATTTTCTATAAGTTTTTTTGCGGTTTTTTGGTTGTTAATTGTTGCATTACCACCTATACAACCTCCCTCGCAGCACATAACTTCAATAATATTACATCCGTTTTCGCATTCACCGCAGGTTGCATATTTTTTAAGTTGTCTAATGCTGTCTTTGTTCAATCCGTTAATAATTAACGGTTTAATAGCTTCTTCATCTTTTAAAGATGCTTTAACAGACTCTGCTACACCGCCTGTAAAACCAAAGTTTCTTGCCTGTTTAGAAGCTTCAACTGTATATTTACTCTCTTCAAGTTCCATTATTTGTACTTTTTTGGCAATAAACAAGGCACCGAGTTCCTCGTAGTTCATAACATAGTCTACATTTTCATTTTCATAGCTTTCTGCTCTTTTTGCAACACAAGGACTTACAAAGACTGTAATTGCATCAGGATGCTCTTTTTTTACAATCTCTGCCGTATAATAAAGCGGAGTCTTTGTGTCTGAAACAAAAGGTTTTATTTCAGGCAAATGTTTCTTTATTAGTTGATTGTACCCTGCGCAGCAAGAAGTTGTCATAAAGTTTTGTCCGTCTTCCATTCTTTCAACAAATTCTTTTGCTTCAGTATTTGCAGTAATATCAGCTCCTTGAGCAACTTCATAAACATCATCAAAACCTGCCTGAATGATTGCTGTTTTCAACTGATAAATATTTCCGGGGAACTGTCCTGCTATTGATGGCGCAATCATTGCAATAACTTTCTTTTTAGATTTCATTGTTTTTAAGATGTCAACAATTTGGCTTCTTTCGTGCACAGCGCCAAACGGGCAGGCAGCAGTACATCTGCCGCAGTTGATACATTTATCATAATCTATACTTGCAAAACCGGTTTCGTCTTTTTTGATTGCTCCTACAGGGCAGGAATCTTCACATGGAACTGTAATCTTAACAATTGCATTATACGGACAAGCATTTACACACATTTTGCATTTTTTACACTTAGAATCATCTATAACCGAACGCCCGTTTACGATTGATATAGCACCAAACTTACAAGCAGTTTGACAAGGTCTTGCAACACATCCCTGACACAAATCGGTTACATAAATTCTGTTCGTTGCACAACCCTTACATGCCGCTTGTAAAACGGTCAAATTCTTATCACTTATCTCTGTTCTTTCAAGTGCTCGTTTAGCATACGTTCCAAGCGATACTGTTTCATCATCTTCTTCAATAGGAAATCCAAGACCTGCAATTGTTCTATCCTTAATAATTGCACGTTCTTTATATATACAGCATCTGTATGGAACTTCCATTCCCTTTGGACGCATAGCATAAGGTATTAACCTTGTTTGTTCCTCAAAGTTATCTGATAAAAACGCTTTTATAATTCTGACTAATATTTCTTTCTTTAAGTGTATTGCTTGTCCTGCCATTTTATTATCCTATTTTATTTAACCCAATTTACTGTCAATTACTTCTAAAACTTTTTCTACTGTTGCTTCTGAAACAACTTCTTCATCAACCTTAACGTATGGTGCTTTTGAGTATTCCCAGTTGATAGAGCATAAGCCTAAGCAATTTGCTGCTGATACTTCTACTTTATCACCGTATTTTTCAGGAATAATGTCATTTAATTCCTGTAAATTGCTTCCGCCCATAACGAAACAAGTTGTTCCCAAACACACTTTTACTTCAATTTTTGCCATACTAAACTCCTTTATACAAATTGTACGTTTACTTTTTTCAGATATTTTTCTTCCAAAACACTAGCCATCTGTTTTATTATATTCTTTCTGATTTCAATTTCAATAGGTAAATTTGGATCATAGTGAGCTTTATTCATCTGTGCGCCGACAAGGAAGTTAATTACGTCACTATCAAGTAAAAAGTCCATTAAAATTCTTGCAGCATTTTCTTCTGTTTTCCCTGTTTCCAAATATTCAAGAGTTTTTGTCAGAGTTAAAATACCCTCTGTTACCAAATCTACCCCGGCCATCTCTGATATTCCGGGTAATCTGCCTGAGTTTGTTGAAAGTTTTGCTATTACAGGAATGTTTAATTCTCTTGATATAATATTTGCAGTAGTACCACCTGAAATTGCTTTTTTACCTTTAAATTCCATAAATGATTTAGCAAAATAGCTATCTTTTTCCTGATGGTAGGGCGGTCCTGTAAATATTAAAGACTCTCTTGGATCACGACAGTATAAAGATAATATTGAAGTGTCGTCTTTGAGTTCTTTGTTTGGAGCAATTAGCTGAATTTGTTTAACGAGGTATTCACTCAGTTTTTTTGAAGATATTTCAGGTTCTTGTTCTAATTTGTTCATTATAATCTTTATAAGTCCGCTTCTTTCAAGTCCAAGCGGATATTGTTTTGTTCCCATTGCAACCTGTGTTGCGCCATCAGAGCAGAAAATAATTCTGTCATATTTTTCAAGTTGAATATTATAAACTTTCATCTTGCGGTTTTTGAAATCCTTTGATTGGATTGTTTGAAACTCCGGTTTTAAAACTTCACCATTTCTAATCCAGATGAAATCAGGATTTCCTTCTTCAACAATCTTTGCTTTACCGTTTTCATAGCAGTCTATGGCAGAAAATGTTGAATAGCTTATGCCTCTTACTTTACAAACAGGCAGAGAGTTCATAATAATTTCGCAAGATTTTTCAATGTCGGAATTGTTTTCCATAAATTTCAAAAGCATTGTAGAAGTCATACACGCTAAGATATTTGCCTTAATGCCGCTTCCTAAACCGTCAGAAAGAACAGCAACAACTCTGTTCATATTAGGGAAACGGTTAGATGCAAAATAGTCTCCGTAAGCATTTTGGTTATATTTTTTCTTTTGAGAACAAGCAATATCAATGAACATTCTATTTCTTATCCCCCATGATATTGCCGTCTTTTACGCTCGTATCGTAACCCTCTGCGATAGAGTTCAGTAGTAATTCTGTTTCAACCATGTGTTCCCCGAGCAAACTTGCAATTTCCTGAACGGTTGCAATATTTTTTGTGATAACTTCTCTCGCTTTTTGTGCAATCTTACTTCTGTCCATTTCAGATTTTGTAACATCTGATATTACCGCACCGACAAGTTCGTTATCTTCAATCGTAAATATGCTAATATCATACAATTTGTCCTCTAGGGCATAGTGCTCCTGATGAATGTCTTTACCTGTGTCCAGTGCAGATTTAAAGAGTTCCGAGAATTGAACTATTCTGTCAATAGCAGCACCTGTTAAACCGTCTTGGCGTGACGCAAATATCTCATACATTTCTTCTGACAAGAACATGTGTTCAAATGAATCATTTGCTTCTACAATTTCCATATTAGAATCAACTATAACAACTGCTGACGGCATACATCTGAGCATTGCCGCTGCTTTTCTTACAGCAATTTTTCTCATATAAGAAACACATTGTGACGGTTCAGCATCACCGGCAATAAGAGCATTAACGAACTCTCTGCAGCTTGCGTAACCGCATCCTGAACAGTTAAGTTCATCTTCTTCAGAATGTTTGCTGATTTTCTTAAGAGCCTTTGTTACTTGTTCAATAGAATACTCTATTTTTTCAACAGGAGCAGGTGTATATTCTACAGGAACAACTTTTTTAGGTTCTTTCGGAACTTCATCTCTGTATTCTGTGTTAGCGTAAATATCAGAAGTTATCAGTATTCTGGATTTATCGCTTGACAAACAAGGCCCATTAATACAACCGCCTGAACATCCAAGAGCTTCAACAAAGATTTTGTTTTCAATCTTATCAGGATTAATATTCTGAAAAGATTTGTCAAAACTTTCTAATGAACTTACCGCAATAAAAGTTACGTCATTTTTGTCTATTCCAACTTGCTTTATTGTTTCATTCATGCCGCCCTCAAGCGGATAAAGAGCGCCTTCATAAGCTCCCTCCGGAACAAAATGACATGTTTCATCAACTTCAATGTTTTCTATGTCAATAAACTCCTCTTTAATCCAGTAATTGAGTTCATCAAAAGTTAATGCAGCTGACATTAAATCAGGATGTCTGTCTGCTTCGTTTTTCTTAGCAATACAAGGTCCTATGAATACAACTTTAATATCTTCACCCAACTCATCTTTCAGCAAGCTGCAATGTGTAAGTGCCGGAGATGCAATCGGTGTAATACATTTTGCAAAATCAGGTTTATACATTCTTATATAATCATCAATGACAGGGCAGGCTGATGATATAAATAACCCTTTTTCTGCTTCATTAAGCTGTTTTGCGGTTTGAATGGAAACTTCCTGTGCGCCGAGAGCGGTTTCGCTTACACCTGCAAATCCAAGTTTTTTAAGAACGGCAACCATTTTTTCTTTTGAAATGTCATAAACACCTGCCCAGCTTGGCGCTAAGGAAACATAAACTTTTCTGCCTGTCAAAAATAGAGCTTTAACGACATCTATGTCGCTTCTGACTCTCTTTGCACCTGCAGGACAAATTGTTACACAATGTCCGCAAGCGATACATTTTTCATTGATAACAGATGCACTTCCTCCCTGTATTCTGATTGATTTTATGTGACATTCACGGATGCATTTGTAACAGTCATTACACTCATTTTTCAAAGTATAAACAGGATTTTGTTTTTCCATACTATCAGACCTCTTTTTATATTATCCTAAATTTAAAATTTTTCTGTATGATTCCAAAACTTCAAAAATTTGTTCTTGAGTAACATTAGTATATTCTTTTTCATTTATTATTATTCTTGGTCCTTCAGCACATTTATTTTCGCAAAGAGCGCCAACTATTGAAATGTCTGCTTCTAAATTATGTTCAGCAATATAGTTTTTGATATATTCAAGGTTGTCCAAATTCCCTTTTGCAAAGCAGGCACTGCCCATACAAACCTTAATTTCTGTTGTCATTTTTATTCGTCCTTATCTTTATTCGTAAATTGTAAAAAACTTCCAATCAAATTTTCATTCCAAACTTTAACATCCTTGGGAACATCTAAAATACAAGTAGTAAAATTCCATATATATTTAATTCCTGCTCCTGCAAGATAATTAGCTGTTCCCTGAGCGTGTTCTCTCGGAACGGTTAATATTGCTACTTCAACTCCCAATCTTGAGGCTAAATTGCCAACTCTTGATATATCAAAGATTTCTTTTCCGTTTATTGTGCTGCCAACCTTTTTTTGATCCTTGTCAAACATCGCCAGAACATTTAAACCGTAATCTTTAAATCCATCATATTTTGCAAGTGCAGTTCCTAAATTACCGACTCCAACGATAAAAGCATCTTTAGGCTTTTTAAAGCCTAAACATTCTTCAATCTTGCGTTTTAGAGCAGTAACCTCGTATCCGACTCTGCATTTTCCCTGATTATCAATATATTTTAAATCTTTTCTTACCTGAGAATTGTCTATACCCAATAAATTCGCAAATTTTGTACTCGAGATAAATTTTTCATCTTCTCTAATATCTTCAAGTATAAAATGATACATTGTCAAACGATTTACAACCTTATCAGGAATATTCATACAGTCTCCAACTTAAAACCAAAAACAAAATTAAAAAAGGGGCCTTGCAAAGAGTATGAAAAACAAAGCCCCTGTAAAAAGTTATACGATACCTTCGTATGCATCAAGGAAGAGTTTCTTGATTTCTGACATTAACGGATATCTTGGGTTAGCACCTGTACATTGGTCGTCAAATGCTCTTTCTACCAATACATCAAGATTTGCCATGAATTCTTCTTCCTTAACACCGAATTCTCTGATTGATTTCGGTAAGTTGATTTCTGTCATTAATTCATCAACTGCATTGATAAGTCTTTCAACTTTTTCGTCATCATTCTTACCGCCCAAACCAAGTTCATCAGCAACCTGACCGTATTTGGTCTTAGCGTTAGGGAACTTGTATTGAGGGAAGATAGCCTGTTTAGTCGGCTTATCTACAGCGTTGAATTTAATGATTTGACGAATTAATAATGCGTTTGCAACACCGTGAGGAATGTTATACATAGCACCTAACTTATGAGCCATTGAGTGGCATAAGCCTAAGAATGCGTTAGCAAATGACATACCTGCAATTGTTGCTGCGTAGTGCATTTTTTCTCTTGCAATCGGATCGTTTGCACCCTCATTGTATGAACGAGCCAAGTATTTGAATACTAATTTTGTTGCTTCTAAAGCGTTTGAGTTTGTAAAGTTTGTTGCCATACAAGAAACATACGCTTCAAGAGAGTGAACCAAAGCATCAATACCTGATGCAGCCGTTAAACCTTTTGGCATACCGTCAACAAAGTTAGGATCAACAATTGCCATATTAGGTGTTAAAGCGTAATCTGCAATTGCGTATTTATAATGAGTTTTTTCATCCGTAATAATTGAGAACGGAGTAACTTCAGAACCTGTACCTGATGTTGTCGGAATACAAACCATAGTTGCCTTTTGTCCTAATTCAGGAATTTGACAAATACGTTTTCTGATATCCATAAATCTCATAGAAATATCTGCAAAGTTTGTATCAGGTTGTTCATATAATAACCAGATAATTTTACCTGCGTCCATTGGAGAACCGCCGCCCAATGCAATAATTACATCAGGTTCATAAGGTTTAACGATTTCCATAGCTTGTTTAACTGTAGCAATCGTAGGATCAGGCTTAACGTCAAAGAATACCTGATGGTCAATTCCGATTTCGTCAAGAACTTTTGTGATATTATCAACAGCACCTGAATTGAATAAGAAACGGTCTGTTACGATAAATGCACGTTTTTTACCTTTTAGTTCTCTAAGAGCAAGGTCTAAGCAGCCTCTCTTGAAGTAAACTTTAGGTGGAACTTTGAACCATAACATATTTTCTCTCCTTTCAGCTACAGTTTTGTAGTTTAATAAGTGTTCTACACCAATGTTTCCTGATACAGCATTGCCGCCCCAAGAACCGCATCCTAGTGATAATGACGGTTCAAGCTTGAAGTTGAATAAGTCACCAATACCACCCTGTGATGATGGTGAGTTAATTAATATACGGCATGAAGGCATTTTTTCAGCGTAATAGTTAATTCTATCTGACTTTCTTTCATCTGTATAAAGAGCTGAAGAGTGACCTGCACCGCCTTTCAATACCAATTCGTAGGCCATGTCTGCTGCTTGTTCAAAGTTTTTAGCTTTATACATTGTCAAAATTGGTGATAATTTTTCTCTTGAGAATGGGTCGTTCCAATCTAATTTAGTTCTTTCACAGAGAAGAATTTTTGAATCTTCAGGAATCTCAAAACCTGAAAGTTCAGCAATTCTGTGTGCGCTTTGACCAACGATAAGCGGATGAGCAGTTCCTCTTTGAGGATCTATGAACGGAAGTTCAATCATTTTCTTTTCATCTTCTTTTTTAACAAGGTAAGCACCACGATAGATAAATTCTTTTTTAACTTCTTCATATATATCTTCAACAACGATTACTGATTGTTCTGAAGCACAAATCATACCATTATCAAATGTTTTTGACATAAGAATTGAAGAAACAGCCATTCTGATATCAGCAGTTTCATCAATAACAGCAGCTACGTTACCAGGACCTACACCTAATGCCGGCTTGCCTGATGAATAAGCAGCTTTAACCATGCCCGGACCGCCTGTAGCCAAAATGCAGGCAATATTCGGGTGGTGTAAAAGTGCATCTGATAATTCCATAGAAGGAGCATCAATCCAACCAATAATATCTTTTGGTGCGCCTGCTTCAATTGCTGCTTCTAAAACAACTTTAGCAGCTTCAATTGTTGATTTTGTTGCACGAGGGTGTGGTGAAAATACGATAGCATTTCTTGTTTTTAATGCGATTAATGATTTGAAAATTGCTGTAGAAGTCGGGTTTGTAGTAGGTATGATACCTGCTAAGATACCTAAAGGTTCTGCAACAATTTTGATGCCATTTTCTTTATCAACGCTAATAACACCGCATGTTTTAGCATTTTTATGTTTGTTATAAATGTATTCTGAAGCGAAATGGTTTTTGATAATCTTATCTTCCAAAACGCCCATGCCTGTATCTTCTACAGCCATTTTTGCAAGAGGAATTCTCATTTTGTCAGCAGCTGTAGCGGCAGCTTTAAAAATTCTGTCAACGTCTTCCTGAGAGAATTTAGAGTATTCTTCCTGTGCTTTTTTTACTCTGTCTAATAAAGCATTTAATGCTTCAATGTTATCAACCAATCCTGTTGATTTAGAGCTTTTCTTTTCTTCTTTTTCTAGTACTTTAGGCATTATATATCTCCTTTTCTAAATAAATTGTGATTTATTTCCTTAATTAAAATTCTAATACGCACAAAATTCATTGTCAACAGTCGATAATAATTGATTTTCGACATAGTTTATATTGTGACATTTTGTCACAATATAACATTAAGTCGTGACAAAATGCACTATTAACCAAACCTATTGTTTATATATCATTTGCCTTAAGTGCAAAAGCTTCTGTATTAATTTCTCTTAAAAATTCAATCCAACTTACATAGTAGTCAGAAAGAGCATTTGCATATCCGACAACAAGGTCCTGGTACGATTCTTCAACTGCTGCAAGAGTTGCAAAATCTACTTTTTCAACTTTGTATGTTTTTTCAAAAAGTGAGAATAACTCTTCTGAATCTTTAAGTATCTTTTCATTATAACTGTCCAAATTTAGCAGCGCAGTCAGAAATTTTTCATATGCTATTTCTACATTTTTTGTAGCTTTGTTTACGGTCGAAATATAATTGTTGTTTGCTTTTTCTATTTCGAGTCTTGCGTTTTTAATTTCCGGTTTGTAGCTATATAGCAAAGGGATGTTAATTAAATTTGCTTCTAAGTACGCTCCTGCTTTATACCGGTTGTTTTCGGAAGCTCCGACTGTTTGATAACCGTATCCGCTTGCAATCTCAAGGTCGGGAACTTTTTGCCTTGCAGCTACAATAAGTTTTTTATTTGCGATTTCTATTTTGTTCTGAGCAATCTTTATATCATACCTGTTTTTTAGTGCAATCTCTTTAATTTTTTCTATAGATGGTAATTCTTCTGCTAATGGGATGTGTATTCCTATTGATTCATTATTTTTCGTTAGTTCGGAATCGGAGGAATCATAATTATTGTCTGCATGGTTAATAACTTTGTTAAATTCAATACGGGCCGTTTTTGCGTTTGTTTTAGCTTTATTGACCTCTGTTATCATCTGGTTCAAGGCAATCCTCGCTTCTATTGTATCAAGGTCAAGTTTTGAGTGTGAAATGTTATTTCTGTTTGATATTTCAAGCAAATCTTCCAAAAACTTTTGTTGTCGTTCGTACTTTTTTAAGATTGTTTTTGCAACAACCAATTTTACATAGGCTTCTGCAACATCCATTTTTAGATTGAATTTATTATATTCGTGTTCTTCAGAAATTAGTTGATAATTTGCTTTTGCAAGTTTTTTCCTTGGGGAGCGTTTAAATAATTCAACTGTTTCAGCCAAACCGATCTGATTAGGGTTTCCTTTACCGGATTCTCCGAAATTCCAGAAAGTTTGAATTGCAGGGTTATTTAGTTTATTTGAAATTTTTATTTCATTTTTTGCAATATCGACATTGAGTTTTGATGATTTAATATCCAGATTGTTTTCTTCTGCAATTTTAATTGCGGTTTTCAGATTAATTTGTTTTAATTCTGAAGAATGGCAGCAAAGATTAGATAAAAATATTATGAATAAAAAACTCAAAATCTTTTTCATAACAATAAATTATATAATAAATTCATGATATTATAAATATTATTGAGCTGGAGAAAATATGTTCGAGTCGTTTTTTAGAAAATATGTAAATTTTAAGAATGTAACATTTATAGTTGTAGCAGCTTTATTTTTATTCTTTATATTTAATTGTAAGGATATTGCAATTATGTTTTTTGCAGCGTTTGTAATATCGTGTTCGCTTGATCCGATTGTAACGAAACTAGAAAAGAAAATGCCGAGAAATATTTCGGCAACATTGGTTATGGTTGCATTAATTATTATATTAGCAGCAATATTTATACCTGTCTGTATTATGTCAGCAGGACAAATAAATTTATTTTTGCATAAATTGCCATGGTATATCGACAATTTTGATGAATATGTATTAGGACTTCCGATTTTAAAGCAATTCCATTTTTTAGCAAATGATGCTGATAACATTATGGAGCAAATCTCTTTATCATCATCTGATATTATAACCCACGCAATGGATATTGGTAAAAGTATTGGAGCAAGTTTCTTATATTTATTTGTATCAGTTATCCTTATATATAATATGATAGCTGATAAAGCGAAAATTCAGAAATTTTATCTCAAAGTATTTCCATCGAATATGCGTAAAAAAGCCGCTAAAGTTGGAGGTATTATATCGGACAAAATGGGTGGATATTTGACAGCTTTATTAGTTACAACAGCAAGTGTAGGTATAGTAATGTTAATTGGTCTGTCAATAATGAATGTACCATATGCTCTATTGCTTGCAATTATAACTGCTGTATTTGATATTATTCCTATTGTCGGTCCTGCATTTGCTTTGGTTATATGTCTTTTAGCCGCGTATGAAGCCGGCACGGGGGCTGTTATTTCGGTAATTGTTGTGTTTGCTTTGGCTCAGCTTATTGAAAATAATCTTGTTCGCCCGTATGTATTTAGTAAAGTAATGGATATACATCCTATAGTTGTATTCTTGTTTTTATTTATTGCTGCTCAATATATAGGAATTGTCGGAGTTGTCTTTGCACCTGCAATTGCAGCTTTGGTAGCGGTATTGTTTGAAGAATTGTATTTAAAAAAAATAGGCTAGTATTTAAGAGGAGGGACGAATGATAGATTGTTTATCATCTCAGTGTTGGCTTAACCCGCAGATAGATTTTTTATTATTTTTGCAAAATATAAGAATATCGCATTTTGAAGCGTTTAATAAATTGTTTCTTTCTATTACAATTTTAGGTGAGCTTTGGCTTCCGACTTTAATATGTGCAATAACATACTGGTGTATTGATTTAAGAGCAGGGGTATATTTATTTTCTCTTGCAAGTTGTAATGCCATAATTACTCACTTTGCTAAAATGTTAGCCTGTGTCTATCGCCCTTGGGTTTTGAGTGATAAAATGTGTCCTGTAAGTGAAGCTGTTGCTTTTGCAAAAGGGTATTCTTTCCCAAGCGGTCATACAGCGATGAGTTCATCAGTTTTAGGTGGTATTGCATTTTTACAAAGGCATAAAATATTTAGATGTTTGTCAATAATATTTTTAATTTTATTGGTGGGATTCTCAAGATTATGGATGGGAGTTCATACTCCGCAGGATGTCGTTTTTGGTCTTCTTACTGGTCTAACGCTCGTTTTTGTTATGGATGCGCTCATTAATTGGGCAGAAAAAGATAAGAACAGATATTTATATTTGCTTTGTTTAATAAATGCTTTTGCTGTCTTTGCACTTGTGTTTGTATGCTATTTTAACAGTTACAGAATGGATTATGTAAACGGAAAATTACTGGTTGATCCTATCAGACAAATATATACTATGGTAGTATGTTCAGGGCTTGCACTGGGACTTATAAACGGTGCTTTTGTGTGTAGAGTTTTCTTTCCGTTTAATCCCAAAAACGGCTCTAAAAAGGTTCGTATTTTAAGGGGATTAATAGGCGGTACTCTTTTGGTTTGTGTCATGAGAGGCATTTTACAGCCAATTTTCTTTAATATGATAGATTTTAAATTTGCCATTATTTATGCAATAATTATTGGCTTAACAATAACGCTTGTATATCCTCTCATTTTTACAAAAGTGGAAAGTTTTTTGCTAAATAGTGCCATCCAATAGTATGATTTTTCGCGAATTTACTTTTAATCGTGACAAAATTCACTTGTTTAGAAATTTTCTCCATGATATATTAATATTGTGTTTTATTAATATATTCTGGAATGTAGGAGAAAATAAATGACTGAAACAACAAAAGAGAGTATTGATTTCAAAGTCATTGATGACATTTTGAAATCATTTGAGTACAAAAAATCGTACTTGATTGCTATGTTGCAAAAGGTTCAAGAAGTTTTCAGATACCTCCCCGAAGAAGCTATGACTTATATCGGGGAACATATTGACGGACTTTCACCTGCTACTGTTTATGGTGTTGCAACATTTTATGCACAATTTTCATTAGAGCCAAAGGGTAAATATGAAATCAAAGTTTGCGACGGTACTGCTTGCCACGTACGTGGTTCAATGCCTGTACTTAACGCAATAAGAAACAAATTAAAACTTAAAGAAGGTCAAACAACTTGTGAAAATGGTTTATTCTCATTAGAAATCGTAAGCTGCTTGGGTGCTTGCGGTCTTGCACCGGTTTGCGTTATCAATGATAAAGTTTATCCTCAAATGACCTCTGATGCTATAAGCACAATTCTTGATACACTTATGAAAGAGGAGGGGGTAAATATATAATGGCTGGTTTAAATATTAACATATTGGATGAGCAGGCAAAGGCTCAAGAACATATTAAAGAACAAGGCTTAAGAGTTCTTGTTTGCGCAGGTACAGGCTGTGTTGCAAACGGTTCTTTGAAGGTTATTGAAAAATTCAGAGAGCTTGGTGCAAATGTTTCTACTCTTACTGATTATGACAAAATGACCATTGTTCCGACAGGGTGTCACGGCTTCTGCGAGCAGGGTGTTTTGGTTATTATTCCTGAAAAACACGTTACTTACATTAAGGTTAAGGAAGCTGATGTAGAAGAAATTTTTGAAAGCCATATTAAAAATGGTCAACCTGTTGAAAGACTTTTATATAAAGATCCTAAAACCGGTGAAGCAGTGCACAGAAATGATGATATTAACTTCTATGCTAAACAAACTCGTACAGCTCTTAAAAACTGCGGTAAAATTAACGCTGAATCTATCGAAGAAGCTATCGCTGTAAGAGGGTATGAAGCCTTAGCAAAAGTTATTACAGAAAATAATCCGGATGGCGTTATTGATACAATTACAAAATCAGGGTTAAGAGGTCGTGGAGGCGGAGGTTTCCCAACAGGTATGAAATGGAAATTCACTGCTGCAAACAGAGGCGGTAAATCTTACGTAGTTTGTAACGGTGACGAAGGAGACCCCGGTGCATTTATGGACCGTTCAGTTATGGAAGGTGATCCTCATAAATTATTGGAAGGTATGGCAATCGCAGGTTTTGCAATTGGTGCTGATGAAGCTTACATATACGTTCGTGCAGAATATCCGCTTGCAATCAAGCGTCTAAGAAAAGCTATTGCAGATGCTGAAGAAAAGAACTTCTTAGGTAAAAACATTATGGGAAGTGATTTCTCATTCACTATCCATATTAAAGAGGGTGCAGGTGCATTCGTTTGCGGTGAAGAAACTGCTCTTATCGCTTCTATTGAAGGTGAAAGAGGTATGCCTCGTCCGAAACCGCCATTCCCTGCAAATAAAGGTTTGTTTGGCAGACCTACTTTGATTAACAACGTAGAAACTTTAGCTAATGTACCTTTGATTATCCTGAACGGTGCAGAATGGTTTTCTTCAATGGGTTGTGAAACTTCAAAGGGAACAAAAACATTTGCTTTAACAGGTGAAGTTAATAACACTGGTCTTATCGAAGTACCGATGGGCACAACTTTGAGACAAATTATATTCGATATAGGCGGCGGAATCAGAGGCGGTAAGAAGTTCAAAGCAGTACAAATCGGAGGACCTTCAGGCGGATGCTTAACAGAAGAACACCTTGATATATCAATGGATTACGATAGCTTAATCAAGGCAGGCGCTATGGTTGGTTCAGGCGGTCTTGTTGTTATGGCTGAAGATACATGTATGGTTGAAGTTGCAAGATTCTTTATGAACTTTACAAAGAACGAATCTTGCGGTAAGTGCGTTCCATGTAGAGAAGGTACTAAAAACTTGCTGAAAATCTTAGAAAAGATTGTTGCAGGTAAAGGTGAGATGGAAGACCTGGATAGACTTGAACAACTTGCTTTAACTGTTAAAGACGGTTCACTTTGCGGGTTAGGTAAAACAGCTCCAAACCCTGTTCTTTCAACTTTGAAATACTTTAAGGATGAATACATTGCTCACATTCGTGATCACAAATGTCCTGCAGGTGTCTGTACCGCAATGAAGAAAATTTCTATTGACCCTGAAAAATGTAAAGGTTGTACAAAGTGTGCAAGAACTTGCCCTGTTGGTGCAATCGAGGGAACTGTTAAAAATCCTCACAAGATTGATCAATCTAAATGTATCAAGTGCGAGGCTTGTTTGAACGCTTGTCCATTTAAGGCAATAAGTAAGGAATAGGGGGAAATAGAAATGACAGACGATAAAAAAACATTAATTATAGAGGGAAAAGAAGTCGAATTTTCTAATGAACCTAACCTTTTAGAAGTAATTAGAAAAGCAGGCATGAATGTTCCGACATTATGTTACAGACCTGACTTAACATCTTTTGGTGCTTGCAGAATGTGCGTTGTAGAAGTTGAGTATCCAAATGGAAGAAAAATGATTAACTCATCTTGTACAATGCCACCGGAAGCAGGTATCAAAGTTCATTTGAACACACAAAAAGTTAGAAATATCAGAAAAATGGTGCTTGAACTTCTTCTTGCAAACCACGACAGAGAATGTACGACTTGTGAAAAATCAGGTGCATGCGAACTTCAAAAATACGCTGAAGAGTACGGTATCAGACACGTAAAACAATACGCTCAGCGTGATGTTATGGTAAAAAAAGATGCAAGTTCTTGTGCATTAATTCGTGATAATAATAAATGTATTCTCTGCGGAGCTTGCGTTAGAGCTTGTGACGAGCACCAAGGATTGCAAGTATTAGGTTTTGCAAACAGAGGAAGTAAAACTGTAGTAGAACCTATGGCAGGCAGAGATTTAGGAAGCAGCGAATGTATTAACTGCGGTCAATGCGCAGCTGTTTGTCCTACTGGTGCAATAACTATCAACGATACACAACTTGATGAAGTTTGGAAAGCAATTAACAACCCTGAAAAGAAAGTTGTTGTTCAATTTGCACCATCCGTTCGTGTCGCAATCGGTGAAATGTTCGGACTTGATGCAGGTGTTAATTCTACTAAGAAAATTAATGCAGCTCTTAGAAGAATAGGTTTTGACCTTGTATTTGATACAAACTTCTCTGCTGACTTAACTATTATGGAAGAAGCTCACGAGTTTATCGACAGACTTCAAAACGGAGGTAAATTACCTTTATTTACTTCATGTTGTCCTGGGTGGGTTCGTTTCTTAGAAATTCAGCATCCTGATATGCTTGACCACTTATCAAGTTGTAAATCACCTCAAGGTATGATGGGCGCAATAATCAGAGAATATGTTCCTCAAAACCACGAAGGATTTACTTCCGATAATTTGGTAAGCGTATCAATAATGCCTTGTACAGCTAAGAAGTATGAAGCTAAGAGAGAACAGTTCAAGATGGCAGACGGCAGACAAGAAATTGACTACGTTCTGACAACTCAGGAACTTGGCAGAATGATTAAAGAAGCCGGTATTGACTTTGCTGCTCTTGAAGGCGAAGAACCTGACTCACCATTCGGCAAATACTCAGGTGCAGGAACAATCTTTGGTGTTTCAGGCGGTGTTGCTGAAGCTGCCGCAAGAACTGCTTATGAAGTTGTTACAGGCGAAACTCTTCAAAATGTCGTTATTGATGACATGAGAGGAACTAAGAGAGTTAAAACTGTTGAACTTGACCTTAAGGGAACTAAGATTAAGGTTAAAATCGTTAACACTCTTAGAGAAGCTGAAAAATGCATGAGAGAAATCAAAGAGGGTAAAGCTGATTATCAACTTCTTGAAGTTATGGCTTGCCCTGGAGGTTGTATCAACGGTGGTGGTCAGCCGCAAAGCTGTAACGACTCTAATATTAAGGAACTTCGTGCACAAGGTCTTTATACAGATGATGCAACAGGTGAATGGAGAAAATCTCACGAAAACCCTGAAATCAAAGACTTGTACAACAATTACCTTGAAAAACCAAACTCTCATAAAGCACACGAACTCTTGCATACAACTTATGTAAACAAGAGAACAAACTGCTATATCTCAGTAGGAGAGGGGTAAATAGAGGTAAATAATAAAAACAAAACAGAAGCGGTGTAATTTTCATCGCTTCTGTTTTATTATTGCAAATGTAAGTCAGGCATTGCCTGACAAAACTTTTATTATTGTTAGCTGAATATATTATCTGTTTCTACTCTAATATTGTATGCAAATTCTTTTACCAGACTTTCTAATATTAGTTCTTCTATAATATTTAACTTTGCACTTGATAAACATTTTAACAAACATTTTAGCCGATTACATAATACATTTACTTGTTCAGCACATTCTTCATCAATATTCATGCAAATACCTCCTGCTTTTTTTTATACGGAAATTTTATTGTCAGGCAATGCCTGACCTACAATAAAAATATTCCATATTATATATTGTTAGATACATATATGTATCAATATCTTTATTATATTAGATTGAATATATGTTGTCAATAGTCTAATATATTAGATAAGATGACAAATAAAATTGACCGAATAAGTAAAAAAATTGGATTAAAAATTAAATTATTGAGAAATAAAATTAGTATTTCTCAAGAGGAACTTGGTTTTAGAGCGGGAGTAAGCAAACAACAAATCGGCTTAATTGAACGAGGCGAGAGTTCACCTACGATTGATACTTTGGATCAAATTGCACACGCTTTGGAGATTAATCTTGTTGACTTGGTAGATGTTTCAAAAATTGACTTATAGTCTAAATATTTATTATTCAACAATATATGGCTTATGAGAAAAGTAGTTGCAGAAATTTTCTTTGTAGTCTTTTAAATTTGTGCAATAAGCTTCCAAGTCCAGTGATACACCTCTTTTTAGTGGTGATGCTTTAATTCCGAAAGCTTTATATATAGTACGGATAAACGTGTTTGAAATTGCATCACTTCCTCTCTCCCAAGGCGTTGCGTGAGCAAGTATCCATCTCATTTCTGCTATTATACTGTTAATCTCATTTAAGTCTTCTGTTGTAATATCTTTTCCGACAAATTTTTCATTAAGTTGATTGTATAAATCGTTTACCATATCAAGTGCATGGTTAACATATTTACCATCTGCATGATTCAGATATTTACCAAAGTCGCTTGAATGATGCGGTCTTGTTAACATAAATTTTTTATACGGATTTTTTAACGGATAACTGACGACATGGTCAAATCGGTCATTATATAGCTTATATCTGGATTTTCTTTTATCATAACGTGTAATCAAATCATTTGATTCCCAATCTGAACCAAATTGCCAGTTTGTTCGTTTCGCTCTTAATATGCCTGAGTGGTTTCTTTTATCTAAATCATTAGGGATTTGGTTCGCTTTTTGAACGCCGATAGTAATATACCTGAGTACTGATTCAAAGTCCAGTTTTGTTCTTATAAATTTAACTGCAACATCAGCAGTTTCAATAATTTTTTTTGCCCAATCGGAATTTGTGCCGTATCCTTTAATACGAACAAAAAAATCATCATTATTAAACCGCAGCTTTCGCGATTCAAGATTGACTCCAAACGAGGGCTGATTGTATTTATAATTGTAATTAAAAACCGGAGTTATACGCATACTTTTGTATAAAGTATGCTAAAAATAAAAATTGCTACGGGCAATAAAGATTTTTTATTTCATATCCAATTCGTTTCGTTTTACTGTTTTTTGCTCTCCGCTATCAAGGTTTTTAACAGTAATTTCATTATTTGCGATTTCATCTTCACCTAAAATTAGTGCATATTTTGCAATTTTAGATGCTTTTTCAAGTTGCTTAACAAATTTTTTGTTAGTTAAATCAAATTCGCAGGTGATATCTTTTGAACGTAATTCTTCAGTTAGTTTGATAGCTTCAATCGTATTATTAGAAACAACATAAGCTGTCAGTTTTTCATCCTGTTTTTCACCCAGTAAAGAAGCAAGTCTTTCCATACCCATTGCAAATCCGATAGCAGGAACATCTTCTCCCCCAAGATTTTTAACTAAAGAGTCGTATCTACCGCCACCGCAAACCGCATTTTGTGAACCAAGATTGTTTGATTTTATTTCAAAAACAGTTCTGTTATAGTAATCCAAACCTCTTACCAGAAGTTTATTTCTTTCGTATTTAATACCCAGAGTATCCAGATAGCCTTTTAGTTCTTCAAAATGGTCAGAGCATTCCTGACAGATAAAATCACCTTGAATAACTGCCTGAATTTCAGGTTTTGCATATATTTCCTGACACTCAGGGGATTTACAATCCAAAAGTCTCAAAGGGTTTTTGTCAAATCTTGTTTGGCAATCTTCGCATAATTGCGGTAAATATGGTCTGATTACGTCTTTTAATCTTGTTTTAAATTCTTCTCTGCATTTTGGGCACCCTAGAGAATTTAGCTCAACAGTTAAATCGTTTAATCCCAATTCTTTTAGATAATTAACAGCCATTAAAATAACTTCAGCGTCAGCAGTTGCCTGTTTGATGCCGAAAACTTCAACACCTACCTGATGGAATTGTCTTTGTCTGCCGGCTTGAGGACGCTCGTATCTGAACATAGGTCCTTTGTACCATAGTTTAACAGGAGCAGAGAGTCTGTGCATACCGTTTTCAATAAAAGCACGAACAACGCCTGCAGTATTTTCAGGACGAAGCGTTAAGGAACGGTCACTTTTTTCAAATGTATACATTTCTTTGTTGACGATATCTGTAGTATCACCAACTCCTCTTGCAAACAATTCTGTTGCTTCAAAAATAGGCGTTCTTATTTCTTTTGCACCATATTTTGTGAATATTTTTTTTGCTTTTTCTTCCATAAAATGCCAAATCGGCATTTCCGGAGGTAATATATCTTTTGTTCCCTTTTGTACTTTTATTATTGCCATGTTTTTCTTTCCTTTATATAATTAATCATAGCATAGGGGTAAATATAAATAAAGAAAGGAAAAAATTTGGTAGTAGTATGGGCATAAAGGTTACCAAAATGCAAGGTTGCGGAAATGATTTTGTAATCTTGGATTATGAAGAATACAAAAAAGGCGCAAGTGAAAACAGATGGGAGGATATGTCTCAGGCTGCCAAAATACTCTGCGACAGAAATTTTGGTATAGGTGCAGATGGCTTTATCGTGCCGAATATAAATACAGAAGAAGCTGACATTGGTTGGTTTTTCTACAATTCAGACGGTACAACCGCTCAAATGTGCGGGAATGGCATCAGATGCTTTGCCAAATATGCTTACGATAAAAAAATGGTTGATAAAAAGGAATTTAGCGTAAAAACTCTTGCCGGAATTATTCGTCCAAAACTTCTTGAAGATGGCAGAGTTCGTGTAAATATGTCAAAGCCAATTCTTGACTCTGAAAAAATACCTTTTGTGCCTGTAAATAATGTAAAATACAAGATGTCTATAAACGGTAAAATATTCGAAGGTACGGCTGTTTCAATGGGTAATCCTCATTTTGTAATTTTTGTAGAAGACGAAGAAGATACCTTAATGCTTGCTCAAATGTATGGTCCGTTTATTGAAAAAAGTGCCGAATTTCCGGAAAAAACAAATGTAGAATTTGCAAAAATAATATCTGAAGAAAAGATTGAATTAAGAGTTTGGGAACGCGGTTGCGGCATCACTCTTGCTTGTGGAACCGGCGCATGTGCAACAACTGTAGCTGCTGTTTTAAACGGTTTAGTTGAACATTCGGTAGAGGTTAAATTATTGGGAGGTTCAGTTCATATAGATTGGCCGGGTAATAAATATGATCCTGAACATGATGTTTATATGACAGGTCCTGCGGAGTATGTTTACACTGCGGAATTATTGTAGCCAAATTAAAAAAACTTTTTAAAGAATTTTTTAAAGGGGTTCAATTTTAAGTCTTCATCCATTTTAATTTGTTCAAATTGGCGAGCTGTGATTCTCAGGTTTGTTTCTGTTTCAGAAAGAGTCAGTTTCTGCAATTTTTTTAATAAAATTTTTGGTAAAATTTTCTCATTATTGCCGTTGAACCAGCAATTCCAAATTTTATTTTTTGTTAAATTCAAATCAAACAAAAGTTTATATTGAGAGTTTTGATTAACAACATTATTTTCTTTGTATAGAAAATAACTTGCAGATGCATCTGGATACTTGGCGTCAATCTCTTTTACTAAAGCAGATTTCATTAAAGTATCATATACTTCTTTATCCCATTTTTCAGTTCTAAGACATTTTATTCCAAAATTTGTACGGTTTATGCTATCAATTTTCATAATATTACATTTTATTTACTGCTTAATATTTTTGCAGAATTATCTAAGTTTTGCAATAGTTCAGGGTTTGTTTTATCCAGTCCTCTTTGTCTGAGTGCTGTTGCAACTGCTTTTGCAAGATTAGGAGCCTTACCTTCGGATACTGCTCTGTAATAGTTATTTTCAAAGTCATTTTCAACTCTAAGAATCCAGTTCCCTTCTCTGGTTCCGGGTCTGTTATAGGTTTTGCCCATTCCCCAGAAATCCGAGAAAAATATTTGGATACGTTTTGCAGGACTCGTAAATAATTCTGCAAAATTTGCTTCAATAAAACTTTTTTTGTTTGTTCTTAAATTCTTTCTGTATTCTTTTATTTCTTTTTCTGTTGCATCAGCTGGTGCTATATCTTTTGCCAGATAACCTGTTTTTTTTAGTAATTCTTGTTTTCTTGATGGATTATCGAAAAGGTCGTTTGTGTATTCAATAACAGATGCGTTATCGTGGGAGCCTACCATAATAACATTATTTTCGGATGCCTTAGCGCCTCTGTCACCAAATTGAGTGAGAGAAATACCTGACAAACCAAGTTTTTTCATAACTTTTTGTGTCGGAATTGTTTTTTCTCCTAAATCTTCACAAATAAGTTCGTCTTTACCCATTCCATGGTCTTTGGCTGATTGAAGAACAATCTTTTCAATTATGTTTGAAAAATCTTTTTCCTTTTTCTGATATTTTCCAGAAAACAGAGAATAAATTCTTCCGGAATTTGCAGGCGTCATTTTTTTATCTTTTACCGTATAAATGAACGGGTCAATTAATCCGATAAGGTGGTCAATTCTTAAACCGCCTGAAAAACTTGCAAAAAAGCTGTCATATTTTTCTTTTAATATTTTTCCTGCTTTTCCCAAGGTTCCATCAGGATTAAATATAAAATCCGGATTAAAATATTTGAATCCCCATCTTTGACCGTCTTTTGAAAAATAGTCAGGCGGACATCCTATAGCTTTTCCTTTCAGGAATAAATCCTGATTAATCCACTCATCTGCTGCAGGTGAGGCAACAGGAGAATCACCTATTATTTTTATTCCTGTTTTTGCTGCAAGATTATTTGAATCTTTGTTTTCTATATCAAGGATGAATTGTTGAAAAGAGAAATAATCAATTTCATCTTTATAATCTTTCCTAATTTGATTAATTCTGGCATTTGCTGTTTTAATCTCTTTTGCATTTTTTGGTGAAAATAATCTTTTATCAATTCCGTCCCAATCTTCCCAACCTTTGTTATATATGTTCTGAAGAACTCGATAGATTGCATTCTTTTCAGAGCCAGAATTTTTCTTCTTATATTCTTCAAATTCAGGTTTTAGTAAATTACCTTTTTTGAAGTTTGCATAAGCAATTCTGAGTGCTTTATCAAAATCTTTGTTAACCTGTTTATAATCAACATATCCATCATCTTTGACATTGCGAACAATCTCATTGAAAACTTTTTTAGGCAATATGTTTCCGTATTTTGAAGAAGCAAGTTTTTCCAGCGGAATCATATAAATATTTTTTGCAGATGATTCCGGTGCATAAGGAGAAGGATCACCGATTTTTCTCAGGTTATTAGGTTCTTGCTGAACACCTGTTATTCCGTGAGATTTCAAAAAAGGAATTAAAAATTCTTGAGTTGTTCTTGAAAATAATGAACCAATCCCTGTATTTTCGCTAGGAATTGATGGAGCAGCAGAATTGTGTATAATGACATCAATTTTTTTATTTAAAAGTTCCAAGCCTTTATTCAATGAGCTTGTATAAATTTGCATTTCTTTAGCAGAGGGTTTTCTTCCAAAATTTAATTTATTATTTTCATTTGATAAACTAATAATCTTCATACACACTCCTTTATATAATTGGCGATATATCAAGATATATCTTACAATAAATATAGTTATTATGCAACAAAATGTATATTTTGATGCATAAATAAAAACTATTTACATTAAAAAATCAGCGGTTACAATATAAGTGTAAGATTAACACTAGATAATTAATCGTAGTTATTATTAATTTTTTCAAAAATAAAAACAGGACTAAAGAAATGGCGAAAAATATAAGAAATATAGCAATTATTGCTCACGTTGACCACGGCAAAACCACATTGGTAGATTGTATGTTAAAACAAAGCGGCGTTTTCAGAGAAGGACAACAAGTTCAGGAACGTGTTTTGGACAGTAATGATTTAGAACGTGAAAGAGGAATTACAATTCTTTCAAAAAACATATCCATTAATTATAAAGGTGTAAAAATTAATGTCGTTGACACTCCCGGGCACGCTGACTTTGGTGGAGAAGTAGAACGTGTATTGGGTATGGTTGACGGTGCACTCCTTATTGTTGATGCAGCAGAAGGTCCTATGCCCCAAACAAGATTTGTTCTCTCAAAAGCTTTAGAACTGGGTATTAAAATCATTGTTGTAATTAATAAAATTGATAAACCGGCGGCTGATCCGGATGGAACATTGGATAAAGTTTTTGACCTGTTTACTGAATTAACTGACAGAGAAGACTTGATAGATTTTCCATACATTTATGCAAGCAGTCTTAATGGTTTTGCTATTAAAAACTTGGATGATGAAAAGAAAGATATGATTCCGCTTTTAGATTGTATTTTGGCTAATATTCAAGAACCTTCAGGCGATTCGACTAAACCGTTTCAATTCAGAGCAACAACACTTGACTATAATGAATATGTAGGAAGAATAGTTATCGGAAGAGTTGTTAATGGTGTTGTTCATTCTCAGGAACAGGTTGCCTGGATTGATGCGAATGGAAGTGTTAATAAAGGTAAAATAACTAAATTGTTTGGCTTTAAAGATTTGGGCAGAGTTGAAATTGAAGAAGCTGAAGCAGGAGATATTGTTGGCATTGCAGGTTTCTCTGATATTCAAATTGGTGAAACTCTTTGTGACCCAAGTAATATAAATCCGCTTCCTTTGATAAAAGTAGACGAACCCACTTTACAAATGAATTTTTCAGTAAATGACAGTCCTTATGCAGGTCAGGAAGGTAAATTTGTAACATCAAGACAATTAAGAAAAAGATTGTATGATGAACTTGAAAAGAACGTGAGTTTGAGGGTTGAGGACACAGATTCTACAGATTGTTTCAAAGTTTCAGGACGTGGCGAACTACATCTTGGGATTTTAATTGAAACAATGCGCAGAGAAGGGTTTGAATTTCAGGTTTCAAAACCGGAAGTTATATATAAAACCATTAACGGAGAACAGTACGAACCATTCGAGGACTTGTTAATAGATGTTCCAGAAGAATATGCCGGCAGTGCAATAGACAGACTTTCAGGCAGAAAAGCAATAATGAATTCTATGAACAATGCAAATGGCAGAACGGTTCTTAAGTTCTCGATACCTGCAAGAGGGTTAATCGGTTTTAGAAGTGAATTTATTCGTATGACTCGCGGTGAGGGTATTATGTATCATACATTTGATGAATACAAGCCTTACGCAGGTGATATTCCTAAACAAAGAAGCGGCTCTATCTTAGCCCATGAACAAGGAGAAGCAATTCCTTATGCTTTAGCTCAGTTTGAAGACAGAGGAGTGTTCTTTGTAACTCCGCATACAAAAGTTTATAGAGGAATGATTATCGGAGAGGGCAACAGACCTCAGGATATCGTTGTCAATATCTGTAAAACTAAGAAATTGACCAACATGAGAAGTTCGACAGCAGATGTTATGGTAACACTTCAGGCACACAAAGAACTAACACTTGAAGAATGCCTTGAATATATAGGCGATGATGAACTAGTTGAAGTTACTCCTGAAAATGTGAGAATGAGAAAACAAAATTTGGTTAAATTTGGAAGCATTTAATAATAAAATTGTTAATTAAATGTTTTTGTGTTAGAATTTTATTGCCGTACTCCACGGGGAATTAGCGGTTCTCTTGACTCGAACGCTTTATGCGAGGTGCAGAGCCTGCTGTGAGGGATATGGTGAAAATGCCTATGTTTATAGGATTGTTGATAGCTTAGAATATGATGGCGTAAGATATCGAACCGTGTCAGGATGGAAACATAGCAGCACTAAGGTAAGCCTTGCGGGTGTTATACTTTTAAGAAGTAGATTATATAAACAAAAACACTTTCAACTTATTTCGATAGGCAGTGGTACGGCTTTTTTATTTGTACCCCAAAATCTCATACATATATACGAGGCGAAGCTGTAAAACATGATGTAAAGTGATAGAGGTGCGTTACGCACTATTGGACGAGGCAGGTAAATTGAAAAAGTTTAGATTTCGCATGCAAGTAGTACTTGACTTGCGTGAAAAAGAGCTTGAAGAAAGACAAATGGAAATGGCTAAAATAGTATCTTCTTTAAATGCTCAGAAAGAAACTCTTCAATCTATATTAATCGCTCAGGCAAAAAACAAAGCAGACATGGAGGCTTTGGGTACTTCAAATAATCTTGATATCTCATCAATGGAAATGCACAGAGCATATGCAATGAAACTTATTAACGATGCAAGAAATCAGGAAAGAATTATTGCAAATACTGAAGCAATTCTAAAAGTAAAACAAAAAGAAGTGTTTGAAGCTCATAAGAAAGTAGAAGTTCTTAAAAAATTAAAAGAAAAACAAGAAAAAGAGTATTACAAAGAATTTTTGCAGGCGGAAACAAAAGAAATAGACGATATAACATCAGCGAGGTTTAGATTACAGTAGATGACACAAGCATTATTAAATAATCTAAATATCAAGTCCGATAACAGTTTTGTAAATAATGACAAATCTGCAAAAACAAATATTGCAGATTTTGCAAAAATTTTTGACAGCAAAACTTCTGCTGCAAACTCTGAAACTCAATCAGCAATATCTGATGATAATAATACAACAATTAGTACAATCGGCAGTATGAAATCTAATTTGTGTTTGGAAGAAACCTATAAAATAGAATTTAATCAAGCCATTCAAGAAAGTGCCGCAAATATTATTGTTGATGATGTAATAAGTAAAATTAATGTAGTAGAAGATTTGAGTACGGAAGATTCAAATACGGAATGTATAAGCACTGAAGATATAAGTGCAGAAGATGAAATTATCAATATTGATGGAGATATCAATTTAACTACGGAAATAATAGAAGACGCAATTATCACAGAAGAGGATTCAGCTATGTACAACGAATTAAATACCCTGGAAAATCCAACAGTAGCAATAATGCTGCATTCACAAATTCAAACTGTTGTAAAAAATCAAGCTTCAAACAATGATGAAGAACGTGCAGATGACGAGAATATTACTCTTGCTGCAAGAACAAATGACAGAAGTCAGGATAACACAAACCTGTTTAAACAATTTGATAATACTTCAACAAAAGAATTAACATCAAATATTCCAAAAGAGGACTTATCTATTAAAACAGAAGATTCAAAGCATAATAAAGTTATGGATGAAAAAGTTGTTAAAGACTTGAATGTGCAGGTTGTTGAAGAAGAAACATCAGGGAATTCATCATCAGACAATTTAATGAAGCAGCAGACACCTCAAGAACAAGCGGCAAAGGTTATGATTCAGGGTGATGTAAAATTTGAAAAACTGCAAGTCGAAACAACAAAGACTGCAGAAATTAAACCAACAGAAGTTTCTGCAAATAAAATCATTGAACAGATTTCGAAACAACTTGACGGCATGTACAATAACTCGAAACTTAATATGGTGCTTAACCCCGGAACGTTAGGAAAGGTTAATTTGCAGCTGGTTAATACAAAAGATGGTTTGACAGCTCAGTTTACCGTAACCACTCAAGAGGCAAGAGAGCTTTTAATGAAGGGAATAAGCGGACTAAAAGACAGTTTGTTATCTCAGGGAGTCAGCGTAGATAATATATCTGTGAAAATGGAAGAACAAAACGAAAGTGATAGTAATTATGACTGGACAGAGCAGGAAGGCTCAAGAGGCGGTAATAAACAACAAGGTTCACAAAAACAACAAAAAGAGCAAGAAAAACCATTCGAACAAATGATGTTTGAATTGAATAATGATGATAAGGTATAGATAGTTAGGTGAATATTATATAAATATTTACAAATGATGGAGAGAGGTTATGTCAGCAGTAACAAGCCAAATAACGGCAATGAGAAATGAAACTGCTCTTGCACAAACGACGCAGGAGAGAACTACAGGTCTAAAAAATGACAGTAATATGTTTTTAACACTTATGTTAAAGCAGTTAGAATGTCAGGACCCTACAGAGCCAACTGATAATACACAGTGGTTATCACAACTTGCGCAGTATTCATCTTTAGAGCAAATGAGTCAGATGAATAGCGGGCTTGAAGATTGTGCAAAATATATTAATGCAATGTACGATGATATGATGATTAATTCTGAAATTAACCAAACTCTGTCTATGATTGGTAAAGATGTAACTTTGAGTATACCAAACGAAAAAGATCCTGAACACCCAACCGTTGTTTCCGGAAACGTAACAGAAGCAAGTTTTGAAAGCGGAAGCGGTCAAATTAAAGTAAACGGTCAATACTATTCAATTGAGAATGTAATTTCTATCAGAGAAAAATAACTTGGTTATTTAAAAATTATAAAACCAGATTGAGAGAGGAATAAAAAGATGTCACAAGCATTACATACATCAAGTACCGGTATCAATGCCGGGCAATCAGAGATTAACGTTATTGCGCACAATGTAGCAAACATTAATACTGTAGCTTACAAATCTGCAAATATGACATTTGAGACATTGTATTCAAATAATCTGTCGTATGGTAGTGCAGCAACGAAAGACGGTGGAGGAACAAATCCTAAGCAAATTGGTCTTGGTGTAAAGATATCAGGCATTACAAGAAACTTTACTAACGGAACCTTTGTTTCAACAGGTCGCGATTTGGATACAATGATATCCGGAACGGGTTTTTATGTAGTAAAAGACGCAGCCGGTCATCAGTATTTTACTAGAGATGGTGTTTTTAATGTTGATTCTGCAGGGAATTTAGTTACGCAGAATGGCATGAAAGTTGCTGGTGCAAAATCTATTTATTCTGCATCAGGCTCGGACACAACAGTTAAAATTCCTAAAAATATGCTTGCAATAATAAAAGGAGATCCTAATATTTCATCTGTAAAGATTCAAGATTTAAATAATGCAAGTATAACAGCAGGAAAAGTTTCTGTAGATTTAAAAGATTCAAGTGGTAATGTTACAACTGTTTCAGTAGATATTCCAAGTGGTGACAATACTGTCGCAAAAATAGTAAGTAACTTTAATTCTGCTTTAGGCTCTTATGGCGTTACATTTAGTGCTGCGGACGGTACTATATCATACACAAATTCTGGTAGTTATGATATGAGCTTTTCATCATCAGGAACAACAAGTAACTTTCTTGCTGAAACCGGTTTAGGCAACAGTACGACTTCAAATTTATTGAACGAAGTTGTTACATTGCAAGATATGATTAATTACAATGACAAAGATGCAGTTTCACTAAAAAGCACTGGAATTGATGAAAACGGAATTATAGTAGCAACATATAATGATGGCTCTATACTGACCCAATATGTAGATGATTCTCAGGCATTGCAATGGAAGTATACGACTTCTGATGGTGTAACAATTCAGGGTGGAGATGTTACCGCACAAGGTTCATCAATTGCAAATGCAAATTTTGCAATTGAACTTGCAACAATGGTTAACCAAGAAGGTTTAATATCATTAAATAACAACTTATGGGATTGGGGTCCTGATGTTGGTGAAATTTATTATGGTATAGCAGGCGAAATGGCTTTTGGTTCAATTGAATCGGGCGGATATGAAGAATCAAATGTAGATATTGCACACGAATTATCTAATATGATATCTGCACAAAGAATGATTCAGATGAATTCAAGAGTGTTCTCAACGGCAAGCGAAGTAATGCAGACACTTGCATATTTGGGACAGTAATAGCTGATTATGGATAAATAAATATCCGTTTTTGGCTAAATAAAAAGGCATGCCCGAGCATGCCAAATACATGACAGTACATGTCAAGTTCTTAACAAAAGACATACAAACTTAACAAAACTTAATATTTAAAACATGGTTGAAAGCCATGTAAATCATGGGTTTGAGCATGTTTAAAAAAAACGAAAAAGTTGTTACAAAACAAGATTTGTGCACGTCATGAGATGTAGTATATAATTAAATAGAGGTTGAGGGGAATGTTGATACAATCACAAAGCTGGGGCAAAGATATAGCAATCGATAGCTCATTGGTAAAGTTGAACCTTAAATCTATACAAGAAAAAATCGCACATTATAACGTAAAAATAATTGCAGTAACTAAGTATTTCGGGCTTAAAGCAATGCAAGCAGGGTATGAAGCTGGGATAAGAGATTTTGCTGAATCCAGGGCAATTGAATCAATTAAAAAAATTAATCAGTTGCCAAATGATATCAGAAAAAACTCTACTTTTCACTTTATAGGTCACTTGCAAACAAATAAAGCAGATAAAGTGGTTAAGCATTTTGATGTAATTCATTCGGTGGATTCATTAAAAGTTGCGCAAGCAATATCTAAATCGGCCTGTTCGTTAAATAAGAAGCAAAAAATTCTTTTGCAGGTTAATAATGCGGGAGAAGAACAAAAGTCCGGATATGAAAAGGAACAATTACGGCAAGAGTTAAAAGATATTTTAGCTTTAGATGGTATTGAACTTATCGGCTTAATGAATATGGCACCATTAGGAGCTGACGAGAAAACTCTTGAAGAATTGTTCACAGATATAAGAATGTTCAGAGATGAACTGGAGAAAGAGTTTGACATCACACTACCAGAACTATCAATGGGAATGAGTGATGATTATGAAGTTGCAGTCAAGTGCGGTGCAACAATAATAAGAATTGGTAGAAAAATATTTACATAAAATAAAAGATATATGGAGGAGCAATGGCATTATCAGAAGGATTAAAAAGTTTTGTTGATTTTTTCAAAAACAGTTTTTCAGACGGTGGAGATGATTCAGAATCAGAAGTTTTTGGTAACTTTGGCGGTGAATACGGAATTGAAGACAACTTAGCGTTAAAACATGAGGATGATTTGGACAGCATGTACCCAACAAATGTTACAACAAGACCAAGCAGAATTACAAGCAGAGAATCAAAGGTAGTATCGATGCCATACAAAGCAGGTGAAGTAACAGTTATTGAACCTCGTTCATTCTCTGAATCTGCACAAATTGTTAAAAAATTGATTGAAAAGAAAACCGTTGTTTTGCATCTCGATTTGTTAGATAAAGAACAATCTCAAAGAACAATCGATTTTGTATGCGGTGCTTCTCACGCATTAAACGGTTCAGTACAAAAAATCAGCGATGCAGTAGTAATCTTTACTCCGGATACAATTGCTTTATCCGTAGAAAATGCTCAAATGCAAAGCAAATTTGCTGAATCACTTTGGAATAAACCTCTATAAGGTTTATAAGGTAGATATATCAAGGTTTGTTGTAACACACGCTATGATATATTTATCCCAACCCCGAAGTATGAAAATATTTATTTAATATATTGATTTGTGATAGTTGGATTTTCAGGGTGCATTTGCACCCTTTATTTTTTTATAAGTCCACAAATACTGAATTACAGAGTTTTGATGTAACGATTTGTAACAATTAATCAAAAAATCCTAAAGTTTTCAAAAAATATGCCGATAACATATCTGTAAGCAAAAATAAATGAAATTTAATTGAACATAGTTGTTGTATAGGGAATCATAGTTAAAACGTATTTTAGAATCACTTCAGAAGGAGTATGACATGGAACATTTAGATGAACATGAAATGATGGTTGAATATTCAGAGATGACATCATTTGATTTTAACTCTGAAGAGTTCCAAAAAATCAAAAATGATTACGTTGAGTGTAAAAATTTTGTATCAAAATTAGCGTATACTTTAGTTCAATTTGTCAATAAATTTAGCCCATTGGGTAGTTGTTAATACAACAAAGTATAAGTATTTAATCTAATAAAATTTGAGGGATATGTTATGTCAAAACAAGATTTTAAAAATAATTGCTTTTCGCCAAACTGGCTTGAGGTAGACTTGAGTGAAGCTGCGGAAAGAACAGACCTATCAGTAAATAAGGAGGTACACCTAGAGAGCAAAAGACGTAAAGATTTAAAAACATTATTAAAAGAACTTGAAGAAATCAAGAAAAACGTTGAAAGAGCTGTTGAAAAGCAGCACCGCTTGGCAAATCTTATGGGATTTTATACCGGTGAATTTGCGCAATAACCGATAATTTGTCAGGTTGAAAATGTACTGAAGCAGGCAGAAGTTATGAGATTCTGCCTGCTTTTGTTATTTGAAAGCAATATTATTTAAAAAATATCAAATGTATTTTTTAGAATTGTCCAACGTATACTAACGCTCTGTGTAAAATAACAGCAAGCAGGTTGAGTTTTTTAGCCCGACCAAAAGTTTAAAAGTAACATTTAAGCAGTTATTAATATTTGTATTCAGGTATTACAAACTCTTCATTATTTGCATCTTTTTCTACAAACTGAAGATAATAATTCAACGCTGTTTCTTTAGAGTTTTCATAGAATTCATCACTAATTAACTTCTTATGTAAATCAGTTCTTTCGCCTGAGTAGTTACCCAAAATTTGTGAGAATTTTTGAATATTGTCTAAATCCTCACCGCCTGAATATGCTTTTGTCTTGGCATCTGTTCCAGAAGGTCTGATCTCAACGTATTTATCGGTAAACTTCAAATATGTTCCGTCACCTACAAATTTTACATCAGTTAGATTATCAAAATTTAATTCATCAAAAGCATCATTAAGAACATTTTTAACATCTGCAACTCCGCATTTGCCCTCTCTGATAGCAATTGCAAGTGAAAGATAGAACAAGTCATTCTTTGTTCTTTGTTTTTCACCCTCTGTTTTAGCCAATTTAAGTTTTTCAATATCAGGCTCTGATTCGTTATAATATGCAATATCTTCTCTTACGTCAAATTTTGCGATAATATTATTTTCTTCAAAAATCTCTGTTAAGTATTCAGAAAGAGTTTTATTTTCTTCTTCCAGTTTTGCAGCAAGTGAAGAAGCTACAATAATAGCTTCCGTTGCACTCTTTTCTCTCATTGCAATTGCTTTTCTGCCTGATAATGATTCAATTAAATCCTCAGAGCCCATAATCATACCGCCTGATTCTTCACCACCAAAAATCATTCTTGGTTGAACTCCAAGGTTTACAGAATTTCCGAATACATCATCAACAACGACTTCTTTGTCAGGATTATTCTTAATTTGGAGTTCTACCTTCTTCATTATATTGGCAATTTCCTTAAAACCAACTGGCACGTTAACTACTTTTATATCATTTACCGCAGCCCATTCATCCCATGATAAAGCAGACGCTGTAGTTTTAATCATAAATCTCGGATGATTTTTGAACTTTCCTTCATGTTTAAGCTGTTTTGTTCTGTAGTTCATAAGCATCAAAAATGCCTGATTTGCAGTATATACAGTTAAAATTCTGTTTTCATCAAGTTCTATATAAGATATACCAAATTCATCCAACATCGGTTCGTTACCTGATGCTTCTATTTGACACACAGTCAGTCTGTCGTGATCAGGATCGGTTATAAGAACAATTGTTCCCAATGGCATATCCTTTAAAACTTTTTCATAGTGCATACTTTCTATTACTGGAAAATATTTTTTCCCATCAGGTTGTTTTGCTAGAACAGTTGCATCAACGGAATAATCATAGAAAGTTTTGTTTCCTTTAGGATCAGTATCATATTTACCGATAGAATGAAAGAATGGGTCTTCTTCAGTATTATTCCAAACGTATTTATCCTGAATACCGAGTTTTTCAAGCACTCTGCTCAAAGTTCTATAAGCACATCCGCCAACGGATTCAATAAATAATTTACCATCCATTTTCTTAACACCGTCAAGATTTTGAGCAACACCTGATTTCAGATATTCTACATACAAATCAACTCCGTCATTGAGTTTTGACATAATACTTTCATCAATCAACGGGTCATTTTTTGGAGCAATTTTGATTTCATAAGAACCGTCACGTTCAACAATATCAAAAATTTCCTGAATTTTGTTTACAAATTCCAATGACTCTTCCGGTAAATATTGGCTTCCTTGAGAGTTTAAATCTTTTGTAGCCGTTTTAACAGAGATACCATGGCTTGAAGTTATGTATTCACCACCAACCAAGTCAAGCTTGAATGCCAAAAACGAAGCTAGCCATATAGGAATTGTTTTTCTTTCTTTTGGAGTTAATGTTCTTATTCCTTGAGCAGCTTGTATTCTTGCGATTGCATCAAGATACAATTCAGAATTATACCTTACTTCCGAACCAACCAGTTTTCTTATTTCTTTACCTTCATATTTACTTTTTGCAACAAGAGCTTTTGCTAAAGTTGCAAGAACAATTCCGACAAGATTTATTGGAAATCTTGTATCTTGAGGGAATAAAATATTTTGCGGACCTCTGATACCCGCTGTAGATACTTTAGCCTCTTTTGAATAATTTGCAAACCATTCTTTTAAATTTAAGCCTTCGGGATTGCTTTCTGAATGAGGATACAGATGCTCTTTTTTTAGAGTAAAAGTAAAACCGTTTTCATTATCAAAATCCATCAAATTCAAATTCTTAATATAATCAGGCGTTTTATCAAATACGCTTTTAAACAATGCTTTTTCTAATTCGCAGCCCGGCTCTCTTTTCATTTCAAATCTCCTTTAAGTCTTTGGTTTATTATACCATAAAATTACCGTTCAGTCGTTTTATGATACTGATAAAAACATATAACTAAAGTTTAGTGCATTTAAAGAAGCTGTTTTGCGTGTTATTACTACTGGACAATTCTTTCAGTTATTAAATTCTCCTTAAAAAACAAAATTCCAAAAATAAAAATTATAAATAATCTGCTTTCTTTTGGTGTTAAAGTTCTGGTAAAATCAGTTATACTTAAACAAGAACCGGTGGTTTGTTTATCTAATACAAAAACGTCTGGTGATTCAATGTAATTTTTTATTACAGGACTTGGATTTTGCATAGTTCTATATTAGAATAGTATTATTGGGGATTTATCCGACAAACGTAAAATCCGTTCGGGTAGTTATAATTTCGGGATTAAGATTAATGAGAAGAAGAAATAAGTTCGATTTATATATAGTAATAATATTGGCAATAATAACGTTCGGATATTTAATATACAGCCACACATCTGCCGGAACAAGAGGAATAGAACACTATGCCTCTGCACTAAAATCATATAAAGAAAATAATTACGAAAAAGCTTTTGTCGATTTCGGAAAAGTTCCTCATAATTCAAATCTGAAACACGCAGCCTTGTTTCGACAGGCAAGATGCGCAACAGCTTTGGATAAAAAAGATTTAGCCATAAAAAAATATAAAAAAGTCGTTCACTCTAACTCGAAAACATCAATTGTTCCGATTAGCCAATATAATATGGCTATTCTGATGTATGAATCAAAAAATAAAAGTGCAAAAAGATATTTTAAACGCTTAATAAAAAATTATCCGTCAAGTGACTATGCAATTGCTTCAAATTATTATCTCGGAATGATTGAAGTTGAAAACATGCCGGAATCACCCAAAAGACAGGAAAAAGTTAAAAATAAAGCCTTGCTGTATTTCAAAAAATACATAGAAAAAGCTCCTGACGGCAGATTTACAATAAATGCAATCAACGAAATTAAAAAATTAAATATGCCGCTTTCAAATTATGATAATTTACTGATAGCAAAAGGATATTATGCAAACGGGGAATATGATAACGCAAAAGAATATTTGCATAAAACAACGCTTTCAGAAAGCTGGTCAGACTTTGCAAAAAATGAATTTAAACTCGGCAACAGAGAAAAAGGAAAAGAATATCTTACAAAAGGATTAAAAGAATTTGCCGATTCTACCGAGCCCAATGATATTTATGAGGCAATTGATTCATTCATTAAGTCTGTACCATCTGCAAGAAAAAACAGCATTAAAGAACTTGCTGCTATGAATTTGAAGTCAACAGGTGCGGATTATGTAGATTACCTTAACTGTAATGAAGTTATTGAGGGAAAAGCAAAAGAAGCATGTTACAGAACTCTCTATGAAAAATATCCTAACGGACAATTTTCAGCAGATTCTTTATACAATTTGTTTTTAAGCAAATACCTACAGAAAAAGTTTTATGATGCACAAAGGCTTGGAATTTTACACATGAAAAAATTCCCGACTGCAAAATCTGCTCCTGCCGTTACATACTATATGGCGAAAATATCGAGCAAACTCAAGCATTACGAAAGTGCTAATAATTACTTTAAACAGGTTTTATTCAAATACCCTGATTCATATTATGCATTTAGAGCAAATTATAATTTATACAAAGATGATGGATTCTTACCATTCCTTGAACTATCAGAAAAACCGGTTGTATTTCCATATAGAAAATCGCTGGATAATAACTTAGTAATAAACATTGCCCTTCTTAAAGACTACGATTTAGTCGAAGAATTGTGCAAAAAAGATAAGTTTATACAAAGCTGGCTTGCTTACGAAAAGGGCGATTATACTGTTTCAGCAGTCTTAGCCCGTAGCGCTATGGAAGAAATGGAAACAAAGCCTCCTTATGATGATTTAAGATGGAGACTCGTTTATCCCCTGCATTACTATGATGTAGTAAAAAAAGTTAAAGGAAGCAATAATCCTATTATTCTTGAAGCTATTATTAAAGAAGAAAGCCACTTTAATAAAAATGCCAAGAGCTATGTCGGCGCAATCGGCTTAATGCAGCTTATGCCTGCAACGTATTCGGAAGTAATAAAATCACATAACATTCCGTCAACTCTTGACCCATCTGTTGCAAACATTTTAGCCGGCAGCTACTATTATGCGGGACTCAAAAAATCTCTTGTTAACAGGGATTTGTATGCCATATCGGCATACAACGGCGGAATTGGTTCAGTTACAAGCTGGTTTACAAAACTTATTTATAACGATACGGATGAATTTGTGGAACAAATTCCTTACCCTGAAACGAAAAACTATGTAAAAAAAGTTTTAAGAACATATTGGATGTACGGGAAAATATACTAATTGTTTTATTTAACAGTTTTTAAAATATATCTTACACAATCCTTTGAATTATGGCTTTCGTGTGCAATTCTGTAGCAGTTTTCAGTAACTGTATTATATGCATCCTTGTCATCAAGATAATTTTCAACTTTGAATAACAAATCGGTCATATCCTCGTAAAATGGCATATAACCGTCAAATAGAGCAAGTTCATCCCTGTAATCAGTTAACATCAAACGCTTGCACGCCGCTGTTTGGAATGTTCTGTAATTAAGCGAAGTTAAGCCCTGTGAGTGCATATTAATCACAATTTTAGAATTATTGATTGCTCTTGACATATCAGGCTCATTATCAATAAAACCCTGATAACATAAATCAATTATCTCAGGGTACATAGAACGTGACCTTGCATCTTTATAATGTCTGTCAATAGCATACCATGCAACCTTTAATTCAGGCATTTTTAAAACGAGTTCTTCGAAAGTACCAAGCCTGTAATCCGTATCCAATCTGCCTGCAAACATAATATCAAATTCCGGTTCTACACCAAAATCCTTGTAAATATCGCAGTTAACAAAGTGAGGCAGATAAAAAATATTCTTAAAATTTTCGTATTCGGTTAACTGTCTGTCCCAATAGAATGTATAATTATCGCTATCCTCAAGATATGGTAAATACTCCTCCCAATAAGGACCTGAAGTTTTACTTCTTATATCATCAGAAAAATAATTAATGGAAGGGATTTCTAATTTATTATCAATTTTAATTTTCAATCCTGAAAAGTCGTAACCAGCAATATAATCAAACTTTTTCTCTAAAACCTGCTGCAAATTATTTTCAAAGAGTTCATCATAAACGGTAACATCACAATCGTTTTGTTCCAAACCGGCTATTAAACTTGAAGTTGTAAGCCGTCCTCCAATACTTTCAGGCAATATTGCTAAAACTCTTCTTCTCTTTTTTCGTCCCATCTTATGTATGATTTTAACATTTTTTATTTATGATTACAACTTTGTGTTATACTTAGAGGGTAAATGTATTAAAACAAGAATGCGTTTGTAGCTCAGTAGGATAGAGCGGCGGTTTCCTAAACCGCGTCTGCCGTGGGTTCGACTCCCACCAAGCGCATTTTTTGTTGTTTATTTTTTTTAGGGAGTCGAACCCACGGGTTATTACTACTACCTTTTTTCAGTACTTTTGCTCGGAAGTATTTCATGTCATTACGAGGGTGAAAGCCCGAAGCAATCCAGCTTTTGCCGATTTAATAAGGTCGGAAGTTGGTTGAGTAAAAATGTCCGAAATGTCCGGTTTATTGCACTTATTGTCCCAATAATTGCACTCAAAAGTTATTGTTGGGCAAGTATGCCCAACCTACAGACTACCTTTTAACAGGACATTTGGTCAAATGTATTTTTTTGTCCGTTTTGACGATAACAAACTGTATTTTATTGAGTAGTTTGGTCGGAAGAAAACAAATGTAGGTTGGGGTTTCTACCCCAACACCACTAAATTGTAGCGGTCGGAACATGATTGATGATTTAAATTCCAAACTACTCCAAAAGTGACTTTTCTTGCACTTTTTTACTCATTTTTTGCACTATTCTTGCACCCTATTGCACAAAATTGCACCCAAAAGTTATTGTTGGGTTGAAAACCCAACCTACAAACTAACTAATCCACCATCATCATTTTGAGGTCGGTTTTACCAAACCGACAATAACTGCTGTGTGTAGGGTGCAATTTTTTGCACCAAAATAATTATCAAAATCTTTGTTCTTTCTTCTCAAACTGACTGTTATTTTGCAAATAGGTGTATTTTTTTGAGTAGTTTGATTATTTCGGCAAAGTCACTTTTGAAAAATTTAAGTTATTGACGGGTTAAAACCCGTCCTATTTACTTTTGAGATAATTTGAAGGGGTAAATAATTTTTATTTCATACCTTAAAAAATCGCTAAAACTTGCTAAATTTGGCACTTATGCCGATTAAAAATATTTACCCCAACTAACCCAATGTCCTGTTAAAATTTATCAAAAAAAAAAGACCCATAAAGGTCTTCTTTAAAATGGAGCGGACGACGAGACTCGAACTCGCGACAGTCTGCTTGGAAGGCAGATACTCTACCAACTGAGCTACGTCCGCTTAGATTATTATTTAGTTTTCAATGGCTTCACTCAGTTGGTAGAGTACATCTTATATACGCTACACTCTCGTTTCGCTTTAGCAACTGAGCTACGTCCGCTTAGATTATTATTCAATTTTCAATGACTATACTCAGCTGGTAGAGTACATCTTATATATGCTCCACTATCGTTCCGCTGTGGCAACTGAGCTACGTCCGCTTGCATATTTACTCTAACCCAAACAAAAAATTTTTTCAAGTTATATTAAATAATAAAAAGTTTCGCAATAATAATTTTTGTAATTTTTATTCTTGTGGAATTGATGTTTCAGCACCTTCTAGAGCAGGAACTACTTCATCTTCTGATTGTTCAGGAGCAGTGTGTGCATAAAGTCTTACGCTCATAGATGTTAATAATATTTTCTTGTCTTTTGGATAAGGGTATACATCAATACTATTAATTTTGATATAGTATGGGTATTGGTATATGTCCTGTATAAGCTTACCAAGATTTACATAATTAGAAACAAGTTTTAAGTTTACATCACATACAAAATATGTTTCCCCTTGTGCTACAAATTCATCTCCGTCCGGATTATATTTGTAATCAATTGAATCAATTTTTATTGAGTTAGAATGAACCATTTCAATCAGGTCACTGTATAAAGTGAAGAACAATGTGTCATCGCCTAAATTGTTTTCCACTGGAGAATATATCTTTTTTTGTGAAGTCAATACAGATTCTTTCAACTTAGCAAGTTTCTTTTGAATATTATTCATTGCAGTTCGCTTTGTTTCCAATGTTTGTGAAATTTGTTCTTCTTGGCTTTTAAGTTCCAGATATGATTGCACCATTGGTCTTATAAATAACATTATAGAAATAAATGTTATTGCAAAAATTGCTCCTATAAATATTATTAATCCAATATATTTTTTATATTTATCCATTCCAATCTGCCTTTTTATTCACTTATAGGTTCCAAGTTGTCAAGTAAATTATCGCTATTACCATCTTTTTTTGTATTAGTATTAGTTTTTAAATTCTCAGGATCATTTGATATGCAAAATTCGTAAAAATCTGCATCAAGTGATGTTAATATAGACTCTTTGTCAAAATCTTTTGCTGCATTTTCTCTTGCTGATGCAAGTCCGAGTTTTTGCAAAGATACATCTTTACTTGCGGTATAGTCTTTAATATTTCTGAAGAAACCATATATACTTTCAATGTTATCAGCCTGACCCTCAATTGTTGTTTTATCGCCAAGTTTCAAATGTGTTAGCCATAATTTTTGCGGAATTTCCGTACCTACTATTGTATAGTATGAGTATATAGCTTTGTTATGAGCCAGACCAATCCTGATTTCATCACCTTCATCAAAACTTTCTGCTGAAATATCTTTATGCGCATTAATATAATTATCAATAATGGTTATATTTTTCTGCATTTGTTCAATTTCTCTCTCTTTTGCTATTTTATTTGTTGTCAGCCAACCGAAAGTAAGAACTACAAATACTGCCATTATTATTATATAAATGATAGCAAGTACAAGTAACTTATCATTTGAAAGAACAATCTTGCCGTTCAATAAAGTAAGCGGCTGCTCATTCCAATATATGTCACCAAGCGTTTTATTAAAGAAGTTCATATTGATATGAGTCGTTAGTGCATATTGAGGATAAATTGATGCTCCAATAATATCAAGTGTCATTGATTTTGTATCACTAACATCAACCATTGGTCCAAATTCTACTAAGTCTTCTTTTCTGTAACAATTTGCTTCCTGATAAATAATAGGAGCAGAATATGAAATTTTGTTAGCAATTACCTCTGCGCTGATTACATTTGTTTTAGAAACAACGCATAAATATTTAGACGGAAGATTCTTTAATATCGGTTCTACTGCTGCAATAACTGTTGCATAGTTTTCCGCATCACTAAGAACTTCACCAATACTAATTTTTTCTTCAAAAGCATCGATGTATGTTTTGCCCATCATAGATAAAACTCTACAGCAATTGTTTTCAATAGTGAGAAGTACCCAGTTGGTTTCTGAATCAGCATTTACTCTGTCCAGATAAACTAAAGAATGCAGCACTGAGTTTAAGGAAGTATCAATAGCACTTACTTTATACCCCATATCTTTGATAGATAAAATTAATTCTATAATGGTTGATTTTTGTATTGCTGAATATGCAATTTTATTAAACTGTAATGAATTATTCACTACAGCATAGCTGATATTTGCTTCGTAGTTTTTTAAAAACGGGTTGTCAAAAACCTCTTCTTCTATTGCATTTTCAATTTGTATTTCATCTAAAGATGCAGGATAATCCGTCACTTTAAATACTACAGTAGGCATGCTTAAAACTAACTCTGTACCCTTGGGTATTGCCAACTCTTCAAGCAACTCTTGTAATGAATCTTTGAATAAGTCTAAATCTGCAATTTCTCTTCTTACTAAATTATAATCAACGGATTTGCGTCCATATTTTAAAACTGTCTTAGTTGCGTAATCTATCTGAGCAATTTCTAAACCCGCTTCCGGAGTTACTGATACGCCAACAACTACACTCTTCTTCAAATTAAACACAGCATCTCTTCCTCTTTTTTTTTATTGTACAATAAATATGTGCATTTGTACACAGTATACTAATTTAGAGAGAAAATTACTCTAAAAGTATGAATTTTCTATAATTCATACTTGACGGTGTGTTAATAATTGTAAAGTTACGTTATTATATAATTGGGTGATTTATGAAAGATACAACGATAATATACGGGAAAAATGCAATTATAGAAGCTCTTGAGAATGAAGAAAGGGAATTTAATAAAATTCTCATATCTAACAATGCAAGAGCAGATGCTAAGATTGAGCAAATTAAAAAACTTGCTCTACAAAAGGGTATTGTTTTTCAGTTTGTGGCGAAAGAAAAACTTAATTCCATTGAACCTGATGGCAGACATCAGGGAGTTATAGCTCAAATAGCACCAATAAAATATTATGACTTGGATGAATTCATAGAAAAACATAAAGGAGAGCTATCTTCTGTTGTTCTATTAGACGGAGTTGAAGATTCACACAATGTAGGTGCAATTATACGTTCTTGTGTTTGTGCTGGCATAAAAGGTGTTATTATCCCTTCAAGGCGCGGAGTTTTAATCAATTCAACGGTAGAAAAAACGAGTGCAGGTGCAACAAGCCATATTTCTATAATTAAAGTTAACAGTCCGGTTAGTGCGATACAAAAATTAAAAGAAAACAACTACTGGGTAATTGCATCTGATCATCATGCAGAACATAATCATTATGAAATTGATTATACAGATATGAATTTTGTATTAATAATGGGAGCGGAGCACGCAGGTATATCAAAGTCATTGCTTAAATTAGCAGACTATAAAGTTAAGATTCCAATGTTAACAAATTTTAATTCTTTAAATGTTTCGAATGCAACTGCTATAATATTATTTGAATACGTTTCTCAATTATGCAAAAAGAATAATAAAAAGTAAGAGGATATGCACAGATGGTTAAAAAAAGCGATACATTAAATATAATGGCTGACGATATATCAGATGAGGGTATAGATTTTAACAATATTGAAGCTCTTGAAGATGACGAGGATTCAATCGAGATTGAAGAACCTAAAACTCAGGAAAGTCTAAATTCTGTGAATTCAGATGACTCTGTTAGAATATATTTGCAGCAAATTGGTAAAATTCCTTTGCTTTCAAGCGAAGAAGAGCTTGAGGTTGCTAAGAAAATTTATGAGGGACAAAGTGAAATTGCGAGAAAAGTTCTTATAAATGCAAATTTAAGACTTGTTGTAAGTATTGCCAAAAAATATATAGGCAGAGGGCTGTCTTTCTTGGATTTGATACAAGAGGGAAACATGGGGCTTATTAAAGCAACAGAAAAATTTGATTATACAAAAGGTTACAAGTTCTCAACTTATGCAACATGGTGGATACAGCAGTCAATAACAAGAGCAATAGCTGATAAAGCACGAATTATAAGACTTCCTATTCACCTAATTGAGTCTATTAATAAAATAAAAAAAGCAACAATGGATTTAACAACTAAACTGGGAAGAATTCCTAACAAACAAGAAATTGCTGATGAGATGGGAATATCTGTTTCAAAACTCACTTCAATAATCAAGTCTACACAATCTACAATCAGTATTGATACACCTACCGGTCAAAAAGATGATTCTAACAAAATTATAGATTATATAGTTGACGAGTCGACTATCGCGCCTGATAACATAGTTTCTCAGGAAAGTATGCTTGAAGACATTAAGAATATGTTAGACCAATTGAGTCAGAAAGAACGTGATGTTTTGATTCTCAGATTTGGTTTAAATAATGACGGAAACAAAAAAACATTGGATGAAATTGGCTCAATATATGGTGTATCAAGAGAAAGAATTCGTCAAATCGAAAATCGGGCAATATCTAAACTTAAAAAATTATGTAAGAACAAAAACTTAACTTCCGGATTGAAAAACTATTTCGGCGGATAAATATAGATATATTACAATTGCGCTTATAAAACAGGGATAAAAATTTTAAGGTATAAGGAACAAAAGAATGGCTGATATAAATAGAATAAACGAATTAGTAGGTAATAAAAATTTTACGGAAGTTTTAAATTTGGTTCTTCCTGCTTTATTAGAGGAGCCTGATAATGTTGAATTGATAAAACTTGCAGGACTTGCGGAAGTTAATATGGAAGACTGGTCAAAAGCAAAGTTCCATTTTGAAACAGTAGTAAAGTTTCATCCTGATGACGCTACTTCATGGTTTTATTTGGCAAATTGCTATAATAGCCTGGGTGATTTTATATCAGCTAAGAATGCTTATATTAAAGTTTTAGATTTACGTCAGGAATATATTGAAGCATATAAAAGCCTTTGTGTAGTTTTGCTGAAATTAAATCTGCCGGAGGAAGCTATTCAATACGCTACTCAGGCAAACAATTATGCTTCAGGTGACTATATATTTGATTTTGTAATCGGAACATCTTATATGAAAATGAAAGAGTTTTTAAGCAGCATAGAACCATTAGAGAGAGCTCTTTCAAAGGATCCTGAAAATTTAAGTGTTTATAACAGTTTAGGTACGGCGTACATGGCAGTACAAAAAACGGATGATGCAATTAATTGTTACAAAAAAGCTCTTGAGTTGTATCCTGATAATGCAATGGCTTATTACAATTTGGGTTCTGCATATCAGATACAGACAAAACATGACAAAGCATGTGAATATTTGCAAAAAGCCGTAGAACTGGAAGATGATGATGAGAGTTTTAAGGTTGCTTATGCAATGTCACTTGTAAAAACAGAGCAATATAAAAAGGCTGTCGATGTGTATAAAAAACTTATAGTTCAGCATCCGGAAAAAGAGAATTACAAGTACAATCTGATAACTTGCTATGAAGCTATGGGCGAACTTCAAACTGCCATAACGATGCTTGAATCTATAGTTTATGTTAATCCAAAGTTTATTCTTCCTGCTCAAAGACTTGCCAATCTTTATATTAAGACAAATCAGTTATCAAGGGCGAAAGAAATATATGATAAGATTTTGTTGAAAAATAATCCAACAGCAGAGATTTTGCATCAGTATGCAATATTGTCTTCAAGCCTTTGCGATACGGATACCGCAGAAAGAATTTTGAAAAAAGTTATAAAAATGAATCCTGAAATAGCGAGCGCTCACAAAGATTTGGCAGTTATATATTTGAACAAGCGGCTTTTTGATTATGCTGACATTGAGTTTAAGGCTGCAATGGAACTTAAGCCTAACGACTTTGAAATAATCTTTGAGTATGGCAATTTTCTGTATTCAATTTCCAAAAATGTTGAAGCCGAGAGGTATTATCGTGAAGCATTAGAGATTGAACCAAAGAATGTTCTCGCCCTGACATTTATGGCACTTAATAAACTGGTTCTTAACCAGCTTGATGAATCAAAAGAATATATAATGAAAGCTCTGGAAATAAATCATCACCACGAGTATATTTTGTTCTGTGCTGGCAGGATAATGTATGCAAGAAAAGAATTTGAAGATGCAAAAAGGTATTTGATTAAAGCGGTTGAGTTAAATCCTGATATTGAAACCCAGAATAATCTGGCTCTTACATATTATGAGCTTGGTGAATATCAGCAGGCAATTAATATATTCAACAATCTGCTTTCAAAATTCCCTGAAAATATTTCAGTATTAATGAGCCTTGCTAAATGTTATGAGCAAATGGATGACAATGACAAAGCATTGGAATATTTAGATAAATTGGTTGATATATTCCCAGAAGATGAAGAAGCACATGAGATGATTAGAAAGTTGTCTTAGCATGGTAAAGCGTTGTTTTTGGGTAGATGAAAAGTCTGAAATTTATGTGAAATACCATGATGAAGAATGGGGAGTTCCAAAGTATGATGATCATGAACTTTTTGAACTTCTTATTTTAGAGGGATTTCAGGCAGGACTTTCTTGGATTTGTGTACTAAAGAAGCGTGAAGCATTCAGAAAAGCCTTTGATAATTTTGATATTCAAAAAGTTGCAAATTATGGTGAAAATAAAGTAAATGAACTTCTTAAAAATGAGGGAATTATAAGAAGCAAAAATAAGATTGAATCTTCGATAAAAAATGCAAAGATTTTTATTGATATACAAAAGGAGTTTGGTAGTTTTTCAAATTATATCTGGGGATTTACCAAAGGTAAAGTTATAAAAAATACGACGGATAAATTTGAAGTTTCTACTCCTTTGTCGGATATGGTTTCAAAAGACTTGAAAAAACGCGGTATGAAATATGTAGGAACTGTTATTATATATTCATACCTTCAGGCTATCGGTGTAGTAAATGACCATGAAACGGCTTGTTGTAAATATTCTTAGACTTTATACCAAATAAACATATTTGAGTGAGGCGGATATTCAACAAAGTCGTTTTTAAAATAAAATTTTTTTACTGTTTTTGAGCTTGACGGAAAACAGGTTATTTTATTGGTAATTGTTTTTAGATAGTTAAGGATGGCTGTTCCAATACCTTTGTATTCGCGATTTGTTTTAGAAATAATTTCCGGATCTGTTTCAATATGTTCTATAAATAGTGAATTTTCATCAACCGGACTAACGTGCACAAGTCCCAAAATACTGTCAGAATTTAGGTTTTCAAAGTTATCTTTTTGTTTTGTAACAGCAAAAATTTGATTATATTTATAGTACTTGCTGTCATCTCTCATTGCACATGCTGAGTGATAGATATTTGTAACAAAATGAGCACCTGCCCAGTATTTAGCAATATTTTTCAACGCAACTATATCAAACTTATTTTGCGGGTCAATTTGTATGCACGAAACAATTTCGTCTTTGTAAGACTTTGTATTTTCGATTTGTTTTGAGATTGTTGTATTTTTAATAAATTTGGCTCGAAAATTTGGAGAATAATTTGTATCAATTTTCATCATACTTGTTATAAAAAGCATAAAAATAAAATTTGCTCTCTATTAATATTATTTAATGTCAGGCGGTGCCTGACCTACAAACTACAAACTGTTTTGTATTAGCAAAATTATTTTTTTTGAGTTTTATTTAAATAATAGTAAGAATAGATTAATGAGGAAGTATTATGAAAATTACCTTTATAGATTCAAAACCTAAACAATATTTATATAACCATTTAACACAGTCGGGTATAAATATTGTAAATAATAGAGGGTTAGACGCATTAAGAAATTGCTTGCTAAAAAAGAACTCAGAAAAAAGCGTGGAGGGTTTTTTCGTTGTATTAAATGAAACACCGGTTAATAAAAATAAGCATTGGGGTTTAGTTAATCTTGAAGTCGTCAGTCATTTTAACAGTAATAAAAGGAATTTAGGAGCTGAATGGATTAGATGTGCTGTATGGCGTGAGGGTGAAGATATAGGCACATTCTTTGATGTTATTCTTAAAAAATTCGGTAAAAAAAATAAGAAACGTGAACACTATACTGACATGAGAAAAATATGCACACAAATTTTAGACGAGTGCAAAAAGTTTGCAGACGGAACTCATGATTCGGGATTATATGAGGCAAAAAATATGTTGAGAGATTTATTAACGAATGGAGGTCATCGTTGCTAATAAAATCAATTAAAATTTTTATGAAAAATAAAATTTGCTAATTTGTAAATATTTACAGCAGGTAGGGTAGACTTCAGTCTACCGATAAATTTTGGTTGACTAAAGTCAACCCTACTTTTTAGTGCAATTTTGGGGACAAAAGGGTGCAAAAAAATGGACATTTTTGTTACCAAAATCGGACTGTCTTGGATTTTTTGCGTTAAACGAGTCTTCGGGTTTTGACTGCGTAATTTTATTACTTGTCAAAAGCACTCCGCTCTCTGCAAAAAATCCGCTCGAACTCGGACAGGTCTTTTGACCTGTGGCGAGTTCTCATATTTTGTCATTAAACAAATAAAAAACCGAATAACAAAAGTTATCCGGTTTTTTATTCGCGCGTGGCAAGATTCACTGTGTCTGTCGGCGGGCAGAAAAACAGTACTAAATGTACTGTTTTTCGTGAGACAGCACAATTGTTTGAATATAAATTCATAAAGCCGATAGAGGGAGCGACCTTTTTGTCGTGATGAGAACTTGCCACACAAAAAAAAAGAGCAATAAAAGCTCTTTTAAAAATATCGCGCGTGGCAAGATTCGAACTCGCGACCTTTTGGTTCGTAGCCAAACGCTCTATCCAACTGGGCTACACGCGCATATTTAATTTTGTTTGTTTTGCGGTTTCCCAGTTGTCTAGAGCATATCCTGATTCGTTCGGGTTCTGCTTTCGCATAACACCTCACGGCCAACTGGGCTACACGCGCATATTTAATTTTGTTTGTTTTGCGGTTTCCCAGTTGTCTAGAGCATATCCTGATTTGTTCGGGTTCTGCTTTCGCATAACACCTCACGGCCAACCGAGCTACACGCGCAAGTTTGATAAAATTTAAACTTGTCTACCTTTTAAATGTATCAACAACATAAAAATTTTTCAACTAAAATAATTTGTAACTTTATTTTACATTTTATTGTTTCATCTAAAAGTTTTATATAGAATTAAATCAAGAGAGCTATCACATATATAGAAGGAGTAAAAATGGAAACATTTGGAAAGAATCCGTTTATGGATTACAGAAATACTGTTCCATTCATGGATTTATCAGGTTTCGTTAAAAATCAAGAAACTGCTTTTGAGGATAAGCCTGCTGAGTCGTTAAAAGCTCAATTATTTAGGAAAAAATGTTCGAGAATGATAAACTTAAGGCGAATGAAATATCAGGCAATGTGTGAAGCATACAGAAACAGAATTGGATAGGTTTGAAAACAAAGGGGTTTAATAATGGAGGTTAATTTTTCTGAGATTGCGAAAAAGGCAAAAGCCGCTTCAAAAAAAGTTGCGACTCTTTCTGCTGATGTTAAAAATAAGGCCCTTTTAAATATTGCCAAAAATATAGAAGATAATAAGGAAAGGATTTTTGCAGCTAACAGAGAAGATTTATCAAATGCAGAAATTCTTGTTAAAGACGGAAAAATTACGCAATCAACATTTAATCGTCTTAAACTTGATGAAAATAAGATGCGCGATATGATTCAGGGAGTCAAAGATATTGCAAGATTAGATGATCCTATCGGAAAAGTTTTGCTTAAGAGAGAACTAGATGAAGGATTAGTATTAACAAAAACTTCTTGTCCAATTGGAGTTTTGGGAATAATTTTTGAGGCAAGACCTGATGTTATAACTCAGGTGTCAGCGCTGGCGATAAAATCATCAAATGCCGTTATTCTAAAAGGCGGTAAAGAGTCCGTTAATACAAATAAGACAATAATGTCTGTTATCCAAGAGGCTTTAAAAAATACTGAAGGTTTTCCTGATAATGTTTTAACTCAGGTTTTCTCAAGAGATGATGTTGCTGAAATGCTAAAGCAGGATAAGTACATTGATTTAATTATCCCTCGCGGCGGTAACAGTCTTGTGAAATTTATAAAAGAAAATACAAAAATTCCTGTACTGGGTCATGCAGACGGTATTTGCCATATATATGTTGATGAGTCTGCTGATATTGAAAAAGCTAAAAATATAATTATAGATGCTAAAACTCAGTATCCGAGCGCCTGTAATGCCGTAGAAACAATTTTGGTACATGAAAAATTTAAGTATAAAGAAGAGTTAAAAAAAGCAATAACTGAAGCAGGGGTAGAAATTATATATACTCCAGAAAGCTGGCATAAAGAATATGGTGAAAAGAAACTTTCATATAAAGAAGTAAGCTCTTTAGACGAGGCTATTGAACATATAAACGAGTATTCATCCGGTCATACCGAATCAATCATTACGGAAAATGAAGAAAATGCGAAAATATTTATGAATTCTGTTGACTCATCAGGGGTTTATCATAATGTTTCGACTCGTTTTGCAGATGGGTTCAGATATGGTTTCGGTGCAGAAGTCGGAATCTCAACAAACAAAACACACGCCAGAGGACCGGTTGGATTGGAGGGATTAACGATTTATAAATATACAATTGAAGGTAATGGACATATAGTAAAAGATTATGCAGATGGAGTAAAATCTTTTCATCACAGAGATATATACAATCAGCTTCCATAACCTAATTGTAAGATGGTTATGGTTAGGGGGGGATAAATGAAAATAGGTGTAATAGGTCTTGGTTTAATCGGAGGATCAATTTTTAAGAATTTGCTTGAGGGAAAAAAACATGATGTTGTCGGAATCTCAAGAAGTGTAAATGAATATAATGTGTCAAAAGATTATAATAATTTAAGAGGGTGTGATTTAGTTTTTGTATGCACTCCTATGAATGTAACACTTGATATTTTGGATAAACTTGAAGATTATCTTAATGAAAAAACAATAGTAACGGATGTTTGTTCTCTAAAAGAATTTGTATCTAAAAAAACATACAGATATAAATTTATTCCGTCACACCCAATGGCAGGAACAGAACATCAAGGATGGGATTATGCCTTCCCTGACTTATTTGAGGGTGCAACCTGGGCAGTAACTTTAAAAGACGATACAAGCCTTGATGATTTCTCAATTTTAAAATCTGTGATTGAAGAACTTGGTGCAAATACTGTAATGACAACACCACAGGAACATGATAAAGCCGTTGCTTTAATCTCTCATGCACCAATGTTAATAGCTCAGGCATTGTGTAAAAATATTGAGAACAACGAACTTGCCCAAAAATTGGCATCTTCAGGCTTTCGTGATACAACGCGGCTTGCAATGTCAAATGTAGAAATGGCAAATGATATGATTGTAATGAACTGCGATAATATAAAAGATGTTGTAATGATGCTTAATTCAAACATAGATAAACTATTCAACTCTGATTACAAAAAAGAGGCTTCTGAAATAAAAGCATTCAGACAAAATCTTTATCAATAATCATTGTTTAATAATAGGATTCTCTTTTTTATATTAATTGACATGTCAATCGTTTGACATATTAATATGAAGTCTTATAATTCAACTGTGGGATGAATACATGAAAGAAATTAAAGCAAATCATTATGTTGATACCGTAATCTATTCCGTAGATATGATTTTGCGTGTTTTAAAAAGTGAATTAAAACAAAAAATTGATAATTTAAAAATTGGTATAACCGGCGAACAATTTATTGTTTTGGATACCATCTGCTGTTATAAAGATATTTATCAGCAAAAATTATCAGAGATTGTAATGAAAGACAAATCTAATATGACTAGGATTTTGAGGGTACTAGAAGACAAACAGCTTATAAAAAGAGAAGTTGGTAATGTAAATAACAGGCTGGTTTATTTCTTACGTCCAACGGATAAAGGTAAGAATGTAGTAGAGGACAATATGCCTAAAATTAAAGTGTTTATAACTGAAATTTTTGAAAACATTGAAGACGAAGAAATTGAACTTTTGCACAAACTTAGTGGAAAATTCCAAAAAGACTTGTCAAAACTCTATGATAAATTTTGATAATTATAATTTTGCATAATTTTCATATTTAATATAAATTTGCCACCCAAAATAAAAAAGGATGTTTTTGAAACATCCTTTTTTTATATTCTCTCTTAATATCTCGATTGTTAACCGTTCAGTCCGTAATTGAAATCTTCTTGAATGTTGCTTGAAAGCATAGATTTTATCGATTCCATATAAGCGTTAACTTCTTCTAATTCAGCACTGTCTGTTGTGATTTGTGCGTCTAAAGCTGTTTCCCAAGCTGTTATTTCTGCTAATTGGTCGTTATATTTTGCCGCGATTTTGTCCATTTCTTCTTCAAAATCAGGGATTTGAGTATAATCTTTATATTTGCCTTGGTAATCTTCGTTTTCATCATACAAAGCTCTGTAAAATTGTCTGATTTCTTCTTCATCTTGAGCTTTAATTGAATTAGAATCAGCTTGTTGGTAAGCAGCGAGTGTTTTCTGGCTCTGAAACTCTGAAATCTCAACAGCAAGAGCATTCTTTCTCATTGTGTATGTTAATAATGTTTCGTGTAAATTTGCGATTGCCATTTCTGTTCACCATCATTTTTAAATCTTACATATATATAAAGTATGTAAAAAATATCAAATTTCACAAAGCATTATTTTTGTTACAAATGTTTACAATGAAATATTTGTTCTATTTACTAAGCCATTCATCAACTCTATTTGCAATTGTATCAAAGCCGTCTTGTGTTCCGAGGTCTTTTGGTTCAATATTTTTTGAATAATATAACACCGGAACTTGTTCTCGCGTGTGATCAGTTCCCGGAACTGTCGGATCACAGCCATGATCTGCTGTAATGATTAATAAATCATCTTCTGTAATTAGCGGAAGAATTTTATCCAGATATTCGTCAACTTCTTCTATTGCTTTACCATAGCCTTTTGCATCATTTCTGTGACCAAAGAGCATATCTGTATCAACAAGATTTGTAAAAATTATTTCTTTAGATTCATCAGTAATATTTATGTTTTGATATTTAATACTGTTTAAATCAAGAGTTCCCTCGATTGCTTTTATTGTTAATTCCAAGCCTTCTTTATTTGAGCCTGTATGAATTGCGTGTGTTATTCCGGCTTTAGAGAAAATGTCCTCAATTTTTCCAATACCGATAACTTTAATGCCAGTTTTTTTATACTTATCCAGAATGGTATCTTTAGGAGGAGCCATAGAATAATCTCTTCTGTCTTTAGAAATTCTCGTTGGCTTTCCGTCAATAATTTTATATGGTCTTGCAATTACTCTTGCAACATTGTAATTGCCATCATCAAGTAATTTTCTTGCAATTCTGCACCACTCATACAATGTTTCAAGTGGTATCAAATCAGTATCAAGTGCAATTTGGAACACGCTGTCAGCTGATGTATAAACAATCGGGAATTTGGTTTTGTGGTGTTCATCATTTAATTGTTCAATAATAGCTGTTCCGCTAGCCGGAATATTCGCTAAAACTCCGCCGCAGTTTGTTTCCTTAATAAATTTGTCAATAAGCTCCTGAGGAAAACCTTGAGGAAATGTAGCGAAAGGTTTTTCTGAAATCAAACCTGCAATTTCCCAGTGACCTGTTGTCGTGTCTTTTCCTTTTGATTTTTCTCTTAAAATTCCATATTGTCCAATAGGAGTTGAAGTCTTTGCAATTCCGTCATAATCACCTAAGTTGCCAAGACCCAGCGCTTCCATAACAGGAACATCAAGTCCGTTATTAAAGCGGCAAACATTTTTTAATGTATTGCATTCTGCAATGTCACCAAAATCTGCATGGTCAGGCAAAGCACCGCAGCCCATTGAATCAATTACAACAATAATTGCACGTCTTTTTCCCATATTTAATCCTCCTAATGTAAAAATTATACCATAATTCCGTTGATAAAAATAAAAACTGTATAATTTTAAAAATGTTCATGCTAACATAAATCTATAAATTTATAGGAGAAAAATTATGCAAGCAAGACGTGCTGCAAGAGAACTTGCACTTATATTATTTTCACAATTTGAAAAAGAAATTACAAATTATTCTAAAAAAGATTTTGAAGAAATTATGGTTAAATCTGTCAGAATTTTATCAAATTCTGCAATGGAAGATTTGAATTTAACCGTAGGTTCATTAATTGATATAAAAGAATCATTGGATACTTATGAGGCAGAACACGAGTCAAACTTATCACGCCCAATGGGTGCAAAAAATAAGCCTGTTCAAATCCCAATGACTGATGAGATGATAAGTAAAGTTGACACTATGCTTGATGTTGCAGAAAAAGCTATTCTGGCATTGGAGATTGCAGAATTTACTACTTTAGAAAATCAATCAGAAGTAAAAAATTATACTGTAGAGATAGCAGAAGCATTTAAGTCTAATCATAAAGCTATAGATGAGCAAATTCAAAAATATTCAAACGGTTGGGATATTTCTCGCCTTGTAAAGATTGATAAGGATATTTTAAGAATAGCAATAACCGAACTTTTGTATACAAAAGGAGCTCCTGTAAAAGTTATCGTTGATGAAGCAGTTGAACTTGCAAAAAAATATTCAACAGAAGATTCTTCATCTTTTGTAAACGGTATATTGGCAAAAGTTATCGTAGAAAATGGCTTAAAGGGGTAGGAGTAAAGGGGTAAATATAACAAAAATATCCCTCTCAGAGGGGAATGGCGAAACCTCTTGTTTAACATTAGCAAAATATAGAGTTTTATGTGGGGGTTCTTTTTATGTTCAACTTTTTTGACAAATTAAAAAATACAGTTACAAAGACTGCACAGGCTCTGGTTGGGAATGTTGTAGATACAGTATCTGATGAAGAAGAATTTTCGGAATTTGTTCTTGATGATATGGAAGATTTGCTTATCAGTGCTGATTTGGGTGTTGATTATGCAGCAGAGTTAGTTGACAAATTACGTGGTCAGAATAAGATTAAACCCTCTCAGGTTAAAGAATTTTTACAAAATGAGTTTGAGAAAATATTAGAAACAACAGGATGTTCAGAACTAAATTACAAAGAAAATGAGTTGAACATTTATTTTATAACAGGTGTCAATGGTGCAGGAAAAACAACGTTAATCGGTAAATTAGCATATAAATTTAAAGAGAATGGGAAGCGTGTTTTGATTGCTGCCGGTGATACATTCAGAGCAGCTGCTGAAGAACAGGTTGATATTTGGTCAAAACGTTCGGGTGCTGACATTGTAAGACGAGATAAGGCAGACCCCGCTTCCGTTGTATATGAAGCTATCCAAAAAGGATTAAAGGAAAAATATGATGTTATTCTTGTTGATACCGCTGGCAGGCTTCAAAACAAATATAATTTGATGGAAGAATTAACAAAAATAAAAAATGTTATTGATAAAAATGCAGCGGAATACTTGAGAGAAAGTATTTTGGTAATTGATGCAAATACCGGTCAAAACGGATTACAGCAAGCAAAAGTTTTTAAAGAATGTGTGAATTTGTCTTCTGTCGCATTAACAAAACTTGACGGTTCAGCGAAAGGTGCAATAGTTCTTGCTATTGCAAAAGAACTGGGACTTCCGGTTAAACTTGTCGGTGTCGGCGAAAAAATGGAAGACCTTAAAGATTTTAACTCTAAAGAGTTTATCAATGCACTGTTTGAGTAATGTTTATAAAGACGCATCAAAATATGTATTTTGGTGTAAATAATTCTAATATCTTTTTTTACTTCATTTTCTTCTTCTCTTTATTTCGGGTGTAAAGCGGATTGTCGGCAGAGTGCGAAGTTTGTTTGCGTAAGCAAACAACGTAGGCACGTTTAATGCCGACAACCAAGCAAGAGAAGAAGAAATCGAAGCAAAAGAAGAAGAGAAACACCGGACTGAATTGATAACCACAACACACTTCGTGTGTAAAGATTAAATGGCCGGTTTGGCTAAAGCCAAATCTAACTGCGTAGCTTTTACTACTTTGAAATGTTTGGGGTTCGGGGTTCAACGTAATGAGCAAACAATGTAGGTAAGCGACAACAAAGAGAGTGCTGTCTGAGGAACTGGCGGGTTGTAAATTCACTGATTATTTTTAGTAGAAAAGAAATATTTTAAGGAAAGAATTTACCCCGAAAGTTCCGAGTTCACTCGATTAGGCTGAACCGTACAATTGTTTAGCGAATGAAGTTATAAACCCGAGAGTTTCTTTCTCCACTTTCTTTGCGGTCAAAGAAAGTGGATATAAAAAGATTATAACTACTACACCAAAATATACATTTTGATGGGTTTGATGTCATTATATATAGCGCATAATTTTGGACATCAGATATTCTTTCTTCCTCATACCGCTAAAACGTTCAACTTCTTCACCATTTTTTAAAATTAAAAAAGTAGGAAATGAGTTAATATTATACTTTGCGGCAATCATAGGTTCACTATCGGCATCAATTTGCCCAATCCAAATTTTATTCATTTGTTCAAGTTCAGGCTGCTGCTTTTTACAATAACCACACCAAGATGTGCGAAATTCTATCAGTTTTACACCATTTTGAGTCTTTTCATTAAAATTTTCATTGTTTAATTCTGTCAACATATAATATCCTCCAACTTAAGAGTAATATTTATATGTCTACTACAAAATGCCCAAACGGCTATACTCGCTTGATAATCTTTATTCCGTTAACAGTATAAAAATCCTGTATTTTTTTTAGATACGGCTGCATCAATTTGTTTATTTCAGCAATTCTTCTTTGCAAATTTCTTATTTCACCCTGATAAAATTCTATCTTTGATGGAGCTTTACTGATATAGTTTTCTATAAATTCTATTCTGCTTTTATAATCTTCAATGCGTGATTTTATATTGCTTACTGCTATTTGATTTCTTTCTGCATAATAGTTTACCTTGTTAATCTCATCAGGATTTTTTTTCTGTTTATCCTGTAATAATTTTTGTTTGTATTGCCAATTGCTTAAAACCTGTTCTTTCTTTTTCAGAGTTTGTTCAGCCACAATAAGTTTATTCTGCTTAATTTCCAGATCTTTATGATATTCGGGAATATTTGCTTCTATCTCCTGTATACGTTTCTGTCTCACTCTTAGTTTATTTTCCGCTTCAAGTTTTTCGGCTCTTAAATCCGAACTTTCATCAACCATTTTTAAACAGAGATCTGTAATTCTCTGCTTAATTTTTGAAAGGTTAACAATATGATGATTTCCTCTGCTTAACCCGTCATTTTCAAGTCTTTGGTAATATTCGCTTATATTCCTGAATCCCTTGTTAATCTGCTCTTGTTCAATATCCATAAAAACTCTAACTTCAGGAAATGCCGGTTCTACATCATAAACAATGTAATCGTGATTTTGTTTGATTGCGTCATTAACAACTTCTGTCGGATCCGTAACATATATTCTGTAAGTACGATTGTCATGAATTTTTCCGATGGTTTCTTCAATGTTTGCTGTTGGGTAAGAGTGTTTTTTGACAAATTCACTTAACCCTCTTGTTTCGCCAAAACTAGATGTGCCGAACGGGCAATCTGAAACAGTTCTTGCTTTACCCTCCGAATTACAGGATAAATATCTGGTCTTCCCTTTAAAAGATATGCTTCTAATAGTTGCAGAATTCATAAACCTCCGTCTGATGATTGTTGTAACAAATAATTTTTGCTGGTGATATGTAAAATCTTGCACTTATGATAAACTAAAATTTTCATTTTTGCATTATTTAGTTAAGAAATATTAAGAACTATATATTTTTAAAAGTTTTTTATGCTAAAATTCTTTTGTGAAAAGAATATTGAGAGTTATAGTTTTATTTTTATTATTTTGCCTCACACTTATCCCGAGCGAAGCTATTTGTGTGTCATCTTTGGTACGGAATATTCCGTCACAAGATTATATAGTAACTCAAAAGCATGCCGAGATAACTCTCGTTCAGGGCGAAGAAGATTATTATGTAGTTTATGAAAATAACTCCAGAACAGAGGTTACAAACTCTAACAAGAATAATGATTCGACTTTAATATTTGGCGAAGATGCTATAACAGAAGATAATTTATTGAAGCATTACGTTTTCAGTAAAGACAGATTAGAAAAGAATCGTGCGTATCATAAAATATCCCCGACATTAAAAAACACGATTAATACAAGAGCTCCGTAAAATTTATCTGCAAACTATAGAGAGAATGGTGCAATATGTTGCGCCTATTTTGTATTGAAATTTTTAGGAGAAAAGATGAATATAGTACTTTTAAAAGAAGGTTGCTATGTAATGGTAATCGGTATGGGAACTGTATTTATATTTCTTGTATTAATGATTTTTGCCATGAATACTATGTCAAAATTAATACAATGGATAAATAAATATGTTCCTGAAGAAGTTGTTGAATTAAAAAATAACAAAAAAAATAAAGAAAAAGATAATGATGCAGAAATAGCACTGGCTATAGCAGCAGCAATTCATAACGGAGGGAAAAAATGTTAGATTTTATTTCTCAAAATGCTGTTACAATCTCAGGTGCAATATTAGTTGTCGCGTACATACTTATAGCTCTGGAAAAGATACCAAAAGTAACTGTTGCCTTGCTTGGAGCAGGCATAACTTTGCTGCTTGGGTTGATAAGTCAGGATAAAATAACAGATGGAAATTTAAATCCAAATTATTTTGTGAATTATATAGATTTTAATGTCATATTTTTACTTGTTTCCATGATGATAATAGTAAATATTTCTACAAAAAGCGGAATGTTTAACTGGATTGCTAATGAACTTCTAAAGTTAACCAAAGGACATCCGATTGCAATATTTGTAGTATTATCTATATTTACAGCAGTAACAAGCGCTTTTTTAGATAATGTAACGACTGTTATTCTGATAATGCCTGTAACATTTTTTATTTCACAAAAACTTGATATAAACCCATTGCCTCTGCTGCTTGGAGAAGTTTTTGCCTCTAATATTGGAGGAACGGCTACTTTAATTGGCGATCCGCCAAATATTATAATCGGAAGCGCTGCAGGATTATCTTTTATGGATTTTATAAGAGTATTAACTCCGGTGATTGCAATTATTCTATTTGTAATTGTATTTTGTCTGGTTTTTATTTTCAGGAAAAATCTTAGGACGACTGAGGATAAAATGCGAGAAGTCTTGAATATTGACAATTCACAAACTATTAAAAATAAGTGGTTAATGATACGCTCAATATTTGTTTTAGGACTTGTTATTCTGGGTTTTGTCACTCACGATATTACTCATATTCAAACATCTGTAGCAGCGATGATTGGAGCTAGCGTAATGTTGTTGTTTGAAAAACCAACAGATATTTTGAAAGATGTTGAATGGAATACAATATTTTTCTTTATTGGCTTATTCATGATAATAGGCGGAGTTGAAGCCTCAGGCGGCATAAAACTTATGGCAGAATGGATAATTAAAGTTACTCAAGGTTCTCAAGAAGCCGCATCAATGCTTATTTTATGGGCTTCAGGTGTAATATCAGGAATTATTGATAATATACCTTATACAGCAACAATGTCGCCGATGCTTGTTGAGATTGAAAAAACTATGGGAACAGAATATACAACTCCGTTGTGGTGGTGTCTGTCTTTAGGTGCTTGTTTGGGTGGAAATATGACAATGATAGGTGCTGCAGCAAATGTTATTGTCTCAGAAAATGCAGCTAAAAAAGGACATCCGATTGCATTTATGCAATTTATGAAATACGGTTTGCTTGTAGTTGGAATATCGCTTGCAATATGCACTTTATACATATATTTAATATTTTTAAGATAGAAGAAATAAAATGGAAAATAATGAAAAAGAAAAACCTAGTTCAACCGGTGTGTTAAGTACTTTAATATTTATGGCAGCTGCGATAATAATAATGTTTTTGGTGTCCAAGTTTATGGGATAGCTGTATAGGAGTAAATGAAAGGACAGAACTGCAAAGTAACTGCTAATTGTTGTTGGGGCAGAAACACTAACCTACAACGATTACAGCTCGTAAGAAGTGATTAAAATGTACATGTACATTTTGTTACAAAAGTTTACTCAAAATACCACTTTTTCCCACTTGAAAAAGTTAAAAAATCGGTAATAATAAAAGTAGCAGTTAACAATACTGCATTTTAGTTCATCAAAAGAATGGAAAGGCCCGAAGAGGGCCTTTCCATTCTTTTTACTTTGTATCTCTGTTTTTTATAGCCGTTATCAAAAGTATTACGGTAAATATCATAAGTAATGTCAGAAAAATATTAAGCCAGTTTATTTTTTCGTATTTTATACTAATGTCTACAGGTTTATTTGAGATTAAATTCCACTTATATTCATTATTGTTTAAAACTCCATCCGCATTATGCGAAATAGCTTTAGCAGGTATTTTTATTGTTAATTCTGATATCGGTTTAATTCTTTTATGTAAACTATCAATCTTCTCATCTTCTTCTGGGTCTGAAAAAGTTGAAAAATTGTCAATCATATTTCTGGTTGCATATTTGATATTGTAGTTTAGTAATATTGAATAAGTTTTTTTATAAAAACTTTTACTAACGACTATAGGTCTGTTTTGAGGAGTTGAAAATCCCTGAGGCAAATATAAATCGGAGAATCTGGATAGTTTAATATGTCTAACGGATTTTAAACCCTTGTATTTACCATCATCAAAATCTTCAATTTCATATTTTTCACTTGTTAAATTTGCTTTTTTTATATCAATAGCATATTGGATTTTTTTGTTCCTTTCTTCATCAAGTTTTTTGATAAAAGAAGAACGCATACTATCAATCTCTGTGATATGTACAACATCTTTATTATCAATTTCAATGTTATATGAATACTTAATACATCCTGAAGTTAGTATTGCAATTGATAACAAATAAAATAAAAATACTTTTGGTAATAAAAAATGTCTTTCTCTTCTCATTTAAACTCTCCAATGTTTTTATTTTATCATAATTTTCTTTTTTAGTTCTCATGTGTTCTTGAAATTGAAAAAATAAGTCCCAGAAGCATTAATGCCGGATAAAAAAGTCCTTTAAGAATTGCAAAAGATGTCATGCCGATTGAAGCCGAAAGTGCTGCCGCAATTAGAATTTGTGCGCCGTAAGGAATCATTCCTTGTACACAACATGATGTAGTATCCATTAGGCTTGCAGCACGTTCAGCCTTGAGTTGGTATTTTTCTGCAAGCTCTTTTACTATTGAGCCGGATGTAATGATTGCAACTGTGTTATTAGCAGTAAACAAGTTAATTACACCAACCAAAAAGCAAATACCAATTTCACAGGTTTTTTTGTCTTTTATCCATTTTTCAGTAGACCTGATAATGTATGTAATCCCTCCGTTATAGCGTACGAGAAGTAAAAGACCACCAGCAAGCATTGCAACAATAAGGGTATTCGCCATACTTGTTGTTCCGTCACCTATGAAAGCAAATGCTTCAAAAATATCAAAAATTCCATAAGATATTCCAATAATCGTATTCAGAATTGTTCCGAACAGAAGTAAAAACATTACGTTAACTCCGGATATACCAAGAACCAATAGCAAAATATATGGTGCTACTTTAACACAACTGTCTAAACCCAGAACAGTTTGTGTAATCACTGCATTGTTGACTGCGCTTGTAAACAATGGCAGAGAATATAAGATTAGGCATAATATAGCAGGAATTGTTATTATTTTAAGGTTATAGAACATCTCATCACGCATTTCTACGTTTTGGGTTCGGCTTGCCGCAATTTTTGTATCCGAGATTAGTGACATATTATCACCAAACATTGCACCGCCAACAGTTGCGCCCAAAAGAATTGCAGGGTTAAAACCTAAACTCTGGGAAATAGAAACAGCAATCGGAACAATAGCTGCAATTGTTCCGCAAGAAGTACCGATTGAGAGCGATATTAACGCAGAGATTACAAATAATCCCAAAACCATAAATTGCGACGGAATAAAATGTTGTGCAATCAATACTGCCGCATCAACTCCGCCAACAGCTTTAGCTGTTGCCGTAAATGCTCCCGCAAGAATGAAAATCAAACACATAATCATTATGTCCTTGTTTCCCATACCAAGTGCAAAAAATTCTATTTTTTTTGCAAGTCTTTCCCTGTGGTTCAGTATTAATGCAGTTGCGGAAGAAATAATAAATGCAACTGTCATAGGAACTTTTGAAAAATCTCTTGTCCAGAGAGAAAAACCAAAGTAAAACAAAACAAAAACGATAAATGGTATTATTGCTTTAAAACTGGACTCTCTCCATTGTTCATGTTCTTGGTTACTCATTTTCCTCCCCGTTTAAAATCTTTTCTTGCAGTTCAAAACTCTCTTCCATTAATTTTTTAAGTTTTTCCTGCATCATCATTCGCTTATAGGCATCCTGTCCCATCTGTCGGTCATAATCCATAAAAAGATTTTTATCGGAAGCAGTAACTTTTTTCATCTCGTGCATAAACTGGGTATGGCGTGAACAAACGCGCAGATTAAATTCTACTTCATCAATCTGTTTGGTTATATCATTTAATCTTTCTTCTAAACTCCTAGCCATACAGTCCCCAAAATTTTGGCTGATATTTTTTAATTAGCCTAATCAATATAAAAATTCTAGAATTAAAACATGTAGTTGTCAAATGTTTTAAGCGAAAAATTTTTGAACATTGAACTTCCGTTTTTTGTCATTACTGAGGTCAAATAACACGCTATGGCTTCCAGAGACACAAGCTATCCTACGTTGTCAAAATTTGCAGATTTCTTCTTCCACTCGTTTCTGTTATGAAGTATTACTCCGAGATGAAAAAATGATAAGCCTATTGTTATATACGCAAGAGGTTTATGCAATTTTCTTACTGATTTGTTTTTAACGGCTGCGGCAGCTCCGGTCAATAATAATCCTGTAAGTGCCGCATAACCTGTATTATCAGCTCTTAAAAAAGGTTTTTTATTTGTAGAATTTATTGGTTGAATCCCTGACAATTTATTTCTCCTTGTCTCAATTATAACAAAAAGTAACAAATTTGCTGTAAAAATACCATTTTTTGTGAATACCTTTGCATTTTACGCACTTTGGTTGTAAAATACAACTATATTAGTGTGTTATTTGGAATTAAGGAGTAAAACTTATGATTGGTGGGGAAAAGAAGGAACTTAGAAATAGTGGAATTTTATCTCACATAGAAAACAAAACTGCAGATTACGAAAACCGTATTGCACTTGGTATTCGTGGTCGTTATGGATGGAAAGAATTTACATACAAAGGTCTTGGTTTGTTATCAAGAAAAATTGCAAAATATTTAATTGAGACTCTTGAGATTAAAAAAGGCGAGGGAATTGCAATCCTTTCCGAATCCAAGCCTGAATACGGTGCTTGTATGTTTGCATCAACTCTAACTGGATGTGTTACTATTCCTTTGGACATAAAATTATCTGAATACGAATTGACTAACATCCTGTCAGACTGTCTGCCTACAGTTATGTTTGTTTCACAGCATTATCTCGATACGGCTTTAAGACTCCAAAAATCTATTGATTCTATCAAGCACATAATTTTAATCGATGAAGTTTTCTATAATACAGATATTACAAGTATTTATGCTCTTCCTGAAGAATACAATGCAAAGTGGCGCCAGAGAAGTTCTAAATCTACGGCTTTAATTATATATACATCTGGAACAACAGGCGCTCCAAAAGGTGTTGAAATCTCATATAAAAATATAAACGCTCAGTTAGAATGCTTAACAGATCCGATTAATGAAATTTTGCCTGATGGCAGAAAAACAACAATGCTTTCTATTCTGCCGATGAATCATTTGTTTGAAATGACGGTTGGTTTTTCTGTGTTCTTAAACTTCGGTCATACAGTTTATTACACAACAAGCCTTAAACCGAAAGATATTACGGATATTATGAAAGATAAAGGCGTTGAGTTTATGATAGTTGTTCCTGCTTTCTTAAAACTGTTAAAAGCAGGTATTGAAAAAGAATTAAAAAGTGCGCCAAAAATTGCGCAATACATATTCAAGCTTATGTATCATGCTGCAAAATTCATTCCTTTCTACAAGGTAAAAAGATTAATGTTCAAGAAAATTCACGACAGTTTTGGCGGAAAATTCTTTGGCTGCATTGCAGGCGGTGCGCCTTTAGATTTGGAAGTCGGTGAATTCTTTGAAAGAATTGGTATTATGGTTTATCAGGGTTACGGACTTTCAGAAACAAGCCCCGTAGTCTGTGTTAACACAGATAAACGCTATGACATGGCATGTGTTGGAAAACCGCTCAGAAACTTTGAAGCGAAAATTGATGAATCAACAGGTGAGCTTTTGTTAAGAGGTCCGTCTGTTATGAAAGGATATCATAATCAGCCTGAAATGACTGCAGAAGTTATTGATGAGGACGGATGGCTTCACACAGGCGATATTGCAAGATTAGACAGCACAAATCACCTGTATATTACAGGCAGAATTAAGAACATGATTGTTCTTAACGGCGGGAAAAAAGTATTCCCTGAAGAAGTTGAAGCAGTTTTGGAAAAGAGTAATTATGTTGCAGAAGTTTGTGTACTTGGAACATCAAGAACCTTTGGCGCAAAAGACGGTACTGAAGAAGTTACGGCTGTTATTGTTCCGAAATCCGAATTATACAGTTCATACTCTGAAGAAGATATTGAACGCATGATTAGGGTAGAAGTTAAGTCACTATCTGACAGACTCGCTCAGTACAAACGTCCGACTAATATTGTTATTTCAAAAGAAGAACTTCCTAAAACTACTACAAGAAAAGTTAAGAGGAAAGAAGTTCGTGAATTGATAAAACTCTAAGATTTTAAGATTTGAGGAAAGAGGCGTAAATAGCCGGCAGACAATTTGTCTGCCGGCTATTTCATTATGTATCAGGGGGATACGTAATCTCCTTTGGCTAAAAGAAAGATGTTTGGATAGAAACCCCCATCTGCTTTATAATTATCTGCTTTACAATAACGATATACTTACCGGATTAGGATGTTTTACGCAAAATCCAATTATATATGTATTTACCCCTTTACCCCTTTTTAATCCATTCCGCTTTCATAACACACAATTCTTCGCCTGTTTCAGCGTTTTTAAGAACGTGAGTTGTTATATTCTCATCAACTTTTACCCCTACATTTACCCCAGAACCGTATGTTAACTCTTTTTTGAACATCATATCAACTGTTTTTAATTTATGTGAACGGCGAAATTCAAAATCCAGAGGCTCAATTGCCCACACAATGTAGTTTGCGTTGTTAACGTGTTTATTAACATCCAAATCATCAAAGCGTACTTCAAAAAACTTTTCTTTGTCAAATTTTTCAGGGAGTCTTATTTTTCCATAATTCAAATCATTTTCACGTTTTTCGTGCTGAACCATATATTCGTTATCAGCAAGAACTTCCGACACATTTGCCATTGATTTTGTGTTTAAATCCACCAATGCCCAGGTGCTTGTTGCTTTCCCGATACATTTATCTTTGTGTGTTATATAAAAGTCACGAAACGCAAAAATTTTGTTGTATCCCCTCGGTTCGGTTTTGATAGTTAAATCATATATCCCCTCAGGATAATCTTCAAACTCAAGCCTGTATTTAAGAAGAAACCAAGCAAGATTATGCTTAACAATATAAGAGTACCCAAAACCAAGCATTTCTGCGTTATCACTTGCTAAATCCTGCAAAAATTGAAGCATCGCACCGGGTTTAAGCACCAAATCGCAATCCATTTCTGAATATCTTATTTTTACGGTTTCTTCAAATAATCCCATATTAAGCCCTTTCTTTTTGTTTGTAATTTTATTTTATCATAAATAAATTTTTAGCCTAGAATGCTTGAAAATATTGATATGTGTATGTATTTGTGTGTTTACAAGCCTTATAAATTAGATATTCTGGGTTAAGATGTAAAGATTTCGTAACAATCCTTAGTCAAAAATCAAAAAGTAGTAGTATATAAAAGTACCTGATTTTGAAACAAAGCTTAAGTGCAGCGTAGGATAAATCTTCCAAGGGTATGAGGGCGTATTACGCCAAAAATGAGTTTTTACTATCACTATTAGTCCAATGTTTATATTGGAGAGTTTTTGTGCAGGAGGTTTTTATGCGTCATTGCAGTCAGTTTAGTGCTGATGAAGTATATTATTTAAAAGAAAATAGTATTTTTACAACAAGAATTCTTTCTATAGGATTTTGCCCAATCTGTAAACGCCCTGTTGCAGAACTGGTAGAGTACAATTTCGCAGGTGGAATAAATAAGCAAACTTTGTCCGGCATTCACGCTCAGACTTTAATGTTAAATCTGAAAGACGAAATAGTATCAGCAGTGGGTGATGTTAATTATCAAAAAATCAAATCAAGACCATTTGGCTGGAAATTTGGATTTAACAAAGAAACTAAAAATGGAAAGATTAAGCAGTATGCCTGTGATTTTTATGGTAATCAAGAATTGGTAAAAACAATTAATAATTCATAAATAAAAAATTGTGTATAACTATCCGAAGGCAAGTTTTTTCACCTAAACACACTTGGATTGCTTCAGCTATCCTTTCTCTCTCTTTCTCTATATGTTTACTCCTTTTGCCTTCGGTTTTTTTATAAAGGATTTTAATTATGGTTAAAAAGATAAATGAGATTAACATTCAGGAGCAGAAAAAAATCATAAATGACAAACATATAAGATTTTATGATAAGACACTTTCTGTTCTGGAATTTATTTTGGATGAATATTCAAGAGAGCTTTCAAGAGCTGATGTTGAGTTTTTGGAGATGCCGAAAAACTCTATTGCAACAATTGATTTTTTAATATCAGCTATTGGCAAAGTTCAGAAAGGTCAGCGTCTTGCTCTCGGTTTAAGCGAAGAGGTGACGGAAAATATTGAACCGGTTATTAATATAGTTGAGGGATTAAGTGAAGAAAAAATATGATAAATGTTTGGATTCCTTCTCAAAAAGGATTTAAAAAATATAAAGATGAATGCAAAATTTTGTATGAAAAAAATCAGGAAAAAATCTGCGACCCAAATAGTTTTGAATTTGTTTGTAATAACACGCTTTTTTATCTCTTTGAAACTGATGGAAAACTGATTGGAGGAATTTATTATTTTCTTGATAAAGACGGACAACTTTTTCTCAATGCTTTTGCAAAAAGAAAAATGCACTCACTTTGTATCGAGTGCTTAAAAATGTCTTTAGAATGGTTTAAGGGAAACGTATACGCCGAGGCACAAAATCGTGCCTCAGCCCTTTGTTTATTGAGATGTGGATTTAAAAGAAAAGAGGGAACTTTATTTGTAAAAGAGTTGTAAAATTAATATGAATTTGATAGTATATTTGTATAAAAAGGAGTATATATGAAAAAATTTTTAATTTTTGCACTCGCTTTAGTTACATGTGCAAATTATGCTATCGCAAAAGATTATGCAAAAATGCAGATTAAAGAGATGAAGCACGCTCAAAAATACGCTACAACTCAAAAAGTCTTGCAAGATGATGTTCAAACCTCTAAAACGGTAAAATCTGCGACTTTGCCTGCAAATTTTACAATTAAAGACCCAAAAATTATGAAGTTTGGTGATTATGAAAAAATAAGCAAAGATAAATATAATGCCAAGCTCAAAAAAGACGAAGCAAAGTATGAAGATTATGCAATTCAATTAGGAAAAAAACATTCAAAATATTATACAACTCAGGCTGATGCAGAAGATTTTTACAAAGTATACAGGGTTGCAGAAAGACTTATCCGCGCAAATAAACTCGATTATATGAACTGGAGAATTTGTATTAAAAAGAGTGTTGATGAATTGAATGCATACACTGACGGTTCAAATTTGGTAGTGCTGACGACGGCAATGTTTGATTCGTTTTCCAATAATGATGACGCATTAGCAATGGTAATTGGACACGAAATGGGACACGCACTTTTAGGGCATCACAAAAGAAAAGCTCAACTGTATGCAAAAATGAAGCGAGAACAATCGCTTGCACAAATGGGAAATTCAGCTGCCGCATTGATTTATCAGGGTATGAAAAGAAAATATCTTATTGATTCAAAAAATATGGAATACGCAGCAGATGTTGAGGGTGCAAAGCTTGCTCTTCATGCAGGGTATAACTTGAATAGCGGGTCAGATGTTATAAAATTTTTGTCAGTATATGATATAGACAGAGATTTTCGTAATACTCATCCTAACAGCACAAAAAGATTAGAAAATCTTAGCGAAAACAGCCGATATTTCCCTGCTGAGTGGAAAGATATGGGAGAGTATAATATTTTTAATTCCGATGTTTTACCGGTTCAATTATCATCTGACAGAAAATCAATCGTGATAAGTGCTTCGTCTGATAAAATGCAAGCGAATAAGTATTATAGTCCTGAAACAATGAATGAATTATATGCGCGATTTGGTTATATGTATTATGTAAATGGTGAGTTTAATAAATCAATTCAATACTTTAATGAGTTATTTAAGATTGACCAAACAAATGCGCCGGCTTATTTGTACGCTTCCTATGCAAGTGAATGTATGTACAAATTATCAAATAACGATAAATACCTGAAACAGGCAAAAGAATATGCAAAAAAAGCGTATAGTTTAGATTCGAAGAACAAGTATATTAAAGAACAAGTTGATTCTCTATAGAAAATAGAAAAAGTTGAATAAAATAATAGCGGCAGATTTAGTATCTGCCCTATTTTTTTGTGATTTTTTGTATGTAAAAGAAGGTTGGGGTTTCTACCCAAACAAAAATAAAAGAAAGGAAATATTATGACATTTGAGTACATCGTGAATAGTGATTTAGACGTTAAAAAATTAAACAAAGAAGAGGAAGAAAACTTGGTTAAAACTATTTCTAATAAGTTCACCGAATGGAACAGTGAACGCTCAAAGAATTTAGAGATGGCGCAAAATTTAAGTAATGAAATCTTCTTCAAAAATGAATACATTCCATCAGGCGATAAAACACAGCGTTGGAAAAGCAAGATTAAAATGTGTAAAACATTTATGTTTTACCAAACTCTTAAATCATATATCTGGAGAAATACTTATGCAAATGTTAATTCTATGTTCGATGTGTCGGGAGAAAATCACGACTCCGATAACGCATCAAACAGACAAAAAGCCGTTTTGGTGGATATTATGGAAAAAATGGACTACCAAAAAACGTGTGACCAAATTATCGATAACGCTTTATTATACGGTGAATTAATCTCATTTACAGCTTGGAAAACCTTGTCAGAAGAATACCGCAGGCCGATTGACTTTTTTGTTGACCCGAATTCTATGGATTTAGAAAAACAAGCAAAAGTTGCTAAAGCAATTGAAGAGGGGAAAAACTTTTATGTAGATGAACGAGAAATTTACAATAATCCTTACATTTACCCCGTTAATCCTGCAGATTTGGTGTTTGATTCTACTCAAGCAGATGAGTGGGATTCTTGCCCGAAGATTTATAGAGCGTACAAAACTCCGAATGATATTATTAATAATAGGCTATATACTATTGATAAAAATATAGCAGAAGAAATACAACATCTTGTAAAAGACGGAAAAAATAATCGTCTAAAAGGAAATGAAGATGTTGTAAAGGGTTCAACAGTTGAAGTTCTTGAACACTGGGGTGATTTAAAACTTCCAAACGGCAGACTTTTAAAGAACTGGCATGCAGTTGTAGTTGCAAGAAAATACCTTGTTTTGTTCCATAAAAATGATGCGTTAATTAATCCGTTTTCTTATGGTGCATTTGTGCGTGACCCTGAAACAAAGCGTGGAATAAGTCCTTTGTACTCTGTTCTTTCGCTGTCACAAGTTCAGGAGGATTTATTGAATAGAACTTGTAACCTCCAAGCTTTGAGTGAAAATCCGCCACTTTTAGCTCCGGAAGGATTTTTTGATGAAGATGAACTTCAATTATACCCCGGAAAAATTATTGAGTACGGTGATAATCTTACTCCTACTGCAGCATTCCAGCAGATGCAATTCAATCCTCAAATCTTTATGCAGGATATAACTTTCTTGAATGATTTGATGGCGGAAGTAAGCGGGATTTTCCCAAATATGGTTGGCGCAGTAGAAGATAGCGGAACAAAGACCGCAACCGAAATTAATGTAAAAACGCAGGGTCAAATGACACGTCTTGCGATGATTGTTGATACGATTAATCAAGACCTTATTATTCCAAACGTCGAGAAAGTCGCAAAACTTTGTGCTGATTTTAAGAGTGGAGTAGAAACAATATTTGTGTCAAAAGATAATAAGCAGGAATACATTGAGATAGATGATTCTGTTCGTCAAGGGGATTACAAATACACTTATTCAGATAATTCAGCTACTGCAGTAAAAAGCGAGCAGGCTGATTTAGTGGTATCAGCAGTTGAAAAATTTGCACAGGTAATACCATTAAACATAGAAGAAATCTTCTTGTGGTACTTCGAACAAAAAGGAGTCGATAATCCTGAAAGATTTTTAATGCAACAAACGCAATCTGCCCCCTCACCCCTAACCCCTCTCCCGCAGGGCGAGGGGAATCGTGTGAACACTGAAAATCAACTATCACAAAATAATTCACCCTTTGATATGAATACATTGGCTTTGCTTTTAGGAATTTTACAACAAGTAAATAAAGAAAAAGGGGATAAAGCAAAGCCTGAAGATTTTATCAAAGTTTTAGAAAATATCTTAGAAAAGGAGAATAACAATGAAGTACAAGAATTATAGAAATAGTTATACAAACGAAGATAAAATATATTCAAGAAAAAATATAGCGGATATGAGCGTAAGAGAGGCGTTTTCAAGAAAAGACGAGATAATGGCACAGCGGATTTTCGGTAGGGCGACGGCATAGCCTAGCCCGTAATGTGTCGGTCGGACGTTACTCCGCCGACACTCCGAATAATCCAAGACAACATAACTCAATCGGGATTCCAAGTGAGGGAGAATTGAAAAGTTCTCCCAACGCAGTTTGGGTAGAATCTTACACCCGAGAAGATGGAACAGAAGTTCGAGGATATTGGCGAAGTAAACCGGAGGGTAGTGCAGAAAACACTTCAAATGATAATGTCAAAAGAGATGATATTACTACAGATGAACAAGGTACTGTAACAGGGGGAGCAAGTATAGTAAATAATAAAACAGGTAATATTAAAATTAAAGATGATTATAAAACAAATACAATACAAGATAGTTTAATGGATTTTAATAATGAACAAAATGTCAAATATCCTGATGCACGTGACTGCATGAATATAGCAATTATTGGTCCTGAGAATATTACAAATAATGAAAATTACAAACTTTTATCAGATAAAGATGTACAAAATCTAACTCTCAAATCAGGGATTAATTTAAGTAATGATATAAAAACTGTAGAATTTTCAGAAAACAGTTCTATTGCTCATGCCTTAAATAATTCACAAGAATTAAAACAACAAATAAAAGATAACATCAATAAAATGGAAAACGGTGAAAAAATACAAGTTTCATTTAATAAAGATGAAAATTTATTTAGGTCTTTGCATAATGCAACTGTTTTTGATTGTAAGATTGAAAATGGTACTTTAACAGGATATATTTATGATAAATATGATTTTGAATATCAATCGTATAATTTGCAACATGGAAAATTAGGTATTACTGCATCTATCTCTAATGCTTTTATGTATAGTAATCCTTTCTATGTAATGAACGAAGCAAAAAATGGAGCTTTAAAAGGTAATTTTACAAATCTTGCAAATGATTCTGCAACATTTTTACAAAATAAAAATATTATAAAGAATTACAATATTGTAGTACCAATAAAAATAAAGTTATAAATGATATTGATTTATGATACTATTATGAATATGGTTAAAAACTTCAAATATTTATTAATATTTTTTCTTATAAATATTCTTTTATTGGACCAAATAAGTGCATTATTTTTTATGATATCTGTTATTCATAATGTTAAACTAATGGCAATAAAAACCATATTAGCATTACCATACATGTGTTTCGTTATTGTAAATAAATTTTATTTATTGCCTTTAATTTGTTATTTTACAATTAGTTATAGTCATCAACAAAATATTGTAAAATTTTTTCTTAAATGGAAATCATCATTAAAAAGACAAATACTATATTTGGGCATTATTTTTCTTGTAATGCCCATTTTATATACACTTTTATCACTTAGTAAGTTAGAAAAATATTCTCTGTATGAATTATTTAAGACATATTTTGATTTAAATTTGAAAATGGGATTATATCAAGCATATTTAATTTTATATTTTTATTGGTTTATAGAATATATTTTTGAGAATAATAATTATCTTAAGTCTTTTAAACAAAACAAAATAATGCCATTAATACAAGATTTTTTTATTTTAATGAAATGCTTAAATATAAAAAGTATAATAGATTTTATAAAAAGGTATTGGTTATTTATAATAATAATTATGATTTTGATAAGAGAAGTAATAATCCGATAATAAAAAATGGTTACATCCAGCAGCAAAATGGACATTTAACAAATTATGCGTTAATGATTCCTATTCGAATAAGGAGGAAAAAGTAAATACTATTAAAATACAAAAAGAATAAAGCATTAATATAGTGTTAAGCAGCCAATACACGTTATATATTTTATTATCAAGTAAAAACTTGTTTTTTATTATATCAATATTTTTCCATCTTAGTGACAATAGTTTTAATAATATTATTAAAGTAAAAGAAAAAATGGCTAATCTTGGCAGTATATATAAGGAAAAAAGTATAAACCCAAAACTCATACTAAACTTATCTTCTGATGGATATTTAATATCATAATATATTGTAAATAACAAAAATAAATATATTAAAAAATAAAATGGTGCTACAAAATGTGTCCATTTTTGTTGTTTTAATTTAAAAATTGTATTAATAATTTCTGTATAAATACTACGTAATATTAAAAACACAAAAAGGAATGGAAATATAAATAATTCTATAATATCTATTCTATTATTTGAAAATTCTTTAAAATATATATTTTGACTTTTTAAGTTATTAATTATTGTATTTTTATTAATATGATAGTCAACTTTATTTTCATTGGGAAAAAATGTTAAAATATTCTGTTTGTCTATTTTGACTTTCCATTTTTTAGTTACTTTACTTAAATCTTTAGCAGGGAAAAAATCAGTTTGCAAAATTTTGTTCATAAGAGATTCTAGTGTTTCATCATCTGAACATTCAATAGTTAGTTGATGACCAAAGTCGTCTCCCATACACACACTATCTCTATCAATAATAATCTTCATTTAAGAATTATAACATAAAATTATCTAATAAGCACATAGATCAGATGTTAAAACAGATGTAGAAGAAATCTTCTTGTGGTAAGGGTAAATACAATTGGCTTGTAGCAGTTATTACAAGTTTAGAAGTGAAGTAAAAAAACAAAAAGGCGTTGATAATCCGGAAAGATTTTTAATGGGGGTA
>CADBUY010000009.1 GCA_902797965.1 uncultured bacterium
AACAGAACTGACCGATGGTGAACAAAACGCTCGCAAAATCGGATATGAAGATGTTAAACCTGTATCGGAAAGAACAAGTTTTTTGAGAGAATTTTCTCACGAACATGATATTCCTATGCTAATTTTTGGTGAGTAATAGCAAAAAATTTTTTTATATGTTTTAAATAGAATATATCGTATTAAAAAGGGGTTAAAATGCAAATATATTCTGTTAATAATTCAAAAAATAATAATAACATTGTTTTTAACGGTATTACTAAAGCAATGAGCAGAAAGGTTTTTGTTTAAGGAAAGAGGGATATTCTAAATTTTCTTGCTAAGAGGGGGGACAAAAATACAAGAGTAGGAGTTTTACCTCCTTGTATTTTTGATAGATTAAAATCAATAGAAAATATTAATAAAGCAGCAGTAATTAAAGAAATTTATGATGTGTTCGAGGAATGTGCAAATGAAATTCGCTCGTATGTTCCAAGCATAACCGGACCGGTCGAAGAATATCGGAATAAGCGCCCTAACTCAAGTGTAGATAAAATTCGTAATGTATTAAGCAAATATAATTTAATTGATAATCCTGAAGAATTTGATCTTATTTATTTGGATAAAGGTGAATATAAAGGTGCATATAAAATGCAGGGATTAAAAGACGATAAAAATGGTGATATTCCTTGTTATAAAGTATTTCACAAAGTCGATAATACACCAGAGTGGCATAAATACAAATGTCATGGAAACTATGCAGAATTAAACAGTGCAGCATACTGGAGAAAAGCCGAGGGTAATTATTCCGATATAAACAGACTTTATTGCGGTGATATGAGAAGCGGTTATCTTATAGACAGACTTATTCAAAGTGATACAGCAAATCCAGAAAAAATTACTTGTATGTATGATTATGGGACTAAAAATACCGATTTCTTTAAGGGTGAAAACGGACATAATATCATGAACGGATACCTCTTTGATCAGGGCGGATATCGGGTTATTAACAGAGTAAAAAACACCAGTAAAATAGCCAGATATGTCTTAAAAAAATTGAAAGAATGCCCTGAAGATAGTCGTTGGGTTATGTGGAATAAAATCTTGCATTCATCACAGTATAAGAATTTGGATGATACACAAAAAAAAGCAGGTTTAGCTTTAGCTATAAAACATTTAAAACCTCATGAACAATCCAGGGCAACGGAAATTTGTCTGGGGTTTAACGAACCTTTTGTTGATATGTCTGTCGCTTATGCACTTAAATACATGCCGTATGAAAAATCTCTGGAATATTTTCCTTTATTGTTAAAAAGAAATAATCCTGAGGTTCAGACGGTTGTTCTAAATGAGATTCCGTTGTTATCTAAAAAAGACAATATGAAATTTGATGATATAAATACTCCAAGATACAAAGTTGATCCTGATAAAGTTCTTAAATATTACCAAATAGCCAAATTTTTGGTTCTTGATGAAACAAGAGAACATCTGGCAAGTTATGTTCATCTTCTTCCCAAAAACTATGTTCAAAAAGAAGCTGACTACTTAATCGGATTTAATACTCATGAAATAAATGACAGATTGCTTCATAAAATTAAATATGAACCAACAGATCCTGATGAATATAGTTTTGGGGATAAAATGGAAATTATTATGAAAATTCAACAAAGTACAAAGGATCCGTTTATTAAAGAAAAAGCAGCATCTGTAAGACGTAAAGTTATAAATGATTACAATGATGACGGGGATTAAACATTATATTTTTCCTTTAAACTTGCGCATTTCTTTGTAACCTTTAACAATAATATTATTTGGCAATTCTTGTTTAAGACCGTTAAATATTGTGCTGAATAATTCTTTAGTAAATTCAGATGATTTATACAGCAAATTGTTTAAAGTTGAAGATGCAGTGTATGATGTCAAATGGTGTTTTACGTAACTGTTGAATTCTCTTATTTTCAGTACTCCTACTTGTGATATATTTAATAAATCCAAATAACTCAAATTATCATTAAATTTTTTAGATTCTTTAGAAACGCTTTGTACTTTGTCAATTTGATGCTGAGATTTTGTGTCATATAGTGTGTTAGAAAGAGTTTTTGCTGCATCATCATATATTCCGGATATTCTGTATTTTATATTTTGCGGAACGTCAAAATTCTTGTCAAATACTGTTTTGTATTTAGAACTTACGTTTTTTAAAATATCTCGATTAGGACTAATCTCTCGGGGATTTCTTTCATTTATGTAAAATCTGTGTCGATCTTCTTCAAAATTCGGCTTATTCAGTAATGCTCTCATTACATAATCAAATGTATCTGATGTATAATTTTTAAGATTAGAGTACCAATATTCACCATAAGTCTCTAAAGAATTCAGATATTCGCGTTTGTCTGAGTTTGTACAAAATCTTAATTCCCTAGCCACGTCTCTTCTGAAATCCTGAACAGAACTCATTGCACATAAATATGCCGATGATGACGGAATTATATTTCTGTCAGGTAGGTTAGAATCAACATGAGAATAAGCATCACGATAGTCAGATAAAAACTGTAATTTTTTTAATTCCAGCTTCAAAACAGTATCACTAGGTTGTCTGTATATTTTTGTTTTTGCCTCTTCTTCTATTAATGATTTCCTTATTAAATGCTTTTCTCCTGAGTACCAATTAGGTTCTAACTTTGCTATATATTTTGCTCTACTATTATGATATTCCGCTTTTGCTTTTAAATAGTTCTTTAAAAAACTCTCTTTTTCATATGAAGTCCAAAGCTTATCTATATAATATGGTAAAGATGCCATTTCAAACATTTGTGCGTTTTCCGGAAAAACTGATTTTGGAAGAAGCATTTTTATAACTTTTTCACTGTCATAAAAGTTTATTTGAGGAACAATTTGTGTCCATTGATAATCAATAAAATTTACTTTTCCTGAACTGTTTAGCAGTATATTATTTCCGTTTAGGTCGCCATGGTAAATTCCTGCTTTATCAAGTTCAAACATTTTTTCAAATAAGTTTTTTAGTAAAGAGTCATTATATTTGTTCGTTAATGAAGCAGGTTTTCCACTGACAAGAGTTGATATTAAACCATATTTCCCTGATGTGTCATATACTCTGGCAATAGCCTCCTGACCGCCAATTCTATCCGTAGGAATTTGCATTAAATTGTCATATTCTTTTTTATAATCATCAGAATAACCTGATTTTGTTGTTTTTATGACAAAATTATTTAAGTCCCAATCTTTAAATCTGAATGTTTCTCCGCCAACCCCTTCACCTATTTTTGTAGCACTTCCTCTGTTTTTGAAAAATTTTTCGGTCTGTTGCTCTAATTTAGACCTAATATAATTATATTTATAGTTGTAATCTTCAAAATGGGATGATTTAAAGGTTGTATTAGTTTTTTTGATTGGTGATACTTTCATTTTTTGTCCTCGTAGTATTTTTATAAATAACTCCTAATCCTCCGGCTGTACTTATTGCAATAGCCGAATAAATTAAATTTTTATAATCTTTTTTTTTTGTTGTTCCGATTATGTATGTCTTAAATTTATCAGACATTGCTTCAAAAAATGAATTTTTTTCTGAAGCATAATTCCTTATTGCAGATGTGATTCCATCATCCAGTTTTGCGTTATCAACCGTTATTACTTTGCCAAATCTTTCAAAAGTTTTTTGTATAAGTTTTAAAGAAGGGTTGTCTTTATTAATGATAATGCTGTACAGAGGCATCTTTTTAATTTGTTTAATCAGACCATTAGATTCTAATTCTTGTTTTAACTTGTCATCTTTACCTTCAAATGCATTATGAATTAACGACAATTTGTTTTTCATGTCCGCTTCGTAAAAATATTGACACTTTCCTTCTGATTTATATTTTTCCCAATCAGATTTTTCTATGTATTCAAGAGGATTTAGCATATCAAAATCATTTGAACCGTCACCTGCAACAACTACCATATCATTTTCTTTAATTGCTTTTGCAAGAGCCTGTTTTGTATCAAATACTTTTGTTAATGCAGAATTGTTAATCCTTGGAGTAATGTTACAATGATTTCTGTAATGGTTATGCTTATTCGGTGTTTCCCATTCCATAGCATATTCTACATTGTTGGCTTTTAGGTATTTTTTTATTTCGTTCATAAAATTATCGTAGATATAATTTCTTTCCGGACAATATCCATAATCGGGTGAAAATATTAAATTAATTTTAAGATTTCCGTCTTTTCTTGCACCCAGAACAAAGTCTGCAATAGGAATTTTGTGCTCTGCTATTTTCCCGTCTTTATGCGGAAGTTTTTTCCATTCGTCAGGATTTAATTTTCCGTCACTAAATAATGAGTTATTACCATAATCTCTGACAGAATTTTCACTATCTGCTTCTATTAGTTTTAAATGATATTTTTTTGATAAATCTTTTATAAAATTCCTGAGGTTTTCACCATCCCAATTTGTATGTTTTTTTATCTCTTTTTCTTTAAGTTTATTCGGCTCTGAATATTTATATGGAAATACTCCATTTTCGTAAAACTCAACATCACTTCCATTTTTTATAAATTCATCACTTCCGTTTTTTGATATAAAACTTTCAGGGAGTGGTAAATGAAATTCTCTTAACTTAAGCAGATGTGATACAGCTTCGTATTCACCAAAAGTTCTGCCGGTGGTAATGTGCATGTGCAAATCTCCCTCTGTAGATTTGATAAACGAATCTATTTTGGAACAGTAATCTTTCATGAAACTGTTTTCGCCATCAATATGCAAAGAGGAATGTTTTGCAGGACAGTATGTTCCGTCAAAATCAGAATAGACATGAACTTTACCTGCCATAAAATTCAAACAGCCGGTGATGTTGGTTATTTTCATACACACTCCTAAGATAGATATATCATAATATATCTAATGTATAAATGCAAGTATATTAATTAAAAGTCCATTAATCATTGGTTTAGGACTTTGTTTAATATTTCATAAACAAGATTGATTTTCCCGTTAGAATAGTGCCAATCTGAACCATTAATTGCGTGGAGCCATGTTCTGTTATTATAATATTCTACGCATTCATTAAACTCGGAATTATCAGTTCGTGCTTCAGTATATTCACAATTATTTTTTATGTCCCAGGTTATACGATTGCATTTATCTAATTTATCAATGTTATATTTTGAATATAAGCAATTCCAGTTTGCACTACCGGTATCAACACCTTTAACTTTTATAAATCCGAATCTTTTGTATCTTTTAAAATTCAAATTTTTATTTTTTACGCATTCAAAGTTGAAAAACGCAAATCCGGGCCATAAAGACCAAATATCTTTGTGATTATTATAATTTTTAAATCTAACTTGTCCCCAAAAATCTTGTTTATTAAAATATTCCTCAATATTTTGATTGCAAACAGGTACTATGTCGTGATCCAAAAGAGCAAATCCTTTTTTCTTGTCTTTTAAAATGTTTTCCCATACCCAGTTCAAAGCTATTCCATGAGAATCACTGAAACCGTTAGGACACGATTTAGAGTTTATATAAATATAGCTAATATTATTAGATAAACAGACATTTCTTATCTTTTCAGCCAATTCTTTTTTGTTAGAGTTATCGCAAATTATATGGATATAATCCCCATGAATATATTTTTTTATCAGTTTTATCTGATAATCTACAATAACAGGATTGTTGAATGATATTGTAACTAATATGTACTTTGCATTGTTGTCAATATAGTCAGGAGTTAAACTATTATCAATATTGAATTTTCTTTTTGATAATTCTTTATGAATTTTGCGTCTTTGTCTTCGCTCTTCTTTTTCAATATTACGTTCTCTTTTATGTATTAAAAACTTACCAAAAAGATAGTAGTGGTATGTATTATTGATTAATTCTTTTGTAATCAAAATAACTCCTTAACTCCTGAATATAAAACCAATATAAATAAATATAACAGTTAAAAATTATTATGCAATTGTCAAACAATTATAAAAAAAACACCGCCGAATTTATCGGCGGTGTTTTTTATTTGTTATTTTTCTTCTTTGTTAGGAATTCTCATTCCGTAGAAAGAACGGATTACAAATATTAATGCAATTATCAATATTACAAATCCCCAGATTTTTGCATTTTCTTTGAATGCCGGAGCAATAGCAATCTCCATTGCCAAAAGTCCAAACAGGGTTGTAAATTTAATAATCGGGTTCATTGCAACTGAAGAAGTATCCTTGAATGGGTCACCAACTGTATCACCAACAACTGTTGCTTCGTGAAGTTGTGTTCCCTTTTCTGCCATATCAACTTCAACAATTTTCTTTGCGTTATCCCAACAGCCGCCTGCGTTTGCCATAAATACAGCTTGGAACAGGCCAAATACTGCGATTGCAATTAAGTAACTTACAAAGAATGATACCGGCGCATTATCGTCGCCCATTGGGGCTGATAAGCAGGCAAGTGCAAGAGCAAAACCAAATAAAGCGATAAAGATATTGTACATACCTTTTTGTGCGTATTGTGTGCAAATCTTAACAACTTCTTTTGAATTAGCAAGGTTTGCACTCTTTTCATCTGCTTCTCCTAGTTTTATATTGTCTTTAATGTATTCAACAGCTCTGTATGCACCTGTTGTAACAGCCTGCATTGAAGCTCCGCTGAACCAGTAAATTACAGCGCCGCCGGCAATAAATCCAAGCAGAGTGTATGGGTTTAACAGGTTAAGTATCATTTCAGGCTGAATGCCTAATGTTTCTTTGATTACTAAGATTAGTGAGAAAATCATGGTTGTAGCACCAACAACAGCAGTACCGATAAGTACAGGCTTTGATGTTGCTTTAAATGTGTTCCCTGCACCGTCATTTTCTTCCAAGTATTTCTTAGCGTTTTCAAAATCAGGAGTAAATCCATAGTATTTTTCAATACCTTCTTTAACTCCGTCAATTTCTTCAATCAATGACAATTCATAAACTGATTGAGCATTATCTGTAACAGGACCATAAGAGTCAACAGCAATCGTAACAGGTCCCATACCTAAGAAACCGAATGCAACTAAACCGAATGCAAATACTGATGGGTAAATCATTACATCTGTCGGGATGTGTAAGCTTGCAAAATAAGCAAGTCCCATTAGTAACACAACTATTGCACCAATCCAGAAACCTGAGAAGTTTCCAGATACGATACCTGAAAGGATTGTAAGTGATGCACCCCCTTCTTTAGAAGCTACAACAACTTCGTGAGTATGTTTAGCTTTAGGTGAAGTGAACACTTTTGTTGCTTCAGGTATTAATGCTGCACCTAATGTACCGCATGAAATAATTATTGAAAGAACCAACCATAAGTTAGCAGGCAAGTCTTTTAATAAATAATTACTTACACAAAATGTCATGCATATAGAAAGAATTGATGTTATCCATACTAATGACGTTAAAGGTGCTTCAAAATCGAATTTGTCAGCTTTTGCTAAGAATAATTTTGTGTAAACTCCATTAATCCAATATGCAACAATTGATGTAATAATCATTAAAAATCTCATAGTGAAAATCCAAGCAAGTAATTGAACTTGGAAATCTTTAAATACGCCTAGCAGAATAAAACTTACTAATGCAACACCTGTTACACCATAAGTTTCAAATCCGTCAGCAGTCGGCCCGATTGAGTCACCTGCATTATCACCTGTACAGTCAGCGATAACTCCAGGGTTACGAGGATCGTCTTCTTTGATGCCGAACTGAATTTTCATCAAATCTGAACCGATATCTGCGATTTTTGTAAATATACCGCCAGCTACACGAAGAGCTGATGCACCTAAAGATTCACCTATTGCAAAACCTATAAAGCAAGCACCTGCAAGTTCACCCGGAACAAATAACAGAATAATCAACATCATAATTAATTCTATTGATACAAGCAAAACACCAATACTCATACCTGCTTTAAGAGGTATGTTAAGAATATTGAGCGGGTTTCCTTTTAGGGCGGTAAATGCAGTTCTTGAGTTTGCAAGTGTGTTCATTCTGATACCGAACCAAGCAACCATGTATGAGCCTAAGATACCCAACACAGACCAGCCTAAGATGATTAGAACTGATTTAAGTTCCATACCTTGCAAGTACCAGAAGTAGAATGCAATACACAAACCGATTAACACTTCTAACATGATTAAAAATTTACCCTGTTGAACAAGATAAGTCTTACAAGTTTCGAAGATAGTGTTTCCAACTGCGTTCATAGCTTCATGAACTTCAACTTTTTTAACTCTTGTATAAGCCCAAAGTCCCCAAAGGACACCAAAAACTGAAACGATAATACCTGCTACAAGAAGATTGTAGCTAAGTTCAGATTCAGATTTTATGTTTGGAACAACAAGAGAAGCTTCTCCAGCCCAAGCTGGAACAGACACAACCATAGCTGATAAAGCCATAGCTAATGACTTAAACATTTTTTTAAGCATATATCTCTCCTTCTTAAACGTGATAATACACTAATCTAATATGAATATTATATATAATATATTAGACTAGTGCAAGACTGTAAATAAATGTGATGTAAATATAAATTGACAAACAGTTTTTGTCTTGGTATATTAGTAGAGTTCAATTACAAGTTATCAAATGGGCATGTGGTACTCTGCCGACGAGAAAGTGACTAAATGTCACGTTCGAGGAGAGGGGTAGACACGCTCAAGACCGCAAGGTCTTAAATGACAGTTAAATAAGGGCATGTGGTACTCTGCCGACGAGAAGGTGACTAAATGTCACGTTTGAGGAGAGGGGTAGACACGCTCAAGACCGTAAGGTCTTAAATGAGTGACTAAATGTCACGTTCGAGGAGAGGGGTAGACACGCTCAAGACCGTAAGGTCTTAAATGACAATTAAATAAGGGCATGTGGTGGAATGGTAGACACGCTAGTCTTAGGAACTAGTGCGCAAGCGTGGGAGTTCGAGTCTCTTCATGCCCAGTAATAGGGTAATACAGATACATCTGTATTACCCTATTACTTTGTGTGGAGTATTTACGAGAACTCCACGAAGCAGAGCTTCGTCAGGAGTTCGGCGCGAGTGAGCTGAGGCTGGAGAGTCTTTGTCAAAAGCCGACAGGCTTGCAGACAAAACTCGGAATTGCCGTTAAACGCGAACGAGCAAGACGAGTCTCTTCATGCAATAAACAATAAATAAGGTGCAAATAATTGCACCCTTCAAAACTTCATTATTTTCTTTTTACAGATAATTTTATTCCTAATATTGTAAAAACTTTGTGTTTTCCGTCATAGGAATTTATAATGGAAAATATTTGTTTTGTAAAGCATCTAATCTGATATTTAGTCCAATCTTCTTTTACTATTCTTTTAAATTTTTTGTATTGAATGTAATCTTTTATGCTTGAAATATTATAGTTGTTATTTATAAAATTAAACATATTATGCATTCTTATATAGTATTCTTTTTGGTATTTAGTTTTTTCTCTGTCATATCTTTCAAACCAGTATGTTATCCCTCGAATGCAATATATTAAATACGGATATATAAATTCTTTTGCGTGTTTTGAATTAATTATGTAATTATAACCTTCTTTTCTTGCTTGGAAGTGCTCGTACCATAAATCAGGACGTGTTAGTGTTATTGAATTAGGGTTAATTCTATAATTATACAGTGCTATATCAATTATTGATATAGTATTTGCATTCACTATTGCATTTATGTAAAATGGCACATCATCCACAAATCTGTTTATGTCAGGGAATAAAATATTATTATTGATAATTAAATCTTTTTTATAACAATAACACCAAGCATATCCATTTCTAATGAAATCGTGTTTTAGTTCATATAACTTTATTTGTGGGTTGTTGATTTGTTCTCGTAAACCGTCAATTCTATAATTATTTTTCTTAAACGTATTTGTTTCGATATAATAATCATTAAAATCAAACATAACTATATCATTGTTATTTTTTATTGCTTGATTATAGCAAAGTTCACAAGCGTTAAGTTCGTACCAGTCATCTTGGTCAAGAAACATTAGAAATTCCCCGCCTGCTTGTTTTATTGCAATATTTTTAGATAAACTCTGCCCCTGATTTATCTCAGAATTGATTATTTTAATTCTAGAATCTTTGCTTGCATATTCTTGCAGTATATTTAAACTGTTATCAGTAGAACAATCATTTATACAAATAATTTCTATGTCATTTAACGTTTGATTAATAAGACTTCCTAAACTTTTGTCTATATATTTTTCACCATTATAAACCGGCATAATTATACTAACTTTTGGCATTATGTTTTCCTTTTATGTAATCACATACTTTCTACATATTTAAAAAAGCTATTTTTGTAGTCTTTATCTTCATAGACTTTTTCAAAGCAGTTTTTGTATTTGTCCAGATATTCTATAGTTTTACCTATATCTAATAATTTCCAATTATTATTTTTTAATTTAATTTTTATTCCGAATAAATAAATAACATATTCATATTGTTCTCTATAAAATTTAAATAATTTCATTTACTTTTCTCCGTTAATTAGTTTTTTGATTAGTTCTATTACTCTTTCTGAAGCATAACCGTCATCAACGCATACATGTTTTTTCAAGAATTCTTCTACTTCCGACTTATATTTGTTATAATCAAAGTTTAATATATTTTGTGCAAGTTCTTCATTATTTGTAGCAATCGGGAATGGAGTGCTTTCCAGTGGATAATAAAACCCTCTGTCATTATTATACTTGTCAATATCCTCTGCATATACAAATACAGGTCTTTTTGTAAGTATAAAATCAAACATACAACTTGAATAGTCGGATATTACAATATCTGATGCAAGCAATAATTCTTGGATATCAGGATAATTCGTTGCATTTATTATATTTTCATTAATAAAATAATTAGCAAATTCTGTGGGTATATTGGGATGAAGTCTTAATATAATCTGGCATTTTTTGTTGAATTTTTTTTCTACTGAATTTTTTAAATTTTTAAAATCTAGTTTTATATATTGTAGATTGCCGTCATCTCTAAAAGTTGGAACATAAAGTAACTTTATTGTTTTTGAACATAGGTTAAGAGTCTTATTAACTTTATTAGTAATATAATCTTTTTCTTCTTTTGTTTTGAAAAATATATCATTTCTCGGATGACCATATCTTAAAATTTTGCCGTTATAAAAGAAGCAACTTTCTCTGGAATATAAATCATCAAGGAATTTACTGTTAGATATTATGTAATCAATATTTTGGGAATCAATACGAGCATATTTTAACCACCACTTATCGCCTTGAGGAATATCACCTTCCATTTTCTTTATTCCGAGAGAACCGTGCCAGGTTTGAATATATATTTGTTCCTTTGATTTTTTTAAATGGTTGCTCCAAAAAAATGGTTTTCTTGTATTATCAATCCAAATTCCTGCAGTTAAAAGTTCTTCTAAGCCTCTTTTTGAATGATAATTTTCAGTTCTTATCTCTATAGGAAATTCATCAGTATCACAAGTTTTATCTGTGAGCCAAACAAGTTCATACGGAAGTTTTTGTTTAATGATTTCTTTTGCTAAATATTTAGGATTGCAGCCAAATGCTTTGCCTTGAAAATTACTAAATACAATTTTATTTTTTTGTATTTTATATTTTCTATGAGCAAGCATTTTGTAATTATTAATTTTTAATTGCAAACCAAATAATGTTAAAATTGTATATTTTTCATCGGGAGTTTGAGAAATGCTATAAACAAAATTTATCAATGATAGTATAGCTGTTTTAATTGCAAATATGGGCGACAGAAATAATAATATTCTGTATGCATATAAAATGTAAAAAAGGTAATTTACATTAACACGAATTCTATCCGTAGATTTTATCATTGATTTTGTTATAGATTTATACATATTGAGTAAATATAGGATATTGTTAAAATTTTTAATGAAAATATTAGAATTATCTCTTGATAATTTATCAACTAACAATTTCCAGTTATATAGGTGAGACATACTGTCTTTATATCTCTTTAATAATTTGGATTGACTCATTATTGAAGAAGAACGAATTCTATAATGATAATATATTTTTTTGTCGTAAAAAACTTTTGAAGAAACAAAATTCATATACCAAGTAAAGAAGATATCTTCATATAAAAGTCCTTTAATAAAATGTAGGTTATATTTTTTTAAATCTTTTAAACGAAAAACTTTGTTCCACACATGAATATTTGTATTAAAAGCTACTTTAAAATTTAATTCTTGCACATTTGAATATTTAATTTGCAGATATTGCTCCATATTCTCATCGTTATTATTTATACCTTGTTCATAAATTGTCTGACTTCCAAAACAATAGAAATCAATATTTTTATTTTGACTAAGTACTTGATATGCATTTTCTAATAACGTATGTTCAATATAATCATCACTATCCAAAAAATAAATTAATTTACCGCATGCATTCTCAATACCGGTATTTCTTGCTTGAGATAAACCTTGATTTTCTTGTGTAATAATTTTTATTCTTCTATCAACTTTTGCATAATTTTCTAATATGGCTAGCGAGTTATCAGTACTTCCATCATTAACGCAAATAATTTCTATATCTTTTAGCGTTTGATTAATTACGCTTTCAAGACATTGTTCTAGATACTTATCGACATTATAAACTGGTATAATAACTGATACTTTGTACAAGACACAATACTCCTTATTATAATCATTCTAATATTATCATAAATATAATAATTTAATTTATGATAGTTATGCTCTGACATTTACATTTATCTCTGTTTAAGATAAACTCAGGATAGAGGATAACTATCATGACTTTAATTTTATATCTTTATATAACTATTTTTACTGTGTATTACATAATTCTTGCTCTCGTAAGTTTAAAATCAGAGAGAAAGATAAGAGATAAATATACTTCTAAAGACGCAAATCTTTGTGTGGTCCTATATGCATCAGGTGAGGCCGGAACATTAGAGTATTTAATCAGGCAGTTAAAAAAACAGACTTATATAAGTGAACGTTATGTAATATATGTAATATTAGATAAGGTTGAAAATCCTCCGGAATTTATTTTCCAGACTGATTTGGGAATAAATGTTATTAATATTAATAATCTTGAACCAATCGGTAAGAGTCAGGCATATTCAATATTGGCAGAAAAATTAAGTGAAGTGCCGAATCTTGATGCTTATGTATTTATGGATGCAAAAAATTATGTAGATAATGACTTTTTAGAAAATATTAATTTCTATTTAACAAAATATCCTGTCTTTATGCCAAATATTAATTATATCGGCGAAGATAAAGATTTGAAGTTTTGGGATAGTGTCAGGGTAACTTATGCAAGATATATCTCAAGATTTTTCTATAATACCAGATCAAGACTCGGTTTGACCAATTTGTTAAATACAGATTCTTTTGTTATAAAAAGAGATTTGTTAAACAGAATGAGTTCTTTTGATTTCAGAGATAAAATAGCTGAAGCAAATTATACTTTGAAGCTGGCTCAGGAAAAAATTACAGTTGGTTCCGTAAATGATGTAAAAATATACAGAGAGATTGAGAATTTTGATTTAAGAATACCATCTTTATCAAAAAGATGCTCAATATTTGCCCAAAACTGGAACAAGTGTAATACTTTTAAAGCATTTGAATATATATCATCACTTCTAAATCCAAATTGGCTTGTTTGTTTGCTTGTATATTCATATTTGCTTTCGCATTCATTCCACTTTGGTGGTGTAAATGTTTTTGGTTTATTTGAAGCTGATTTTATCATTATATTAATTTCTTTTATTCTACTTGCGTTGGCTTTCTGTGTGAGCTTGTTCCATGCAGGAATTTATGCAAAAGATAATTTGTATTTGTTTGCGTATCCGCTATACTCTATCGGACACATAATTTATAATTTCCCGCCAATAAGAGGTGTGCGTAATTTTATAAAAGATAGAAATCGTAAGCATAGTATTGAAAAAATGATGACAGAAGCAATCGTAACTGACGGCAAACACGATTATCCTTGCAAATTGGAGCTTATATCGGATGATGGACTTGCAAGAGTTAAGTTTATTAATAAGAACAAAACTTATACTACCAAAAATAATCATTTGAGAATGATTGATGCAATAAGGGAACTTTCTCAAAAACTTAATGATTATGGACTTGTGTTAAAAATTTGTCAGAATTGCCGTCATTTTCAACCTGTAGTAGACGGCTCTACAAATATGGTAAAGGGAAATTGCTGCTGTAAATTTGAGGGCAGAGTAGATGGAGATATAATTCCTACTCTTATATGGAATACCTGCCCAAATTATGAAAAAGAAAACGTAGTTAATTTATTTTAATTAATATAACTATCATCAAGCAATTTTATTCTGAACAGGCTCCCCGAATTTATGGAAACATGCCCGCCTTTTTGGAAAAATGCTGTAATTGGTGAAATTATAGTGTTTGCACCAAAGCATAGAGTTCCATAAAGGAATGGGAATGGTGAAAGCAGTATAGTAGAACCATCACCGCCCAGATTAATTGTTAATGTTAACATTCTGTTAAAAAGAGAACGCCCCCAATTACCTTTTTTCCATACTGTTTTGAGATATTTTCTTTCCCCTTTTATGTTGTTAAGGAATATAATTTTGCTATTTGCTCTTGTTATATAAGCATTAAGAGGAATTGTTTGTCCTTTGTATACCATGCTTCTGATACGAATAACAACCAAACCGCCATTGCATGAAACTTGTGGCTGGTGAGATTCAATTACTTCTCCTATAAAAACCGTGGAAGCAGGTATTGTGTATTTTCTTTTATAAACAGGTGCATTTGTTTTAAATTTAACAACAGTTCCTTTCCTTTGCCAATCTGATATTTTGCCAACATTAATAACGTTAAAAGAAGTTCCTTTAGATATTTTAATGCTGCCAGTTGTGACAGATTTCACAGGCGGCAAGGAATATGAGCTTGTTTTTACTTCTTTTCTCAAAGTTTCATTCTTTAGCTTTTCCGGTAGTTCAGGTAGTGAGTCTAATTCCTCTGTATTTGTGTCTTTTACGAGCTGTGATGAGTTGTAATTTTTTCTGATATCATCATCTACCGTTAGGTCAAGGTCAAAAGCCTCTGCATGCTTTGCACAGGATATTAGTATAAAAAGTGTAAATGTTACAATTCTTAATGTATTTTTACTTGGTTTCATAGTATACAAACCCCTATTCTATAATATATTTTATCCAATTGTAACAAATTTTTAACGAACTAGCAAAAATTATTTTGATTTGTTTTATGATAAATGTGTAGGGACAAATAAATTAGATTGGAAACTATGATGAAGATTCATACAACGCAAGATCTAAACTCTTTAGTACAACTTAATCAACTTACAACCAACAATGTATCGTCTAAGGACTTTAGATTAAAAAACTATTCAGAGCAAATGCTTATGCCGCGAGTGTCGGCTGAAAAAGCGGATTATTACAGTACATCTATTTCATTTTGTGCAAAGGGTGTAAAAGACAGTAAAAAAATTATTAAAGGTATAAAGAAGTGCGTGGGGGATATTGCAAAGGAACCCAAGCCGGAAATAAAAAGGGGGGACGGTATAATTGAGAGTTCCCCCTTTAATTGGATTTTAAGCAAGCACAGATATGAACCTGTAATACAAGCTGGTGCCGCAGGTATTATATGTACTTTATTAAGACCTGCAACAATCATGGCTCTTCCGTCAAAAGGAAAAAGTAAGGAGGATAATACATACGCAGCATCACATTCTATAGCATCAGGTTTAATGGGTTTAGTTACTGCTTTTGCATTAACAATGCCATTTAAAAAGGGTGGTGACTATGTTATGGAAACTATTAGAAAAGATTTTGATATAAAAGTCTTAGAAAGATTATATCCTCAATTAAAACTCGAATCTATCTGGGAAGATAAAGCAAAAAATATTAGAAAGCCTATTAGCGATTGGTTAAACAAAGATGGCAAGAAGTTTATAGATAATGTTAATGATATTCAATTCCTGCCGGCATTCAAACAATTAGCTGATGTTTCAGAATTAACTTATAGTAAAATATTAAAACTTGATATAGACTGGGCAAGCCAAAAAGGTAAATCGTTTAATGATGTAGTATTAAAAGACGGCAGCAAGCTATATGACAAACTTGATATGTCAAAAGTAGGTATAGTTGTTGAAGAAGAAGGTTTTGATAAAGCCCAGATTCTCTTAAAAGATATTGATAAAGAATATTTAAAGAAAGTAATTGAAGATTCTAAAGGTTCAAAGGATTCTAATTGGGGTTCTTTGGATGTAAATTCAATGTATGATAAGAATGGTAAGGTTATTGATTTCAGGCAGTGGAAAGATGTAAATGGTAAACAATGGAAATTAGATTTAGATCAAGTGTTCATTTCATCTCCAATAGAAGAAATAACAAGAAGACCTAGGGTAACCGGAGCTAAAAGATATGATACTAAGTCCAATACATACAAACTTGTTGCATATCAAAATAATGGTGTTGATGGTGGTTTGGGTACTGCAATAGATGAAAAAATTGCTGATACTGCTCTAAAGAATGAAAGTCAAATTAAGTTGTTAACTTGGGGACCTGATATTATAACCAGAGTTCCGATTGCAGCAACGACAATTGCATTAATTCCTTGGACATTGAAGCATGTGTTTGGTTTAGAAAAGAAATCTAAGAAAAAAGATCAAGCAAAAAATAATGTTACTGAAAAACAATTAAATAATCAAATTGCGGATAATGATTCAAAAGCAATAACTTTCAAGGGTGCTAAAAAAGATGCTCCGAAAAAAGTTAATTGGTTTATAAAACAATTTGGAAAGTATTATGGAAAGAAAATTATTGAGTCTCCAACAATTGCAAAATTATCAGAAAAATTAAATAAAATTCCCGGTAAATTAACTGAACACATGATGACATTGGGTTCATTAATTACAAGCAGTGTATATATGAACAGAACGTTGAACAATAAAGATTTGGATCCGGAAAGAAAAGTTACATTGGCTGTTAATCAGTGTCTATGTTTCTTAATTCCTACTGCTGCTGCGTATACTGTAAATCATCTGTTGGATAAAAAGATTAAGAATTTTGAATATAGAGTTTCCAATAAGATTCAATATGCGCAAGATTTAGCGAAAATTGAAGGAAAAGAAGTTCCTAAATTTGCTAAGAACATGAAAAATGTTAAAGGTATAAGAATATTGTCAGGAATTGGTGTATTTACGTTGATTTACAGATACATAACTCCTGTTGCCGTAACTCCGGGAGCTAATAAGTTTGGTAACTGGTTAAATAACATATTAGCAGAGAGAAAAGCTAAGAAAGCAAAGGAAATTTCATTAAATTCTGATGCAGGTAAAGCTAAAGAAGTTTCAACAAACATAGACGATGAAAAAGCAAACTCAAAACAAGTAGCATAAAATTTTCCTGATGAGTGGATATAAAAAGAGTAAAGTCGCCTCTTAGTGAGGCGATTTTTAATGTTTATTATATAATTGAAATATGGATTTTTTGTATTTAGAAGAGATTGATTCAACAAATAAATATGCAAAAGAGTGGGTAAATGACATAAAGGATATGACTGTCGTTTACACTTTTAGACAAACTGCAGGGCGCGGAAGACTTCAAAGAAAATGGAGTTATATGGGTGAGGACAATATTTATGCAAGTATTGTTCTGAAACCGTCAAGTGAGTATAAAGAAGTTTATTCAAATCTAACTCAACTTTTGTGTGTTGTTTTGGCAGAAGTTTTTGAAGAATATGGAGTAGAATCCAAGATTAAGTGGCCAAATGATATAAGAATTAACGGCAAAAAAATATCAGGAATTTTAGCTGAAGGGGTAGGGGTAAATGATAAGGAAAAAGGATACTTACTTCAAGGTTTGGTACTGGGTTTTGGGGTAAATTTAAATACTTCAAATGAAATCTTAGATAAAATCGACCAACCTGCAACATCTTTGAATATTGAAACAGGGAAGAATATAGATAAAGAAAAATTCCTAAAAAATGTTATAGACAAGTTTTGTTTGTATTATAATAATTTTATTGAGGAAGGTTTTTTATTAATAAGAGAAGATTATTTAAGAAGAGCAGAATTCCTTAATAACGAAGTAGCCGTTAAAGTTTTTGATAAAACTTATGAGGGAATAGCAGAAGATGTAACTTCTGATGGTGCATTAAAACTAAGAGATAAAAATAATAAAGAACATATACTTTTAATAGGAGATATTTTATGAACGAATTATTGATTGAAGGATTGTCCGCAATGCTCATCGGCATGGGAACAGTTCTTTCTTTTTTGTGCTTGATGATAATTTCAATGTTCATTATGTCTAAAGTTGTTAGAAAATTGAACGAAATTTTTCCTGAAGCAGTTCCTCAAGCGGCAGGCGGAGGTAAATCTAAGGCTGTTGCTAAGAGTGATGACTCAGAAATTGCAGCTGCGATTGTAGCAGCAATGTTTCGCGGTAAATAGAAATTTTATTATTAAAGAGAGGAAATAAAAATGACAAAATTAATCAAGGTAATGGATACGTCATTTCGTGACGGTTTCCAATCAATCTTCGGGGCAAAAGTTCTCGTTGATGATTTTATCCCTGCGCTGCAGTCAGCAGTAAATGCAGGTATCAGACATTTTGAAACAGCAGGCGGTGCTCGTTTTCAGGCTCCGATTTTCTTCTGTAATGAAAATGCATTTGAAACAATGGATAAGATTAGAGCTGCAGTAGATTCTGTTGCTCCGGATGTTAAATTACAATCATTGGCTCGTGGTGTTAATGTTGTAGGTCTTAATTCTCAACCTCGTGATGTTATTGATTTACACGCAAAAATGTTTGCAAAACATGGGGTTAATGTAATAAGAAATTTTGATGCACTTAACGATGTCAATAATTTGATTGACTCTGCTAATTCAATTAAGAAATATGGCTTGAATCACGAAGTTACTATCACAATGATGGAACTTCCTTATGGTTGTGAAGGTGCTCACGACCCTGATTTTTATGAAAGAGTTTTGAGAAGTATTTTAGACGCAGGTATCCCGTTTGACAGTTTAGCATTTAAGGACGCTTCAGGTACTTCTAACCCACGTAAGGTATATGAAACAGTAAGAAGAACAAGAGAAATCTTGGGTTCTGAAGCTCATATCAGATTCCATTCTCACGAAACAGCAGGAACAGGGCTTGCTGCATACTTAGCAGCTCTTGAAGGCGGCGCTGACGGAATCGATTTAGCTATGAAACCTGTTTCAGGCGGTACTGGTCAACCTGATATTATTTCTATGTGGCATGCTCTTAAGGGTACTGAATACGATTTAGGTTTAGATATTAAGAAGATTATGGAAACAGAAGAAATCTTCAAAGAATGTATGAAAGATTATCCTATATCTCCAATCTCTCTTGCTGTTAACCCAATTCTAATTCAAGCACCATTACCGGGTGGTGCTACTGCAACAACAGTTAACCAATTAAAAGATATGGGTATGTTGGATAAATTCCCGAAACTTATTGCTAATATGAAAGAAGTTGTTGAAAGAGGCGGTTTTGCAACCTCAGTAACTCCTGTTTCTCAGTTCTACGCTCAACAATCTTTCTTGAACGCAATTACAGAACATCCTTGGGAACAAGCAAACCCAGGTTATGCAAAAATGTTGTTGGGTTACTTTGGTAAAACACCTTGCGAACCTGATCCTGAATTAGTTAAATGGGCAGAAGAAAAAACTGGACTTCAACCTACAACAGAAAAAGTTGTTGATATTAACGAAAAAGATCCTGAAAAGGGTGTTGAAGCTGCAAAGAAACGTCTTGAAGCAGCAGGACTTCCTACAACAGAAGAAAATATCTTTATCGCTGCAGCATGTAAAGACGGTAACGTTGATAAAGGTATTGATTTCTTACTTGGTAAAGGTCAAATCTCTGTTAATAAGGTTAAGGCTGATGCTCCAAAGGCAGCTGCAGCGGCTAACGCATCTGGCGAATACACAGTTAAAGTTAACGGAAAAGCTTACGCTGTAAAATTGGATGGTGATAACAAAGCTACTGTTAACGGTAAGGCTTATGATATCGATGTTAAAGCAGGTATTGAAGCTAAAGCTTCTTCAGCTTCAGCAGGTGATGGCGAAGAAATCAAAGCAGGTTTACCGGGTAACGTGTTAAGAATAGAAGTTTCTGAAGGTGATTCTGTATCAGAAGGTGACGTACTTCTGGTAGTAGAAGCTATGAAAATGGAAACTGAAATCAAAGCTCCTAAATCAGGAACTGTAAATTCAATTCTTGTTGCTCAAGGCGATAAAGTTGTTACAGGTCAAGGTTTGGTAGTTATTGGATAGAAGTAACCCCACCTTAATCCTCCCCATAAGGGGAGGAAATTCCTGCCCCTTACGGGGAAGGTTAGGAAGGGGTAATAGAATGTAGGTCAGGCATTGCCTGACAAAAACATAATCAAAAGATGTAGGTTGGGGTTTCTACCCCAACAACTAACTTAAACAAAAGGTGGAAATTATGAACATAATAGACGGACTTCATACCCTTTGGGAAACAACAGGCATAATGGGTTTTGTACATTCAGCACAAAATGCATTTGCAAATCCTAATGTTTCAGGGTTTGAACAAATATTGGAAGCTCACGGACAATGGATAATGATTCTTATCTGCTTGTTCTTGTTATGGCTAGGAATTAAAAAACAATTTGAACCGTTACTTCTTGTGCCTATCGCATTTGGCGGTTTATTATCAAATATTCCGATGCCATTAGGTGAAGAAATTGCAGGACCTAACGGATTCTTGGGTATTATTTTTGAAGCAGGTATTCATAAAGGCTTGTTCCCATTGATAATCTTTATGGGTGTTGGAGCAATGACAGACTTCGGACCGTTGATTGCTAATCCAAAGATGGCACTTTTAGGCGGTGCTGCACAATTTGGTATCTTTGGTGCATTATTAATGGCATACTGCTTGTTTGGATTTAGCCTTCCTGAAGCTGCATCAATCGGTATTATTGGTGGTGCTGACGGCCCGACATCAATCTATGTAACGACAAAATTGGCTGAAAACTTACTCGGACCAATCGCAGTTGCTGCATACTCTTACATGGCTTTAGTTCCGGTTATTCAACCTCCGATAATGAAGCTTTTAACAACTGAAGCTGAAAGAAAAATCCAAATGGAACAATTAAGAGAAGTATCAAAGAGAGAAAAGATTGTATTCCCGCTTATGATTTTACTTCTTTGTGTAATCTTGTTACCAAGTGCATGTCCATTATTAGGTGCATTATGCTTTGGTAACTTATGTAAAGAATGCGGTGTTGTTGAAAGATTGTCTGACACTATGCAAAACGCTTTAATCAATATAGTTACTATATTCTTAGGTTTATCAGTAGGTTCAAAACTTTCGGCAAGCCAGTTCTTGACTGTTCAAACACTGTTTATTTTGATTTTAGGCGTAACAGCATTTGCTTTGGCTACTGCTGCTGGTGTATTGATGGCTAAGTTGATGAATGTATTTTCAAAAACAAAAATCAATCCGCTTATTGGTTCAGCAGGTGTTTCAGCAGTACCGATGGCAGCACGTGTATCTAATAAGGTTGGTTTAGAGGCTAATCCTCAGAACTTCTTATTGATGCACGCAATGGGACCAAACGTATCAGGCGTAATCGGTTCAGCTGTTGCTGCAGGTGTGCTATTGGCACTTTGTCATTAATATAAAGTTTTGTCAGATTTCACCTGGCATTAACTTTAGCAAAACTTAATAAACGTAGGGTGGGCAAAGTCGGTAGACGTGCCCACCTTTTAATTTGTAGAATAAGTGTAGATGTGGGCACACTTACGTTTTGCCCACCCTACGTTACTAATATTGAATAATTAATTTTAAAGAGTACCTGTAAAAAGGTACTCTTTTTGCATGACATATTTGTTACAATCTTGATTATTTGTATTGTGTGTACTAAAATTTTTAAGGAGATTTATAGAGGGAAAAGAGAGATGAAAAAAGCCTTATTGATAGCCTCAGTTTTGGTTGTTGCAGTTATTTCAACTGCGTGTATTAACAATATTGCAGTGCAGGAACTGAATAACAAAGCAGCAGAATACATGCAAAAAGGTGACTATGAATCTGCAATGAACAGGCTTCAGGCAAGTTTGGATTTGGATTCTACAATGTATCAAACATATTATAATCTTGGAGTTGCTGCAATTAATGCAAATAAGTTTGATAAGGCTATTGAAGCTCTAGAGGATGGTATTAAGATTAAGCCTGATTTTGCTGATTTTTATTACTCTTTAGGTGTGGCTCAAATCGGTTTAGCTGATGAAATCTATGAAAAAGCAGATTCACATGAAGAGGCTGCTGCTGATACTGAAAAAGAGACTGTTAATATAAAGCGTGATATAACAGAAGAAGAAAAAGCTAATGTAAAAGAGCTTAAACAGTCTGCAAGTGTTAATCTTAATAAATACTTAGAGTTAGTTCCTAATACAAAGGATAGAGAAACTATTGAAGAAATGATTAAACAATGCGAAGAATTTATATCAGAAGATAATAAGAAAGAAGCTTAGAAAATAATGTTTACTTCACCGTCACAAATCTTATGCACCATATTTGGTGTACATATTTATTATTATGGTGTAATTATGGCTTTTGCTATTGCTGTAGGAACTCTTTTTTCTGATTGGATTGGAAGTAAATATTTTCAATTAAAAAAAGAAACAATAATTGACCTGGCTCCATATTTAATAATATTTGGTCTTTTAGGTGCAAGACTTTATTATTGCTTAATGGATTATGATTTTTATTTAAGGTTTCCGACCGAAATTCTTGCTCTCAGACATGGCGGAATCTCTATTCATGGTGCGATTATTGGAGGATTTTTGGGTCTATTAATCTTCTCAAAACGGCATAAAATTTCAGCTAAAAAATTGTGTGATGTGTCCGTTCTCGGACTTTCTCTCGGTCAGGCAATCGGAAGATGGGGGAACTTTTTTAATTCCGAAGCGTACGGATGCCCTACGAATTTGCCTTGGAAACTTTATATTGCTCCTCAATACAGAGTTGTTCCATATCAGGATGTTTCATATTACCACCCTGCCTTTTTATACGAAAGTATATTAGATTTAATAATATTTGGGGTATTATTTTATCTTTTAAAAACAAATAAATGCAAAAAAGATGGAAACTTGGCTTTAATTTATTTGGTTTTATACTCTATTGCAAGAATAATAGTGGAATTTTGCAGACTTGACAGTGTAAGATACGTTTTAGGGCTGCCTGTAGCGATTGTAATGTCAGTTTGTATAATCTTTTTGTCTGTTTTATTATTAATTTTAAATAACAGAAAGAAAAAAGAAAGTTTATAAAAGGAATATATCAAATGAAAGCTGTATTATTTTACGGACCTCAAAATATAAAATATGAAGAGACAATGATTAAGCCTCTTTCAAAAGGTGAAATCCTTGTAAAAATAGGTGCTGCATTAACTTGCGGAACAGATGTCAAAACTTTTAGACGCGGTCATCCAGTTTTAATAAAGCAAATTCCATCAGGCTTCGGACACGAATTTGCAGGAACTGTTGAGAAAGTTGCAGATGGTGTTACCAATGTAAAAGTCGGTGACAGAGTTGTATGTGCTAATTCTGCACCATGTGGTGAATGTTTTTATTGTAAGCGAGGGGAATATAATCTTTGCGAAAATCTGGATTTGCTTAATGGTGCTTACGCAGAGTATATTGTTGTTCCTGAAAGGATTGTGAAAAAGAATACAATAATATTGCCGGATTCTCTGCCTTTTCATAAGGCTGCTTTTGCTGAACCGCTTGCAAATGTTGTTCATGGTGTTGAAAGAACAGATATAAAACCGGGTGATACAGTAGGTGTTATAGGTATAGGACCAATTGGCTTGATGTTTGCACGTTTGGCAAAACTAAAAGGAGCGAGAGTTATTGCGGCAGGCAGAAATCCGATTAAGCTTAAATTAGCAGAAGAATTTAGCCATGCAGATGAAGTTGTTGATTTGAAGAAGTATCCAAATCCTGAAAAAATATTTAGAGATTTTACTGAAGAAAAAAAAGGTTTGGATGTTGCAGTAGAATGTGTAGGCTTGCCTGAGATGTGGGAAAGAGTATTTTCTTGTGTGCGCCCAGGCGGTACGGTGCACTTCTTTGGCGGCTGCAAATCAGGTTCTACTGTTACTTTTGACACAACAAAAATGCACTATGGTGATATAAAGTTGATGAGTGTTTTTCACCACACACCAAAATACTTCAGACAAGCACTTGATTATATAGCATCAGGAGAAGTAGAAGTTGAAAAACTTATTACGGCTGAACTGCCTTTGGAAAAAGTGGAATGGGCTATGGAACAACATATAGCTGGTAATGCAATTAAATTTTTAATCAAACCTTAATGTTTTGCATTTATTAAATTTTGTAAAAATATATTATGCAAATAGAAAAATATATTTTTTCAGCTTTTATAAATAATGTAATTAAAGAAAGGAATATAAAAATGCAAGTTAATTCTGTAAATAGCACGATATTTGGTGCAAAAATAATGCCGTCTGAATATTTAAATAAAGCAATAGATTTAGCAAAAGCTGATGTCGCAAATGGAACTAAAGATGGAATACAACGTGCCGAAACTTTTTATAACAGTCTCAGGACAATTGAATCGGACAGTAATGTAAAAGAGTTATCAATAAATGATAACGATAAAAAATTACCACCAATATTAAGTCTTGATGGTACTCGTCGCTTTGTGGAATTATATAAAAATGCCGAAAATATAACAGGACGTGCTGTTCAAGAAGCAATAAACTTTATGGCTATAAGTAAATATTTTAGAAATGAAATGAAAAATGAAGCTGCAAATGTAAACTTATTAAAAGCTTTTGATAAATGGATTGTATAATAAAAAATAATCACAAAAAACAGGAATGAACAATGATAATGTTTATTCCTGTTTTTGCTATTGCCTTTTTATTTTATTTTTTGTATCATTGGAAAGCAAGGGAGTAAATGTATAGAGCCTTATTTTTACTTCTTTTAAAATAAAATTAAGATAAATGAAATAGCTAAAATACATAAAATTCTTACGTGTAGACAAAGGGGGATATAATTTATGAGTGGACACTCAAAATGGTCAACTATCAAACATAAAAAAGCTAAAACGGACTCTTTAAGAGCCGCAGAATTTCAAAAATATTCAAGAGAATTAATTGTTGCGTCAAAATTAGGCGGTCCTGATCCTGCCGGTAACTTCCGATTAAGAACTGCTATAGAAAAAGCAAAAGCGGCTGGGCTTCCGAATGACAATATAAAAAGAGCCATTGAAAAGGGCTCTGGCGCAGGAAATAATGAAAATTATGATGAAATGACTTATGAAGGATATGCAGCAGGTGGTGTTGCTGTTGTTATTGAAGCAATGACTGATAACAAAAACAGAACAGCCGGTGATATCAGAAGTTATTTTACTAAATTTAACGGAAATCTTGGTGAAACAGGATGTGTTGGCTGGATGTTTGATAAAAAAGGCTGCATTACTTTTGATAAGGATGCAGTAGATTTTGATGCATTATTTGAAGCTGCTATAAACCTTGATGCAGATGATATTGTTGAGGAAGAGGATGAATACAAAGTTTATACGTCAGTTCCAAATCTTCAGCCTGTTGCAGAAGGATTGGAAAAAGACGGTTTTAAGTCTGTAACTGCTGAATTTACCAGAGTTCCTCAAAATACAATTGAGGTTACTGATGAAAAAACTGCTATTAATATAATGAGGTTATTGGGTAGACTTGAAGAACATGATGATGTTCAAAATGTGTATGCTAACTTTGATATTGATGATGATTTAATGTCAAAAATTGAAGAACAAATATAGTTAGTGGGTGGACACCTCACCCCAACCCTCTCCTCAAGTAGAGGGGGAAATTTTAAGGAGGACAAGATTATGATGAATATGATGAATATGATGAAACAAGCTCAAAATATCCAAAAGAGATTAAAAGATACTCAGGAAGAGCTTAATAAAATGGAAATATCAGGTGAAGCAGGTAACGGCTCTGTTCAGATTATATGTGACGGAAAAGGTATTTTTAAATCAATTAAACTTTCAGCAGAAGCAATTAATCCTGAAAATCCGTCATCTGTATCAGAAGATACAATCGAAATGCTTGAAGATTTAATAACAGCTGCAATTAATCAAACATCAACAAAAGCTCAAAAAGTTATGGAAGATAAGATGAAAGCTGTAACCGGCGGAATTTCTATACCCGGGCTTTTCTAAGGATAAATACAATAAATAGGTTTAACAATGATTTATCCGAAATCTATAGCAGCATTGATAGAACAATTTCAAAAATTCCCATCCGTTGGTCCAAAATCGGCACAACGGATGGCTTTTCAGGTGCTAAAAATGCCTGTAACTGAAGTTGAGAAATTTGCAAATGCTATTATAGAAGCAAAAAGAAGTTCCAAAACTTGTGAAGTCTGCTATAATATATCAACCCAAAGCCCATGTGAAATTTGCTCGTCAACAAGCAGAAATCGTTCTGTAATTTGTGTTGTTGCTGAAACAAAAGATTTGATTGCAATTGAAAAAACAAATGAATATAGAGGGCTGTATCACGTTTTGCAAGGTTTAATATCCCCGATAGATGGAATAGGTGCAGAAGATATAAGGATAAAGGAACTTTTAAACAGATTGACTGATGAAACCGTTCAGGAAGTTATTTTAGCACTGTCACCGTCTGTAGAAGGCGAAGCAACAAGTCTTTATCTTACAAAGTTAATTAAGCCGTTTGGAATTAAAATTTCCAGAATAGCTTTTGGTTTGCCCGTAGGTGCAGATTTAGAGTATGCAGATGAAGTTACTCTTGCCAGAGCTATTGAGGGAAGACGCGAATTATAAGTTATAATTTGTAAATGTTGATTTTTACCCCAAAATCACTATAATAATATTATGAAAAAAATATTGGCATTATTATTAATAATAAGTTTTACCCTGCCTGCGAACGCTTTTTTCTGGAATAAAAAAGATAAAGCATTAGAAAAAGAATTGCAGGGAAAAGGATATGCAGGAAATTTGCCAAAGATTGATGAACAACCTGAAAAAACAAAAATAAAAGTTTCAGAGCCATTATTTGAGCCTCAGCAATTTGATTCTCCCAAAGAATTAAAACCGGTTCCGAGAGATAACCCTGCTTTTATTGATATTATACAGAAACAGGATAAAACATCTCAGTATGTTAATGATGTTAATAATATTCTGCCAATGCTCGAAAAATTATATGATTGCATTGATGAAAACGAGAGTTTGCAATTATTTGTGTCAAAAGCTCATTTGTTAACGATTAATATTGATTATTTAATGGAAAAATATGATGGTAAACCTGAAAGTTATTATGAGTCTTTTCGTAAACTGACGGAAGTTAATCGTTATACAAAAACTCTTATGACATTAAGAAAAGAAGCCGTACAGTATCAAAGATACTTAGCATATACCGAGAGTGGTTCAATATATAATCCTGCCAATATTGAACAACAATTAGAATATTTAAAAGAAGAGATAAATTCTGCAATATTGTTACTTCGAGAAGAAGGATAATAAAAAAAAGGGATGAGGACAAATGTATATTTACCCCTTCCCTTGGAATTAAGAATAGCTGGAAGTATGAAAAAGATTTAATAATTATATTAAACTTAAAATACAATTAATGTTGTATCAGTAACTTGGCTAATATTTGCAGGTAATTTTTCTGCTTGCATAAAAAATATGGTCATGCTAATATTTATTTGTCAGACTACTGAAAGACGTTCTTTAATGGAGCAAAAATTAATTCAGCAAGTGACGAGTACTCGGAGCAAGTAAACAGTTTCACTTAATAGAATTCTCACGTTTCTATGTAAAGCTTGTTTAAACTACTCCATAGCAGAAAAGGAAAAATGTATGAACACAGATCCTATAGCAGATATGCTAACAAGAATCAGAAACGCTAATGTTGTTTCTCATCCAACAGTAGATTTACCATCTTCAAAATTAAAAGTAGCTTTAGCAAAACTTTTAAAAGAAGAAGGTTATATTGTTGATTATTCAGAAAAGGTTGATGGTCACTTCAAAACTTTAACAATTGAATTAAAGTATGATGAAGCTAACAAACCTGTAATTACAAGTCTAAAAAGAGTTTCTAAACCCGGTTTAAGAAACTATTGCAAGGCTAAAAACTTACCACAAGTTATGGGTGGTATGGGTATAGCGGTTGTTTCAACAAGCAAAGGTTTATTGACTGACCGTAAGGCAAGAAAAGAAAACCTTGGCGGCGAAGTTCTTTGCTATATCTACTAAGCGAAGCTCGGTGAGAGTCGGAGTTGCGTTTGCGAATGCAAATGCAAGCAGGGCGAAACACTACGAAGATTAGCTAAAAATATTAATACAAAACAGGTCATTGACAGAAAGCCTGTAGAAAGGAAACGAAAAATGTCACGTATTGGTAAAAAACCTATAGATATCCCATCCGGGGTTGAAGTTAAAATAGATGGTAATGTGATTACCGTAAAAGGTCCTAAAGGAACTGAATCTGTTACATTCAGAGATGAAGTTAAAGTTTCTCAAAAAGAAAATCAAATTATTGTTGAACAAAATTCAGATGACAGAAAAGCAGGTGCTTTACATGGCTTATTCAGAACTCTTATTTCAAATGCTGTAACAGGTGTTTCAAAAGGTTTTGAAAAGAAACTTGAAATTGTTGGTGTAGGTTATCGTGCAGCAATGGAAGGCAAAAACCTCAACATGGCGCTTGGTTATTCTCACCCGGTATTGATTGAAGCTCCCGAAGGAATAACATTTGCAGTAGAAGCTAACACAAAGATTACTGTTAGCGGCTCAAACAAACAAGCAGTTGGCGATATTGCTGCATTCATCAGAGGAAAGAGACCTCCTGAAGTATATAAAGGAAAAGGTGTTAAGTACGAAGGTGAATACATCAGACGTAAAGCCGGAAAAGCAGGTAAGAAATAATGGCGTATGCCGGTGTGAAGTCCGGTGTCGCGTTGCGTAAGCAATGCGAGCAGGGACGAAACACTACAAAACCGCCGTTGTGACGAAACGTAAGTGAAGGAACGAAGCAATCTTTGATTGCACAGGCGGTTTGAAATTTACATGTGAAGGGCTTTAGCCCGTTAAAGCAGTAAGAAAGAAGGAAAAAATGATTAAACAAGAAATTAGAAAACCAAAAGTTCAAAAAAGACATCAATCTATAAGAGTGAAAATCTCCGGAACAACTGAATTCCCAAGATTAGCTGTTTATAGAAGTACAAAACACATATATGCTCAACTTATTGATGATGAAAAGCATGTAACAATCGCTTCAGCATCTTCAGTAGATAAAGACCTTAAAGAAAAATTAGCTCATGGTGGTAACATCGAAGCTGCAAAGGTTGTGGGTGAAGCAATTGCAAAAAAAGCAAAAGCAGCAGGAATTGAATGTGTTGTATTCGACAGAGGCGGTTTCTTATATCATGGTCGTGTAGCAGCATTAGCTGATGCAGCAAGAGAAGCAGGTTTAATGTTCTAAAAACAGAATATAGTTTATAATAAGCTGGATTGCCACGGACTATCGTCCTCGCAATGACGCTATACTGATAAATTACATATCAAGTCATTGTGAATCCGATTAGGGTAAAGCAATCCAGCCTATTTATAACTATTATTTTTTTATGTTATAATTTCTTGCAGAGGAAGGTAAGAAAATGAGTTTAGATGTATATTTAGGTATAGACGTAGGTTCAGTTACTACGAAATTAGCTTTAATTGATGAAAAGGGAAAGTATATAGATTCATATATGCTTAAAACGGCAGGACGTCCTGTTGATGCAGTGCAAGATGGTATGAAACATATAATTAGTCAGGCTTTATGTGAATATAATGTCCAAGGAGTAGGAACAACCGGCTCAGGACGTAATCTTGCAGGTGCACTTGTAGGCGCTGATGTCGTTAAAAATGAGATTACTGCACACGCTGTTGCTGCGAGTACAAATATCCCCGGAGTGCAAACAATTTTAGAAATTGGAGGTCAGGACAGTAAAATTATCATCCTTCGTGATGGTATAGTAACAGATTTTGCGATGAATACTGTTTGTGCTGCTGGTACCGGTAGTTTTCTGGATCATCAGGCACAAAGATTGAATGTTCCTATAGAAAAATTTGGTGAAACAGCACTACGCTCTGAAAACCCTGCTCGTATAGCAGGAAGATGCGGTGTATTTGCTGAGTCAGATTTAATCCATAAGCAACAATTAGGGTATCCTGTAGAAGATTTATTATATGGTCTTTGTCAAGCGTTAGTAAGAAACTATTTAAGTAACTTGGCATTAGGTAAAGAACTTCTTCCTGTATTTTCATTCCAAGGTGGTGTTGCATCTAATACAGGTATGGTAAAAGCATTTGAAGAAGCTCTTAATGCTAAAGTTGTTGTTCCTGACCATCACCAAACAATGGGTGCAATTGGTGCAGCATTATTGGCTATGGAAAATCACCAGTATACAGAAGTTCCTACTAAGTTTAAAGGCTGGGAAGTCGGTGATATGAGCTTCCAGTCAGTAACTTGTCAATGTACGGGATGTTCAAATAACTGTGAAGTTATTACAATCTTAGAAGGTTCAGAACCGGTAGGACACGTTCAAAAAATCGGTGATATCAAAGGTAACATTATTGCTCGCTGGGGCGGTACTTGCGGCAGATGGGATATAGGCTAGGTTGAACCTGACAAAAACTGACAAAGTAGACTGGGTATACATGCCCAACGACAAAAAATAATAAGGATTTATATGAGCATAAAACTAAGAGATTTTGTAATCGGTGGCAATAAATTAACAATTTTAGCAGGGCCTTGTGCGGTAGAGAGTTTAGATATAATGAGAGAAACTGCTGAAGGGTTAAAGAATGTTTGTGAAAAACTTGATATAAACTATGTATTCAAATGCTCTTATGATAAGGCTAATCGTTCTTCCATTACTTCTTACAGAGGTTTGGGAATGGAAAAAGGTTTAGAATATTTGGCTCAAATAAAAAAAGAATTCGACTTACCTATTGTGACTGATATTCATACACCTGATCAAGCGCCTGTTGCTGCTGAAGTTGCTGATATTTTGCAAATTCCTGCATTTCTTTGCAGACAAACTGATTTACTTGTTTCGGCGGCTAAGACAGGTAAGATAATTAATATTAAAAAAGGACAATTTCTTGCGCCTGAGCAGATGAAAAGCTTAGTTAAAAAAGTTGAAGATAGCGGAAATAACCAAATAATGCTTACTGATAGGGGTGTAACTTTTGGTTATAATAATCTCGTTTCAGATTTTCGTGCAATTCCTATAATGAAAGAGTTTGGGTATCCTGTTGTATTTGATGCAACACATAGCGTTCAAATGCCGGGGTCTAATGGGGATTCAACCGGTGGTGACAGAAGATTTGTGCCGACTCTTGCAAAATGTGCTATGGCTGCAGGAGCTGATGTTTTATTCTTTGAAGTTCACCCAAATCCTGACAAAGCACTTTGTGACGGACCTAATATGCTATTCTTAAAAGATGCGGAAAAAGTGTTCTCTAAATGTAAAGAAATATTTGAAATAGTTAGAAATTAAAGTTAAGTTTGATATTTATTATCTCGTTTTTTCTTATTATCTTTTTCCTCTTGTTCTTTTTTCATCCTAATAGCAAGATAGAGCTGTTCACCTAAAATCTTTGCACCTTTTTCTGTGTTAGGATATTCTTTTGGATTTTTTTCAATTTTTTTATCGCGTCTTTTATTTTTAACCTTTTCAATTTCAGCTCTTGTAACTGTAATAAATTTGCTGCTATCGCACTCTCCGGCAAGTTGTTCAACTTCTTTCATTTCTAATTCATGCAATTTTTGTTTGTCAGCAGCTTTACTACCCAATGAGCGGATACCGTATTTATTCCAAAGACGTTCTTTAATTCTTTTCCATTCCTGGTCTTCAGCAAGAGCTACACTTAATATAATACTATTTATTTCTAACGACAAGACGCACACCCCACCAATTTTATCTGTAGTAGTTATATCGGCATATTTAATAAAAACTTTAGTGATATTTGTAAAAATTATTGATTTTATTACAAAATTGTTACAAATGTGATAAAATTTAATTATGCTAAAAAAAGTTTCAAAACTGAATAACGGTTTAAAGGGTGAGATTACAATTCCTGCTGACAAATCTGTATCGCATAGAGCAGTAATGTTCTCATCTATTGCAAGGGGTAAATGTATAATAAAAAATTTTTCAAGCGGAGCTGATTGTCATTCTACCTTGAATCTTTTTAAGCAATTAGGTGTAAATATTGAGTTTATTGATGAAAAAACTTTATCTATAAATTCTGACGGTATATTAAAACCATCATATACTCCACTTGATGCAGGAAATTCCGGAACAACAACGAGATTAATCTCAGGAATCCTTGCAGGACAAAATTTTGATTCTGTAATTATTGGTGACGAAAGTCTTTCAAAACGTCCGATGAAACGAATTATTGAACCATTAACTTTAATGGGTGCAAATATTGAGTCAGTTGACGGACACGCTCCACTTACAATTAAAGGCAGAAAACTTCATGGTATTATTTATAACTCAAAATTAGCATCCGCTCAGGTTAAATCGTGTGTTCTTCTTGCAGGGCTGAATGCAGAAGGTAATACTACTTTTACAGAACCTTATTTATCAAGAAATCACACAGAGCTTTTACTTCAATATTTAGGTGCGGATATTACAATAAATGGTACTTCTTCAACAATATGTTCTTCTGAGCTTGTGGCTAAAGATATTACGATAATAGGTGATATATCATCTGCAGCATTCTTTATCGTAGCAGGTTTAATTGTTCCTAATTCTGATTTTGTCATTAAAGATGTAGGTTTAAATCCGACGAGGTCAGGTATTATTGATATAGTGAAGCGTATGGGTGGTGGGGTAAATATACTAAACCGACACCTTGATTCAGGTGAAGAAGTGGGGGACATAAGAGTTCAATATAACGATAATCTAAAAGGTTGCATAATAGAAGGAGAAGATATCCCAAGACTGATTGATGAACTTCCTGTAATTGCGGTTTTGGCTTCTCAGGCAGAAGGACAAACTATAGTTAAAAATGCAGAAGATTTAAGAAATAAAGAGTCTGACAGAATTAAATGTCTTGTTTTGGAATTGAAAAAGATTGGTATTAAAATTGAAGAATCTCAAGATGGTTTTATAATTGACGGTAAAACGCAAATTAAAGGTGGTGCGGAACTTGAAAGTTATCATGATCATAGACTTGCAATGAGTTTTTATATTGCAGGACTTATTGCTGAAAACGAAATAGCCATAAATGGATTTGAGTGGACAAAAATTTCTTTTCCTGAATTTGAAGAACTGGTTAATAAATTAGTTTAGTGATTTTATTGTAGCAACAATTTTACCGATTAGAGTTAATTCAGAGAGTGATTTTGCAGATATAGTACGGGTTCTGTATTCAGGGTTATCTGATTTTATAATAATTTCATCAATATTTTTAGATAATCTTTTTACAAAAAATTCGTTATTAAAGCAGAAAACGTAAATTTTATTGTCCTGAATTTGATCTCCGTTCCAATGTTCAACAATGAGCTTATCTCCATGCTCAATTGTTGGTGACATGCTGTTTCCGCTTGCATTAATAATTGAGTAGAGTTTATTTTTTGAGTATCCGCTTATCATAGATGTTGATATAGGAAGTTTAGTTTTTTCGCTGGAAAATACAATGCTTCCATTGCCGCAGCTTGCAAATACGTCAGTGTAGTAGTCAATGTATGTAATTTCGTATTCAGAATTAATTGAATCTAAAAGTTTCAAGTTAAAAAATTCTTCTGCTTTTTGTAACTCGCTGACCGTTATTTCGCTTTCGTTTTTAATTCTGTTGCTAACTGTTTGACGAGTTATGCCAAGGCTTTCTGCCAGCATTGATTGATTTATAGAGCTATTTGTCCGCGAGGATATTAAAGCAATTAATTCATTAATTTTCATTTTTTCACCATAAATTAACACTTGACAAATGTATCATATCATCTTACAATAGGTGTAATAATGTAAGCTTATATTTGATATTTAATCATGTATTTCATTGATTGTCAAATATTATGTCACAAATTATAAGAATGAGGCGGGGGGTTTTAATGTATAGATGTAATGTATCATGCCATGAAACAATTAGTAATAATTGGACACCGACTGCTATAGAATGTTATACGTTGGGGTGTAATTGCGCAAAATGCAATCTTTATAAAATATATTTTACTGACAGTATTTATAAGTGCAGGATGAAATATGCTGTAATTGAGCTTGTAAGAAAACTTGGAGCGCCAAAATTTGGGGAGGATAATAAGTGAAAATTTGTCAGAGTGTGATTAACGGAAGAAAAGGCGGACGGCCAAACTCGGAACAATATATTGCAAAATTTAGTATTCCCGGAATAACGCTGGTTATTTTAACAGAGAACCAATATAATATCTTATTGTCTCGTTATGGAGATGCAATTCTTCAAAAAGCTATTCTGATATTAGAAGATTGGTTAAAAACAAGTAGAGCTGCAATAAAATATAAGGGCAAAAATAATTATGCACATTTTCGCTCGGACGGATGGGTTATAAATGAGGCAAAAAATTCTTCTATACCGCAAACCTAAAGTGAACAATATCACCATCTTGTACTATGTAATCTTTGCCTTCAAGTCTGGTTACACCCTTATCTTTACATGCTGTATAAGAACCGTTCTCAACAAAGTCTTTATAGCTTGTAACTTCTGCTCTGATAAATCCTTTTTCAAAATCGGTATGAATTACACCAGCTGCTTGAGGAGCTTTTGTTCCGTTTGCACAAGTCCATGCCCTGGTTTCTTTTTCTCCTGCAGTGATGAATGTTATAAGGTTAAGAAGTGAATAAACGGATTTAATCATTTTATCTATACCGCTGTCTGTAATTCCGAGTTCTGCAAGGTATTCTTTTGCCCCTTCTTCGCCCAATTCAACAAGTTCTTCTTCAATTCTTGCGCATATTATAACAGTTTCAGCACCTTGCTTTTTAGCATATTCTTCTACTCTTTTTGTGTAATCGTTGCCATCCTTTAAATCAAATTCTGAAACATTTGCACAATAAATTACAGGTTTTACGGACATAAGATTTAGCGGTTTAATGACTTCAATCTCATCTTCGTTAAAATGATTACTTAGATTTATGAAATGTCCTTCCTGAAGCAAATCGTTTAATTTAGTTAAAGCATTATTTTCTAAAACTGCTTCTTTATCTCCGCCTTTAGCTTGTTTTGATATTCTTGCAAGTCTTCTTTCTATAGACGCAATATCTGCAAGAGCAAGCTCTGTATTAATTGTTTCTATATCAGAGATTGGATCCACTTTGCCCTCAACGTGAATTGTGTTTTCGTCATCAAAGCATCTTACAACTTGAATTATTGCATCAACTTCTCTTATATTATGCAAAAACTGGTTGCCAAGTCCTTCTCCTTGACTTGCGCCCTTGACAAGTCCTGCAATATCAACAAATTCTATTACAGTAGGAATAATTTCTTTTGACTTGCAAAGGTCTGCAAGAATTTTTAGTCTTTCGTCCGGAACAGTTACAACTCCTACATTTGGTTCTATAGTGCAAAACGGATAGTTTGCACTCTGTGCATTTTTTGTTGCGGTCAGCGCATTAAATAAAGTTGATTTACCTACATTCGGAAGTCCTACAATCCCTGCTCTTAACATACCATAATTCCTTTCCAAGTCTTTGTCTTTTTAATTATACCATGCACAAGTTTTAAAATGTAACAATCTGTTTACAAAGCATGGAATAATGGCAAATTTTAAAATTAAAATTACTTTATTTAATTATAGGATGTATTGTGGAAAAGGTTTATAGTTTTGGAAATTAAAAACAATCAAAATATATTAATGGCATCTTCATTAAGACAGCTGGAAGAGCCGCCTCAACCAAAATCACCATCGTTTAGGGGTGGAATTGATACCGTATTGAATAAATCAGGTGCAGCGATGAATTGGATTGAAAACGGAGGTTTTTTGGTTCTGTTTTTAATTCAGGATTTTCTGGGTATGACTGTACCAAGAACTTTTGCCGGCTTTCTTCGTGACAAGGAAGTAACAGGTGAATACAATATTCAGGAGGGATTTGAAGTTCTTGGCAGAGAGGGACTCACAGGACCTTGTATGATGGCTGTAGCTCCATTATCACTTTGGGCAGCTTCAAAGTTTGCCGGTCAATCTACAAGTATTAATACGGAACTTATCAAGCACTATGGTGATTCTCTGAAAGGAATGCTTTCTGCTTCAGATTTCGATAAGGCATTGTTGAAACAGCCTGATTTGTTTAAAGAAAAATTTTACCGAAATAATATTGAAAACATCCTAAAGAATGCAGGAGCTGCAGAGAGTGAAATAGGTGAGTCCGTTGATTATATTCTTAAGCAACTAAAAAATTATGAAAATATTCCTAAGGATGTTGATACAAAAAAATTTATGGCAAAATCTAAGTATAAATCCCAATGCTTAGAGAATATAACAAAGCATATTAATAATATAAAATACAACACCTCAGACAATTTAGATATGCTTCAAAAGGTAAAATTAGGTTCTGATGAACTAAAAAATGCAAAAGTCTTTGATGCTAAAAAAGCTTTTGAGGGAATGGTAAAGTATTCAAATGATGCAATAAGTTTTAATAAGAATCTTGATAAATTAGATTCATTAGCAGCAGAAAGTTTAAAACACAAAGCTTTGGGAAAACGATTACTGATGAATGTTGCGATGATTTCTGCAACATTGGGTATGCTTTCTGTTCTGCCAAAACTATATTTAAGAGGAAATACATCTCCCGGAGCAAGAACAAAACAATTGCTTAAAGAAAATGCTGCAAATGATAATCAAAACAATGAAAACGTATCATTTAAGGGCAAAGAAAAAGGGCTTATTGAAAAATTAGGTAAAGCTGTAGAAAAGAATAAGAGTGATTTTGTTTCATCTGAGCTTGAATATAACGGGCATAATTTCACAAATACTTTGATGGCAGGTCTTTCAGTTTTTGGGTTGTTGACTCCAAGATGTATGCGAGCATATAGTCGTGCAGAAGTTAAAGAAGATGGTAAGAAAGATTTGACTGAGCTTTGGGAAATAATTTTAAGAGATTTAACATCTTCTTTAGCGGTTGTGTTCGCAGTGCCAATGCTAACAAGAATGTTTGTTACATCTTATGAAAAAGGCTCTGGTTTTGTATTAATGCAAAAAGACCGTGCGAAAAACAGTTGGAAAACAGCTATAGATTTGTTAAATCCATATAGCAAAGCCCATGTATTATCTAATGCAGAAATAACAGCATTGTATGATAATATTAATTCAAAAGAGAAAATGGTTAACTTCTGTAAGTATATTGATAAAAACGGTGGTGATTTACAAAAGATTTTATCAAAGGCAGACGGAATTAAAGAAGTGTTTAATGAAAACACAAAGACACTAGAGTCTTTGAAAAAGGCTGATAAATCTGCAACAAATAAAGAGATTTTATCATTTGTAGAAAATATTGAAACACACGCTAAAAAACTTGGAAAATCTGTTGATAAAAAATCGATTGATGAAATGATTACAAAGATGATGAAAGGTGCCGCAAAAGGCGGTAATGGAAAAGTTACGGCTATTGCAAGGGGGCTAATATCAGTTCCCGGTCTTCTTACTACAGTATTTGTTTCACCTTATATTCTTGGCTGGTGTATTCCAAGATTAACATATAAAAACACAAGAAGAATTCACGAAAAGGAAGAAAAAGAACAAAAAAGACAAAAACTTCAAAACATTAGTGCTTAATATTTATAGATAATTCGATAAAATCGATTTAACGTAATTTTGAGTTTCTTTGTATGGCGGGACTCCGTCATATTTATCTACTGCACCGGGACCTGCGTTATAAGCAGCAAGTGCCAGAATTATGTTTCCGTTATATTTATCGAGCATTGTTTTTAGGTATCTGACGCCACCATCTACATTCTGTTCAGGATCCATTGGGTTTGTAACTCCAAGTCCTTTTGCTGTGGATGGCATAAGCTGCATTAAACCTAATGCGCCAACTTTTGATTTTGCTTCGGGATTAAATCCTGATTCCTGCTTTATAAGTGCATTTACCAGTTTTTCATCAACACCATGTTTTTTTGACATTCTTGATACAATATCTTTAATCTTTTGCTTTGCGCTAACTTTATCTGTGTTAGCACCTGCTTGTGCGCTATATATGCTGGCATTAACTTTTGTTACAGGCTTAGTAAGCAAATCCCCGAATTTTACATTTGCAGAACTTTTTAGAACAGTATCAAAAGATTGTAATTCTTTTGTGGGACTCTCAACTGTGGTGTTTTTAGTAACGGGAGCCCACTGGTCATTATATTTATTAACGTACGAGTTCATCTGGATTGCTCTTTGCATTGCATTTGCCTGCCCTGATGACGATAACAGATTTTGTAACATTGATGAAAACATATTAATATCCTTTCAATATATCTGTCGAATAAAAAATATTAAACTTTAATAAATGGTTTAAATATCCACTATATGGTTTAATTATAAATTTTAAAATGTCAAAGTTTTAATAATTTTGCATATAATAAAGAGTGTGCGGAAAAAGTCGAAAAATGACAATTTTTCGAGCTTTTTCAAACACGACCTAAAGTGTGTGAAATGCGGGTCGTGTGAGGGATAGCACACAACCCGCATTGAAACCGTTCTATGGAGCTTGCGAGAAAAATTTTAATTTTTCCGCAAGCTCTAAACATGTTACAATCTGGATTTTTTTTATACAATGTGTTATGATTGTGTCGAGCATGGGAGAGTGTTAGGTGGATACGGATAATATAGCTATATATGAGAAAGATTTGCTGGCTGCACATCGTATATGTGCGTCTATTGCAGATGATGACAAGAGAAATAAAGCTGTGGCAAATGTGCTTGCAGCCAAGATTGCATCAGGTTTCTTTAATAACAGTGATTGCGAATTGGATGATATGTCAGGTTTACATAATATTGCTTTCGCTTGTGAACAATTTGAACTGGCCGATATATATATAAATGATGCTTTTGTTGATGTTCGAGTTTATTTCTCTGATGAAGAAATGAGCGTGCCAAAAGTTCATTTTGATACAGGGATTTTGCCTGTTGCTTATATGTTTGTAAAATTGTCTTCGGATTTAAAACAAGCTTATGTTTCTGGTTTTATGTATCCTGAAAGTGTTGATAAATCTAAACTTAATGGGGATGTCTACTCAGTAACTAAGAATGATTTGTGTAATTTCTATGATGTTGAAATGAGACTTCATAAAAGTGATGAACTTATAAATATAAATGACTTACAGATTTATGAACTAATTGAAGGAAGTTTGGCTGATGAAGACGTAATTAATTTATTCAGACAGTTAATTCGTTCTAAGGATGCAAGAGTAAAGCTTATAAAAGCTGTAAAAGCTCAGTTTGCATTCAATTTTATTTCAACACCTGCTAATGTTGAGTCTAACTTGGAAATAGTGCAAGAACAAGAAGAACTTCAACAAGAAAGTGAACAATCAGATGAAACTGAAGAAGTTGATTTAACAGATGATGACTTAGACAGCTTATTTGCAACAGACGATGATGACGTTATCCCGAATGATTCTGCAAATGAGAATATAGTCTATTCTACAGAGGTAACTCCGAGTGGTTCAGAAGTTATTGAAAGTTTAAATAATGAAGAATTGACAGAACAAAATTCAGAGGCAGAAAATGCTGAGCAGATAGATAATCTGTTCAATTGTGAGCAGGAAGGTGTTCCTGTTCAGAAGAAAAAAAATAGTTTTCTTCCTGTGTTGCTTCTAGCTCTTATACTTTGCGGTGCAGGATATTTCTTCTATACACACCACCAAAATCAAGCGGCGAATGAGGAACTTATTCCATCGCAATCTGATGTTGCAGATGTAACAAGTGATGCGACCGAAGAAGTAGCAGATGTTGAAGATACGCAAGAGAAAGAAGTTGCTATGCCGGTTGAATCCGTAGAAAACAATAAACCTGTTGTTAATAAAGAAGAAGGTAATTCAGTTGTAATACCGGCTATCGAAAGAAATTTAGATGCCTCTGTTTTAGTGTCAAATTTGAAAATTGATTGGGAAGTTCCTGAAGGATATGCAGCTAATACCTCTGCTAAACGATATTTGGTGAAGTTAGGCAAAATGATACAGTTAAACTTAAAGACGGAACTTTTATTGCTTAATAAACCTCCACTTTCAAATACAATTTCAGTAGAGCTTAAATATAATTTATCAATGGGAAAATTTGAAACTGTTGGTATAAAGATGTCTAGTGGTGAAAAAGCAGTCGATGATATTATTCTTCAAGCTGTAAAATCAGCATTAGATTACAGTGCAAGTACAAATCTGGAATCATTTACAAAATTGCAAGGGAATCCTGTATTAATAATACATTTATAAGTATAGAAGAGAGTTATAATGGATAAAAATAATAAATACTACAATCTAATAGAAAAACTGGTAAAGAATCATAGAAAATTCCCGGGATATGAAGCTATATTAGAGGATATAGTTGAGGATGTGTATGCTCATTCTGAAGTTATAATTAACTCTATAGATAATGAAAATGTAATTGAATCATATCTGCAAAAAGTTATTTCGACATCAATAATAACAGTTCCTAAAAGATTGAAGTTTAATACAAGAGTTTCTCATAGAGTTATATCTTCAACTCCATCGTCGCAGAGTGAATCTGATGTAGTATTGAAGAATAAAACTGATAAAAATTGTGAAGAGGCAAAAACAGAACAAGATGCAGTTCCGGAGTTAAGTATTGATATTCCAACGGAACCTATAAAGGAATTAATGCAAGAAGCTGCACAAACAAAAGACAATGATATTATGTCTTATACAGAGCAGATTGTATCAGAAAAAGCAAATACAAAATTTGTTGATCAGATGATAAATACTATGAATTCAGATTTAGTCGTTGAAGCTGATGATATAGTGCCGCAACTTGATAAAGAACTTGATATTGAGTCGTCTGAGGAGTTGTTTTCTGATGAAGCAGATAAGGAAGTACTATCAGGCGAAGAAGAAATAACTGCAGAAGAAAGAGATGTAACAACTGAAATCTTGAAAAGTAGTGAACTCGATATTGAGCCTGAGGAAGAGTTAATATCAGATGATAGAGTCGAACAGCTTGAAGAAGTTGAGTTATTTGAAACAAATGAGGCTCCTATTCTAGACATTGTTACAGAAGCTGATAGTGATGAATCTGTCCAAGCCGGCATATCGGAAGAATCTATTTTAGATGAAAATGAACCTGAAGAAATACAAGAAATAGAAAGCTCAAGTTCTAATGACAATTTAGTATCTGATTTATATGAAGAGCCGGAAGAAATCACTCTAGATGAAGAACAGCTTGAAGACTCACTTTCTCTTGATGCAGATAGTGATTCTGATAATGAAGTAGAATTACTCGAAGCAACAGATGAATTTGTAATATCGACTGATTGTTTTGATGCTCAAGATACAGAAAAACTTAAAGAGTCAAATGAACAATCAGAGAATAATGATGCGGTTATGTTAGATGAATTATCTGATGACAACTCTGCTGACAGTATATTGCTGAATGAAGCCGATGATAATTTGTTATTAGAGGATGAAGTTGATAATTTAAATGTTAGTACTGAAGAAACTCATGGTGAATCTCTTGGCTTCTCTGATAATGATGTGCTTGAAGAATCAGAGGTGCTGGTTCCTGTGTCAGAAGATGATATTGAGTTTGTATTAGATGAAGATGTCCAGTCAAACAACTTAGATGTTGTAGATGAACAAATTCAAGAAGATATTGCTGCTGAAACTATATCTTTTGACGAAGTTGCAGATGAACAGGTCTCATTAGAAGATGATTATAATGAAGATGAGTTTTTGGAACCAGAGTATGAAAACAATCATGAAAATATAGAATATAAAGCTTTAGATTATAATATATTCAGTTATAATCCTAATGAAATTAAAAATATTGTTGATACAAAACAAATATCAGAAAACTTAATAAACTTAGATACAAGACGCCCTGATTTAAATGTGTTAGCAATATTTGAATTAAGATATAAACAAAATAATTCTTTAGAGCAAATATCCGAAAAACTAAATATGTCTAAGGAAAATATTATATCTGCGTTAAATGAAATAGTTGAGTTGGTGTAGGTGCTGATTTAGATGCTGTGTCCAAAATGTAAAAAAGAATTAGATGACAAAGCTTTAAAATGTGATAATTGCGGGACTAGAGTTGCATCTGTTTGCAAAAATTGCGGTGCTGTCAATCCTATTCGTGCTGTAGAATGTGCAAATTGTCATCAACAGTTAATAAAAATTTGTACTGAATGTGGCAGTGCTAATTTGCCAAATGCAAAGTCTTGCCGCCGGTGCGGAGTTCAGTTCGTATCAAATAAAGAAAAGACAGTTAAGAATAATGCACAAAATTCATCTTTAGAATATTATTCCGAATCAAAATCGCAGCAAAAAGTAAAAGCAATGCTTCTTGATGCAATAAAAGATGCAGATTCTTCAATTATTACATTGAGTGGTGATAGCGGTTCTGGGAAAAATCTTGTTTTGCGCTATGTTATTAATGATTTAAAGAATGCAAAACTTATATGGCTGCAAGGTACTTGTACTCAGGTTACTCAGCTTTCTCCATTTGGCTATTTTCAGGATGTTCTGTTAAACTTTTTTAATATAAACAATTTTTGTCCTGATACATTACAGTTGAAGAAAAATTCTATACGTTTTTTTAGACAGGATTTTCCAACTCTTTCAAATGCTGAAATTAATGACTTATTGAATGTTTTGTATCCTGAAAATCTGGATAAATATGAAAACATTTATCATAACAAAGCAAAAATGTTTATTATGATGAAAAAAGTTGTTTTAACTATTATAGAAAAGGTTAAAACTGTATTCATTATTGACAATTTTGAGTATATTGACGGAATGTCTTATGACTTTTTAAAAGAGTTATTAACAGATGATTATATACTTCAGAGATGTAAATTTGTAATTATATCAAAAGACACTCAACCCGGCATGGGGAGAATTGCAACAAAAAATTTGACACCTGACAATTATGTTGATTTGTCCATCGCACCATTTACAGAAAATCAGGTAGAGGCTCTTATTACGCAATACAGAGATTTGAGTGTAGGTAATGATTTTACAAAACTTGCTGCGAAAGTTTCAAAAGGAAATCCTGCAACGGTTGAGCAAATGGTAATGCTTTACAAGGATATAAAGCGAAACGGATTAAAACATATTGCTTATGACTCGTTAGAAAATATACTTGAAGCAAGACTTTCTATATTAAGACAGGAAGATATAACTGCATATAGAATGTTGAGCGCAATGTCGGTTCTGGGTAACAAGTTCTATCCTGCTATGTTGGAAAATTTTGATAATAATACTCCTCAAGATTTTGAAAAGGGGATTGAAGTCCTTGTTAACAGAGGATATATAACCCAACTCAATAATCTTTCATTTGAGTTCAAAAGTTATAATATCTGGAAAGTAATTGTTGCTATTGTTAAAAATGATGACTTCTTTGAAGAGATTATAAACAACTTATATGAGATAATCAGCATTTATAAACAGTCATCAATTGCACTATTGGGCTATATAGTTCAAAAGCTGAGTAATAATGATCAGTCATTCGAAATTTGGACAATGCTGATGAAACAGGCTTCTTATATTGGTGATATCGGTTTGTATATAATATCTCAAAAGCAAGCATTAAAGCTAATTGAACATAAATCAAGTCCGCACTATTTAAAAGTTAAAAAGAATATTTATACAAGAGTCGGAAAGCTATTAGAGCCTATTGATCATGTCGCTGCATTTGATTACTTGCAAAAGGCAGTAATGATGCTTGAAGATAATGAAGAATTTGAATATGTCGACTTACTGGGATATCTTGCATCTGCAGCTATGAAAATGGGAAATTATTGGGGTGCAATCGAGTGTGCAGAGAGTGTTCTCTGTAAAATCCCAGAGGATATGGAGCTTGAGGTTGCTCTTGTTAAATCAAGAAAAATACGTCCTTTGGTTTGCTTGGGTAACTATGGTCAGGCAGTTAATCTTATTGATAATGAAGTCATGCCTGCCCTGCAAAAATATTTAGCAAAAGGTAAAGATTTGCCTGTTATTAAGTCCAGCGAGCTTTATGATATCTGGTTGGAAGTTTATTTTGACTTAGCAGAAGCTCTAACCTTCCAGGGTGATTCAAGGATGTTTGATATTATTAAGCTAATTTTTGATATCATTGAGAAAAATAAGGTTACGGAACCTGTAATATTGTGTAAAGTTCATTTGGCTCTGGCACTTGCCAATACTGTTAAAGGCGATTTGCAGACTTCTGAAAAGATTTTGGATGATTTGCTGAAAGAATTTTCTTTGGATAATATGGATGCGTTTATTGTTTCAAGATGGAATTTTATTGATATATTAAACAAGTTCATGAAAAAAGATTATGATAGCTTACAGACAGAGTTGTTTAATGTTGTAGCCTATGCAAATAATGCCAATGACAATTTTACAAAGAATATTTTAAAAACAATGCTGGCAAAGATTTTGCGTGATAAAAATGAAACTAAAAAAGCGTTGTCAATTTTGGATGAACAGGTTGCATATTTTGCTAAAGAAAAGGTTGCAACAGGCGTTTTATTAACTTGGCTTTTGATATCAGAATTGAGGCTTGAAACTAAAGGTACACAGTTTGCACTTGATATTGCAACAAAAGCACTTGATATTGCTCAAGGTCCAAATATTAATAACTATTACTTTATAGCGTTATTTAACAAACTTATTGGTGAGATTTATATTGCTAAGCAAGATTTTGAGTCTGCTAAAGTTTATATAGAAAAGTCAATATTTGTGGCAAGACAGTTTAATTTGCAGGGAATACTTGTTAAAGATTATATATTGTATGCAAAATATTATCAGGAGTTAGCACTTCCAAAATCATCCATGAGGGGTGAATATATTAAACAGGCTCTTAAAATGTTTCAGTCTGCGAAAAATGTTCCGATTGTTGCAGAACATCAGCATCTGATGCGTAATATAAAGGAAGAACTATCTGTTCTTACGTCTTTTTGCAAATTAAACGGTATTGTTTTAAAGAAACCTGCTAAGTAGTGTAGTCATCGGGATTTCCTGAATAATCTGCAATAATACCTTCTTCCATAGGTGCATTACCTTCTAATGGAACAGCTTCGTACCCTTTAACTGTATTTTTGTATGCTAAAGCTCTTTTATTAAGTTCTTCAATTGCAAACGGACCGGTTAAAACTTCGATAACTTCACCATTTGAGTCGTAAATTTTAAGTCTTGGAATCTCAACGCCAAGAGGAGTTTTGTATCCCATAAGAGAAATTTTCCCAAAATCACCAAATCCGTCCTTGATTGCAAAATAAACTTCTTTAAGTTCTTCATTTTCAAGACAGCTTAATGCAACATTGTTACAAGTTTCTCGCTGTACCCAATCTTGTACGGTACTTGTTTCTTCCATTAATTCAAGAAGTTGTTCTTTTGTGGCACTGATTTTTCTGAATAGCGGATCACCGCCTCTGCCAATTGCAGTAGGTCCTTTTTCCCGAGGACCTCTGACTTTGTAGTTAGCTTCGTCAATAACTTTACCGTTCTGATTGTTTTGCGGCTGTTCTTGCTGCTCGGAAGCCTGCTCTACATTGTTATCAGAGTTATTATTTTTCAATACTTCAAAATCTTCTGCCATGAATTAATTCTCCTTATGTTGAATTAATCGGCATTTTTTTTTAAAACTTTAGTAAAAATAGCAAATCTTTGAAATTTTGTTACAAAGGTTTACAAAACATGTTAAAAACTCAAAAATTGTAAATTTTTGTAAATTTACCACTTGAAAAATTGTAAAACATACCCTTATTAGTTGACTACTAATCTTGACGGGGTATGATAGAAGAACATGCGGTCATGTACATGGGATAATTATGTCCGTAGGGGAAAACAAGGTGGAATCCCCATAAAATCAAAGAAAAAGGTTGAAATAAAGTAGCGTGAGTCGCTCTCACGAAAAAAACAAAAATTGAATATAACAAAGGTATGTCGCAGTCTTAGTTACGTTTGACTACCCTATAAATATAATTTATAACGTACATCACTATAGAATAAATGAGGTGAATTAATGTCGACAGAATACGCAAAAAGAGTAACGCCAATGGGTATACCAAATACTCGTTTGGACGATTTACCGGATTTAATTGACGTGCAAAAAAAATCATTTGAATGGTTTTTGAAGGAAGGGCTGAAAGAGGAATTATTAGCATTTTCTCCAGTAAAAGATTATACAGGAAGATTAGAGCTTCACTTCTTGCCTAACTACACGTTTGACAATGCAAAATACACAGTTGAAGAAGCTCGTATCCACGATACAACTTATGCTAAACAACTTCGTGTAATGGTAAGATTAGTAAACCGTGACAGCGGTGAAATTAAGGAACAAGAAGTTTACATCGGTGACATTCCTACAATGACTGATAAAGGTACTTTCATTGTAAACGGTGCTGAACGTGTAATCGTTTCTCAAATCGTTCGTTCTCCGGGTGTTTACTTCAAGAGAGAAATCTCACCAACCGGTAAGAGATTATATAATGCAACTATGATACCTAACAGAGGTGCATGGTTAAAGATTGAAACAGATTCTAATGACGTAATTTACGTTAAGATTGATAAGAACAGAAAAATCTTAGCTACTACATTACTTAAAGCAATGGGTATTACTGTTACGGAAATGGAATCTTTATTTACTCACTTTGAATTCCTGAAAAAGACTTTAGATAAAGATACAACTGAAACTACAGATGACGCTTTAATTGATTTATATAAAAAATTAAGACCGGGCGATCCTGCTTCTGCTCAGGGCGGACGTCAAATCCTTGAATCAAGATTCTTTGATGAAAAGAAATACGATATAGGTCGTGTAGGTCGTTATAAATTAAATAAAAAATTGAACTTAAATATTCCTAAGAACCAAAGAACATTAACGGTTCAAGATATCGTTGCTTCAATTGAGTACTTAATTAACTTAACTTATGATGAAGGTACATTGGATGATATCGACCACTTAGGAAACAGAAGAATTCGTTCAGTAGGTGAACTTCTTCAAAACCAATTCAGAGTTGGTCTTTCAAGAATTGAAAGAATAGTTAAAGAAAGAATGACATTACAAGACTCTGAAACACTTACTCCATTAAACTTGTTGAACACAAAACCGTTAGTTGCTTCTTTAAAAGAATTCTTCGGTAGTTCACAGTTGTCACAGTTTATGGACCAAATCAACCCGCTGGCTGAACTTACTCACAAAAGACGTGTTTCAGCTTTAGGACCAGGCGGTTTACAAAGAGAAAGAGCAGGATTTGCAGTTCGTGATATTCACCCTTCTCACTACGGTCGTATATGTCCGGTAGAAACTCCTGAAGGTCCGAACGCAGGTTTGATAGGTTCACTTGCTACTCACGCAAGAGTTAATGATTACGGTTTTGTTGAATCTCCGTTCTTTGTTGTTAAAGATGGCAAGGTAACTGATGAAGTTGTTTATATGACAGCTGACGAAGACGAAAACTTCCGTTGTGCTCCTGCTGACGTACAATTAAACCCGGATAATACATTCAAACAAAAACAGGTTCCTGTAAGATATAAATCAGAATTTATCATGTCTGATTCATCAAAAGTTGACTATGTCGGTGTTTGTCCAATTCAGATTATATCTGTTGCGACATCAATGATTCCGTTCATTGAACACGATGATGCTAACCGTGCACTGATGGGTTCAAACATGCAACGTCAATCAGTACCTCTTTTAATTACTGAAAGACCTGTTGTCGGTACAGGTATGGAAAGAAGAGTTGCAAAAGACTCAGGAATGGTTGTTTGCGCTAAATGTGACGGTACTGTTGAAAGAGTTGTCGGTGAAGAAATTGTAATCAGAGATTTACAAGGTAAAGCTCACTTACATACATTAATGAAATATGTTCGTTCAAACCAAGATACATGTATTAACCAAAAACCAATCGTTCACGAAGGCGACAAGGTTAAAGCCGGTGATGTAATTGCAGACGGTGCTTCAACAAGCTGCGGTGAACTTTCAATCGGTAAAAACATTTTGGTAGCATATATGCCTTGGGAAGGATATAACTTCGAAGATGCTATCTTGCTTTCTGAAAGATGCGTTCATGATGATATCTTTACTTCAGTTCACATTGAAAAATTAGAAATTGACGCTCGTCAAACTAAACTCGGACCTGAAGAAATTACAAGAGAAATTCCAAACGTATCAGAAGAAGCTCTAAGACACTTGGATGAACGTGGTATTGTTCGTATCGGTGCAAGAGTTTATGCAGATGATATCTTGGTAGGTAAAGTTACACCAAAGGGTGAAAGTGAACACCCACCTGAAGAAAAACTTTTAAGAGCAATCTTTGCTGAAAAAGCAAGAGATGTAAAAGATAACTCATTAAGAGTTCCGCATGGTGAAGGCGGTCGTGTTGTAGATGTTAAGGTATTTGACAGAGAAAAAGGCGACGAACTTCCACCTGGAGCAAATACAGTTATCAGAGTATACATCGCTCAAAAGAGAAAAGTATCTGTAGGTGATAAACTTTCAGGTCGTCACGGAAACAAAGGTATTGTTTCAAGAATATTACCAAAAGAAGATATGCCATTCTTACCTGATGGTACTCCGGTAGATATCGTATTAAATCCACTTGGTGTTCCTTCTCGTATGAACGTTGGTCAAACTTATGAATGCTTACTAGGTTTAGCTGCATACTTAACAAAAGACCACTATGAAGCACCTTCTTTTGATGAAAGATATGGTGATAACCAATCTGAAATTGCTACAAAAGCTGAACTTATGAGAGGTATTAAAGAATCAGGCTGTGACTGGGTAAGACCTGACGGTAAAGTTTACCTGATTGATGGTAGAACGGGTGAACCGTTTGATGAACCAATCGCAGTAGGTCTTTCTTATATCTTGAAACTTGTTCACTTGGTAGATGATAAGATTCACGCAAGATCAACAGGTCCTTACTCATTAGTTACACAACAACCTTTAGGTGGTAAGGCTCAGTTCGGCGGACAAAGATTTGGAGAAATGGAAGTTTGGGCGCTTGAAGCATACGGCGCAGCTTACACTCTTCAAGAAATGTTAACAATCAAATCAGATGATGTTAACGGTAGAAACAGGGCATACGAAGCAATAGTTAAGGGAGATAATATCCCAAGACCTGGTATTCCTGAATCATTTAAGGTACTTGTAAGAGAATTGCAAAGTATCGGTTTAGATATTACAGTTGCTAAGAAAAACGGTACGGAAGTAGACTTGATGTCTGATATGGATGACCTTAGAAAGGCTGCTCCAAAGAGAACCTTGTCTGATATAGACTCTGAACTCTTGAATATCAACTTCTTTGAAACTTCAACAACGTTAGGCGAAATATAAGGAGATAGGAAATTGTCTACAAGTATTGATTATTTTGATTATATACGCATAAGCATTGCTTCACCTGAAAGAATTTTGAAGTGGTCTTATGGCGAGGTTACAAAACCTGAAACTATAAACTATAGAACTTTAAAACCTGAAAGAGACGGTTTGTTCTGCGAAAGAATTTTTGGACCTACAAAGGACTGGGAATGCTATTGCGGAAAGTATAAAAGGGTACGTCATAAAGGTATTATCTGCGAACGCTGCGGTGTAGAAGTTACAGATAGTAAAGTAAGACGTCACAGAATGGGACACATTAAACTTGCGGCTCCTGTTTCTCACATTTGGTTCTTAAAAGGTATTCCTTCATATTTAGGTTTACTTCTTGACATGACTCTTAAAGATCTTGAACAGGTTATTTACTTTAATAACTATGTTGTAATTGATCCTGCTGATTCTCCGTTTAAGAAGTTCCAACTATTAAGTGAAGAAGAATACGAAGAATTTATTATGGAAAATGAAGAGTCAAAACTGGAAGTTGGTATCGGTGCTGAAGCAATTCAAAAACTTCTTGGCGAGATTAACACAAAAGAATTGGCTGAAGAAATCAGAACAGAGCTAGCAAATGGTGTTACTTCCGTTCAAAAGAAAGGTAAGTTAATTAAGAGATTAAGATTATTAGATTCTCTAATTTCTTCTGAAACAGAACCTACTTGGATGATTATGGATGTACTTCCTGTAACTCCTCCTGATTTAAGACCAATGGTTCAGTTAGATGGCGGCAGATTTGCAACTTCTGATTTGAATGATTTATACAGACGTGTAATCAACAGAAACAACCGTTTACAAAGACTTCTTGAAATGGGTGCTCCTGAAATTATCGTAAGAAACGAAAAGAGAATGCTTCAGGAAGCAGTTGATGCACTTATTGATAATGGTAGACGCGGCAGAACAGTTGTTGGTCCAAATAACAGAGCTTTGAAGTCATTATCTAATATTATTGAAGGTAAACAAGGTCGTTTCCGTCAAAACTTGTTAGGTAAACGTGTTGACTACTCAGGTCGTTCAGTTATCGTTGTAGGTCCTACATTAAAACTTAACCAATGCGGTTTGCCAAAAGAAATGGCTATTGAATTATTCAAACCATTTGTTGTTAACAAACTTATTGAAAGAGGATACGTTCAAAATATTAAATCTGCAAAGAAAATGATTGAACGTTCTGATGCAAAAGTTTGGGATATCTTGGAAGAGATAATTGACGGTCACCCTGTTATGTTAAACCGTGCACCAACCTTGCACAGATTAGGTATTCAAGCATTTGAACCTAAACTTGTTGAAGGTCGTGCTATTCAGCTTCACCCATTGGTATGTACGGCATTTAATGCTGACTTCGATGGTGACCAAATGGCTGTTCACGTTCCTCTTTCAATTGAAGCTCAAACTGAAGCAAGAATGCTTATGTTAGCAACTAATAATATATTGGCTCCGGCTAACGGAAAACCAATCATTACTCACTCACAAGATATGGTATTAGGTTTGTATTACTTGACAATTATGAAAGATCCTAATCAAGAAGTAAAAGGATATTTCTACAGCTTCGCTGATGCAATTGCAGCATTAGAAGCAAAGGTAATTACATACCACGATAAGATTGTGGTTCGTGATGAAAAGGGTAAGAGAATCGAAACTACTGTAGGAAGAATTTTATTTAACGAAGCAGTTCGTAAAGCGTTAGCATAAAAAGTAGGGTGCATCGTTTGATGCACCGCAACAAAAATTATTGGTGCGGTTAAAACCACACCCTACGAATAAAAAATAGAGAAATTGAGGAAATATAAATATGGAAAATACTTACACACATAAAACTCATACTCCTGAATTCATCAATAAACAGATGGATAAAAAGGGTTTGAATAAGTTGCTGGCTCAAATCTATTTGGAATACGGCGGAGCTAAAACAGCAGATTTAGCTGATACTCTAAAGAATTTGGGTTATAAAATGGCAACTCAGTCAGGTGTTACAATTTCAATTTCAGACCTTTCAGTTCCTGATACAAAGAAAGCACTTCTTGAAGAAGCTGAAAAAGAGATTGAAAAATCAACACACAGATATTTAAAAGGTGAGATTACTGAAGTTGAAAGATACACAAAGGTTATTGATACCTGGTCAGAAACAACAGCTAAGTTAACAGAACAAGTTGTTGAGAACTTTGATAAATTAAATCCGGTATATATGATGGCATTCTCAGGTGCGAGAGGTAACTTATCACAGGTTTCACAATTAGTCGGTATGAGAGGTTTGATGGCTGACGCACAAGGTCAAATCATCGACTTGCCTATCACATCAAACTTTAAAGAAGGCTTATCTGTTACCGAATATATCATTTCATCATATGGTGCAAGAAAAGGTCTTGTAGATACTGCGTTAAAAACAGCTGACTCAGGATACTTAACAAGAAGACTTGTTGACGTTGCTCAAGATGTTATTATTCGTGATGCGGATTGCGGCGGTGAAAAATATATTAATATGAAGCCTATTATGGATGGTGATGCAATTATCGTTCCGTTAGTAGACAGATTGTTAGGTAGAACAGTTGCACAGGATATATTTGACGAAGACGGTAAAACTTTGTTAGTTGCAAAAAATACTACAATGGACAGAAAAGATATTAAGAAAATATCTCACTTAAACTTAACTGAATTAAAAGTTCGTTCAGGTTTAACTTGTTCTCTTGAATATGGCGTTTGCCAAAAATGTTATGGCTGGGCGCTTACTTCACAAAAGCTTGTTGATATAGGTGAAGCAATCGGTATTATCGCCGCTCAATCAATCGGTGAACCGGGTACTCAGTTGACAATGAGAACATTCCACACAGGCGGTGCTGTTGGCGTAAAAGAAGCAACAAAGGAAATTCACTCACCTGTTGAAGGTACTGTTGATTCTAAACTTAAAACCAGAGAACTTAGAACACGTCACGGTGATGTTGTTAGAGTATCTATATATGAAGCAGATATTGAAATTAAGTCAGGTAAAAAATCTGAAAAAATTCATATTCCTGCAGGTGCAACAGTATTCTTTGAAGACGGTCAAAAAATTGAAAAAGATTATAAATTGGCTGAATTTAAACCATCTTCAAATGAATCTCGTTTGACAGAAAAGGCTACAAAAGATATCAATGCTGATATTTCAGGTATGGTATTGTTTGAAGACTTTGTTGCAGATGAAAAGAAAGACAGACAAGGTAACATCTCAAGAACTGCAAACAAAAACGGTATAGTTTGGGTAATCGGCGGTGATGTTTATAACTTACCGGGCGGCTCAAAAGTTCTTGTTGAAGACGAACAAAAAGTTAAAGCCGGCGATAGATTAGCTGAAACTTTAATTATCTCTGAACATGGCGGTGAAGTTCGTTATGGTGAAGATTTAGTTATAGAAGAAATTAAATCAGGCAAAAATAAAATTAATAAGATTGTATCAGGTAAGGAAATTACAATTGTAATTGCTTCATTAGCACCGTCAAATGCTACATTTGAACAAACTAAGAAAGAGCAATTATGGACTGTTAAAAAGTCTGACGAAAAATATATCGTTAAGGCTCCTATTGATACAACAGTTGAAAATGGTATGATTATAGCCGAACTTATTGATGATGAATGCTCTGTTTCATCTTCAGGTGAAATCAAGTATTTAGACATTGAAGTTGACGAAAATCAAATTGTAACAAAACCCGGTAATATAGTATTTGTTCCGGAAGAAGTACATCAAATTAACAAGGATTCAAGCCTGAGAATGGTTGAAAACGGTACTTTTGTAACAGCAGGTACTGAAGTTGTAAAAGACGTTTATTGCCATATTGACGGTGTTGTTGAATTCAAAGAATTTAATGGTGTAATTCACGAAATAACGATACGTCCGGGTGAAGTTCACACATTACCAAGCATGTCTGAGTTAAAGGTAGAAGAAGGCTCTGTTGTTGAAGCAGGAACTACAATTGCAAAAGGAATTAAGGTTAAAGAAGCTTCTATCGTTTCATTGATGGAAATGGATTTTGATGATCTTGATATTGATGATTTAGATGAAGAAATTGATACTACATCTCTTGATGATGAATCAATTGAAGATAAACCTGTTCAAATATTGGTAAGACCTGTTCAGACAATCTATGTTGAACCAAAAGATGTATCAATTAAATTTGCTTCTACTGATGAACTTATTAATATTGTTCCGGTAACTCAATTGCAGTATAAAGATGGAGCAAGAGTTAGAAACTTAGATGGTGCAACTCTTACAAGAACATCACTTGTTCTTCAAATGCAAGGTTATTTATCACACTTAAAAGGTTTAGTAGAACTTGATGAGAAAGGTGATTTGAAGATTGTAGTTCTTGAAACATTGATTGTTCGTCGTGAGTTAGAAGGTAATTCTAAACTTAACAGTTCACTTCAAACAGAATTACTTGTTAAGAACGGTGAAGTAATTGAAGCTAAAACACCGGTAGCAAAAACTGATGTATTGGCATTAAATGACGGTTCTGCTTCTATTAAGGGTGATGTCAGCGAATCAAGAAGATTGTTATTAAATTGTGCAAACTTTGAAACAACAATCGAAACAAAATCAAAACCATCTGTAAAAAAAGGTGACTTTATTAAGCTTGATGCTGAACTAGCATCATCAGGTGAAGTTGCAACAGTTTCAGGTAAGATTGTTGATGTAACTTCAAAGTCAGTAACAATCAGAAATGGTCGTCCTTACTTAATCAGCCCTGGTACAATGTTACAGGTTGAAGAAGGTGCTCTTGTTCAGCATGGTGATATGTTAGCATCACTTGTATTTGAAAGAGAAAAAACCGGCGATATCGTTCAAGGTTTGCCGAGAGTTGAAGAACTTCTTGAAGCTCGTAAGCCTAAAGATTGTGCAATCTTGGCAGAATATGACGGTACTGCAAAAATTGAAATTGAGGATGATGTTCCAAGATTATATCTTGTTTCTGATGAAGGTTCTTCAACAGAAATTAAGTTTGCAATTGATGCAAGTATCGTTGTAACAAACGGTCAAAAGATTAAGAAAGGTCAGCCATTAACAAGCGGTCCTCTTAATCCGCATGATATCATCAGACTTTGCGGCCCTGAAGAAGCTCAACAATACTTAGTAGACGAAGTACAACGTGTATATCGTTCACAAGGTGTAGAAATCGCTGATAAACACGTAGAAATTATAGTTCGTCAGATGACTAAGAAAGTTAGAGTAGTAGATTCAGGTGACACAAACTTATTGCCAGGAGAACTCGTAGAAGTTCAAACTTTTGAAAACGAAAATAAGGCAGTAAGAGAACATGATGGTCAGGAAGCAACTTGTGAATACATGTTACTTGGTATTACAAAGGCTTCATTGAACACTGAATCATTCATATCAGCAGCTTCATTCCAAGAAACTACAAGAATCTTAACTGAAGCAGCAGTAGATGGTAAGAAAGATATGTTAAGAGGTCTGAAAGAAAACGTAATTATCGGTAGATTAATTCCTGCCGGTACCGGATTCCACCACTTATCATACGCAAGTGAGGAACGTGATAAAGAAGCTCAGAAAAGAGCTGCTCAACGTAACCAAGCTCGTAAACCATCTGCAATCTTAGAAGAGATTGAAGGTATGTTTGGTGCTCCTGAATTAACAGCAGGCGGCAGTGATAGCATAATAGAAGATTAATTATAATCTGATATAAGAAAAAGCCGAGTGTTTGTCACTCGGCTTTTTTTTATTTATTCTTCTAATAAAATAATTTCAGGGATGTCACAAAATCTGACTGTTAACATGCTTGTTCCAAGTCCTCTTGTTACAATCATACGATTTTGAGTTTCGTTATAGTCGCCGCCAGCGAATTTTGTACCGTATTTTGATGGACAAATTAAGGCACCGAAAAATGGAATTCTTACCTGACCTCCATGAACGTGACCGGCAAGGATTAAATCTACATCATCTTTAACATCATAGTATATATCAGGTGTGTGTGAAATAAGTATTCTTTTTGATGCGGTATTTTCTAATGCTGCAATTATTTCAGATGGTGATACTCTTTTATTACCAACTCCTGATATGTAAATATCATCAATTAAAATACTTGAATTATTCAGGACTGTAATTCCGGCTTCTTCAAGAGCTTGTTTTACCGTAAATTTGTCATAATTTGCATCATGGTTTCCGAGTACGGTTATAAAAGGTGCATTAATCTCTTTCAGCATTTTTGCGGTTTCTTTTATTGGTAATGAATGTTTCCCGCTATGTCCTTTTATAAAATCACCGCCTGATAAGACTAAATCAGGTTTTAGTTCGTTTATTTTATTAATAATTCGTTTTAATCTGTGTTTATCGTGTTTTCCTATATGAAAATCACTTACAAATACAATCCGTTTACTGTTAAGGTTATTAACTTTATATTTTTTTACAACAAGTAAATTTGGTTCTATATAAAACCCCCAAATGTATAAAGCGATTAAAATTAAAATAATATATGTTAACATAATTATGATTTTATCATGAATTTGTAGTAATATGGATAGTAATAAGGAGGATAGAAGTATGATTAATGAAAAACTTGAAGCTGCTTTTAATGAGCAAATAAATAAAGAATTGTATTCGGAATATCTTTATTTATCTATGAAAGTTAAGTTTATGGAATGGAATTTACAAGGATTTGTAAACTGGTTTAATGTTCAGGTTCAGGAAGAACATGCTCATGGTATGGGAATGTTTGATTATCTTGACGAAAGAGGGGGAAATATTAAACTTGAAGCTATTGCTAAACCTGAATTTAAAGGTACAACTCCATTAGAAATCTTTGAAGAAGTTCTAAAACATGAACAATTTGTTACATCTTCAATAAATCATGTAGCAGATGTAGCAGAAGAAGTTAAGGATAGAGCAGCTCTTCATCTTTTAGACTGGTATATTAAAGAACAAGTTGAAGAAGAAGCAAATGTAGGCGGTTTACTTGCGACACTAAGATTAATAGGTGATGATAAAAAAGCTTTATTGATGCTGGATAAAGACCTTGCAGCAAGAACATTTGTTCAACCTGTTATTGGTTAGGGATAAAAGAGTAATGTGGTAAAAACATATAATGGAATTAGGGGTGGAGTCTATCCGCCCTTAATTAATAAAATATTATGTCAGTAACAGATTTATTTAATTTTGATAAACAATTTAATAGACCAATTATAGGTACAGATGAAGCTGGACGTGGACCTGCTGCCGGAGGAGTTTATGCTGTGGCGGTTAATTTTGACGGTAAAATTACAGCCGGTTTAATTAAGGATTTAGAGATTTTAAATGATTCTAAAAAACTTACTCCAAAAAAGCGTGAATCAATATATGATTGCATTCTAAAAAACACCTTGAATAAAATTGTATGTATTGAAGTTGATGAGATAGAAAAAATTAATATATTAAATGCTTCATTAAAGGCTATGAATATAGCTTGTAGTTATGTCGCAAATCAAGTAGAAAATCCTTTAATATTAGTTGATGGGAATAGATTGATAAGAAATTTTCCCCACCCCCAGCAGTTTGTAATAAAGGGTGATTCCAAATCAGCTTCTATTGCAGCAGCAAGTATTCTGGCTAAAGTTACTCGAGACAGATATATGCTAAGACTTCATGATGAATTCCCGATGTATAATTGGGCAAAAAATGCAGGGTATTTAACAAAAGAGCATATTTCTGCAATTGATAAATACGGTTTAACAAAATACCACCGACCGTCTTTTTTAAGAAAACATTTTGAAGCTGCCAAACAGCTTACTTTAATATAATCCTGATATTTATGCTAAAATTAGGAAAAGAGGGTTAAGATTTGACAATAAAAATTGCAGTAACAGGAAAAAGCGGAAGCGGAAAAACAACTATTACCAAAGCATTATTGAATGTTTTGCAAAATCATTTTCCTGATAAATCGGTTCTATTGTTTGATAATGATTTGTCAGGCGAACTTGGGCATTCATTCGGAATGGATATCAGAAATACAATTTATGGTATCAGAAGCGGAAAGCACGAGTATAAAACAGGTATTCCGGATGGAATGTCAAAGCACGATTATGTAGAGTGGGCAATGGAAGATATTATTGTTTCAATAAATGATAATGTTGATATTATTGTTTCGTGGTTTGCCGGTGCAAAAGATTGCAGATGTCCGATAACATCTCAGATAAATGATGCTTGCCAGAAGATTATTGAAAGATATGATTTTGTTATTTTTGATTGCGAATTTGATTTGAAGTATCTAAATCAATTAGTAGATACGAATATTGACTTGGCACTTATTGTTGCAAATCCGAATATTGAATCAGTAAAACTTGCTAAGCGTATTGCGGAGTTTTCTACAAAGCATGCAGTTGGAGGTCAGTTGGGTGTTGTTGTAAATAAAGTAAACAATCAGGATTTGGATAGTATTTACAAAACTATGAAAGAAGAAGAATTGGATATTCTTGGTGCAATTCCTTATGATGAAAAATTAGCAAACGGAACTTCTGACTGGGAATCTGATGTTGTAAAAGAAGCTGTTCAGGAATTGTATTTCAGGTTGAACTTACCGCAGGATAATTTATAATCTATTATCGCACAAGTCATTCTGAGCCTGAAAGGCGTAAGAATCCAGCCAATAAGAAAAACAAAAACAAATAAAAAGAAAGGGCTGGGTCTTTACGGTTCTAACGAACCTCAAGACGACAAGTAAATATACAGGAGAATTTTAATGACAATAATATTAGATGGGAAAAAAACATCAGAAAAAATTCTAAACAAGGTAAATGAACGACTAAATGAGAGCAAAAAGTCAAAATTATACCTCCCACCCCATCTGGCAGTTATTCTCGTTGGTGACAATCCTGCAAGTAAAATCTATGTAAATAACAAAAAGAAAGCTGCTGAAAAGGTTGGTATTAAATCAACCATTATTGAATTTGAGGTAAATGTAACCGAACAGGAATTACTGTCAAAGATTGTTGAACTTAATAACAATGATGAAGTAACAGGCATACTGGTTCAATTACCGCTTCCTGAGCATATTGATAAAAATAAAGTTATATTATCAATATCGCCTAAAAAAGACGTAGACGGCTTTCATCCGGAAAATGGCGGTAAATTATTATTAGGGGTAGAGCCGTATTTTTATCCTGCAACTCCGCAGGGAATAATTATGCTTATGGATGAGTATAATATTCCAATAGAGGGTAAACATGCAGTTGTAATAGGCCGCTCAAATATCGTAGGTAAACCAATGGCGCAAATGCTGTTAAGAAGAAATGCAACTGTAACAATGTGCCACTCTTATACGCATCAAGATGATTTGGTTGAAATAATAAAAACCGCGGATATTTTGGTATCTGCGGTGGGTAAAAAAATTGTAAGATGTAAGATGGTTAAGAAAAATTCTTGTGTAATTGACGTGGGCATATCTAGAGATGCCAACGGCAAGTTGACCGGAGATGTTGATTTTGATATCGTAGCTCCGTCTTGTGGTTTTATAACTCCTGTTCCGGGCGGTGTAGGCCCAATGACAATAGCATCTTTGATGTATAACGCATCTAAAGTGTATTGATTTATCTCTCTTATGATTGTAACAAGTGTGTATCTTGCATTGCTGTTGCAGTAGATTGCTTGTCTGCGTCTTTTTCTGCCTGTAATTGAGTTACCAATGCTTCATACATTGTTTTCATAGTGTCATATTCAATATCCATTTCTTCTAATTCTAATGAAAGTGATTGGTCGTATTCTTTGACTTTATAATGAGCGTAAGCATCAGCTGTTTTATCGTCAAATACTTCACCTTTTGCTTTATTATATTTTGCTGTTTTAATTTCTTTATCAGGGTCTTGTGCCTCTTCAAATTTAGTAACCCATTTATCTTCATACTTAACTTGTTTCTGAAGTTTTTCTGAGTTAGCTTCATATTTAGCAGACCAGATATTTAACTGAGCTGTATAGTAGTTCAAATCTGCTGTTACGTTTAATAAATTTCCTAATTGTGCTGCGCCTGACATTTTCTTATACCTTTATTTTTATCTTACGTATATATAAAGCATTTAAAAAATATCGAATTTCACAACTTATTAAATCTGTTACAAAACTTTACAATTATATACAAAAAACAAGTCATTCTGAGCCTGAAAGGCACTCTGCCGAAAGAAAAGGTGACTAAATGTCACGTTTTCTTGAGAGGTAGAATCCAGCCAATAAGAAATACAAAAACAGAACAAAATGAAAAAGCCGGGTCTTTACGGTTCTAACGAACCTCAAGACGACAAAAAACATTTTTTTAATCTAATTAGCATTATCAATCTCTTTGCAAATATCGCTGATTTTTAAATTCATCCAAGAATAAAAATCTAATTTATATTCTTTATCTACATAATCAGCCAGTTCCTTATATGAAACTATTTTATCTTTATTTGTATCCAGTTCTTTAAAGAATTTTTTGTCATACTGTGTAAGTTTGATGATATTTTTTGCAAAAACAGTTGTCATGCCTTTAATAGCATTAGAAAATTCTTTCTGTGTAAAACCGTTACCATCCGTATCGTACTTTGCTAATGTGTTACTTAAGTACGAATTTAATGTTTTATTATTAATGAAAGAACTGATACCCATATTAATCCTCTATTATAATAAAAATTTATATTGCAAAATAATTGCCTGTATTTTTACAATAATTAACAGTTATAGTATTATATAATTATGCTTCCAAAAGATTACAGATTAAAAAAACGTTCAGCATTTGCTGCTACATATAATATTGGTAAAACTCTGCATAAAGACGGTGTAACCATGTTTATCGGTAAAGAGAAACAAAATGATTACCCGACCAAGGTTGGTTTTGTAGTTAGTAAAAAAATACACAAACGTGCTGTTCAAAGGAACCGTATTAAAAGGTTGATGAGAGAAAGCTACAGGCTGCTTATTAAAGAGGGAGCTGTGTCAGATAAGTATATCTCTATAATATTTGTAGCTTCGTCTAAATTATTAGGTCAGGATTTTAAATATATTGATACAGCAATTAGAAAACTTGTATATAAGCTATAAGTGCGCGGAATGCTCTGGGGTAAATCTTTTGTTGTTAATATTTGGGGGTAAATTATGGGGGTAAATTTGGGGGTAAATTATGATTGATGGAATTTTGACACCTGCACTGCGTGATATTGATTATTTAGCTCCGGCAGCTCCTTATCCTGTTATTCCGTCAGGTCTAACCGTTCATCAGGGTTCGGTTTACAGGTATTCAATTCCTACGGATGAACAGCCTACATTGTTAATCTCTGATTATATTCCTGATCACAATGGAAATTTTATCAACCCAGGGTACTATCAACTTGCACTTTCTGATGACAGAGAGTTTTTATACCTGCTTGAATCTCATGAACTTAAAGCTGTTATTCCTGTATTTAAAATTTCAGATAATCAGCGTGAACTTGATAAATTATATGCTTCCAAAAAACCACTTACAAAAGAAGAAAAGCGTGCAAAGGCTAAGAAAAAAAGAGAGCAAAGAATTAAAGATGTAATAAATAAAAAATATGCTGTTTCAGGTGCAACACCGCCGCAGGAATATGAACACATGGAAGCGACTATTGAATACATAAAAGAGGGCGGTTATTATCTTATAATGTATGAAAAAGGCTATATTCGCGCTTGGGGTGCTATAAAAATATAACGGAATTATCCCATGTAATACACCCCACCTGCTTATGTAGTTCAATAACAACATTTCCCTCCCCGGTTGGGGAGGGTTAGGGTGGGGTGGTTCGCAAGATTATATAATTCCGAAATATAATATTATAATAGTTGTAATGCCATTGCGGGCATTTGATTTGCTGTTGACAATAAAGTTACACATGCCTGTTGTAATATTTGATATTTAATATAATCACTCGATGCTTTTGCAATATCTGCATCTCTGATAGTTGATAAAGAGGATGAAATATTATTAATATTTACATCTGCAAGTTCAAGAGCGCATTCAAGCCTGTTTTGTGAAGCTCCTATTCTCACTTGGTAGTCTGAAACTTCATTTAACATATTATCAATCTTATTTAGACAATCCGGATTTGTTATGTCCCAGTCTTCAATGTCATTAATGTCATTCAAGTCAAAGCATGTGTTAACACTTATTCTGGAACTTTCATCTCCATTTATTCCAACTTGTATATTTATTGAAGAGGATGATGAACCGAATAATTTTATATCATTAAACTCTGCATTTTCCATTATTCTGTTAATCTCATCTTTTCTTCCCTGAATTTCAGCTTCTATTGCTTTAACCGATTGTTCTCCGTAAGTTCCGTTTGCTGCTTGCTGACATAAATCTCTTATCCTGATAAGATGATTCCCTACTAATTCAGCATTACTCTCAGCAGTTTCCAACATGTCGTGTCCGATTGAAATGTTATCGGTAGCAACATTCCAAGCTCTTAATTTAGTTTCCATATTTTGCATCATGGCATAATTTGCAGGATTATCTTTTGCTCTGTTTAGCTTATATCCTGTTGTCATTTGCTCAATTGCAGTATTTAGTCCTTTGGTTGCTTTTTCCAGATTCCTTTGAACCATTAGACTTGTCATGTTTGTTCTTAGACTAATCAATTACACACATCCTTTGGTGGGGGTAAAGTATTGTTGGAAATAATAAATATATGGTATTAGTTGGGGTAAATAATTGCTATCCGTAAATATTATTCACCGAATGCTTTGCTAAACTCACTTATTATGTACACCAATATATTTATATTCCACATTTTGGAAAGATTATAACATAGCAAAAAAAACGGTGCCTGTTAACAGGCACCGTTTTTAATCTTGTAAACTTATTACTTAGCTAATTTTTTGATAGCAAGAACAAGTCTTGATTTCTTTCTTGCAGCAGTGTTTTTGTGTAAAACACCTTTAGAAACAGCTTTGTCACAAAGTTTGTAAACGTTTGAGATTGAAGCGTTTAAAGCATCTTTGTCATCGCTTTCAGCTAATGATAATGCTTTTTTAATCGCAGTTTTAATTTCTGATTTAACTGCTACGTTTCTTTGTCTGTTTGCTTCTGCAATTAGAACTCTTTTTTTTGCTGACTTAATATTTGCCATTTGTATTTCTTCCTTTCGTATTTGGTATCGTTTAAAGTTAATGACTCTTTAAACTCAACCTTATCACTTGAGGATAGTGAGTAACTTAATTATAGATATAACAAAACCGGTTGTAAAGGGGGTATAAATATATTTATAGATTTATCTTATTAATTGCGGTAACAAATGGTGTACAAACATTGCATACATTACGCCATAAGTTGCACCAACAAATACTTGCATAGGTGTATGTCCGAGAAGTTCTTTTAATTTACCGCCTGCTTCAACAAGGTCTTGCTTATATATATCCATTATAATTCTGTTCAAACAAGCTGCTTGTTTGCCTGCGGCACGTCTTACGCCGGCTGCATCATACATTACTATACAGGCAAATCCGATTGATATAGCAAATTCTATGGAACTAAATCCTTTAATTAAACCTACGGCAGCAGAAAGCCCCATTACCCCTGCTGAGTGAGAACTTGGCATTCCGCCTGTGGTTGTAAATAATCTTACATCAAGTTTTCTTTTTATTATTAAAAATACAATACACTTAATTATTTGCGCTGTAATAATTGCTGTAAAAGCAGAAAAAATTACTTCATAACCTGTGTTAAAAATTTGAGAAAAATCCATTAATATCTCCTATTTACCAACAATACGATTCTTTAACTTGTCTAAAATCTCTCTAAAAATCTCAGAATGGTACTTTCCTATTATATCATAACATTCATCAATTAACGCTGAAAATTTATTTTTAGCTTCTTCTAAGCCATAAAGAGATACATAAGTAAGTTTTCCTGAAGCTTCATCTTTTCCTATTGATTTTCCAAGTTCTTCAAATGTTGATATTTCGTCCATTATGTCATCATAAATCTGGAAAGCAAGTCCGAATTTAGTTGCAAATTTATCAAACTCATTAAAAGTATTTTCATCAGCATCTGCGCATATTGCTCCAAATCTGACTGCAAGTCTGAATAAAACGGCTGTTTTATTTATATGTATAAAATCTAATGTTTCTTCAGCAGATTTAACAAGTTTGCCTCCCTCAGATTCTATATCAACAACTTGCCCTGCAATTAATCCGTACGCGCCGGCGAACTTTGTATATTCGTGTAAAATTCTTACAATCTGCCGATCTGAAAGTTCTGTTGACTTTTCTATTATCAATTGTGGTGCAAAAGTTAAAAGTGCATCACCCGCCAGAACGGCGTTTGCTTCACCAAAAACTTTGTGGTTAGACGGCTGCCCTCTTCTAAAGTCATCATTGTCCATACAAGGCAAGTCGTCATGTATTAAACTCTGAACGTGCAGCATTTCTAACGCACATGCCGCAGGTAAAACTTTATTTATGTCACATCCTAACAGTCTGGCTGTTTCAATACACATTACAGGTCTTAGTCTTTTCCCCGGCAGCATTAATGTATATTTCATAGCTTTAAAAATGTCTTCAGGGTAGATGATTGGTAAATATTCATCCAGCTTTTTATCAATTATTTTAATCAAATCTTTCATTATCTATATCCTTATATATATTCTGCTTTAGTGTATTCCTTGCACTTTGGCGTTTTCTTGTGCTTATTTTTACTGCAATATTGTCATTTTGTTTTTTGTGTGTTGTTTCTGTTTTGGTACCTTGATACTTAACTTTTTCTTTGTATTCTTTTGCTTCTTCAACAAATTCAAGGTAACTTTTGTATCTTGTTTCATCAATTTTATCTAAATTTTCCTGAACCGCACATCCTGTTTCATTAATGTGCAAGCAATCCTGAAATTTGCAATTTTCTCTGTATTTGTTAATCTCAGGGAATAATTTATCAACATCATGAGGTAATATGAAATCAAATTTCAAATTACTAAATCCGGGGGTATCAATAATTCTCGTGTTTTTATTTATTGTTATTATTTCACAGTGCCTTGTTGTATGAGTGCCTCTTTGAGTTTTTTCACTAACTTCTTTTGTTCTCAGGTTTAATCCTGATACTTGATTTATAAGACTTGATTTCCCGACTCCTGACAATCCGCACAGAACGGAAGTTTTTCCTTTTAATAATCTCTTAAACTCTTCAATCCCAAGTCCTTCCAGAGCAGATGTGAATAAAATATCATAACCAAGTGGTTCGTATATAGAAAAGACTTTTTCTATTACTTTGTCATCAAATGATAAGTCGTTTTTATTAAAACACAAGACTGCCTCAATTCCGTAATACTTAGCAAATGAGATATATCTGTTAAGCTGTGAAAAATTCAAATCAGGCTCTTTAACGGCTGAAATAATTATAATTCTGTCAACGTTAGCAACAGACGGGCGGGGAATGTAATTATTTCTCGGTAATATTTTTGTTATTGCATCATTTTCAAATTCTACAAAATCCCCAACAAAGACGGATTGTTTTGTTTTTTTTAAAACTTCACGCAACTTACATTCGTATATTTTATCATTGTTATTTACATAGTAAAAATCTGAATGAATTTTGTATATTTGTCCTCGTACCATATTGATATTTTATCATAATCAAAACTATCAAATAACTCTTTTTCATTAGTAATATGCTTTCAATACTGCAAAAAAAAACTTCTCTGGGGGGAGAAGCTAGGAAAATTAATTAGGAAGGGATTTAGGGATTTAAGTAATTCTTGTTTGTTACATCTTACATATATATAAAGTATATAAAACTTTTCCAATTTCAGAAAGCATAAAATCTGTTACAAATCTTTACATTACTTTGTAAAATGTAAACTTATGTAACAATATTTCAAATTTTTACTAAAATTACTAAAGTTTTTGCAAAAAATGCCGTATACCATAATGAACAAGGGAAAATCATAAGGACATTTACGAAAAATGGGACTGGCAGCATCACAAGCAAGACTATTAAGCATAACTGCAAGAATGCATGATGTAGAGTTTGAAGCTCAAGACATCATGGATAAAAAAGTGACGCTTGCCACAAGAAAAGATGAGTTGTATGAAGATTATTGTAAAGCATTAGATGCAAAGAAGATTCAAGTAGCATATAAACATGATGGTGTTTTAAACTATGTTGATGCTACATTTGCGAATATGTGCGGTTATCAGGAGGACAGAAAAGGCAGATATGCCCTAACAGATCCTGACACCGGTAATATGGTTGTTGATGATGAAGTTTATGAAGCATATCAAGATTTTGCAGGCGGTGATAAGTACGCATTTGCTTTTGAAATGCTTGGTTTTGAAAAAAGAGATGGTTTTAATTCTAATACCTTGGGTGATTCACAGCTTATTGGTGTTGCACCTGATGACAATTATTGCAATGGTTTAGATTTTGCAGGTCAGTTTACCGATTCTAAAACAGGAGAACTTACAGGGTATAATTTAATGTCCGATGTAGAAGCAGATGTTTATCACAATCATGAGTCAGAGTTATCTGATGCAATGAACAAATTTAATGAAGCATTAAAATCAAATGATAAAGAAGAAATTCAATCTGCGTTAGAAAAATTTAGAGAAGAACTCTATAGCTCAAAGAATACTTATGCAAAAGAAATTTTTGAAAAAATGGCTGAAAAATCTCAGTTTAAAGCAAGTGATTTTGGTGACTTTGACCCAGGCGAATTCGAATATTATGTTCAATTATTTGAGGGTATTGAAGCAGCCGGTGGATGTACTCCTGTAAGTAAGTATGCAGAAGAAGGAAGTACTGATAATGATTGGTTTAATAACGTTATTCAGAGTGGAACCTTACTTTTGAATGAATATAAAACCGGTGCAAATAAAGGATGGCAAACAATTAATACTGCAACTTGCGTTACTATTCAAGAAGTGTCTGATGATGCAAAAATTAAGAAAGCTGAGGCTGCATATCAACATGAATTATCAAAAGTTAATGCAAAAGACAAACGATATGATCAGGAACTTAATAAATTAGAAACTGAGAGAACCGCTTTAGATAAGCAGCGTGAATCAATAGAAAAAGTTGAAAACGATAATATAGAAAGAACGTTTGGTATATTTAGTTAGATGTAAAATATAAGAATTTTAGAAATATAATTTTCCCTTTTTAATCCCTTTTCCCTTTTTCCGCTTGAGCTAATACTCAAGCTTTTTTTTTGTAAAATTTTAAAGCTTTAACAGGTGTGATGTATCTAATACTTGTTATGCTTCAGCTTCTGTTTTTATTTCTGTTATATCAGTAGTCGTGAATTTGAACGCTTCAAATGTTTCTGAAAAATAGGTAGGAGGAAGTCCGGCTTTTTCTTTTAGTGAATTAAGGAAAATCTCTTTGTCCGGCAATTGTTCCCATACAACAGGCAAATATACAGCACGTTTATCTTGCTCAACAATAATGATTCCGTAAGGATAAATTTTGGATAATAAATCTTTTTCATCTTTAAATTTAATACGTTGTATAGGTGACAGGAGTGATACTGATATCTCAATATTTTCCAGCTCATCTATTGTTAATGGAATAAATCTTGGGTCTTGAAAGCCTGCATTCTTTGCATTGTCTATTAAATCCAATATTAACGGTCTGGTAGGATATATAGAGCCAATACATCCTCTAAGCATTCCATTTGTTTTAATTGTTACGAATGACGCTCCGAGTTCCAATAATACAGGTGGTATGTGTTCCGGTATATATTCTTCATTGTTTATTGTGTACACAATGCTCTGTCTGACTATATCAAGAATATAGTCTGTGTAATATTTTTCTATAAATTCATTTTTACTGCCTGTGTATAAATACCAGGAACCGTATCCTACAACTCTGTCTTTGTCCTGACTAATATCTCCTGAATTATACATTTCGGCACGAATCATTGAACATTCATTGTTGTTTGCAAATTCAACTAGTCCTTTTATTCCTATAAGACCACAAGCCTGTTCCGGTTCGAAACAATCAATTTCTCCGGTTTCAATAATTGTTGCTGTATATGTATCTATTTGTCTGCAATCATTGTGTGAATAGAAGTGACTTAAATCTGATGATATGATAAATGATGAATTTTCCCAATATTCTGCAATAATATCAGCAATAAGTCTGTAATCACATTTTCCTACTAATATTGGTATTATACGCAATTTCTTACCGAATTGTTTTATATTTTTAACAAACTCTACAGCATTTTGTGGAAAACCGGAAGAAAAAATGTTTTGTAAAAATGGCAGCTGAACTTCTATGGAGTGTTCATTTTCAAATGGTGCATCAGAAACTATGCAAGGATATTTTTCTGCAATTGCTTTTATAAACCTGTTGTTTACTTCAATACTTCCAAGAGGTGTTTCAAAAAATGTGTATTCAGGCATTGCTATATTTGTAAAATTTTCGTGGTGCGACGGAGCAATAATAAATATGTTTTCGTTTGGTGCAAGGTGCTGATATCCTGCCATTGCGGCATGACCAGAAAAACTAATACCTGCATGCGGAACTATAATAGCTTTTGATTTATACGGATTTGTGCTATTTCTATCAGATTTATATGAATTTAATAAATTATTTAATTCTTTTGGATCGGAGGGGTAAAAACTACCCGCGAAGGCTGCCTTTTTGTCCATAACGTTATTATAGAATAATTTTTTTCTAATAGCAAAAAATTTTTAGTTTTGAAAATAAAAAATTATAAACTCTTAGTAATCTCTTTTAGATATTGTTTTATTGCTCCTGTAATAAGCAGGTCCGGTTCACTAAGACAAATATCATCAAGTATAATCACACCGCGTCTTTTTTCACCTGTCTGAATGTATAAAATTCCCAGCATAATTTTGTCATATATACTGCTTGAAACTTCATATTCTTTGATTTTCTTCGGAACAATGTTTAGCTGCTCATAACATTTTGCAAGGTTAATATAGTATTGCAGATTAAGTCCGTACATCTTAAGAGCTTCTTCATAGCAAGTTCTTGCCATATCAGGATAGCCTATAATCATATATGTGTTTCCGAGATTTGTTTTATAAATGGCTGTAGATTGTGTGTTCTGGCTTAATGAAATCGCAATCTTAAACTCTTCAATTGCTGCATAATAAATTCTGTCTTTCAGGTAATTTAATCCTACATTATTATGATTGAAAGCATTTTTTTCGGCATCAATAGTATATCTGTAGGGTTTTCTGTAACCCGAGCAGACAAACATACATATTAATAAAAACAAGCATATAAATCTTTTCATAAATTGTAATTAATTATAAAAGTTAAAATGTCATTCTTTGAACAAATCAATTTCCAGACCTTCGTAAGCAAGTATCGCATCATCAGAAGCGTATTCTTCAGCCAGCGAATCTAATTTTTCATCATTGTAGCCGGGGTCAAAGTGGAAGAATACGAGTTTCTTAGCACCAACTTGCTGCTTGCAGTCAAGCGCCATTTCAAATGTTGAATGCCCAAAGCCTTGTTTTGGAACATATATGCTTAAATAATCTTCAGTAGAGTATTGTGCATCGTGTATAATTAAGTCGCAGCCTTTAGCAAATTTGATTAATTTTTTATCTCCGCCGGGATAACTTTCTTTGTCTGTAGCATAAACAAGAGTTTTGCCTTTATATGCGATCTTGTATATCAAGACACCGTTTTGAGGATGTGCGTATGATTTATAGCAAGTTATTACAACATCATCTTCTGTATAATCGCCTTCTTTTAAGTCATTTACACGAATTACTTCCGGCATATTTCCTGTTTTAAAAATTATATAATTTGTTTCATTTAGGTCAACAATTTTTAAATCTGCAGCAATATCACCTAAATCAAGCGGAAATGATTTGGTGAATAATAGTTTAGCAAGTTCCGTTTCAAGTGTTTCATTATAGTTAACACCTCCTAACAGACTCATTCTTGTTGATGCCAAATGACAAGGACGGAAAAATGGGAAGCCCTGAATGTGGTCAAGGTGAATATGACTTAGTAAGATTGTACATTTAACGGGAGTTCTGTCAGTAATTGTTGTTCCGGATTGAATATATTTTTGCATAAGTTCATTACCAAGGCTTATTAGACCTGTTCCTGCATCAAGAATGATTAAATGTCCGCCTGCGTGAACCTCAATACAAGCTGTATTACCACCATACTTTAGGAATTCTTTATCCGCTACAGGATAACTTCCTCTTACACCTCGAAATTTTATTTTAAATTCATCCATTATAAATCTTCCCTTCTTAATTCAAAACTTGCATTTCTGTCAGTTTCTTCACCATATAGAAGCTGTGTTCCCATCAGTCTAATCCTTGCATGGTCTTGTACTTCTTTTAAACCGGTTTCTTTTAGGAATACGTCAACTTTAACTTTTTTCCCACTGGTATTTACATTAATTACTCTGAATGCGTTTGGGAAAGATGCCAATGATGGGCAAGATATTACAAGCATGTTATCTTCTTGTCTTAATCTTGCTGCATGGTAATGTCCTTGTAATACAATAATAGGATTAGTATGGCTTTTTAATACACGTCTTAATTCGTATTCATTAACCATTTTGTGGCTTGGACTGGAGTAGGGTTCTATCACAGGTACATGAATACATACAATTATTGTATCTTTTTTGTGTTTATCAAGTTCTTTTTGTAACCATTCTAATTGTTCTTTTGATATTTCACCGTTTGTTGTTACTTTGTAATCAATTATAGAATCCAAGCAAATGACATAATACCCTCTTTTGGGTGTAAATGAATAGTAAATATTGTCACTTTTCATTTTACTGTTGTTTTTGTTTAAGATTGATATAAATTTACTTTTTGTAAGCGGGCCGTCAACACCAATGTCGTGATTACCGTCTATTGCATACCAAGGGTATATCAGATTTTTTGCGTGTTTTATGAACAGCTCAAGTTCTGATACTTTTGGTGTATTTATCAAGTCGCCTGTAAAGATAACAAAGTCGTATGCACCTGATGTATTTACCTGAGTAATTGCATCATCAAGCAGATTGCCGGTTTCTGAAAGTATTTTATAGGATGTGTCTTTTTCGTATGATGAAAAGTGTGCATCACTAATTTGCGCAAATCTAAGATTATTATTTGCGGCAGGTGCAACTTGTGAACCGATAAAGCAAGCTAAAGCTATTGTTAATATAAAATTAACAATTTTAGTTCCAACCGATTCTTTATTTTTCTCTTTTTTATAGCTCTCTTTTGTCATTTCTACAATTATAATAATATATTCAGACTAATTAAGTCAACAATTAACTGATTGTTTTTAAAGTTGGAGCTGAATTTAATAAAGTTTTTGTATAGTCGTTTTTAGGAAAGTTGAATATGGATAAAGTATCATTTTCTTCAACAATTTTCCCAAAGTACATAATACCGACTCTGTCAGCAAGGTATCTGATTACGTTTAAGTCGTGTGATATAAATAGTATTGTCAGATTACGCTGCTTCTTTAATTCTTTAAAGAGATTAATTATCTGAGCCTGTATACTTGCATCAAGTGCGCTTACGGGTTCATCTGCAATAATGAATTTAGGATTTAGAACAAGAGCGCGAGCTATTGCAATTCTTTGACGTTGCCCGCCTGAAAATTCGTGAGGGTATAAATCTAAAACCGATTCTTGTAATCCTACGTCAGTAAGTGCTTCTTTTATTAATATTTTCTTCTTTAAATCAGAAAAATTTGTATTAATATCTAAGGGTTCTTTAAGAGTATCATATATTTTCATTTTTGGATTCAGGCTTGAATAAGGATTCTGAAATACCATTTGAACTTCTTTTGGGTAATTTTTTTTCTCTTCTTTTGAATGGTTTGTTATGTTTGTTCCATTGTAAATAATTTCACCGGATTTAATAGGAACCAGTTTTGTTACGGCTTTTGCAAGAGTTGATTTCCCGCAGCCGGATTCTCCTGCTAGAGCATATATCTCACCCTCTTTTATTGCTAATGAGATGTTGTCAACAGCTCTGACAATTGTTTTATCACCATTTATTCCGGATGATTTGTATTCTACTGTTAAATTATTAATTTCAAGTAAATTACCCATATTGTTATTTTACCATTTTTCTCTTTGAAATAGAATATATAGTAAGGCAGTTTTATGATAATATAAACTTGTAAGGGGTATTATAAATGATGAATTTTTTTTCTAAATATGTCGGTATAAAAAATTTTATATTTTTAGTACTTGCAATATTGTTTATAATTTTTATGGCTCAGATTAAAGATATTGCAATACTGTTTTTTGCAGCATTTGTAATTTCATGCTCGCTAAATCCAATAGTAGATAAAATTTGTGAAAAATGGAATAATGTTACAAGACCGGCTGCTTCTGCGCTTGTGTTACTTGGAACATTATTAATATGTTTTATATTTTTTATTCCTGTAATAATATTAGGGGGGCAGCAGATTGGCTCTTTTATAGAAACATTACCTGACAGATTTGAACATGCAAAAACATTTTTGCTTTCGTTACCGTACGTTTCGCATACTAATTTAGACGGTATTAATTTGGGAGAATTAGTATCGTCTGCCTCAGGCTTTACTTCTGATATCGTCAGCAGTTCAATTATGTTTAGTAAAGGTATAGCTTCTTTTGTAATATATTTTTTAGCGGCATGTATTATAATTTATTATTTTATGGCAGATAAAGAAACCGTTAGAAAGGGATATTTAAGTTTATTTCCGTCAGGATTAAAACAAAAAGCGGATGAAATTTTAGATTCAATATCCCAAAAAGTGGGCGGGTATGTATTAGCAACGGTTGTAACGATAGTAAGCCTTGGTTTAATAATGTTAGCAGGACTTGCACTTTTGGGTGTTGATTACGCTATCGTACTCGGATTAATTACCGCTATCTTTGATTTGGTACCTGTAATTGGTCCTACCGTTGCGTTGGTAATTATTTTGGTAGCTGTGTGCAAAATGGGTGTGCTAAAGATTGTTCTAACGATTCTTCTTTTTGCGATTGCTCAGTGGGCAGAGAATAGTTTGATAAGACCGTATGTATTTGGAAAGTTGTTAGATATTCATCCTTTGATAATTTATTTCTTTATACTGGTAACAGCGCAATATTTAGGGATTATTGGCTTAATTTTTGCACCTGCTATAGCTGCAACTTTTTGTGTTTTGTTAGAAGAATTATATATAAAGAATGTGAATTAATAAAAAAAGAGATGAGGTTTACTCATCTCTTTTTTTGTTTTTCTGTATTTACGCGGCACCAAAAATTTTCTTGTAGACAAGTTTATCAAATTTGTATGCAATAAGTTCCATTATTTGATCAATTTCTATTTCCCAGCCATCATGATGGCGTGTGCCTTCGCTTAATTGTAATCCTTTTGTAATATCTCTTGTATTATTAGCACATGCATTAATTGCATCTTTTTGTGCTTGAGTAAACCAAGAATTAAAATCAGATATGCTTAATGGTGGTACATATTTGCCTTTTAATCTATAGCGGAGTTCTTCTATTGCTTTTTGATACTGTTTATCAGAATTGTCATCACTCATGTGGACATTTCCATCACCATAATCACGATTTACATCAACATTCTTATAATTAATAACTGTTGTATCATTTGTAACTTGAGTCATTGCACTACCATTCTGAACAATTTTTAAATATTCCGGATTTGATTTTAATTTATTTAAAATCTTAGTCATATTTGCAACAACTTTATTTAATACAGTATTTAAATCATATATCGTATTGATATTTCAAATATTCACGATAATGACAAAAAAGACTTTTTAATTCGTGTTTCTGAAAATACGAAAATGTTATATCGTAAGAATGACTTTTAGAAGTTTAGTGATAAACCTAATGAGCCTTGACTAGGTGCAGCTTGTAAAGCAATTTTCCAACCTTTACCGAGATTAACACCGACATTTGCCATTGGCTCAACAAAAGATTTTGTTGTTCTTCCGGCATACTCTGTTCCTCTCGTTTCGCCTATAGGTGCAAGAGTTATACCATCCAATGATGGTTGAGTAGATGTTTTCACACCTGCTCTTACTCCTAAACCAACTTCGACTGAAGGAATATTGTATGTTAATGCAACTTGTGCGTACCCTCTTGTGTCATTCGCTTTCCAAGTTGGGCTATTAGCACCTTCTTCAAATTTGGTTTTGTAATAATCTTGTGTATGATTAGATACTGTGTACTGACCACCAACGGATGTATTAGCACCAAAACCGCTATCACCAAAAGTAAAATTTTTACCTAATTCGGCTTTTGCGTATGCAGCAGTACCATAACCACCTTCAGCTTGTGCATAAAAACCATTGTTTTCAATTTTACCTCCAACATTTACACATGCACCACCAACAGTATCATGAGATGCATTTCCCAGTACAATTAGATTTGTTCCAACATATCCTGTTAATTTCGGTTCCATTTTACTTTACTCCTTATGCAATTATCCTCGTACATATATAAAGTATTTTTTTGTTAAAAAATTGCCTTTTTAATTAAGATTTGTAAAGATAAATTTAAGTCATAGCAAGCATTTTGGCAATTGCACAACACAATAGATTCTAATGAACTTGTCTTTAGAATCAAAATTTAAAATATACTACTAAAAACCTTATATTTACTAAAATATAAGGTTTTTTATATAGATTTGTTTAATTTTGGGGTAGTTTTATCACCTCGACTTTCTTATTTATATTTTCTGATTGGATATTACCAAGTTGACCAAGCCATTTCACCAATACCAATACTAGCAAATTCATCCCATGTAACTGTATATGCCTTACTTGAATCCCAAGGATTTATAAATGTTACAGTTGTTTCAGTAATATCCGTTATTGCGTATACATGTCCACCCCAATCAAACATACCACCGTGGTCATGTTCATTTGACATATGTTCTCCATCAGTAGTTGTCCAACGGAATGTTGTATCACCTCCTGTAAATAAACAGAATGTTGCAGCAACATTTTGTCCATTCGTTTTTGCATTTAAAATGCTTTGCAAGTAGTCCTTTACATGATCTTCCGTTAAATCAACTCTACCACCACCACCAAAAATGCTTCCTACTACAGCAAAAAGATCATCTATACCGCTTGCTTTCTCTTTATTATGGTTAGCATTCGGCAAGAACTTTTTAAAGAAAGTATCGCCATCATCACCATTAATTTCTCCATATAATTTTTCATAAGCTAATACTAGTGCTAAAACATCATTATCACCATTATTATACTTATCACTACCTAAGTCTGGGTCTGCATTTATTAATTCATCAACTGTTATTACAACAGAATCACCTGTTCTCGGGAACGTAACTGTAATAGCGGTATAGTCACTATTCCACTTTATTGCATTTGCTAATAATTCTTTTCCCGCAGGAGTTGCATTAATTGCTGCAATACCGGATAATAACCAACAATCACCGGTACCCTGTCCTCCTTGTTGGAATCTATCTATTACTCCATCTATATCAGCTAATAAGCATTTTTCTAATTTTTGACTATTAATTACTTCTTCAACTTTATCAAAAACATTGTTGCCGAGCTTATTTAATAATTCTGGTGTTAAACCAACATTTTTTGTTGACGGATTGCCACTTGGATTTTGAACCCCACATTGTTGATTTAATAATGCAATCAGCCATTTTATTCTATCTTGCTTCTCAGCCTTTGTATATCTATCAAATTTTGCTGTAGTTCCGTCTTGGAAAGTAACAGTTTCACTACAATAATCATTTATCATTGTTGCTAATTTACGAATACCGGGATCGTTGCTTAGCAACATTTCGCTTAAATGTTCTTCTATATACTCGGCATTTAAAAAGTTAGATGATTTAAATAATTCATTTATATCAATAGTTTCGGCATTTTGTATATCCCAACTAGACATGTGTTTTATATTTGTAGTTTTTTCATCAATCATCTTTGAAAGTTCATACAAAACGGATTGATCATTATTTGCATCTAATTTTACCATATCATATAAATTAATTCTTACATTTCCAGTATCTTTATCAGTAGTAGTAACACCTAACTTTTCAGCAAGTTCTCGCCAAAGCACATCCATAAAGGCATCCACCTCATCATCACTTAAACCGAGTTCATTAAACTTTTCCATTAATATATTTGCTTGGAAACGTTCTCTTAAATCAGTACTATTTACATGTGATTTTATCCAATCAGACATCTCTTTTGAAGTTAGTCCATATTCTGAATAAGTTTTTCTTTCACGAATAATATTTCCATTTCTATTAGTTTTACAATTACCGGATTTATAATACGTTGGCATCTCTGGAGTTTGACCGTCAAACCATTCTCCCCAACCGCCTCTAACTAACTTGTAACAATAATCTTCAAAAGCAAACATAACATCACTTAAATAGTATGTTTGATTATTTTTAATGTTACATTCTTCAAAAACTGCATTAAAGGCTTTTTCTAAAAATTCATCATCATAGCCCGACTCACCCTTATAACGTTCTTTTAGTAAGCCTTTAAATACATTCATATATTTTAAAATTTCATCGCCAGTTAGATTTACATCAAAATCTGCTCCAACATATCTTAACAAACGAAGACTACCATTTATTTCATTACGGTCATTATCTTCAGGCCACCGTTCGATTTGATTAGACCAAAATTGTGCGGTAAATGCAGTAAATAAATCTGTCTTTTTCAAATATTCTATCGTGTATGGAATTTTATCGTCTTCGAAAAAGTATTTCATTTTTTCTAAATCATAACTATATGTACCATCTGCATTTTCTTTAAAGAAGTTTTCAACCATAAATGCACTTAGACCAAAATGACCCATTAGTTCGCCTTTTGAAGCATATACTGTTTTATGGGCTTGCTGAGCTGCCTTAAGTTCTTCAACCGTAGTAATCTTATCATTAGGAAATCTCTTTTTTACAACAGACAAATTCAATTTATAGGTTCCATCAGCTTGTTTTTTAAAATATTCACCTACCGTTGAGACATCGAACCCATAGCGTCCTCGCAAGATACCTTCAGAGTACGTTTGAGTATTATTTAATTCATCATCAAATTTGTCAGTCGAATTATTAATAGCCTCTCTTAATTGTCCTAATGTTCTTATATCTTTATCTGGAAAAGCCTCTTTTAAAGCAGTCTGATTAAGAGTATATTTTGGATTACTATCTTCTCCTGTCACAATGAAGAATTTTTCTGTTTGCTGAAAAGTAAATCCAAACAATCCCATTACATGACCGGAAGTGTAAGAAGCATTATGTAGAGCATCAACAAGTTCCTGAACCGTTTGAATATTGTAATCTGGTAATATTTGTTTTATATAGTTTTGATTTAATTCATATTTATCATTTTTATTACTGAAGTACAAAGACAAATCTCTGCTTGTAAATTGATAAGTTGTTGTTAAATATTCTTCAGTATATGTTTCAGCTTCGACCACAGACGTAGTATCTGTGTTTGGTTCTGTTACACCATTTGCAATAGCTTCTTTTAATTGACCTAATGTGTTAATCTCTATCTCAGGAAAATATTTTTTAATTGCATCCTGGTTTATTATATATTTTTTAGGTTCTTGTATAAGCAGTATTAAATATTTTTCTATTTCTTCTTCAGTAAATTCATATCCGCCGTACACATATCCGTATGAATATCCGTCACTTTTCATTGCATCTAATAATTGTGTAACTGTCGTAATATCTTCTCTTCCAAAACAAGCCTTTACTGCATTTTGTCTAATTACATATTTATCGTTTTGTTGTTCAAAGAATGTGCGTATATCTTGGTCAGTAAATTTATATGTGTTTTTTAAATCTTCTAAAGTGTAAGATTTGTCTACATTAGTGCTTGTTTCTACTCCATCTACGCTATCTGTATCACTCGCACCTGAAACCGAAGTTGTATCATCTGCTTGCATAGCTCCACTTGCTTCACTTGCGCCGTTTCCTCCATCGGTACTATTGTCAGAAGCTTTTGCTTCAGTATTGTTCGCTTTTGGAATACTAATCTCGAATGTTACATTACCATGTTTTAATGTCGCAATAACATTATCACCATTCTCTGTAATTGTTACTTCAGTATTATCATATCCTTTAAGTTGATTAATTAAACTTTTAACATAGTCGTTGTATTCAGTTTCTTCGCATATTCTTTCAATATCCTCTTTGACTAATTCTTGGTCATCGTCTTCAAATGATTGAATAAATTCGTCTAAACTTGCGCCGTCAGTGCTTTTTGCTGTGCTTGCCCCGTCAGCACCGCTTGCGCCGCTTGCACCGTCAGCGCCACCTTGTGGTGTTCTTGCTGCTACAATCTCTGGAATATAAGCTTTTGCTTTTTCCGTTGCTTTAGCTTCAAAATCGGATTTTGTTCCTGTAAATGCGGTTAATTCGCTGTCAGCAGATAATTTTTCATATAACATGTCTGCTTGTTCAGGAGTCAGCTTTTGTCCGTATGTATCAGATGAGCTTGCTCTATTTTTAATAGCATTCAAAACATTATTTTTCTCAGTAGCAGTTACTTCATCTTTTATTAAACCTGCTTCAATTAATGCATCTTTATTTTGTGGTGTTGATGCTAAATAAATATCATACGTATTATTGTTATATTTTACAGTAAGAGTGTATACATTTCCTGTTGCTTTGGCTCCTGTGATATAGTTTTTGATTTTATCTTCACCGCCAAAAAGATTTACCAGTTCTTGGAATGAATCACATGTACGAACTGTATACAGATTCAACTTGTCTAAAGTTTCGTCTCCGGATGGGACATAATATCCTTCTAGCAGTAGTAATCCTTCAGTTTCACTATTGTATGGGAATGTAATGTCATACTCTGCGCCATCGTGTTTAAGCGTTAGAACGAAGTTATTATCATTTTTACTTAAAGAGATTTGAATGCCGTTATCTGCAACAGAAGATAACCATCCGAAATCGTTGTCATTTCTAATATCATTTTCTAATGTTTCTATATCTTGTTTAACACCGGATCTGTCACTTTCGTCAAAAGTGTTAACGAATGTATCAAGATCTGTTTTAGTTGCATCACTGTTATCAGACACGGACTCTGTCTCTGTAACTGCAGGTGTCGGAGTTTCAAGTTCAGGAGTTTCATCTTCGGTATCTTCAATATCATCCTCGTTAGGTTTAACAATATTATGAAGCATTTGCTTAACCTTATCAATAACATCTTTATCGCTGAATTCATTGCCTAGTATATTGTTAAAATCTTCGTAAAGTTTAACTCTCAGTTGTGCTAGTATTGTGTCAAAATTATCATTACCACCCAGTTGTGTATAGTATTCTCTGAGTTCATCATAATGATCATTTATTGCAACGCTTGCATGTATTTTAGCAAAACTTTCCATGTCATAACTGTTTTTCTTTTCGTAAATTGCGTTATTAAGTTGTTCTATAGTAGTAATTGTTTGTCCGGGGAAGTCTTCAAGCAACTTCTTTATATTTAATTTATAACTGCCATCAGATTGTTTTTGCAGATATTTGTCTCTTGCACTTCCTTTAACGCTATCATAATCTTCTTGTGTAAATTCAGTTTCTCTAATGCTATCATACTTGAGATAATTATCTATTACAGCTTTTGCTTCATTAAATACGTCTCTGCTGCTGAATGTGAATTCTTCATTAGCAGGTTTTACGAAAATTTCACGTACTTTAGCTTCTATCTCTTGCCAGATAGATTCAAAATAAGCATTCCCGCCTTTTTCTCTGTAGTATGCTTCCAAATGTTTTTTGTTATCATTTAATATTCTGCTTTTTTCCAGATATGCATCTCCTCTTGAGTATGTTTTTTTCGTATCAGTTACACGTGGAGAGTTGTATGCATTTATTAAATCATTAAGAGATTTTATATTCTGGCTAATATTTTCTCCAAAGTATAATTTTATGCCATAGTTATTAAGTGTGTAATCACTGTTAAAGAATTTATTAAAATCAGTACCGAATAATTCTCGATAGTATTGAGCTTCCCTTGCTGACATGGCATCCTTTTCATAGTGATATTTTTGCCCTTTAAATTCAAATTCTATAGCAGTTTTAGTTTCAGTACTTACGTCTTTTGTGGTTATTCCGGCACCGCCTAAAAATCCTTGTAATTGATAAAAGATTTCAGTATTAAGAGAAACATTATTCCCAAGTGTTTCTAAAAATTCTTTTAAATTCTTTTGAGCTGCATACTCAGGTTCTTTAGCTGATACTTCTCCAAGTTTATTTTCTTTAATTTTCTTAGAAAGTTCATTCATGAATTCATTAACAAAACCATCATAAGAAATTTGTTTGCCTGCATATTTGTCAGCAAGTTCGTTCCAGATGTTTTGTAAGATATTATCCCAGTTGTAGCTGTTTCCTAGATTTGAACCGCTATCATGAAGTGATTCGTAAACAGTTGTCATAACTGCATTATATAAAGTGGTTCCGACTTGATTGTTTTTAATTCCGTCACCATCGGTCAAATGTAATGCACTTCCGTCAGTTCTTC
>CADBUY010000010.1 GCA_902797965.1 uncultured bacterium
TCTTTACATCCGAAATAAAGAGAAGAAGAAAACGAAGTTCATTAATAACAAGTCTTTTTGATATATTTAACCCTCACCCGAGTTTCTATATCTCGAAACATAGTTTTTCGATATGAAACTCTACCCTCTCCCAATGGAGAGGGAAATGCTGTTACTACATCAAAATATACATTTTGATGTAGCAATAGTATTTATGATATAATAGCGATATGGCGATTATATCAGATAATGAGGGGTTAGGTATCAAAAAAGGTTCTATGCAAAAAAAGAACCCTATTGTTAAGCCTGAAAATATAGAATACGATAATACTTTTGAAAACAGTATAAGACCCAAGAACTTTGATAGTTACATTGGTCAGTCTGCTTTGAAAGAAACATTAAAAATAACCCTTGAAGCAGCAAAATTAAGAGAAAAACCGTTAGATCACATGCTTTTTTATGGTCCACCCGGACTTGGTAAAACTACTATAGCCGGTGTAATTGCTGCACAAATGGGTGTTGAAATGCGTATAACTTCTGCACCGGCGCTCGAAAGACCAAGAGATATAATCGGTATTCTAATGTCACTTAAAGGTGGTGAAATTCTGTTTATCGATGAAATTCACCGCCTAAATAAAGTTGCTGAAGAAATATTATATCCTGCAATGGAGGATTTTACCCTTGATATGACAACCGGTAAAAGCCAGACGGCAAAAACTCTAAGAGTTCCGCTTCCAAAATTTACGCTTATTGGCGCTACTACAAAAGCAGGTGAATTGTCAGGGCCTTTGAGAGACAGATTCGGTATGATACACCGTCTTGAGTTCTATACTTGTGACGAGTTAGCTCAGGTGGTGCTTCGTACTGCGGGAATTCTTGATATTAAAATCTCAGAAGAGGGTGCTTATGCAATAGCAAGACGTTCAAGAGGAACTCCAAGAATAGCAAACAGACTTATAAAAAGAGTTGCGGATTTTGCGCTGGTTAAGTATGACGGTGTTATTGATGAAACTGTAGCAAACGAATCTTTGGATATATTAAAAATTGATGAGTTTGGTCTTGATACAACGGATAGAGCTTTGTTAAGTTTAATTATAGATAAATATGACGGCGGACCGGTTGGCATAGAAACTATTGCCGCAGCATTAAGTGAAGATGTTCGCACGATTGAGGATGTGTGTGAACCGTATTTGCTTCAAGCAGGTTTGTTACAGAGAACGCCAAGAGGCAGAAAAGTATCTCCGGAAGGATACAGACATTTGGGTATGAAGATGCCGTCAGAACAGGGGCGCTTATTTTAGCTGTTTGTGAGGTATATATGCGTTTAAAAAATATTATACTAATGCTTATTTTATTTTTTACATTTTTATTACATCCGGTATTAGCAGATGATAACAACGTTTTACCTTCTCAGACAGGCATAGTTAATTCTGTGCATTATGTAGATATGGAAAATGAGGCTGTTCAAACAAAGCAGGTTGCAGAGGTTAAACTTTTAACCGGAGAGTTTAAAGGTGAGAATGTAGTATTAGAAAATGTTCTTACAGGGAATCCTTATTATGATATAAAGCTGAAAAACGGTGTAAAAGTTATTCTTCATGCCGAAGATAACGGTAATGGCGTTGAGTTTTCAATTGAAGATATAAAGCGCTCAGGAACTCTGGTTTGGCTCTCGTTAATATTCTGCGGACTTTTGATATATGTAGGGAAAAGAAAAGGTGTATATAGCCTTATATCAATTATTTTAACTGTAGTTTTAATCTTAAATATACTTAGACCGTTAATTTTGTTTGGAGTTAATCCAATATTTGCTACATTGTTAATTTGTATTGCTTCAACTGCTGTTACAATGTATCTGGTAGGCGGTTTCAACGCAAAGAGTACAGCAGCTTCTTTAGGTGCAATTTTAAGCTTGTGTTTCGCAACTGTACTTTCTTTAATAACAATACATACAGCTCATTTGTCAGGTTTTGCAAATGAAAATTCAATGTTCTTATATTCAGCACATCCTGAACTGAATATTGCTGCTATTGCTGTTTCAATGATTGTTTTAGCTACATTAGGAGCTGTTATGGATGTTGCTATGTCAATAGCCAGTACAATAAATGAAATATATTTGACAGATAATACAAAAAGCGTTAAGGATTTATTTATATCAGGTATGAATGTAGGCAGAGATATTATAGGAACGATGGCAAATACGTTAATTCTGGTATATTTAGGTGGTGCGCTTTCATTAGTGTTGCTGTCCGGTAATATTGATATCCAAAAATTTATTAATCTTAATCAAGTTGTAACAGAAGTTGCATCTGCCCTAATAGGAAGTATTGCGATTGTAATATGTGTGCCATTTACTGCTTTGGTTGCTTCAATGCTCATTCATTCTTATGCAAAAAAAGCTGAACAGGAAAAATTACCCTGGGAAAATGATTAGTCATATAATAGCTTATCCGTTAGTATTTATGTGTGTTTTGGTCTTTTATCCCTAAAAAATTGTGCATCAATTGTTAACTTTTGTAACAAATTTTAATCAATTTGTTACGGAAATGAATAAATGTGGAACTAAACAATTGTAGACGGTATGCATGGATGCATATCACAAGGATGTATAGCCAGAAAGGAGTTTCAAATGGCACTAACTATTAACACAAACATGTCTTCTATGATTGTTCAATCAAATTTATCTAAAGCAACTACAGCTTTAAATCAAGCAATTGAAAGAATGACCACAGGTTATAAAATCAATCACGCATCAGATAACGCTGCCGGTTATTCAATTGCCAGAAACTGGGAAGCAAGATTAGGTTCTTTAGATGTAGCAGCTGATAACGCAGCAACAGGTGCAGACATGTTATCTACTCTTGAAGACCACTATTCATTAATTTCTCAACATGTTCAACGTGTTAGAGATTTGACAGAACAAGCATCAAACGGAACTTACGGTTCTCAATCACTAAAAGCTATTAACTCAGAAATCACAGCAAGACTTGAAGAAATTGATCGTATTGCTGCAAACTGTGAATTTAGCGGTCAGAAGATGATGACCGGCAACTTAAAAGGTTTAGCAATTCAAGTTGGTATTGATGGTGATGCTGACAGAAGCCAAATTACATTAAGTGATGATTTATTTAAATCAGGTGCTGTAAAAGATTTATTTGGTAAAGATTATGGTAAAGCAACAACTTCAACTGATAATAAAGAAGCTATCAAAGATGTTGCAAAACTTTGTTCGGGTTATGATATTGAAAATAGTGAGATGACTACAACTAAACCGAGCGATATGTTGGCTAAGATTGATGTTGTTATTAATGAAATTTCTTCTCGTGTAACAACATTAGGTGCTGCACAAAACAGAATTGAATCAGCTATTACATCAATCGGTGTTCAGTCTGAAAACATTACTTCTTCTCTATCTACATTAAGAGATGCTGATGTAGCAACTGAATCTTCAAATTATATTAAAGCTCAGATATTACAACAAGCATCAGCAACATTGCTTGCAACGGCGAACCAAACTCCATCTATAGCATTGAACTTGTTATAATGGACAGGTTGAGTAACTGATTAATAAATTAATTAGCAAGTGAAAAGGGTAAAAATCCCGAATAAGATTAATTAAAGCAAGGAACCTGTCCTTGCTTTTCTTTATGTAAATATGTATTCCGTCTTAGCTTGAAGTTCTGTTATTTTAATGTTAGACTGTGGTATCTGATTAAGGAGTATTATGGAACTATCCCACGAAGATATAGTTACAAGGATGTTGTCAAAACGTGAAATATTAAACGGAAGTATAGAGAATACAAAAATGTATTCTACTAACCCTGCTTATGATTTGTCACATTACCTTAAAACTGCAAAGCCTGAACCAAGCAGATGGGGAGAAAAATATAAGTTTGTAACCTAGGGGTAAAGGGGTAAAGTGGTAAAGGGGTAAATAAAAGTGACCTGAAATTATGTGACTATATAAAATGATGCACTTGCTGTTCAGGATTTGTCTGACAAAAGCTTTTAACATACTTTCAATAACAAAAAAGAGCATTTCTGCTCTTTTTTATATTCCAAATGAATCATTATTTTTTGTTTCGTTTCTCAAGTCGCCTTTGTCATATCCATCCATACCATCGTATTGAATCAGGAATATGTTACCTCTGTTATCTTTTTGTAATAAATATTCTTGTATAGCTTTGTTACTTATGAATACCAGTGCTCCTGTTTTGTCATGTATTCTTTTTGAAAATTGATATTTTATATCAGTTCCGTTTGTTACTCCTACGGTAATAGTATTATTCTCTAAATCAACTGATTTAACTGTTTTGTATATAAAATCAGGAATTTTGTCTGATGTATCTATAATGCTGATTTTACTATTTTGTTTAATGTTTTTGAATTCATCAAGTGTAACATTTGACATTGTATGACCTTTGTCTGTCATTTGGATCTTTGCAAGTGCATCATTGCAAGTAGTTTGTACTCGTTGATTTTTTATTTCTTCTGTTGCATCTGGTGTTTGAGCAGGTGTTTGAGCCGGTTGTTGAGCCTGATCTTGAGCTGGAGCTGGAGCCGGTTCTTGAACTTGAGCTTGTTGTTCTGGTGTTGGAGCTGGAGCTTCTTCTGCTTCTTCTGCAGCTTCTGCAGCTTCTAATGCTTTAATTTTTGCATATACTTTACTTGATAAGTCCTGTTTGTCAGCAACTTTTGAAGATAGTTCATTAAGTGCATTCTTGTTAGACTCTATTGCTTTCAGTAAATCATCAAATTTTTCATCGAATGCTGCTTTATCTTCTTCATTAAGTTCATTATATTTATTACCGCCAATTAGTGCTAATAGTGCATTGAAATCCTTACATCCACGAACTTTATCTCCAAAGTTTTCAGCTTGTGCTTGATCTCCACCGGAAGTCGGAGCTTGTGCTTTAGATAATTGTTCAGGTTCTTTATCATACTCTTGTTTGTATCTGGTAGCAAGTTCAGGAAATCTTTGTGCTAATGATTCTTTCAATTTCCGAATTGCGTCTTTATCTGTTTCAGTTAAGACGTCATCTTTTAATGTTATCGGTAATTTATTATATAAATCAGTTGCTTGTTTTAATGCTTTTGTATTGTTATATTTTTCAGATACTTTCTCTTTATCATGTTTTTCTATAAATTTATTAACTTTATTTTTTAATTTATTAATATTTCTTTCATCTCTATTATCAGATTTATGAATAGTAGTATTTCCACCATTATAAGTAGTACCGCCTGTAGTTGTACTTTGTCCGCCGGCGCCGTCACCTGTATGTCTGTATTGACCATAATAATCACCAAAGAAATTGCGAGTAGGTGTCGTAAGTTGCGGTGTTCCAAAGAAATTTAGACCGCAGTTCCCGCCACCGAACATAGGGAAGCCTCCTCCAAAGCAGCCGCCTCCGCCAAAACCGAACAAGCTGGCTATGCCGGCACCGAGTCCCATGCCGACACCGTTCCAAAAACCACCGCCGAAGCTGCCGCCAAATATGCTTCCGCCGTTAAAATTATAAGTTGTATTATAAGTATCTCCGTCTCCACATCCCCAGTGATACATTTCATATTGTTTAAATGGACTGAGACATTTTATTCTAGGAATGTTTACCATTTTATATTACCTCATAATTATACATCTTATATATATAAAGTATTTAAAATTCTCTTAATTTCACAGTTATAAGATATCTTTACAAAAGTTAATATAATTATAAGAATTTTTTTTGCCGGATTGTTACGGTTCAAACGAGCCTTACAGTAACAATAAAAATTCCCCTCCCCTCTGGGGAGGGATTAAGGGTGGGGGAGGGTTCTATATAAAAGAAAATCCCCCTCTTAAATTCTCCCCCGCGGGGAGAACTTCCGTTTTCCTTCCTTGTTATTGAGGAAGTAGTTGTACAAGTGATAGTGAGTTCTAAATATGGTTGGATGTTGATTCTTTATATGGGCGTGTTACGGAGGATAATTAAAAAAATAATAGACCGGATTGTTACGGCTCAAACGAGCCTAACAATCCAGCCTTATAATTAACTTTTTAAATATTAATAAACAGGAATATCTATTGGGTTAATTAATCTGACATTCAATACGTCACCTTTTTGGATAAATACATCTTCACCTTTTCTAAACATGTCAGCAACCGAATCTCCAATCAGATATCCAAGACCGCCTATAAAACCTCCAACAGCACAGAATGGAGTTGTTAAAAATTGTAGTCCCGGGTGATCATCTTGCACACTCAAACCATAATTTGTTGAATTCTTTGTAATCTCTACACCTCTGTCAAAATTCTTTTGAATCGCTTCACCGTATCCTAAATTCTTATATAAACCGCCATCATAGTATATTTTATCAAATGTTACAACTGCTAAATCCAAAGGAATTTGTCTTCCGTTTGGAGTTACAACATGGTCAAAATCCAGATACAATTTTGCACCTCTGGAAAATCTTTGAGCCATTTTAACTGTAGAGATGCTTCCTCTGACAACAGAACCTTTTGGAAGAATAACTGTATTATCAGTTTTTAATTCATTCTTTAGAGCTGCCATGAATGAGTCACCTTCGCATCCTGATGATGTCGAAACTTGTTGTAAAAATTCAAGTTGTAACGGAGTCCCTGCGGCTATTCTTTTTGTTCTTGCATCTGCTTTAAAAGTTCCTGCTGCATTTACATTTAATGCAGTAAAAAATATCATTAAAAAAATAATTAAAATTCGTTTCATTTTTCTCTCCCTTTACCAGATTTTATTTTAGCACTCTGAGTTAGAAAAATCAATTTATACAAAAGCCAAAGATTATTAATAATAACCTTTGGCTTAAAATTGCTATTTCGGGGTAAAATCTTGGGGGGGGTAAATTTAGGGGGTAAATTTAGGGGGTAAATTTAGGGGGTAAATCTTTTAAAATAATGATAATCCCCGATAAAATTGGAAGGAAAAGTCTTATTATAACAAGTTCAAAGCAATACTTGGAGATTGGTTTGCAGTAGATAAAAGTGTTGCAGAAGCTTGTTGCAGAATTTGAGCTTTGATGTAGTTAGAAGATTCAGTAGCAACATCAGCATCACGTAATGTAGATAAAGAAGATGTGATGTTTTCAGACTGAACACCAATTGATTCAATAGCTGATTCAATTCTGTTTTGCGCAGCACCAAGTGTTGTAACTCTGCCGGAAATGTCATTTATTACTTTATCAATGTAAACTAACATATCGGAAGCTTTTCTGCTATCACCTAACCCAGCACAATCTTTTGCCAATTGTGTTACTTTTTTGTCAGCAGTTGTGCTTGCAGCATCCCAAGCGTATGCTGTATTTATGCCCTGTGATGCATTGGCACTAATTCTAAATAAGCTGCTTATGCTGCCGGATGCAAATAAATCTTGTTTTAGGTTAATTCTGCTTCTGTCAGAATCACCGTCAATACCTACTTGAATGTCTAACCCACCGGCGCCAACGTTCCCTTTCATTAAATCTATACCATTGAACTCACAGTTAGCAGCAATTCTGTTAACTTCCTGAAGTCTTGCTTCTATTTCTGATTGAATTGCTTTCTTTGATTGTTCACCATAAGTACCGTTTGAAGCTTGTTCTGTTAAATCTCTTACACGTTGTATGTGTGATGATATTAATGCATAATTATCTTCCAGTGTTGATAACATATCAGAACCTGTAGCTGCGTTATCAGCTGCAACATCTAAAGAACCAAGTTGTGCTTCCCAGTTTTTTGCAATAGAATAACCTGCAGCGTTGTCTGATGCGTGGTTAATTTTGTAACCGGTAGTCATTCTTTCAATAGCTGAGTTCAATTGGTTAGTTGCGCTGTTTAAGTTCTTTTGAACTATCATAGATTGTAAATTTGTGTTAATTGTGATTGCCATAATACTACTCCTTTCTATGGACTTTTTATAAATGCACGTTAATGCATCCTTGCATAACCTATATCCTTTAATTCCACATATTTATTTTTTGATAACAATTAATTTTTTAATCTTTACAAAATGTTACAAAATGAGTGTGCGGAAAAAGTCGAAAAATGACAAATTTTCGAACTTTTTCAAACACGACCTAAAGTGTGTGAAATGCGGGTCGTGTGTGGGATAGCACACAACCCGCATTGAAACCGTTCTATGGAGCTTGCGAGAAAAAATTTAATTTTTCCGCAAGCTCAAATATAAAAAAATTACTTGCCTATAAAAAAAGTAGTGATCGTGTATTTTTTTTTTCTTTACTCTAATTAATCCCTGTTATAAACTTAAAATATGAAATACAAGTTATTATCAAAAGAACAATTATTAATATCATTTGATAGATTAACACGTTTTAAAAATACTAAAGAAAAATATATAAGAGTGTTTACTGATATTATTCTCTCTAATCTTATAGAACCATCATATAAGAAATCTGAGTTAGTCTGTATGCCGCCTGATGAGCTTACGCATATTGCGGAGTTAATTATTAATGATTCTTTGATAAGTATCACCCCACCCCAACCCTCCCCATCAGTGGAGGGAGAAGAACGCCCAACCCCCACCCTTACCCTCCCCCGAGGAGAGGGAGATGAAGTTTTAACCCCACCCCAACCCTCCCCATCAGTGGAGGGAGAAGAACGACCAACCCCCACCCCAACCCTCCCCCGAGGAGAGGGAGAAAAAGTTTCAACCTCCGCCTCAACCCTCAGTAAAGGAGAGGGAGAAAACCTTAATTATATCCTAAAAGAATATGAAAATTCTGTGTTTAATAATGATGATGAGACACAAGAGTTTTTAAACAATAAAATTCAATATGACTTATTTTTGCCTCTGATTAATGAATCTTCACCAATAAATTTAAGATGGCTAAAAATGATAAATGAGTCTGACAATCTTAGTAAATTAAGAGCTGATAATGGTTTAAAATTCCCTATAATTAAAGTTATTTTGGTTGAGGGAATAACTGAAGAAATATTGTTACCTGCATTTTCAAAATATTTAGGATTTGATTTCTATAAAGAGGGTATCCAGATTATTCCTGCCGGTGGAAAAAATCAGGTGGTCAAACTTTATTATAAACTGGCAGACGAGTTAAAAATTCCTATATTTTTACTTCTGGATAAGGATGCAGAGGATAATATTAAACAAATTCGCCCTAAATTACGAGATATTGATAAAATTCATCTTGTTTCCTGTGGCGAGTTTGAAGATTTACTTCCTAAATCGCTTATTGTTAAAACTATAAACAATGAATTGTGTAATTTTGCTTCAATAACGAAGGCTGATTTAGATGATAATAATTCAGAAGTAGAAAATTTGGAAAATATTTTTAAAACAAAAGGTTTACACGAATTTAAAAAAGCTGAGTTTGCAAAATTGGTAAAAGATAATATCTCTCAAGATTCTGATATCTCTGCTGAAATAGCTTCTATTATTATGGAAATCAGCTTGGGGTAAGTCGTTTTATCTATTCTGTATGTCAAATTAGATATAGATACCCAATTTTATATACAAAAAATGCGCTTGGTGCGATTCGTTACAACGCGCGACCTATCCCTTAAAAAGGGGACTCTCTAGCTGGTGATATAAAATCAAGCTTTGCGCAACAAAAAATGCGCTTGGCGCGATTCGAACGCGCGACCTATCCCTTAAAAGGGGAGTGCTCTACCTGCTGAGCTACAAGCGCAAATGTTATTAAATTGTTACCGTAAACTTAATTTCGGCTATGGATTAACCACAAGTATTATGTTAACAAGAACATATTTTAGTGTCAAGAGAATTATTTAATTTTATTATTAAATTGCTCGTTGTATAATAATATTAATGATTAGATTTTAAGAGAGTAGATATGAAAAGAAAAATTAGTATATTAGGTTCAACCGGTTCGATTGGCAGACAAGCGTTAGAGGTTATAGAAAAATTAGGGGATAAGTTTGATATTATTGCTCTTACTGCCGGTAACAATATTAATTTATTAAACGAGCAGATTAAAAAATTTAAACCTAAATATGCATGTGCTTCTAATATGAGTTTAATAGATGGTGCAATTCCTGCTACTTTAGAAGAGATTTGCTCTAATAAAGAAAATGATATTATTCTTGTAGCAGTATCAGGAAAAATCGGATTAAAACCAACTATAACAGCTATTAACAATGGTATTGATATAGCGTTAGCCAATAAAGAAACTTTAGTTATGGCAGGTGATATTGTAATGCCGTTAGCTAAAGAAAAAGGTGTTAAGATTGTTCCTGTTGACAGTGAACATTGTGCAATTCATCAGTGCATAAAAGATATTGCTCAAGTCGATAGGCTTATAATAACTGCTTCAGGTGGTCCATTTTTGCATAAATCTATAGAAGATATGAAAAATGCTACTGTAGAACAAGCTCTTGCTCATCCTCGTTGGAATATGGGAAAGAAAATTACTGTTGATAGTGCAACATTAATGAATAAAGGTTTAGAGGTTATTGAAGCACATCATTTATTCGGTATGGATTATGACAGAATTAAAGTTGTTGTTCATCCGCAGAGTGTTGTTCATTCGGCAATAGAATATGTTGATGGCAGTGTTATTGCTCAGTTAGGTTTGCCAAGCATGCATATTCCTATTCAATACGCCATTACTTATCCGGAACGCTTTGAGGGAATTAAGTCCAAGAGTTTCAGTTTCTCTGAGATAGCAAGACTGGATTTTGAAGAACCTGATTGGGATAAATTCAAAGCGTTAAATATTGCATATAATGCCGGTAAAATCGGTGGCTCGGCAACCGTATGTATGAATGCTGCTAATGAAGAAGCCGTTTTTGCATTTTTAGAGGGTAAAATCAGATTATTTGATATTATAGATTCTGTTGAAGAAATGATGTCTAAGCATTCTGTGTCTTATAATTTATCTATCGACGACATTTTTGATTTGGATAATGAAATAAGAGCAAAAACAAGAGAATTTTTGCATGTTGCAGTTTAAAATTTTTGAAATAAAAAAGAGCTTATTAATTTAAATTAATAAGCTCTTTTATTTTATTAGTCTGTTTTATGCTTCTATTGTCATACCTTCATTTTCTGTTGCAACTTCAAGCAGTCTGTATGACAGGTACGCGCCAAGTGCTACAGCTTTTAAATCAATATTTTCATCATATTTTGCTACTTCAAGAATTGCTGAATTTATCTCAGGGTTTTCTTCTTTAAGGTATTGAACCATATTTTTTCTCCATGAATGAACATCCTGAAATGCTTCTGTAAATATCTCTGATGAAATCTCTTCTGTTATAATCGGTAACATGTTTTTCTTCTCCTAATTCTCGTATTTATATATTTGATTATATAGGATTTTTTAATTTTATACAATACTTTTTATATACTAATAAAACTTTTTGCTAATTTTTTTGTAAAATAACTTCTTCTGCTATATTTTTACCAATTGATCTTTCAAGGTTAGCTTTTGCAGAATTGTATTCGTACATTGTATATAAATATGTAAGCTGTGAGTTTTCATACTCTACTTGTGCATCTTTAACCTCTGTTGAGTCGCCGACTCCTGCTTTGTATCTGCCTGATGATAATTCAGCATTCTCTTTTGCCTGCTTCATACCTAAATATGCAACAGGAATTTTGTTTCGTTTTTCATCAAGTGTATAATAAGCATTCTGTACTTCAAGATAAATGTTATTCTTTGTATTAATCGCATTAGCCTGCTCTTTTGAGTATAAAGAACGTGCTTCACGAATTTCGTGTTTTATCAGCATTCCGTTAATTGTAGGAAAATTTATATATGCGCCGAATGAATAACCGTAATTTGAATCAGGATGACGACCACCGACTTCAAACTGCCCTTGTGTATTAAATTGCGGCAGCCATGTTTTTTTTACTAATTTAACATTCTGTTTTGCCTGTTCAACTTTTACTTCTGCCAAGTGAAATTCAGGTCTTGAGGTTTGGCTTATTTCAATTGCTTTATCAAGATTAATACTGCATTCATTAAATCTTAATTTATCAGATATACAAAATTTTGTTGTGTGTGGAATTCCGATAGAATTGTTTAATTTTGCGGTTGCAATTTTAACTGCGTGCTGCGCTTGAATAAGTGTTAATTTTGAATTGCTTAAATTAACTTCTGCTATTGTAACATCAACTTTGGGTTTAATCCCTAATTTATAAAAAGCCTTTGCCTGATTATAAAATACTTCAAATTCTTTGACCGTTTGTTCTGCAACTTTTTCTGCTTCTATTGCATATTGCAGATTGTAATAATTATCCTTAACATTGTAGACAACGTCATTAATAGTTCCGGTCAGAATAATTTTATATCCCTCATTATCTAATTTTCGTATGGTAGCCTGATTTTGCGTAACTCCGAAGTCATATAAAAGTTGAGAACCGCTAATTTGACCAAGTACCCAGTAATTGTAGATTAAATTTTCTCTGAATACATCTGATAATTGCAGTTGTCTAATTCTGCTGTACCCTGATTGCCAGCTAAATTGCGGAAAATAATTAGACCATACCTGTTTTATTCTTGCATCAGAAGCAAAAACATCCTGCATAGCTGATTGTATTCGTGGATTGTTACCTAGTGCAAGTCTTAAGCAGTCATCTAAATTTACTTCAATTGTATTTTCAATTCCTGCTTCTAAGGCAGTGGTTTCATCATATTGATTTACTCTTGGCTCAACATCTTTACTGTCAGGATATTCTGCCTTTTTTACTCCATTATTTATACTGCTGCTATTTAATGTTGCTGCTTCAGTATTAATGTTTATTATTAGTATTAAAATTAGCCAAATAATTATTTTTTTCATATATCTCTTCTGATTAAAAGATAAATGAAAAGATTAACTGCTGAAATTACACAGGAGGTTAGATTTTGCTAATTAAAATAACGAGGCAATCTTGGTGAATAATCCCGTAATTAATCCCATTATTGCAGGTATTAAACTGAATAAAACAAAATAGCCGACAATCAATAGTACAAGTATTACGCCAAGCTCTGTCAGTAAGCGTTTTCTTTGTTCCGGCTCATGCTTAATAGTATTTAATAATACAAAGAACGCAGGAACAAGAATACTTCCAAAGAAAGCTACCGCAAGCATACCTCCGAATACTGATACACCAATTGAGTGTCTGCTTCCGGCACCTGCACCTTTTGCAAAAACAAGTGGAAGTAAACCTAGGATGAACGCAATGTTTGTCATCATAACTGCTCTGAAACGAAGTTTAGCAGCTTGCATTGCAGCTTCAATATAGTGTAAACCGTCTTTTTCCATAGCGTCTTTTGCAAATTCAACAACTAAGATAGCCTGTTTTGTAGATAAGCCTAATAACATAACCAAACCGACTTGAGCATAAATGTCCAGTGCTAATCCCCAAACGTATTGCAGGAATAATGCTCCTGATATAGCAACAGGTGATATAAGCATTACTGATATTGGTAATGTCCAGCTTTCGTATAGCGCAACTAAGAATAAATATACAAATGCGAATGCCATTGATAATATCATAAGCAATTGTCCTGATGACTGCTGTTCTAAGAAAGATTTCCCAGACCATGCATAATCCATATCATTTGGTAAAATTTTATCAGCAATTGCTTCCATCGCTTTCATACCGGAACCTGAACTCATACCGGATACAACTTCAGCGTTAATTGTAATTGACGGATATAAGTTAAATCTGGTAAGCTCAAACGGTGCAATTAGATGTTCTGTAGTAACTACAGAAGTCAAAGGTACCATTTTCCCCTGAATGTTTTTTATGAATACTTTATTAAGGTCATCCATAGTATCTCTGTATGCAGAATCTGCCTGCATATAAACACGATATACACGCCCGAATTTATTAAAGTCGTTAATATAGCTGGAGGCATATTGAGCGGCAAGTGTTGAATATACTTCAGAAATTGGCACTCCCTGAGCAAGTGCTTTTTCTTCATTAACTTTTACTTCAACCTGTGGTAAAGAAGCCGTAAATGATGTGTAAACGCTTGAAAATGCGGGGTTCACTCTTGCCTGCTGCATTAACTTTTGAGTTTCTGCAAACATCTGTTCTGCACTTCTGTCACCTTTATCCAAAACTTGGAATTCAATACCGTTAAACATACCAAGACCTGTAATTGCAGGCGGTTGAGATACAAACGTTATTGTTTCCGTATATTTAGAAGTGATTTTTCTGGCTTCATTCATTATATTGTTAATTGATAGTTTGCTTGATTTTCTATCATGCCAAGGTTCTAATTTTACGATAACTAAAGCAGTGTTTTCTCCGTTAAAGCCGTTAATTGATAAAGTAGATTTTACTCCCGGTATTTGGAGAATTTCTTTACACATATTATTTACAACATTTGTTGAACGTGTCAGAGTTGCACCATCTTGCAGTTGAACCTGCATAAACATTGCGCCTCTGTCTTCATCAGGCAGGAACCCTGATGGTACAATTTTAAACATTATTACAATGAATAATAAAATTCCCATTACTGTTCTTAGAGTTTTATGGGGTTGTTTTACAAAATAGTCGACAACTCTTAAATATTTATCTCTTAAATCGTTAAACCAATTTTCAAATTTTTGTATAAATTCAAAGTCTGTTTTTTCATCACCTGATTTTAATATTATTGAACATAGAGCAGGTGATAAAGTAAGAGCAACTATTGTTGATAAACCAACTGATGTTGCAATACATACCGCAAATTGACGGAACATTTGGCCTGTTATACCGCCTAAGAAACATACAGGAACAAATACTGCCATCAATACTAGTGATGTGGCAACTACAGCACCAAATACTTCTTCCATTGATAAGTTTGTGGCTTCCTTTGGAGATTTGCCTTCTTGAATATGACGCTGAGTATTTTCAAGTACAACTATTGCGTCATCTACAACCAAGCCTACTGCAAGAACCAGACCAAATAAGATTAAAAGGTTGATTGAAAAACCTATCGCAGACATTAGTATAAATACACCAATCAAAGAAACAGGAATTGCACAGAAAGGAATAAATGCTGCTCTTGCTGTTCCCAAGAAAAGGTATGTTACTGCAGAAACAAGCAGTATTGCTAATAATATTGCTTCAACAACTTCTTTTATTGATTCTCTTACGAATTCAGTTACATCATATTGTATATGATATTCCATGTCATTTGGGAATTTTTTGCTTAATAATTCCATTTTTTTGTTAATTCTGTTAACAAGGTCAATTGTGTTAGCATCAGGCAACTGAGTTACTGCTATAACAGCTGCTTCTCTTCCATCGACTATTGAACGATGTGTATAATTTTCAGCTCCCAGTTCTACTCTCGCTATATCTTTAATTCTTACATTAGAACCATCGTGATTTGCTTTAATTATAATATTTTCAAATTCTTCAACCGTTTTAAGACGCCCTTTTGTTTTGAGGGTAAACTTCATCATCTGCGGAGTTTCCATTGGCTCTGTACCAATGTTGCCGGCAGGAGTCTGAACGTTTTGAGATTGAATGGCATTGCTTACATCAGTAGTTGATACTCCCAAACTTGCCATTTTGTCAGGTTTAAGCCATATTCTCATCGAATAATCACCTGCGCCATATACTGCAACACCTGCAGAACCTTTTGTTCTTGCCAGTTCGTCTTTAATAAACATTGAAGCATAGTTTGCCAAGTAAAGTGAGTTATATGTTCCATTTGGTGAACGCAAACCTATAAACAAACAGCCGCCGCCTCCGGTTGATTTACGAACTGTTAAACCGTATCGCCGAACTTCTTCGGGTAAACGCGGCGTTACCAGTTGTAATAAGTTTTGGACATTAACAAGGTTCATATCAGGGTCAGAACCAACTTCAAAATATATGGTAAGCTTATACATACCGTTACTTGATTCTGATGTCATATATAACATATTTTCAACGCCGTTAAGCTGTAACTCAACAGGAGCTGCAATTGTTGAAGTAATTACATCAGCGTTTGCACCTGCATAAGTTGCATTAACGATAACCTGTGGTGGTGTAATTGACGGATATTCTTCTAACGGTAATGTTGTTAAACATAACAAACCTGCAAGCATAATTGCAATTGAAATTACAATAGCAAACTTTGGACGTTTTACAAAGAAATTTTCTTTCATGCTTTTGCTCCTGATGTGTTAATGTTAAATAATCTTTTGACTTTATTTATCAGACGAACAAAAATATTTGGCTTCTTTGTTGTTTTAATATCATCCTGAACGGCTTGTTCTACAACTTTTACAGGAGAACCCGGTATAACTTTTTGCATACCTGTTGTGATAATTCTGTCACCTTTTTTTACACCTGATGAAACAATCCAGTCTGTGCCTACTTGCCCCATTGTTTTAATGTAGGTGAGTTTTGGATTGTTTTCTTCATCCATTATGTAAACATACAAACCCTCTTGGTTTTCCATTGTTGCAGTCTGAGGTACTACAGGCATTTCATCTTTCAAGTTTGAATATATTTTAATTCTGCCAAAATCACCTTGAAGTAAAACCGCTTCAGGATTAGGGAAAGTTGCACGAAGTGTAATTGTACCCGTTGATTCATCAACCTGATTGTCATAAAAATCCTGAGTTCCTTTGTATTCATATTTTTGACCTGAACTGAATGTGAATTCTACTTCTCTTTTAGCATTAGGAGTTCCGTCAATTCTGTTAAGCTCAGCATAGTCTTTAGATTCCAGCGGGAATGTTACATACATCGGATCGGAACTGTTAATTGTTGTAAGAGGTCCGCTTGAAATATTAACATAGTTTCCGACTGTAACATCAATAATACCGACTCTGCCATCAACTGGCGCTTTTACTTTTGTATATCCTAAATTACGCTGTGCATCTCTGTAGGCGTTTTCCATGCTTTGTACTTGAGCTCTATATGCATCTCTTTGTGCAAGTACGTTATCATAATCGGCTCTTGCAACAAAGTCATTATCAACAAGTTCTTTATATCTTGCCAGTTGTTTATTATAGTATGCTTGTTGAGCCTTTGCATTATCTAAATTACCCTTTGCTTGACCTGCTGCATTTGAATATTCTTGCGGCTCAATCTCAAATAATAACTGTCCTGCTTTTACAAAATCACCTTCTTTAAAATAACTCTTAGTTAAGTATCCGTTAATTCTAGCAAGAACTTCAACTCTGTATTTTGCCATAACTCTTGCAGGTGCTTCAAATTCTCTTCTTACAAATTCTGTTTTTACTGTATCTACTGTAACAGATGGTGCACTCATAGATTTTTTCTGTTTAGCAGAACCTGATTTAGATATATTGGAAATAATCATTCTTGAAAATATCAGTGCACAAATAACTACTAATATTAAAATAATATTTTTTCTCATTCTCTCTCCAAATTACATACCCTAGTGTCAAAATTTATATTTAAATTTTAACAAAAACAATATGCAGTTACAACATAACAAGGCATGTTATTACATTAAATAAGTCGATTGGGTAAAATTATTTTCTTAATACTTTTAGTCTTCGATTCGGTTCGTCTCCGATAGAAATGCTTTTTAGATTATATTGTTCTACCAGTTCATGCTGCATTTTTCTTATATGCGTGTTTTGCGGCGCAAGTTCAATCTCAGGTGCTCCCTCAATTACCTTTTTTATAGCATTTTTTGCTTCATCAAGTGCAACTTCCGTTTCATCTTTGTAATTGTGAGTCGGTGTTACATCACCGGGCTGAATATCCAGAGCCTCTTTTAATACTTTTTGAATATGTGCCATTGAGTTTGTTTTTACATAAAATACCCTTATTCTAAGTTCCTGAGCGTTGCTTAAAATTTTTGCACCACCTCTTGCAAAGTTCTTGTGTGCAATTACAATGTCCGAATCATCAATATTTCTTGTTATCTCAACATTCATATCAAGATTTTCTATAATTTTTTCAACAATAGTTCTGGATACTGCATACAAATAAACTTTTTTGAGTGGTTTAACTTTCTCAACATAATCCTGTCGTGAGAAAGAAAAATTCATCTTATTATCTTTTGGAGTTTCTGATTCCTGATTTCTTAATTCTTGTGAAAGTTCTTGTTTAAGTTCTTGAACAGGATGTTCAGAAAGTTTTGAATCGACTTTTCTGATTTCCGGTCTTATTGGCCATCCTCTAAGAATATAATCAACAGCTTCTGAAGTGTTTTTGTATACTGCTAATGTGTTTCGATCCTGAATTTCTATAACAATATCAAAAGTTGGCTGCTTTTCTCTTTCAAGAACTGTTTTTTGCGAAGCTCTTCTTTTTGCTTCATCATCACCAAGCGTAACTGATTGAATGCCGCCAACCAAATCCGAAAGTGTAGGGTTCTTTATCAGGCTTTCCAAACAATTACCATGAGCTGTTGCTATAAGCATAACACCACGCTCTGCAATTGTTCTTGCAGCTTGTGCTTCAGCCTCAGTTCCTATTTCATCAACAACTATGACTTCAGGAGTATGATTTTCAACTGCTTCAATCATTATATCTTTTTGCATCTCCGGCTGGGCGACTTGCATTCTTCGTGAAGAACCAACTGCAGGATGTGGAACATCTCCATCACCTGCAATTTCATTTGATGTATCAACTATAACAACTCGTTTACCAAGTTCATCTGCAACAAGTCTTGATATTTCTCTTAGTTTTGTTGTTTTACCAACTCCCGGAGGCCCCAAAAATAATATACTTTTCCCCTGAGTACAAAAATCTTTAATGCATGCAATAGTTCCGGTTACTACTCGACCTATTCTGCAAGTTAGTCCTATAACTGTTCCTTGTCTGTTTCTAATTGCACTTATTCTATGTAAAGTCCCCGGTATCCCTGAACGATTATCATGAGTAAATTTTTGTATACGAGAAGTAACAAACTCAATATCGTTCTCATCCACTAAATCATATCCTAACTTATTTATTTTACCGCCTGAATGACGGACTTCCGGTTGACGACCAATATCTAAAACAATCTCTATTACATCGTTTAAACTGTCTTCTGTTAAATAGGACGCTACTTTGGGCGGCATTACAGCTAACAACTTTTCGAGGTCATTTTGAATTTCCATATTGCTCATCATCTCTTATAAAAAGCCTTTCTGTATCCATTAGGGAAAACGCTAATTCAAATCAGCTCTCATACTATAATTATACCATATTTTCGCATACCTTTATATCCTTTGTCACCTTTTTTAAGAAATGTAAATAGTTCTGATAATCGTTATAAATCCAAAAACAAAGGGCAAAACATTTTGTTCTGCCCATATACCTTATAAAATTTAAAACTCTTTTCTTAATTCCAAGCATAAATTATTTGTTGCTTGCTCCGTCCTTTTGCTGGACTTTATTTTGTTCTTCTTTCTCTTTTTCTGCATCTTTTACTTTCAAATTGTCTTTTTCTTCTTCAATTATAGAAGTAACAGCTGCATAAAAATCTTTGTTATCAGCGATCTCGTCTATATCATAAAAATCGTCATCATTAACATCAACATCTTTAAATTTTTCAACATCTATGCCTAATTCTTTAGCATCTTGTATTGAAATTTTATTTGTGTGGTACTTTTGAATGAAAAAGTTGTTTATTTCGTTTTTGCCAATGTTGTTTGACATATCTTTGCTCCTTATATTGTTACATCTTACATATATATAAAGTTTATATATTTTTTAGAATTTCAATAATATAATTTTTTGTTACATTTCTTTACAAAAAAAGACTTTTCATTTAATATGAAAAGTCTTTTTAATTCTGCATAAAAACTATATTATATAGCTTTTTGAACTTTACCGGCTCTTAAGCAAGAAGTACATACAGTCTTTCTAACGGCGTGTCCGTTGTTATCTAACACTCTTATCTCTTGTAAATTTGGAGATTGTCTTTTAACTATTTGTTTATGAGAGAATGTTAATTTTGCTGCTTTTAAATCGCCTTTTCCACATATTTCACATTTTTTAGCCATAATTCTATTCCTTCTTTCAAATCTAGTGTATTTTAAGTCTAAAACAAAATAATTTATTTTGCAAGTGGGGTAAATATATAAAGACTAAGTACATTAATCTGCTAATAATAATTAGTAATCTGATTGTTCAAAATCGTCATCATCTTTCAGTGATGATAAGTCTGATGTATAACTTGTATCAAAATCTTCCGGTAAATATTCATTATCAGGCCAAACTGTATCTTCATCAAAACGGCAGGCATTCAAATTCTCTGCCATTGAAAAATCCGAATTAGATAAGTCTGCACTTTGGAAAATTGAACCTGCTAAATCTGCATCAGAAAAGTTACAATAATCGGCAGTTGCATAACTAAAATCAGTTCCGTTTAGTACGGATTCAGAAAATGAACATTCTACAATATTTGCTCTTGTAAAATCTACTGATGTCAAGTCGCAACCTTCAAATTTGACGTTAGTTAAGTTTGCATCGGCAAATGATGATGAAGTTAAATCAACATTATCAAATACCGCACCATTAAGTACAATATTAGAAAAATCACATTCACTTAAATCAGCACCGCCGCTAATTGACTTTATTTCCTTATTGAATGCTTCAGTATCACTTGTTAATAAATCTACTAATTCTTCTTTTGATAGCATATTTATAATTCTCCTAGTTAATTAAATTTATTTCCATTGCTAATAATACAGCTTGAGTTCTATTTGACACTTTCAACTTTTTAAATATGTTATTAAGGTGTGTTTTTATTGTAACATCCTGAACGCAAAGTGCGTTAGCAATCTCTTGATTATTTGCTCCTTTTGATAATAAAGTGAGAACTTCTTTTTCTTTTGGAGTAAGTAAATCAATATTTACATCTTTATTGATTTTTTTTTCCTTTTTAGCTGATTCTGCCTGCCATTTACTTCTTCTTAATACTGCTTCAATTCTTGCAAGCAAATTGGGTAATATAAACGGTTTAACAATATAATCATCAGCACCGATTTTTAATCCTGATACAACTTTTTGTTCTTCACTTACTGCAGTTATCATTATAACAGGTATGTACTGAGTTTTTTCATTCTTTCTTATTGCTTTAAGCGTATCCCAGCCGTTCATATTAGGCATCATTACATCTAAAAGTATAAGGTCAAAATGTTTATTTTCGTCTGACAAAATTTTTAAGGCTTCAATTCCATCTTCAGCTACAGTAATTTCATAGCCATACATTGGTAAAGCGTCTTTTAAAAATTTTGGGTTATCGTCTACGATTAAAATTGATGCGATTCCGTCCATATTATACCAATCTTTCTTTCAGAGCTTTAAGTGCTGCCTGAAGTCTGTCATCTACTTCAAGTTTCTGTAAGATACTTGCGACATGTGCTTTTGTTGTATTTATACTTACATAAAGTTCATTTGCTATTTCAATATTACTGTAACCTTCAGTAATCAATTTTAAAATCTGTGTTTCTCTTGTTGTTAATCCGTAGTCCTTATCTGAAGTATATGAATTATTTAATTGTGATTTTGTGGCAGCATCAAGAACAATATGTGATATTGCAGGATCAAACCATGCTGCACCATCAAGTACGGATTGAATTACCTGAATAAGTCTTTTTGGATTAATCTCTTTTGAACAATAGGCATTTGCTCCGGCTTTCAGACTGTTTAAAACTTCCTGCTCATCATTATGAGAAGTGAGAATAACTATTTTTATATCTTTATTCTTCTCTTTAATTTTTTGTGTTGCTTCAATACCGTTCATTCCGGGAAGTCCTAAGTCCATAACAATTAAATCAACATTATGTGAGTTAAGAATCTCTATGCCGTTTTCAGCTGAATCAGCTTCAAAAATTTCAGATATAAAATCAGAGGCTTCAAACGCTGTTTTTAAGCCAAACCTTGTTAATTCATGATCTTCAATTATTAAAACACTATTTCCCATAATATTCACTATACCCGGATTTTACTGCTGCTGCATAATCAGCATTAATATCTGCACATCTTATTAAAGAACGCTCTGCTAATTCATTATCACCCTTAGCTCTTAAAACAAGACTTAAATAATAATAATATTTAAAGTTATTTTCGTCAATATAATAAGAATTGTTTAGATAAGTTGTTGCCATTGTGTAATTACCGTCTTTAATAGCATGATTTGCCAAACCTAGCCAAATGTCGTTGTTTGCTAAATCAATCGATGCGACTCTGGGCAAATAGTAATCAACTCTCTGAGGAATTACTTTTAGTGATTCCACAAGTAAATCTTCATTCATTTTGTTGTTTTGTAATAGTTTTTCATATATCTTTTTAGCTTTTTCAGGCTTCTTCAAAGCTAAATAAGACTTGGCTATACCAACTTGAGGTGCAGGATCTTTAGACTGTTTTTTAGCTTTTTTATAATAGTTTAAAGAATCTGTATATTTCTTCATATCAAAGTTGATATCTGCTAACGTAAGTATAGCTAAATAATTATGAGAATCTTCTTTGTAAGCTCTTGATGCAAATTCCTGAGCTTTTAAAGGTTCATTGTTTTCATAATATATTCTTCCAAGCAGAGCATAAATGTCAGAACTGTATTGCTTTGCAGTCAAAATTGCAGATTGCAGTACTTTTGTAGCAAGTAAACTTTTATCCTGTAAATGATAATAATATGCTAAATGATAATCTTTTAAAGCATCTGCTTTTGAAGTTCTATATAGTATGTATTCTTCAGTTGCTCTGACTTTTTGCTTAAAATCCGTTGTTAGAAATGGTGTTTTTTTTATTTTTGCAAGAACTTTTAATGCTTGTGAATTTTTCTTTGAATCAGCAAGAATTTTTGCTTTTAAACTTAAATAGTTTATATTGGTATCATTTTCAAGAATTGCATTATCAATATATTTAAGTGCGAGCGGTAAATTATTTGACTTGTAATAACCCAGTGCAATTAAATAGTTCTTATAATCACTTTCATCAAATCTTGCGGTATTAAGTAATTCTGATGTCGTTTCCAGTGCCATATTGTTGTAAACAATATTTGAATAAGCATCAGCAAGACCGATAATGTCTTTTTGACTAAGCATTGAAGACGGGTAATAATATCGTTTCATATCCTTTACATAAGAAGCTGTAAAATGGTTATTGTCTAAGCGTTCAATAAGATTATCCGATAAGTCAAACAGACCATATTCTGCCATTTTCATGCCGTATAGCAAGAATACATAGTCATCATGATTTGCTTTTTGAATCAAATCGTTAAAATCATCATAAGATGCTTTAACATTACTTTGAATAAATCTGTTTTCTGCTGAAGAAAATTTTGCTTTTATAAAATTATCTTTTACAACCATATCCATATTGGCGACTGTAGTTACAGTCTTTGCTTTAAGCGGTTTTAAAGTGCTTTCAGCATCAGCATAAAGCAATGTTGATAATAATAAGCATGTTGTCAATAAAACTCTTACTTTATTCATGTTCCGTATCCACACCTACATAGTATCTGTTGAAAACTTCTAATAACCTGTTACTACAATTATTTACTATTGAGTAATATAAATCAAGTAGGTTATATTTTTCTAAAGTTTTTATATCTTCTTGTTTAATATTCATGCAGTTTTCAGTGCAAAATACTTTTACGATTTCACTTAATTTAATTGCAAGGAATTTTTCCACTACAAGCGGGTCAAAATGAGAGCCTGCCCCCTCTTTTATAATGTTAATAACTTTATCAATCGGCATTTTATCACGATAGTGTCTTTTTGATGTAATTGCATCAAATACGTCAGAAACTGCTAAAATTCTACCGCCGAAAGGAATTTCTTCACCTTTCAGGTGTCTGTAGTATCCTGAACCGTCAAATTTTTCGTGATGAGAGCATGCTATTTCCATAATTTGTTGGAAATCTTTTGACATGTGAATTTTTTCTAAAATGTGATGCGTAATTTCAACATGCTGCTGAATATGTTTATACTCTTCAGGTGTTAATTTCCCTTCTTTTTGCAGAACGGCATCTCTAATGCCTATTTTACCTATATCATGTAATGCTGCAGCTTTTTCTAAAATGTATAAGTCATTTTTTTCCATGCCAAATTCACGTGCTATCAGTACGGAATACATCTTAACTCTTGTTGAATGACCTGATGTAATCTTATCGCGTGCATCAATAGATGTTGCCAATGTTTCAATAAAACTGTCCAATACAATTTTTTGCTCTTCAAGTAATTTTCTTTGTCTTTCAAACAGTTGAGCATTTTCAAGTGAAATACCTGCGTTTGATGCGATTGCTACAAGCAAATCTTCATCTTCCGGAGTAAAGTATTCATCAAATTTATTTAAAACCTGAAATACACCGATAATTTCCTGATTAAAGTTTTTAATTGGCATACACAGCATATTTTTAGTTCTGTATCCGGTTTCTTTGTCTACTGCAGAATTAAATCTTTTGTCGCTATAGGCATCTTTGATGTTTATTGTTTCACCAGTCTTTAGAACGTGACCAGCAAGCCCTTTATCTGCCGGTATTCTCAATTCTGTAATATCTAATCCTGTAGCAACCTTTGAATAAAGTTCATCAGTTTCTTTGTCATATAGATATACTGTGCATCTGTCTGCGTTTAATGCTGTTTTCGTTTCTTCGGCTATAGTTTTTATAAGTAAGTTTATATCTTTTTCTGCCGCTACCGCCTGACCGATTTTTACCAGAGCAATTAAAGGATCTTTTGTTTGTCCTCCATGGTTATATGTAAAGTGAGAAATTGGCGGACACTTTAATAAAGCATTCAATCTTTCAAAAAAGTCTGTTTTTTGATTTTTAATTGATAACTTGCGTGCTTTATTGTAGTTGATAGAGTATAGAGTTGTATTTTTCTCTGAAAAATTTACAAAACCCAAAACCATTTCGTGGAATATTTTTGTAATTGGTTCGCTTGTTTGGTCAACAAGGAATGACGCATCATTCATAAACTGATAAAAGTGCTCATAATCTTGTTTTAAAAAAGCTCCGAGTGACAGCAAACTGAAACAAATTGCCGTATCATCATGATAAATGTCTTTGTGCTTTTCTATTATCGGTTTTGCACTGTCGTACTTACCGGCAAGTAATTCCGTAACGGAATCATATACAAAATTTTCCAGTGTCATTTTTTATCTCTCATCCTATGCTTCTATAATATAATAAAACTCTGTTTTTGGCAAAGGGTTAATATAACATTTGAACAATTGTAATATCTGATTTGCATATCATATCTGTTTATTGTACTCTTTAATTACTTGGTTAAACAGAAAAGAGGAAATTATATGAACACAACAATTGAAAAACAACCGGAAAATATCGTAAAAGTCGATATTGAAATTCCTGCAAAAGATGCTGTATCTTACTATAATAATGCAGTTAAAAGACTTTCTCAGTATGTAAATATTCCCGGATTCCGTAAGGGTAAAGCTCCGAGAGCAATTATAGAACAAAATATAGGTGAAGAAAGAATTAAGCAAGAAGCTCTTGAATCAGCTCTTCCTAAAATTTTTTCAGATGTTATTAAAGACAACGATTTTGACGTAGTTGCTCAACCGTATGTTGAATCTTATGAATATAACGTTGGTGAAGATTTGAAAATTACTGCTAAGATTGAATTAAGACCTGAAGTAACTTTGGGACAGTATAAAGGTTTAACATTAGAAATTGATGAATATAAAACTCCTGATGATGCAATGGAAAAATCATTAAATGCTATGTTAGAGCAACATGCAACAATGGTTCTTGTAACCGATAGAAAAACTGTTAACACAGACGTTATTGTCTTTGATTTTGACGGTTATTCTAACGGTGAAAAAATTGAACACGGCGATGCAAAAAATTATACAATGGACTTAGCACATTCTAATTTTATTCCGGGGTTTGCTGAACAGCTTGTTGACAGACCTTTAGGTGTTGAATTTGATATTAATGTTACATTCCCTGAAGAATATCACGAAAAGAAATTAGCCGGTCAACCTGCTACATTTAAGTGTATAATTAATGAAATAAAGACAAAAGTTTTACCTGAATTAAATGATGAGTTTGCTCAGAAAGTTGGTCCTTTCAAAACTGTAGATGACCTTAAAGCAGATGTTCAAAAATATTTAGATCAACAAAAAACTGAAATTGATAATATGAACAAACAAAAAGCTATTTTTGAAAAAGTTATAGCTGATGCAAAAGTTGATATTCAGCAATCAATGATAAGCAGAGAAACTGATGAATTATTAGCTGAATATAAGCAAAAGCTGACAGCACAAGGCTTTACTTGGGAACAGGCTATTCAGGCTCATGGATACGACAACCTTGTAAATCAGTTAAAAGATGATGCTTTAGTAAGAGTTAAAAATTCTTTAGTAATTGATAAAATTGCAAAAGAAGAAAATATTACAGTTTCACAAGCTGATTTTGGTGCAAAATTATCTGAATTAAGCCAGATGTATCAAATAGATGCAAATACAATGATTAAGCAATTATCTCAAACACCTGGCGTGTTCAATGCTCTTTCACAACAAGCATTAAATGAAAAAATTACTAAGTTCTTATTTGATAACAATACAGTAAATCTTAAATAACTTCGGTTATTTTATTAACAAACACTAAAAAGCCCTAAATGAATTAGGGCTTTTTGCTTATTTATAATATCTTTAATGCTGATTAGTTATTGCTTAATACTAATCTGAATGTAGCCAAATTTTTAATAGAAAGCATTTTATGCTTATTTGCTTGTTTGTCAGCAATAGCAAAAATTCTGCAAATTCTTTGAATTTCTTCTACTGCTTGTCTGGAATCAAGTTTATATACATTGTTAATAGGGTCTGCGATTACGGACATTGTAGCATTTAATTCTTGTTCTTTCATTATTGCTCCTTAAAAAATACTCTTATGTATATATAAAGTATTTCTTTGTAAAGAAATTGACTTTTTTTTTCGAAATTCTTAATATTTGTTAACAATAGAGTGTGCGGAAAAAGTCAAAAAATGACAATTTTTCGAACTTTTTCAAACACGACCTAAAGTTTGTGAAATGCGGGTCGTGTGCGGGATAGCACACAACCCGCATTGAAACCGTTCTATGGAGCTTGCGGAAAAATTAAAATTTTTCTCGCAAGCTCATAGAATCGGAAAATCTAGTAAAATTGCCTTTTATTGCTAAAAGCTGTTGTTTATAGTATCTTAGTCTTGTGGATAATAATGTGTTAAATTTTAGTGAGATTTTAAATGATTGTGGGGTAGAAAGTGAGCCGCCTGATGAGGTGCTTAAAAATCTTGTTTCAATAGAAGAATTTTATAATTCCGATGAGATAGTAGAAATATATAACTATATACTGACAAATGTTAAAAACTATGACATATTGTCCGGAGTGGTTAAACTTTCAGACTCTCGTAAAGCATCTTCAACATTATCAGTATTGATTGATATACTTTTGTTAAAAAATAAAGAGCAGGATGATTCTGATGAATTGATTAATTTACGTGTGCTGTGCGCAAAAGCAATTTCTAATTATAAAGACGCTTCAACGCTGGGTGCTTTATTATATTGCCTTAATAATAAAAACGAAAATTATAAAATCAGACTTGCGTGTGCTGATGCTCTTGGAAGAATTGGTGATAAATATGCAGTTGAGCCTTTGATTGATGTTGTTAAAGATGATAATGAAAAATCAATTTATGTAAAAGAGTCTGCAACCTTTGCGCTTGGTCTGATTGGGGATTCCAGTGCTATAGATCCTTTAGTTGCTATAATGGATGCAAAGCAGGGTATTTGGGATAAATTTTCTTTTCTTAAAGAAAAAATTGTGGAAGCACTTGGCAGACTAAATATAAATAACAGAAAAGTTCTTCATGTATTTAAAAATTCTCTTATAGACGCTTCTCCAATGGTTAGGATTAATGCAATAGAAGCTCTAATGAACAGTGAATTTGAAGAAGCACCCGAGTTAATAAGAACAGCATTACAAGACTCAGATGAAGAAGTTCAAAGAAATGCTTTAATTGCATTATATAATATAATTGGGCGTGATATTCTTGACGAAGTAATATCGCTTCCAGTATATTCAAAATTTTTAAAAGAAGAAGCTAAAAATATTATAGAGGAATATGAGGAGGGGTAAATGTCTTTAAAATCTATAATACTACTTTCCGGAGGCTTGGATTCCGTTGTAGCATTAGGTGCATATAAAGATGAATATGGTATAGAATTAGCTCTGACTTTTGATTATGGACAAAAATCCGTAAAATATGAAATTGAGTCCTCTCAAAAAATTTGTAAATTCTATAATATAAAACATAAAGTTATAAAATTAGATTGGTTAAAAGAAATAACTAATACAGCTTTAGTTTCGGATTCAGAAATTCCAGTGAGTTCACTTGGAACAAATGAAAGTGCAAAACAGGTGTGGGTTCCTAATAGAAATGGATTATTTTTAAATATAGCGGCATCTTTTGCAGATTCTTATAATTATAATTATATTATTTTTGGTGCAAACAAAGACGAAGGTCAAACATTTCCGGATAATACAGAAACATTCAGAGAAAAAATTTCAAAAGTTTTTGAGAGTTCAACACTGGTAAAGCCTAAAGTTATTGCTCCCTTGATAAATTTTTCAAAGGATGATATAGTTAAAATTGCGTTAGAGCATAATGTTCCGTTGGAATTAGTATGGAGTTGTTATAATAATACGTCAAAGCATTGCGGAGTATGTGAATCTTGTGTTCATTTAAAAAATGCGTTAAGGCATAATAATGCAGACAAATATTTAGATATATTATTTGGAGAATAATGAAAACAAAGTTTATAGACGAGGAAATTAAATATATAGGTTCACAACTTTCACCTCACTGGATTTATAAAAATTTTAAGCTTCAGGGTGATGCAATTATCGCGTTTCAAGGTGAATGCAAAGTCGATTTGACTGAAATGGTTGATATTGAAGATGTTATAAATAATGAACCGATATACAGCAAATATATGCTTAGTTTTATAACGGAACAATTTGGCATAAGTCTTAGTGAAGGTGTATTCAGACAACGTTTGTTGATGTGTATTATTAAAGAATTGCTTGAAGAAAAAGGTGTTTTTGTTGTTCGTAACGGCGATGATTTAATGATAGACGGCAAAAAATTGTCTGTTTCTATTGCTACAAAATCTGTTACTTCAATATTAATACATACAGGTTTAAATATTTTATCTGAAGGTGCGCCTGTTTCTGCTTCCGGACTTAAAAGTGAACTTGGAATAGAAGATACAAAAGGTTTTGCGCTTGAAGTTATGAAAAGATATGCTGCCGAGCTGGATGATATTAGTATGGCGTGTACTAAAGTCCGTGGTGTAATCGAATAGGGGGATGCTTGAATGCCAAGTCGCGGTTATAAAAAATATATGAAAAAAGAAACTCGACAAGGGGGAAATCCGTTTATTAAAATATTTATTATTTCCTTTTTTGGTATGTTGCTTCTTTTTACTGTGTTGTTCAATTATGTTTCAAAGGTCGTAACTGTTGATACATCAATTGGTGATTACAAAGAACAACAAGGCGATGATTTTGAAGATAAAAAAATAATTGACGTAAATAGACTTGAGATGATTAAGAATGAAGATCAAGGAAGAGACTTTTCCGATTTAATGCAAAAACCTTCTGATGAAGCTCCTAAAACTGATAGTTCTGAAAATGAGCAAAGTTATGATAGTGATAATGTTGTAGTTCAAAACTCTCAAGATATTGTGTATAAGGTTTATATAGGAACTTATACATCTGCAGAACAGGCAAAAGTTGCTAAAGAAATTATTCAAGAATCAGGCAGCGGACTTAATCCAATTGTGAAATGCATTGGAGCTAATGATTATACATTGCAAGCCGGTAGTTTTAAAAATAAGCAAAGTGCTGATGCAATGCTAACTTCTATTCAAAGAAGCAACTTGCCCGGAAGAATTGTTAAAGAATAAAAATTAATCTTTACATCACGCAATATTTTAGTTTTTTTTTTAAGTTTTATGATAACATAATAATTATGAAAATCCGTTATGGGGAATTAAGACTATCACAGGTTAGTATAGGAGATTAGTTAAATGCCTAATTATTTAACAAAGGAAGAGATAAAACAGTGGAGAAGCTCACTGGAGAAAATAACATTGGAAGAATTTGCAGCAAGATTGGGTAAAGAAGTTGAAGAAAGCAAGCCCACAAATGATGTTGTAGATATTGTTATGTCTAAAGGGACATCATCAAATACAGGTTCAAACTTAAATGAAGGTTTTTCCAGAATTGCTGAACGTGCATTTGAAAGAGAACGTCAAATATCTCATACTCCATTTTCAATTTCTAAAAAAGATATGTCATTAAAACCAATGGATTTATCTGAAAATAAAAAAGTTGAAGTTAATGAAAAAATTGAGCAAGTATTAAATAAGAAAAAGGAAGTTAAACCGGCAAAGGCTGAACAAAACTCTTCTTTGTCAAATAGCGGTCAAATAGTTTTGAAAAAATCTTTAACTGACAGAGAACAAATGGTTTTTGATTATTTATTAAATAATGTCGGAAAAACCGTTTATGCAAAAGATTTGGCAAAATTGTTGGATTTGCCAAGGGATTATGTATATAAATACATTAAAAATTTAAGAGCTAAAATAGAGGGCGATAAGTTAAAAAATGTTCCGTCAGGCGGTTTTGTTTTAACTGTATAATATGGAAGTAGTTAATTTACTAAAGTTTTTGAATAGTGTTAATGACTTGTACGCCTTAGACTATGCAGGGTGTGATAAAGAATTGGTAAATTTTCTGGATTTGATGACAGAAGATGAACAATTTACAAGATCTATTGATTTAGGGCTTATATTTATTACACAGCAGACTCTGGAAAAGTATACTATTGTTGATGGGTTATCCAGAATACTTTCGTTGTCTTTGCTTTTGCATGCAATATGTGAATGCTATAAAAAGACTACTTCGCAGAATGCAAATGCAATTAAAACTATTAGAAAGAAGTATCTATTTAGCGGAAAAAATCGTTTTAAACTGCATTTACCTGAAAAATATGCACAACTGTATGAAAAAATAATTAATGGTGAAAGGCTTTCAGGACATGAAAAGTCTTCGCCTATGTTTGTGCTGTTACATAATTTTTGGGCACAAATTAAGGATGAAAAATTGCATGCTGCAAATATCTTCAAAATGCTTCAAAAAATTAACGTAACGCTTGTTGAAACAGATGAAGTTTCTCAAAGAGATTTGTATTATAAAATTAACAGCAATAAATATGATATTAATCAAATTATATTAATTGATGATTATATGAAAGAAAAAGGTGTTATTAACCATTGGAATAAGATTAAGCAGTCATATTTTGTTGAAAAAGATGATGCTTCAAAGTTTTTAAAAGACTTCTTTATCACAAAATTTAACTATAAAAAATTTAAACCTGAAAGAGTATATGAAAGTTTTGTCAATTATATAGAGACAATGCTTCAATTTATGCCAATTGATACAATTTTAAAAAATTTAGAGCGTTCTGCAATGCTTTATTTTAATATGTTGAATATAAATTTTAAAAATGAAGATATACGTCATTTGCTAATTAGTATTAAAAGGCATAAGGGTGAAGATACTTACGCTTATATTTTAAGCGTATATGAAGATTTTTATTCCGGTAATATATCTGAATCTATTTTTATTGAAATACTTAATACAATTGATGAATACCTTAAAAAACGCGAAAAAACCGGTAAAAATATAGATTTTAATGAACTTGTCCAGTATTTAAATACATTAATTAGTTTCAAATAGTTAAAATTGGAAAATACATTAATAAAAATTTTTATAATAGTTGTATACTGGAAATAGTAGGAAAAGAAAAAGATTTAATATTGGAGGCACTGTTATGGAAAACCGTAAAAGTGATGTTTTGTTATACCAAAATGATGTATTTGATAAATTGTATTATGCAAATACTCTCGTTAATATGACTAAAACTTCTTGTCTGGAGAGAGAAATAAAAGGTCAATATTATGGAGTTACAGATGAAAATCTTAAAAAACTAAGTAATGAAAGAAACGAATATATAGCAATGTTGGAGTTAATATCTGACAAATTGTCAGATATTTTTAATTTAAATTTAGGAATAGAAGAGGAGCTGTCTTTACAAAAGAATACCGACAATCGCTGCTGATAAATAACAGCTTAATGTTCCGCAGACCAATGCTCTTAAACTCAATCTTGCAAGATTTTTTCTTTGGTTTGGTGCAAGTTCTCCAATACCGCCGATTTGAATTGCTATTGAACCAAAGTTCCCGAAACTGCATAAAGCAAAACTTGCAATCATAAAACTTTTTGCTTCCAGTGCGGATGCTACATGAGATAAATTTATGTATGCAACCATCTCATTCAAAACAATTTTAGTACCCATAAGAGAACCAACTATTGATGCATCTTTAAATGGAACTCCAAGAATAAGTGCAAACCACATAAATATTTTACCTAGTATGTAACTTAAAGAAAGGTTATTTAAGAATGCCAAGTGAGAACACCCCGGAACATATTTGTATATTAAAGCTCCGCCCAGTCCCAGCGTCCAGTCGATAAATGCAACTAACGCTACAAGAGCTAAAATCATTGCTGTTACATTTATAGCAACTTTCATACCATCTCCGGCACCGTTTGATATTGCTTCAAACACATTTGTATAAGTTCTTCTTTTTGATATCTTGATATTATCTCTTGTTTCAGGCTCACCTGTTTCAGGGTATATGATTTTTGCTAATATTAGTGCACCCGGTGCTGCCATCACAGATGAAGCAAGAAGATAGTGTGCAGGTATCCCCATTCCTATGTATATCGGCATAATTGCTCCTGATATACAAGCCATACTTCCTGCCATTGATGCTAATAATTCTGAACGTGTCAGTTTTTCCAGGTATGGTTTAATCATAATTTGTGCAACAATCTGACCAACGAATGCGCTTGCAACATTTGAAAGTGCTTCTGCCCCTGATACTTTCATTATTTTGTTCATTGCTTTACCTAAAACTGCAACTACTCTTTGCATAATGCCGTAGTGATAAAGTATGTTTACAAGAACCATCATAAAAATACTTGAGCAGATTAATTGTAATGCAAATACGCTGCTGTTATTTTCAAATAATTCTGCTAAACGTGTGTTATTTAGTAACGGACCAAATACAAACTGACCGCCCTCGTATGCAAAGTCTAATATTTTTCTTATGAAAGCACCAATTAATAAAAACATCTTTTCACCAACTGGCACCTTAAAAATGAATATTGCTAACAAAATTTGTAGTAAAAATCCCATACCAACTGTTTTATAATTAATAGCTTTTTTATTGTTAGACATAAGAAATGCTATTAAAAATATAACAACTATACCAATCAGCCCTACAAATCTTTCCATACTTTATCAACTCCTAAATAACTCTATATGTTGATTATACCAAAAACGTATAAAAGGTAAAGTTTATATAAAGATACTCACTATTTCAAGTATAATATGAATTAAGGGAGAGATACTATGCAAAATTTATTTTCATTGATAGCTAATGCTGATAATTGTATAAAAAATGGTCAAGAAATTAACAGTGGTGTTTTGTCTGAGTTGAAGTGCATTGTAAATATTAATAAATATATAGGAGTTGCTCAAATTAATATCAATTCAGGTAATTTAGAATTTAATTCTAAAAAAATTGCCAAGTATATTAAATTTGCTGAAAATATTGGTCTTGAAGCTCTTATTTTTCCGGAATTATCTTTGTTAGGGTATCCTTTACAAGATACAATAAGCAGATTCCCTAATATAATAAAAGAAGCTGAAAAATGGTTAAACGCTCTTGCTAAATTAGCTGAAAACACAGTTGTTCTTGTTGGGTTTCCTGAATTTTATAAAGAAAATCTTTATTATAATTCAATAGCTGTTTTACATCACAGTGGTATAAAAGGTGTATTTAGAAAAAATATTATTTCTTTTTCTTCACGCATTAATGATGAAAAATATCAAGTTCCGTCATCAGAGTCAGGTTTTATTTCTTATGATAATTCTTTATCTGATGCTTCACTTTATAATAAGTATAATATTTTTGTCGGTGCAGATAGCTTAAATAAAGTTAATGACAATAATTCCATTATATCAATAGTTTGTGCTGCAAATAATTATAAAGCCAACAGAGAGCTATTAAAGAATAAAAAATTATCTAATTTTGCTAAAAATTCATCAAAACCACTTTTATATGTAAATCAGGTTGGTGCAAATGATAATATTATGTTTGACGGAATTAGCTGTGCATATAATTCAAAAGGTGAATTAATCGCAAGAGCTAGTGCCTTTGAAGAACAACTGTTAGTTGTTAATCCTTATGAGGATATCGGTAAAGTTTATGAATTACCTTTTGGATTTGAGGATTATGTATTCGGACGAAATGAATTTTCTTTGAATTATGATTATGATTTAGAAAGAACTTATAATGCTCTTGTTCTGAGTGTAAAAGATTATTTCAAAAAATGCGGATTTAAACGTGCGGTTCTTGGTTTATCAGGTGGTCTTGATTCAACTGTATGTGCCGTAATTGTAGCTGATGCAATAGGTAAAGAAAATGTATACGGAGTTTCTATGCCATCCCATATTACAAGCAGCGAAAGTAAATCAGACGCCGAACAGCTTGCTAATAATTTAGGAATTCATTTTACAGAAGCTCCAATTCGTTCTATGATTGATACAACAACAGAGAGCTTTAATGAGTTATTCTCAAAAGTTGAATGTGATTGGAATGACAGATATAAAAAATCCTTTACTCCTGATAATATTCAGGCTCGTTCCAGAGCTATGATTTTGTGGGGTATTAGTAATGAATTCCCGAGTTGTATTCCAATTGCGACATCAGATAAATCAGAAGCATATATGGGTTATGCAACGATTAATGGTGATATGTCAGGCGGTTTTGCTCCAATTGCTGATGTTACAAAGACAAAATTATTTGCTTTGGCGCGTTGGTTAAACAAAAACAGAAATGAAAAAAATGTTATTCCTGAATCTGTTATTCAAAAAAGACCCGGTGCTGAATTGGCTATAGATCCAAAAACAGGTAAACCTCTTATTGCAGAAGATGCACTAATGCCTTATGAATTTTTGGATGAAATTATTTGGAGGATTGAAAACCGGCAAGAAACTTATGATGATATGCTTAAATCAACATTTACTTACGAAAAGCAGCATGATATTTCTAAAGAACAAAAAGAAGAATGGCTAAAAAAATTCTATAAGAGAATGTCTACCGCATTTTATAAGTGGTCAATAATGCCTCCTTTTGTTGCAATAGAGCCTCATTCAATTAATAAATGTGATTATGTACAACCTATTACATCATCAGGTATTAATTATATTGGTGTAAGTGATGAATATATTAATGAATGCTTAGCGTAGAATTTAGATGTTTAATTTGTCTTCGCATATCTTCGGATTTTGCAGTTAAATTTTCTCTTTGGTAAATTTGCATAGCTTTTTTATAGTTAGCTTCAGCATCTATTCTGTATGCAGGATTGTCGTAGCCTGACATTAACTGTAAAGTTTGCGCAAGAAGTACATAAGCTTCAGGTTTATTAGGGTTAATTTCTATTGCTCTTTCAAACGCTTCTTTTGAATCAATTATATGTCCTTCTTTCTGAGCTTTATATCCCTCAAGTATGTTCATTGGATATGAAAAGCAGTTTTGTTTGTCAAAAACTCTTAACTCTAGTAAAAAATTTGTTTCTAAAGAATCTCTGTCCTCGTACATATCAGTAAATTTAAAGTGAGAAATGAAATACTTGGGAAATACCATATCAATTTTTTTTAATATTTCTTCCGCTTTATTTTTTTGTCCTGCAATATTATATATATTAGCTTCTTTTAGGAGTTTAACAGGATTATTAGGGTCAATTAGCTCAAGTATTTCTAAAATCCTTAATGCTCTTGCAAGTTCATCAATTGCAATGTGTTCTGCTGTTTCATTTAGTAAAAATTGTATTGTTTTATATTTATTTGAGTTAAATACATTAAGTATGTAACTCTGAGCTAATTCCAACTGTCCTGAGTTAGCAAATGCCAGAAATTTGTATTTTTTATATTCAAAATTATCAGGATAGTTTTTTAACAGAATGTTGGCATCGTTAAGTGTTTCAATAAAATTTCCCATTTCGTAATTGAGTTTAATTCTTTCAATATAGGCTTTTTCTTTTTTTACACAGTGTGTAATTATGTATGTAAAATCAGAATATGCTTCATCAAACATAAGTAATTGGTGGCAAAGCATTCCTCTTTTTAAGTATGTTTCATCAGGACGAAATCCTTCATTAGCAAGCATATTAAGTTTCTCTAAAGCTATATCAAACTTGCCATCTTTTATATATTTATCTACATACACATAATTGATAAAATTTTTAATTTTTTCTATCATACTATATATTTACCATAAATTTAGCAGAAAAACGAGTATACACAAGACTAATTTACTTTTAAAGCCTGTTTGATTTCTCTTGCAGCATTAGATAATTCTTTTTGAGAATTTATTTTTGATTTTATTTGATCATGAGCGTATAGTGCTGTAGAGTGTTTCTTATTAAAAAACTCTCCTATATTTTCAAAGCTCTGATTTGTTAATTCTCTGCATAAATAAATTGACATTTGTCTTGCGGCAGCTACTTTTTGGCTTCTTGCAGTGCCTTTGATATCATTTACTTCAACATCATAGTAATTTGCTGTTATTTCAGTTATTTTGTCAAAACTGATGCTATTTTTATCTTCTCTGCACTTTAAAACTTCTTTAGCAAGGTTTAATGTTATAGGCTTGTTGTTAAATTCTGCATAAGCGCATACTTTTGTAAACGCCCCCTCAAGCTCTCTTACGTTTTTATCGAAGTTATATGCCAAATATTTAAAAGCTTCTTCTTCTGCAGTAATATCGTTATCAATTGCCAATTTTTTAACTATTTGAAGCCTTGTATCAAAATCAGGCGGAGTTAATTCTACCATCAGTCCGCTTTTAAATCTGGATGCAAGTGCTTCTGTTATTTTTGGTATATCCTCAGGAATTCTGTCAGATGTAATAACAATTTGCTTTCCTTTTTGGTACAGAGTATCAAAAGTTTGCTGCATTCTTTCCATTGTTTTTTCTTTTGATTCGATAAACTGAATGTCATCTATTAAAATTATATCTATATTTGTGTACTTTTTATTAAATTTAGACATGTTTTCAATAGAATTGTTGGTTTTTCTGCTATTCGAGATGAAATCATTTATATAGTCATCAGTTTTAGTATATTTAACTTTAAGTTTCGGATTATTAAATATAGTATAATGCCCAATTGCTTGCATTAAATGAGTTTTTCCTAATCCTGCATTACCATATATAAATAACGGATTAAATTTACCTGATGGATTTTTTGCTACAGCTAAAGCTGCATCATGTGCAAATTTATTGTTCTCTCCAATTACAAAATTTTCAAATTTATATTTTAAATTAAGATTAGCTGAGGATTGCATATAGCTTAAATTCTCCATAGCCTGTTCTTTTAGTTGTGCTTCCGCTTCCTTTTTCTTAATTTTTTCAACTTCTTTTTTTATTTTTTTTGCAGCATTTTCATCATAAACAATATGTATTCCTGCATTTTTATCATTAGCAACCTTTTTTAAAATATTGTTTATTTGTTCTGAGTGATGTTTTTTTAACCAGTCTCTTGCTATGCTCTGACCTGTCACAACGGTCAATATTCCCTTGTCATAACCAGATACTTCAAGTGAATAAATCCAGGGATGTGTACTTTCAGGTAAACATCCTATCAATTCTTCTTTTACTTTCTCCCAGAAACGCTTTAATTCTATATTATCCATATATTTCGATTTGTGATTTGTAAGTATTAAATAATTTAAACCCCCTCCCCTCGCGGGGAGGGTTGGGGTGGGGTGTTTTATTAAAAACACCGCTAAAAAAGGCGACACCCAGATTCGAACTGGGGATAAAAGCTTTGCAGGCTTCTGCCTTACCACTTGGCCATGTCGCCTCACAAACTTATACTAATATAAAAAAATCAGATTTGCAAGTAAGAAATAGGCTATAAAAAATCTTCGATAGCAAAATCTTATTCCATTCAACTAAAGTTTATTTTTCTCAAAATCATCTTAATTGCCTAGTTCATTGTTTTAAATAATATGCTAAAATAACATTATGGAAGGCGTAGATCAAGTATATATAGATAATCTTAAAAGCAAGGTTCAAGATAAACTTTCCAATATTGATTTATATCAATATAAAGGAAGTGTATCAAAATTACTGGGTTTAACCGTAGAGGTGAAATTACCGGGGTTAAAAATCGGTGATTTATGTTATATAGAAGCTGCTAACGGTGAACGTAAGCCGGCGGAAGTTGCGGCATTTAAAGGTGATGCGGCCCAATTACTATTATTGTATGATGGAGCAGGAATAGGGCAGGGAAGTTTGGTAACTTCAACTGGTAATCCCATTATTATTCCTGTTGGTGATTTTTTGTTAGGCAGATTAATAAACCCTTTGGGAGAGCCTATTGATGGGAAACCCTTAGATATATCCAATGCAACTTGGCGTCCGGCAGATGGTCCGCCCCCAGGGCCTTTTGAAAGACCTATTATTACAGAAATGTTTTCAACAGGTGTAAGGGCAATTGATTCATGCTTAACGTTTGGCTGCGGTCAGCGTATGGGTTTATTTGCCGGTTCAGGTGTCGGTAAAAGTACTTTATTAGGTATGATTGCGCGAAACTCTGATGCTGATGTAAACGTAGTCGCACTAATCGGTGAACGTGGTAGAGAGGTAAAAGAATTTGTTGAGGATGCTCTTGGACCTGAGGGTATGAAAAAATCTGTATTGGTCTGTTCTACAGGTGACCAACCTCCATTAATCAGACAAAAGTGCTTATTAACCGCAACAGCTGTTTGTGAGTATTTTAGAGATCAGGGTAAAAAAGTGTTCCTTATGACTGATACGGTTACTCGTTGTGCGATGGCAGGACGTGAAGTTGGTCTGTCATTAGGAGAACCTCCTACAATGAAAGGTTATCCGCCGTCAATATTTTCTTGGCTTCAAAAGGTGCTTGAAAGAGCAGGTAACAGTCCAAAAGGTTCAATTACGGCATTTTATACCGTACTTATGGAAGGTGATGATATTAATGACCCAATTGTTGATACTGTTCGTGGTATTACAGATGGTCACATTTTCCTATCAAGAAAAGTTGCTGAAGCAAACCATTATCCGGCAATTGATGTTCTTGGTAGTATTTCTCGTTTGATGTCCGCTATTGCTTCAAAAGAGCATAAAGAAGCAGCTGCAAAGATGCGTACTTTAATGTCACTTTACAGAGAAAATAAGGACTTGATTGACGTAGGTATGTATCAGGCAGGTTCAAACCCAAGACTTGATGTAGCAATTGAGATGATGCCAAAAATTAACGCGTTTTTGCAACAAAGAACTACTGATAGTGTTAGTATGCAAAATACTATTGATACTCTTATAAATATGATGTCCGGTGTTAATATTTAGTTCTACTTTGCAATTAAACTAAGTTTTTTGCCTTCTTCTGCAACTTGTTTGTTTTGGTAAGGATTTGAAACAATGTTATATTGCTTGTTAATTTGTTTCCCTTTAAACGGAATAAATTTTCTAAGAACCATTACGCCATTTTTAGCTGTTAAACCGTCCATTATAATTTTCTTGCCATCTTTTCTAACGATACCGAGTTTATCTCCAATATTTTGAACTACATACTGAACTTTATCTCTTGCATCAGCGTTCATAAATAGAGTTCCTACAGGAATTGTTATACCTGCACCAAGTAGAAGCGCATCTATTGAGGATTTCTCTTGAATTGGAACATAAGGATTGTCAATTGATGCCTCATCTATATTATTATCTCTAAAGAATTTTATGCGGTTATTTTTATCACTTAAATTAATGCCAGTTTTTTTGCTTAATTTCTCAAAATAGTTAACTCTGCTGTTGTGATCTATTCCACCGGCATTAAATACAGATATTGCCATATCGCCGTCAGAACCATGAACTAAGAATGCTACTTTTGCAATTTTATTAAGCAAAACTTCTTTTTCTTTTTGCAAATCTTTATATATTTTACTGTCTTTAGGCAAACCGTTTTCATCACTGCATAATGCATTTATTTGTGCAACTCTTTCTTTTAATTGGTTTCTGTCCATGCCGTCAGTTTGAACATCCATTGTATATGGTGTTCCGTTTTGTAAGACTTTTAATCTTGCTTTATTTTGCATTGCATCAAGAGTCTTTGTCTGGTACGCTTTTTTAATTTGACCTATTCTGCTGTCTTTGTCGTTTAAAGCTGACCACATTGAAGGCATTCTGTTTTGCAGCCAAATATTCTTGCTTTTCTCTTCCGAACCGGTGTCACCTAATTCATCACCTGTGTATAATGTAGGGATACCGCAAAGCGCTCCGAGGAATGACAGAATCATTGCGTGCTTTTGTACTGCCGGTTCTGTTGCTGATTTATAAACTGTATCAATTATTTCTTCTCTGTTTGAGATTTTTCTACCAGATTTGAATTCAGCCTGATTTATGGCTTCTTCCATTGCAATTCTGAAATCTCTTGCTCCGTAGCCATTTTTCTTTCTTGAAATAACAGGGTCTTCAAACATTTTTAAGCCGTCCATGTTTTGGCTTATTTTTTCTCTGTTATATGTTTTTATAAAATCTTTTAATGCGTTATTTATCGTATCGGCATTTTTAGTATCTTTGGCAGCATCTTTAATCATATTAGCAAGCTGAACTGTGTATACGCTGTATTCCATAGCGTTATCAGTATTCCCTAAAATATTATTTAATGCTTTCATGTTGTTGTCGCCAAATGATTTTGGCATTGTATAATCAAAATCACCTTTGACTGTATAATTTTTGTAATCTAATTTATTAGCATTATCTATGATAGCTTTTATTTCGCTTTCAGATATATCTGCACCATTTTTAGCAGCAATTCTTGCTACTTCTTTTACTGCGTTTTCAATACTTGATATTTCCGGGATATTAATTTTTGTGATCTTTTCTGAATTTTTATCGTTAAGATAATTCCCATTTGCTAAGTCAATAAGAGCTTGTCTTACAAGAGCTAAATCTTCCTGTGGAATTTTGCTGTTTTTAAAATCTTCATCAATACAGCTGATTAAAAGTTTTGATTGAGCAACAGCTCTTGAGCTTACAGTTCTGAAGTAATCCAAGTTATCAATGTTTAATTTTAATTCAAGTGGAATGTCTTTTTCATTTTTAACACCCGAAAGAACTTTCATCACATCAATTCTTTGAGGACGGTTGCTTTCTATATCGTCGCCTCGATAGTATAAAGTAGAATGATATAATTCCATATCAACGGCTAAACCATGAATAGTTCTCATCTTATCGTGGTTGCCCATAAATGTATATAGGTTTCTGAGATAATCTGCACTTCTTGTATTTATTAACAAATCATATTTATGTTTGAATGCGTCATGCGTATCTGTAAAGTTTTTACCTGTTTCAAAATCTCTTGAGAAGTTTGTTAATAATTCGGTAAAGAAGTATGCATAAGCGGCTTCTGATGTAATACCTGTTTCATTAAAGAATTTTGTCATTGCATCAGGTTCGCCGTTGTATTTAACATTGTTAATGTTAGTCCATCCGTTGTATGGGCAAGATTCAGGACCGCCAAATGTATCTCTCATTACGTCAGCTACGTCAGTCATTTCTGCTACTATATATGAATATGGATTTACAGATTTAACTCCCTGAACGTATTTGCTCCAGAATTTTATTAATTGTGTCCAAGTATCGTCAAAGTCATTTACTCTGTTTCTTACAGAGTCTATATCAACAAGGTCTTTTGCAGCGTCTAAACGGTAGTTTAAACCTAATCCTGACATATCAACAAGTGCTTCTGCAATTCTGAATGTATCTGTATCTGTACCTTTAATTCTTTCTGATACGGATTTTGCAACTGCTGTTATATCATCATTGGATAATTTATGTAAGCCCTGAAGAATTTTCTTTTGTAAAATTTCAGCTTCTTCTGTCGGATTACTTGCATTTATTCCCAGAGCTTTTAGTGTTGTTGCATTTCTGATTTCAGAATAGTTGTATGTTAATTCGCCGTTTGGTAAAACTTTATATTTAAGTGTTTCACCTGCAAGTGATTTTAACATTGCATATTTTGCAATATCACGACCAATTAAATCAATTACATATTCTCCGTATTCGGTATAGTTTCCGTTTGAATCTACTAGTTTTTCATTAGAAGTTTCGTTAACTTTTCTGATTACAGATTGTGCAAATTCATTTAATTCTTTATTAAAGATTTCATTTGTTTTTGTGTAAACCTTGTTGTATGGTTCAACAAGATGCGGGTTGTTTTTCTTCATTAAATCAAATCTGTTAATACCGATTGTGTCTTCTGTCGTTGCACGATTTGAGAAATATGAAGTTGATAAAACACCTGTTGTATTTTCACCGAATTCAAGAGAATCCAACGGCAATTTCATTAGAGATTTAACTGTTGTATCATCTTTATTAAGCTTGCCTTTTGGTGCTAAGTTATATCTGCCGTTAAGAATATTATCCAAACGCTCCGGAGTAATTCTTAATTCTTCAGGTAATTTGCCTTCGTCAATAAGTTTGTTAATTTTTTCTGCGGTTTTAGCATCACCTATTGTTTGTGCCGTATACATTGTGTGAGCAGTTTTTGTTCTGTCAGCCCAGTATGTACCTACTTGTACTGCCATATCCTGAACTTCCATTGAACCTCTGACTCTGCGGTCTTTTTCGTATTGTCTTTGCGTGTTATCGGCAATAGATTGATGTAATTTTTCATCATAACCTGAGATGCCATAATTCATTTTAACCATATCTGTATTAGCATCCCAAGCAACATATCCGCCTTCTGTTTTTTTATCAAGCTTGAAGTTCTGGAACTGAGCAGTCATTATTGTTCCGTCAGGTGTGTCAAGTTTTATGTTTTTCTTTTCGTTTTTGTTTAAGTCGTTTATGATATCAATTCGTTTGTCATATTCATTTGGATTTATTTGGAATATGTAACTGATTACTGTATCATCATGCGTATTTATATCTAAATTTTTACCTGCCTTTAGGTCTTTATAAATCTGAATAGGCTTATCTAATTTTGATAATTGTTCATTGCTTACCTGAGAAGCATCATAAATCTGGTAGTATGTTTCTTTGTTTGATTTATATTCGTTATTTCTTACTTTTTTGTATTGACCATCAGATTGTAGTTCATAGTTATATGGTGCATTTACTATTCTATGTCTTAAATTTTTCTTATTTTCAGGAATTACACCAAATCCCAAAGGCGAGTCTTTTAATGAATCCATCCTAAACCAGTAGTATGATTGAGCATCTTCACCCCATCTCATATTGTATTGGATGTGTATACCTTCTATACCTTCAGATGTTAGTGTTGCATCAAATACATGTGAGATACCGTTTTTAAATTCATTAACCATTAATGAGTTGTAGTTCTCTGTATTTCCCATATTTGGAGCAATTTGCATGTTGTTTTTGTTCCAGTACCCATGAGAACTTCTGTCATCACCGTTTGCAATTGGAGTTGTAAATAACATTTTAAATCCGTTTTGTTTAAGGTACGGAATAAGCTGCTCCAGACCTGCCATGCTGCCGCCATACATGTTAGAGAATGTTTTTACAACACCTTCCATTTTCTTTTGATATTCTGTGTCTTCCCAAATTTCGCCTGTATTTTCTTCGTAGAAACCTCTGTATTTTACACCGGGTTTATAAGTATCAGGCATTGCAAGATAACCTGTTCCCTGAACCATAGGTTTTGTACCGTTTTGTTTTACCAGAGTGTATTTATAGTTTGATATCGGGTCTCTATCAAAATCATCTGTTTTATCGTACCACTTTTTAATGATAATAGGCTTGCCGTTTTCGTCTACTAATGGATTGCCATTTTTATCTATAGCCTGAACGCTGGTTTCACCTTTATTTTCGTCTAAACAAAAACGGAACTCATATTCACCATTAGAACCGGGGCGCATTTTAACGCCTGTGTCGGGACCTTCCCAAATAATGTTATCATTTTTATCTTTTCTTACTACTTTATACGCAAATGCTTCATCTTTATCAAGATTTGTTTTTTGCTGCAAGTTTACTTCTGTACCGTCTTTTTCGATTGGTATTGTTGCAACCGGTTTGTCATCAATAATTTTGTAGTTAAATTTATCGGTTTTAACTACTCTGAAAATCTGAACCTCGCATTTTTCATTATCGTAGTCATACGGATAATTAAATCTCATTATAGTTTCACCAACATTATTTTTAATATGTTGATAGCCTTTAAAGCCCGTATTTGATGATATCCCATTAATCTTATTTATAAACACCTGCAGGTACTCCTTCTATATATATAAAGATTACAAAATAAAAATTTTTGCCTAGATTTTGACATGTGTAACAAAATTTTTACAAAAATTAATATTGTACTCAACACACATATCTATAAGATTTTGCATACATAATACTAAGTCAAAAATACATTAGAATCAAGTCTTATGTAGTTTGCTCGCTCCTCGCTCGAACCTGACAAAGCTCCGCTTTGTGGAGGTTCTCATCCTTCCATAAAAAAACTCCCTTTCGGGAGCTTTAAAATCTGGGACGGAAGGATTTTCTTGAGTCGCTCGCTTTAAACGGCAATTCCGAGTTTTGCCTCAATGGTTTATAACCATTGCAAAATAACAGTCGGTTTGAGAAGAAAGAACAGCGGATTTAATAATTTTTGTAGACATTATCTACTAACTACCGACAGAGAGGTAAGTGTAAATGCAATGTAGGGTGCATCGTTTGATGCACCTTTAAATTTATGATTAACCCTCACCCGAAATTCTAATCATCGAACTCCCGTTCTCTGATTGAATTTCTGCCCTCTCCCGCAGGAGAGGGAATGTGTAGGCAATTCCGAGTTTTGTCTCAATGGTTTATAACCATTTTCGCAAAACTCTCCAGCCTCTGCTCGCTCCTCGCTCGAACCTGACAAAGCTCCGCTTTGTGGAGGTTCTCATCCTTCCATAAAAAAAACTCCCTTTCGGGAGCTTTAAAATCTGGGACGGAAGGACTCGAACCTCCGAGATGGCTGGACCAAAACCAGCTGCCTTACCACTTGGCGACGTCCCATCACCTACTATATTATAATATGATATCAATAATTATTGTCAAGCAAAATTTATTTTATTGAGTGTGCGGAAAAAGTCGAAAAATGACAATTTTTCGAACTTTTTCAAACACGACCTAAAGAGTGTAAAATGCGTGTCGTGTGCGGGATAGCACACAACCCGCATTGAAACCGTTCTATGGAGCTTGCGAGAAAAATTTTAATTTTTCCGCAAGCTCTATTAGCTTTACAATATAGAAAAGACAGGGGATTGCCCTGCCTTATGTATTTTATAATATAAGAAAGGAAAATTAATCTCTTCCAAGCTGCCAAGCTATATCAACTAAACCGGCTGCGATTGCTGACCATTTCATTGCTCCGGGGAGTCTTTTTAAATTAAACTTTTTAGCCAGATTGTGTTCCCAGCCCCAATTTCCAAATCCCAATTTATTAGGTAATACAGCTCTACAAGTCCCATAAATTGTTGCACCTGCAGCACCGCCAACAACTCCAGCTCCTAATGCTTCACCAACAGCTGCTGTTGCAGTACCTAACATTGCCATATTCTTTTTTGTACCGATATCTTGTTCACCTGTTCCAAACATCTGATACAATGCCTGTTCACTGGTCAATTGGTTATGATCTTTATTCCCAAACCAATGACTGTTAAATGCATTTTCAAATGAATTTTCTCCGTATTTTTCAATGTCATTTTTTAAATCAGGTTTTACACCATTAGAGCTTGCATAACCGCCTGCTATTTCCGAATATAATATACAAATGTATTGCTTTATTTTTTCGTCTGTATTTATATTTCCTTCTGTAGTTTTAAAGTATTCACTAAATTTGTTATAAATTTCTTGTTTCAGTTCAAAGAATTTTTGAGCAGCATAACTTAAATTTTTTTTGCGAATTGCATCGTGAATTTCTCTAATTCCGTGTTGAACATCACCATCTTCTACCGCTTTCATAAAGAATGCCTGATCATGAGCAGAAAGATTTGCTACTTCTGCCATTTGTTCTTTTTTATGCATTTGAATTGCGTGTTCAACTTTGCGTTCTTCCATTTTTTCCATATATTCATTATATTTTTTGAGTGAATCCATGTATTGGTCCATGTAGCTGCTACCCATACCCATGGCACCCATGCCCATACCATATCCGCCCATCATCATTGGGTTCATCATCATTGGGTTCATCATTCCGCTTCCGTAGCTGCCCATCATACCAATCATAGTAGGGTCGTATGTGCCATAAAATCCGGTACCACCTAAACCGTATGTTCCTAATGCTGATATTCCTTCAGTCATAACGACCTCCTACAATAATTTAAACTAACCTAATTTAACCTTACACATATATAAAGTATTTTTATCTGTTAAAATTGACTTTTTTTATAAATATTCGTAACAAAACTTTACAATTTATATTAGAATGCTTTTGTAGTATCATAATTTAATAGTAATATGGGGATTTTAAATGAGAATAGAGGCTAAGAATTTAATTAAAATATATGGTGACAGAAGTGTCGTTAATGATGTTACTTTTTTTATGGAAAAAGGTGAAGTCGTCTGCCTTTTGGGTCCTAACGGTGCAGGTAAAACCACTACTTTCTATATGATAGTCGGTCTTATAAAACCGAATAAGGGTACTGTACTTATAGATGATAAAGATGTAACATCTTGGCCGATGAATTTGAGAGCAAAGGCAGGAATTGGTTATTTGCCGCAGGAAAATTCTATATTCAGAAAACTTACCGTAGAAGAAAACATTCGTCTTGTTTTAGAGATGAATGATAAATTAACAGTTAATGAAAAACAAGCAAAATTAGAAGAACTTTTAAATGAATTCGGTGTTGAAAAATTAAGAAAATCACCTGCAATTGCGTTATCAGGCGGAGAAAGAAGACGTGTTGAAATTGCAAGAGCATTGGCTGCAAGTCCTGATTTTATGCTTCTTGATGAACCGTTTGCAGGTATTGATCCTATTGCTATTGGTGATATTAAAGATAATATTAAGAAAATTTCAGAAGATAAAGGTATTGGCGTTCTAATTACAGATCACAACCCTAAGGCTACATTATCTATTACAGACAGAGCGTATGTAATTTTTGACGGAAAAATTAAGATACAGGGTAAAAGTGAAGATGTAGCTAATGATCCGGTTGCAAAAGAATTTTATCTCGGAAAGGACTTTAAACTATAATATGAAAAAGTTTTTTACCGTATATGACCGATACATTTTTACTCAAGTATTAATGACAACAATAGTTGCAATACTTTTGTTCACTATTGTATGGATTGCTCCTGAAATGCTTCTTAATACAATTAAAAAGATACTTGAAGGTGTTTATACCGTTAAAACCGGTGTTATGGTGCTTATTTATGAACTTCCGAAAATTCTGGGTAAAGCATTTCCTGTAGGGCTTTTATTGGGTTCATTATTTACATTTGATAAATTAAGTAAAGACTCCGAGCTTACAATATTCAGAGCCGTTGGCATGTCATTTGCAAGAATTTTAGCTCCGTTATTAGTCTTAAGCCTGATTGTTACATACTTATGTTTTGTAACTTATGATAAATGGATACCATATTCATGTCAAAAATTACAGGAAATAAAAGGCGGGCAGATGTTGACTCAGTACATTTATACATCAAAAGATAAGGGTAAGCACCCATCTCAGGCAGTAATTGTATCACGCTTTTACAATCAAATTATGAGTGATGTTATTGTTATGAATTTTTCAAAAGAAGTTTTTGATGATTTACATGCTGTTTCTAATATTCTTGTAGGAGCTCAGGGAAAGTATGTTGCGGATTGTGGAAATGGTGAAGCCTGCTGGGAATTATCTGATGTAACATCTTATGATATTAATGACCAAGGTATTTTTCACGAAATAAATAAAAAAGAAAAAGTTCAAATTCTAAACGGTCATGAGGCAGAAGACGCTTATACAATTATGATTAATTCAACTAAGCGTGACAGAGATATTAATAATAAAGATTTGTGGCACTATATTTCTTTGTTAAAAAGAGAAAATTTAGATGAAGATTATAGATTAATGTTAAATAAGTACTTTCAGCGCTTTTTCCATCCTTTTGTGTGCGTTTTGCTCGCAATTATGGGGTGCTTGTTAGGTTTTAGCAAGCCGAGAGAGCAAAGATTAATTGGTTTTACAATTGCGATAGGTTGTATATTTATTTATTACATCACTTTGCCATTTTTTGATTTGCTTGCTGAAAAAGGCGTATTAAATCCTTTTTTAACAGCTGCTTTGCCGCCATTAGCATTTTTGCTCGCCATTATTATGTTTTACAAGTCTAAGGATTTATAATTATGAAAAAAATTTATTTGTTATTATTATCAATTGTAGTTATTATCTGTGGAATGTCTGTTGTTAAGGCATCTTATATTGATATGACTTATGATGATGGTATTTATCATTTTGTATTGTCCGGTGATAAAATAAAAAAACAAATTAAATTTGTATCGTCACCAAGTCTAATTACTAATAAAGAAGCGCATAATAAAGCGGGCTCTCTTTTGACTATTAATACAGGTTTTTTTGATCCTAAAAATCAAAAAACTATTTCATATATTGTAACTGATTCGCAAATAGCAGAAGATCCTATTTTTAATGATAATTTAATGTCAAATCCGGTTTTAAGACAAAATCTGCAAAAAATTCTTAATAGAACAGAATTTAGAATTCTTGATTGTGACAGTAAACTAAAATATGAAATTGCTCAGCATAATTCAAATATTGATTTTATGTGTTCTGTTGTTACTTCTGCTCAGGGTGGTCCGCAATTGCTTCCAATGCTGAGATTAGAAGAAGAGTTTTTCATTGTAAAAGATGAAGATGGGAATGTTATAAGAGAATCAGCATCAGTTTTACATAAGACAGCGAGGACGTTAATCGGCATAAAAAATCGTGAAAAAGGTGTTCAAGAGGCTCACATTTTTATTGTTACCAATGAACATCCAATGGATATCTATGAAGCTAGAGATTTATGTTTAAAGTATGGTTTAGATTCTGCAATGGCATTTGATGGCGGCAGCTCTACTTCTTTGAATTATAAAAAGATAAATGTTACATCAACCCAAACATCAGGTGATACAGGCAGAGCATTAAAATCATTTATGATTGTTCAACCTAAATAATAATTTTAATATATCTTAATAAAATAGCAAAAATTCTGGTTTTATATACTTAATATATATATACTAAATATTTGTTGAGGTGTTTATGGAATTTAAATTCAAAAATTTAAATAATGTAATTCAAAAGTTGAACTTAGCTGTTGGGCAGAAGTTTAATAATCAAAATTTTTCTAATCAATATCTAAATACTATTTTCAATGTTGTAGATTCAAATAAAGATGGTGTATTGCAAGAAAACGAGTACATTCAGCTTGATAAATTGTTAGAATATGCTGATTCTATTGAATCAAAAGATAAGGTGCTTTCAGATAAAGAGTTAAGTACTTTAGTAGGAAAGATTAAAAATAATAATATTAATTATTCTGATTTTAAGCTTGAAACTATGACTAAGGTTAATCCTGCTGAATATAAACTTAACAGTTTAAAAAGAAGATACCCAGAAACAATATATAATTATAAAGTTAAGGAATTCCGCGGTAAACTTGATGAGTTAGAAATAACTTATAAGAAAACAAATAAGCCGATATTGCATGTTTATTATGACAGTAAAGGTTTCTATGTTACGGAGTATAAAAATAACGGAAAAGAAGGAAATTTTTATAATTATTCTGCAGATGGTGTTTTAAACTTCTATGATGATAATTATAATAATCAAGGAAGAAAATACCCAATAATTGAATTACTATATAAAGATATAACTTCAAAGAACAAATTCGGACTTCCTACTACCGGAAAAAATATTGCTAAACATATCTCATACATTGATAAAAATAATATTATTACTCTAACAGAAGAATATAAATCAAAATATGGCGAGGATTTAATTGATGCTATAAATGGTGAAATTGGTTTGGATAAAAATGTAAAATATAAACTAATACATCATTTGCAGAGGTGTTATGAAGATTTTTATGGTTATAAACGCAGCTTTAAAAACGATAATTCTAAGGTGAAATCTAAGTGGCATAATGGCGATAGTTATTCTGTAGAAAATAGAAATGATGTTTTAACAATAATAAATAAAAGAACCGGTAAAAAAGTTTTGTTAAATTTAGAAAAACTTGTTAAAAATCTCGATTTACGTGCAAAAGGAGCTGTAAAAGCTCAGGTATCAAAACTTCCGGGTGAAGTATTAATGGATTTAGCAATAGAAGTTGATTCTTTTAAAACACCTAATTTTTTTGATAAAAAAATTAGGAAAAATACTGCAGCGTATTATATGCCGGCTACAGATAATATTACTTTGGGAGTCAGTCAGGGTTTTGATATTTCAAGTTCATTAGTGCATGAATTAGGTCATGCTGTAGACTATACAGGTAATATGCTATCTCGAAATAAATCTACGTCTGAAAAGTATGCAAAATTTAAAAATGCTTTTGAGGAAGAATTAAAGGCATATATTTCTCAAGGTGGTGTTGTGTATGATGACTCTAAAACAAACGATTTCATGGCTAATACATATATCAAAGAAAATGGCGGTGATAATATATCAGTATATGCTACAAATAACAATCATGAATGTTTTGCAGAATGTTATAAACTTCTAACAACAGGAACTTGCAGATCAGCAAATGTATTAGAAGATTTTTTCCCTAAAACAATAAGAGCTGCTGAAGAAATGCTTAAATATATCAGAAGCTTAGAGGATTCTGTTCGTCATTAATGTCTTATTTTAAGTATTGCGCAAGCCAAGAAACAATAACGTTTGACAATGATGTATCATGTTTTAACAGAAGCATACCGGTTGATTTTGATTGTGCTGAATATTCTGCAAAAGTTGATTGAGCAAATTTTTTAAGATAATTATTTGCATTTATGCTAACTCTGTCTGATTTACCGGTAATAGAAAGGATATCAATGTTATCAAGCTCCGCAAGCTTTACCGGCGCATATAACCCTCTGGCTTTTACCAGAGGTGATATCATGACTATTGTTTTAGGTTTATACTCAATTTTGTTTGCAACATGTATTGCTGTAACTGCACCTATATCTGAGCCAACTATTGCCCAATTGTTAAAAAAAGTACGTTTATTTTCATTTTTGATGTAATCAATCATAGTTATTACATCATCAGGATACTTCGCAAATGCACTGTTCTTCATACTATTCCATGACACTCTTATTAGTTTTGAATTATATACACTATTCCCATGCCCCCTTAAATCGATTGATAATACAGCATATCCGCTATTAAGTATATCGTCAGGAAGTTTTTCCCACCATTCAGATGAGTAACCCAACGAATGGAGTAATACAATAGTGGAAAAATCTGTTTTTTGTTTAATCTTAGGGTATTCTAACTTTGCAGTTATTGTAAATCCGTCTTTTGTTACTGTTTTGTAATCTTTTGTAACAGTTTTAATATCTGCAGCTATTGAACAGTTTAAAAATACTGCCAAAAATGTTAAAATGATAATGAGCCTTTTCATACACATTCATTATAGCACAAAAAATCCAACTTTACAATTCTTCATAAAAAAGGCAATTGTATATACAAAATATACTTTATATATATAAGAGAGAAAACCCCAGAGGAGATATATGTCGATAGTAATAGATGCAAATATGACAATGTTCGCAGAGCGGCTGCATATATCATCATCCCGTATGGTTGAAGAATACGGGTTGAAAACTATTGATGAAATAATTGAAGCTGAAGCTGCACAGGGTAATACTGCTGCGGTCAGTTATGCACAGGAAATATACAATTCTCCGGAAAAACTTATTAAAATCTTTAGACTTGCGGATGTTGAGAATAAATTTGTTCTTATCAAAAATATGGATTCAAGGACAAGAGAAGATATATTACCAATGTTAGAACCGGAAGATTTAGTTATGGGTTTGTATTTCTTTAATAAAGACTCTTTGCTAAAAATGCTTTCTGAAGTTGACTCTGAAGAATTAGTTAATGTAGTGCTTGATGCTCTTCCTTTTCAGGATATTATTAAATTGATTCCGGAAGAAGATCTTGCTGAATTTTTCCAGTCAAAAGATATTGATAAATATGTAATAGAAAATGAATTTAAAAATATGCCTCATGAAGTAATGCAAAAATTCATAGAGGGTTTAACAGGTATGGCTTATGGTAAAGTTGATGATCCTGAGGGGATAATAAAAGATATTATTAATCTGCCGGAAGACAAATTTAGAAACTTTATGTCGCAGATTGATCCTGATGTTCAAAGACAACTTGTATTCCAGATAACAAAAAAAGACGAAAAATATCTGCAAATATTTAGTAATGAAATGTATGTAGAGATGTTGGATAATCAGTTGATGAAAAATGAGATTGTGCCATCAATGATTATGTTACAGAAAGAATCATTGGTAAATATGATAACTGTTTTACCTGAAGATTTGATGTCTGTTGTAGCATCCCAAATAGATACGGAAAAATTTGTTAATTACTTAATGCAAGGGCATTTAGATCTGCTTAAAGATGCTTGGATGATGTAAATACGTGCTTAACGTAATAATTGTCATCATTTTCTAGTATTTGCCTTAAATTATAATATTTGCCGGATTTCATTATTATTTCAGCACATTTTTCCCGAATAGTATATTCTTGTTGTGCTGCGCACTGGGTTAGTATTTGCAATAATGTATTTTCATTAATACTGTCAAAAAAGTAAATTAATGCTTCAAGACACCAATATAGTTTAAATAATTGCTTGTTGATGACATATTTTTTATCTCTGAAAATAAATTTATCAAGTTCTGCGAGAGCCTCATTTGTGTATTTAATTATAAAAGATGTATATGATTTTTCAAAATTTTTATTACATTTTAGATAACGGGCACTGTTTACAATCAGTCTGCATATATTTGCATTTATGTCAATTGTTGCCTTGGCAAATGTTTCACCTGCAATTTCGGAAAAGCATTCTCTTGCTTCTTGACTATGTGATATAAGACTATTTATCTTATACGCAACTGCTTCTCTGATTTTTCCATCGCATCCTGTAAGATTGTTTAATAATGCTATTGCATCATCTGAATTTCCGACTTTATCAAATTTAAGTGCAGCAATCTGTTTTTCTTGAATATTTCCATTTTTAAGCATGTCACATAATTCAGCATGGGAGTGTGTATTTTCACTCAATTTATATGCATTTTCTATATTCAAATCATTATCAGGATTATTATTTAATTTTTCAAAGCCATTCATATTACATACAATTTTACCATAATGTCGAATGATTTATAAAAAAAAAATAGGTTTAATAGATGGTAAATAATTGTGAAAATTATATTAGAATAAATTCTAAAGGAGAGAACATGGATATACTTAATAAAATTATCAAAATGATATTTGTTTTTGAAAAAGAACCTCAGAAAGTCGGTCTTTCGCAGTTTAAACCAAAAACAGCTGCTGAACCGGAAGGACCTTCAATCAGACGAAAAGATGTTAAACTTTCTGATTTAATGCGCAGGGCAAGCTAATTTTCACCGAATTTTGTTATTATATAAAATATAATCAAAATTTAGCACAATACCCTATTGCAAATTTATTTAAATTCTATTAAGATATATGTATTAATATTAAGAAGTTCAAATTTTTGTAAATTTGACAGTTTAGAACTAAATTTAAAGGGTGGTAGAATGGCAGAGAATGAAGAATTAGAGTCAGCTGAAACTGAAGCTAAACAGAAGATTTTGGTTGCTGATGATGAAGCTAGTATAAGAAGAATATTAGAAACTCGTCTTAAAATGGTTGGTTATGATGTTGTTACTGCAGAAGACGGCGAGGAAGCAGTTGAAGTATTTAATAAGACAAATCCTGATTTGGTTGTATTAGATGTAATGATGCCAAAAATGGATGGTTATGGTGTAACAAGAGAAATCCGCAGAACATCAGATGTTCCTATAATTATATTGACTGCACTTGGTGATGTTTCAGAAAGAATTACAGGACTGGAACTGGGAGCCGATGATTATGTAATTAAGCCTTTTAGCCCTAAAGAGCTAGAGGCAAGAGTAAAGGCTGTTTTAAGAAGAACGATAAGTAAAGATGTTATTATTCCTGCATCAGGTTCTTCAGCAGGCGGTTCATCTGTTGCGGGTGGTAAAAACAGTAAGAATGTTATTACAACCGGTGTTATTAAAATTGATACTGCCAGAAGACAAGTATTCCGTAAAAATGAAAGAATCAGACTTACAGGAATGGAATTTAGCTTGTTAGAACTTTTGGTAAATAATTCCGGTCAAGCATATTCAAGAAATGAGATATTGCAGCATGTTTGGTCATATCCTGCTGACCACAGAATTGATACTCGTGTAGTTGATGTTCATATCTCAAGATTACGTTCTAAGCTTGAAGCTGACCCGACAAATCCTGAGTTAATTCTGACAGCTCGCGGTATAGGATATATGTTCCAAAGAATCAATTAATGATTAAAATATAATAAAAAAAGAGCCTTTTATTAAAAGGCTCTTTTTTATTGAAATTATAGTTGAGAATAAATGTAGGTTGGCATTACTATGCCAACAAAAATGTTATTATCGGCTAATTTTTCCGCAGACTCAAATAGCAAAAAAAATATTTATGGTTTTTGTTATAATAACAGGAGTCCCTTAATGATAAATCCAATAGCTCAATACAATACAATACAAACAGTATTAATAATGTAAGTTTTAAAGCAATACCTCTTGCTAAATATGGTTATCTCAAAGAGAAAGGCAAAGAAGTTTGTAGGTTGGGCATACTTGCCCAACAATAATATTTGTGTGCAATTATGTGCAAAAAGGGTGCAAAAAATGAGTAAAAAAGTGCAAAGAAAGTCACTTTTGGAGTAGTTTGAGTCAGCTTGCTTCCGACCTCTTTAAATCGGCAAAAGCTGGATTGCTTCGCCTTTACAGGCTCGCAATGACATGAAACACTTCCGACCAAATGTCCTATTAAAAGGTACTAATACCCTCAAATAAAAAAGGTCTTGGCAAAAGCCAAAACCTTTTTTATGGGGCGAGTTTGTAGGTTGGGCATACTTGCCCAACAATAACTTTTGTGTGCAATTATTGGAACAAAAAGTGCAAATTTGCGGACATTTTTGTTACCAAAATCGGACATTTCGGACTTTTTTAGTTAAGCAACTTCCGACCATAATGTCACCCTGAATTTATTTCAGGGTCTTACCAAAATATAGTTTGTAGGTTGGGCATACTTGCCCAACAATAACTTTTGTGTGCAATTATGTGCAAAAGGGTGCAAAAAATGAGTAAAAAAGTGCAAGAAAAGTTACTTTTGGAGTAGTTTGGAATTTAAATCATCAATCATATTCCGACCGCTACAATTTAGTGGTGTTGGGCAAGAATGCCCAACCTACAGTTGTTTGCTTCCGAGCAAAACGGACAAAAAAATCCGCTCGAACTCCACAAAATGCTTACGCATTTTAGTAGGTTCTCACCCTCACACACTCAAATAAAAAAGGTCTTGGCTTTTGCCAAGACCTTTTTTATGGGGCGAGTAGTGGTATAAGGTTAGAACCCTATTGTGTAGAATTTCTTCATTTGTGTATGCACGATGAAGAAACAATTGAACAAGTAAAACTATATCTTTTAAATACAATTGACATTATGTCGTAAATTTGATACACTATTAATACAATGGTAAAAGAAATTGAATACTATACAACTCAAGATGGTAAATGTCCGTATATTGATTGGTTTAAAACTCTTTCAAGAGAATACCAGTCAAAAGTTATCAAAAGAGTAAACCGACTTGAAGATGGCTTATATGGAGATTGCAAGCGATTAACCAACAGCAAACTTAGTGAATTACGTTTAGACTTTGGCAAAGGATACAGAATATATTTTAAAGAACTCGATAATGTAATTATACTAATTGTTGCAGGTGGTGATAAGTCAGACCAAAAGCGAACAATAAAACAAGCCGATAAGTATTTAGAAGATTATTTTAATAGGAGTAAAAACAATGACAATTAAACATAATGACTTTGTAAATGAATGGTTACAAGACCAAGAAAATCAAAATATATATTTGCGTGACAGTCTTTTAGAATTTTCAGAAGACGGAGATTATACGGAATTTTTCCGTTCACTTGAACAAGTTATTAAAGCTCGTACTTCTGTTAAGCAGTTTGCAGAATCAATCGGCATGCAAAGAACAAGCCTTGTCGATTTATTACATGGTAGGACAAAAGCTCCGACAATCGCAACAATAAACAAAATTCTCGACGGACTTGGTTATGAAATAAAAATACAGTTAAAATCAGCTTAGGGGTAAATTAAAAGGTTAGTTAGTTATTGTCGGCTTTGTAAAGCCGACCTACTTCCGACCTATTTGTCACCCTGAATTTATTTCAGGGTCTTGCCGGAATGTAGTAAACGTGCCCATTTGGTAAGATGCTGAAACGAGTTCAGCATGACAGTTTGCTTATTTGTTTCCGACCAAATGTCCTGTTAAAAGGTAATCTTATCAACTTTGCATAATAAAATACCCGATAACTTTTGTTGTCGGGTATTTTATGGGGCGAGTAGTGGGATTGTCTTGGATTTTTTGCGTTAAACGTGTCTTCGTGTTTTGCCTGCGTGATTTACATCACTTGGCAAAAGCACTCCGCACTCTGCAAAAAATCCGCTCGAACCCAGACCAAGCTACGCTTGGTAGGGTTCTCATCCCAATCTCACATATAAAAAACGCACCCATAAAGGGTGCTTATTTTTATTATGGGGCGAGTAGTGGGATTCGAACCCACGCATATCGGAACCACAATCCGAGGTCTTAACCGCTTGACGATACTCGCCATATTCTTTACTCTTTTAGTATATCAAAAAAAGAAATGATTACAAGTAGAAAAAAAAGAGCCATCAAATGGCTCTTTTTGAACTCTTAGTCGGGTTTTAATTTACCCCTAACCTCTGATACCAAGTTTTTTGATTAAATCTCTGTATCCTTCAAGGTTCTTTTCTTTCATAAATGAAAGAAGTCTTTTTCTCTTACCTACCATCATCAATAGACCACGCTTTGTAGCAAAGTCTTTTTTGTTTGATTTCATGTGTTCGGTAAGCTCTGTAATTTTCTTTGTTAACATTGCAATCTGTACTTCTGCTGAACCTGTGTCTTTTGCATTAGCACCAAATTTTTCAATGATTTCTTGTTTGTTCTTTAAGTTCATTTTCTATCCTTTTCTTTTGTTTTGCTGTATATGTATTTGACCTCGACTTGTCAAACCATTTTACGCACGTAGTGTGACATATTGGCGTAAGCACTCTACAGGGGTAAATATATAATAAACAAATTTGTAAATCAAGTATTGCATTAGATTTAGTAATTACTTATAATGATTCACTAAAAAAAAGCTTGAGTCAAAGCTCAAGCGGAAAAAGGGAAAAGGGATTAAAAAGGGAAAATAAAAAATCTTACATCTTGTTATGAGAAAATACCGAACGTCCTTTCAACGTTATCACTGATTACTTTCTTAACAGAATCATATTCTGTAGTTAAAGCAGTACGTTCAGTTTCTAATCTGTTTAACGATAAATCATAATTCTTATCAATTCTGTTTATTTCTTTAAGCTTTCTTTCTTTTTCAGCTTCAGCTTTCTTA
>CADBUY010000011.1 GCA_902797965.1 uncultured bacterium
AGCAAGCTAGAGATTCTCGTTCGACTTGCATGTATGAAGCACGCCGCCAGCGTTCGTCCTGAGCCAGGATCAAACTCTCCATTGTCAGAAAAGTTATGTCCTTCTCTTACTTCTTGCGAAGCAAGATGCTCGACTTTATTTGTTGTCCGTTCATTCTTCTTCAGAATTAACAAGTTTTTTCGTCTTTTAGATGTCTATCTATTTTTGCTATTCTATTGTCAAGGTTCGAGCAAAAGCGACTGCTGTCGCTCTTTTTTAATTTCTAACCTGATTGCTATTTATCAAAGTTTAAAATTTCGGGTTTTAATTCGTGCTGACACTTGAATACTTCATACTTCCTCAAGTTATATCTTCTAAAATAGGGGACCTCGGTTTCCCTTCTGCACCCTCGAGATATTCTGTCTGCACCGGCGGTTTCCTCACCGACAAAAACTATCATATTACATCAATTTTTAATGTCAACACCTTTTTTTAAAATTTTTATTTTTTTTGTTACAAATCTTAAGAGTGCCTATAAGCAAGCACTATTAGTGGGTTTTATAAAGTTTAATTTCTGTCTTTTTGCGACATTTGAATTCTGTAACCTGTCGTTTTTCCGAGTTTGGCGTTTTCCCATGCTGATTTCATATATTTACATTCTACACCCTTTAATGATTTCATAACAGTTTTGTAATATTTTTCAGTTTCTTTAATTGCATCAGCACGTTTTGAAGGGGTTAAATCGGAAAGTCCTGATATAAACCTGTATAAATTTCTTCTTTTCAGACCACAATTCGGAGTATTCATTCGTCTTGTATGACAAAGAGCTAAAGCATAATTTCTATTTTCCAAATCTGACTTTATTTTTGAAGTACAACTGTTATGATAAGGATTTTTAAACCCATCCCAAATACCTTTATTATAAGCCACATCTACAATTGCCGCTCTTACAGAGGCAGGAGCTTTTTCATAATTCTCTTTGCCAAGAAATGTAATAACCATGGCTTCATGCTTTATAAGATCTTCTGCCAGAATTTGAAGAGCTTGTTCTTTTGTTATTGTTACCTTATGCCTCAAGCTCAAATCTTTTCCTTTATATTTCCCTGTATGTCCATAGCCAATTGTCGGAGTACCATATCCATCATCATAAGTGGTTAAATCGGGTTCTCCGGGGTGAGTTGGTTTAACCTCAATAACAGTAAGCAAATCCTCAATGTATCCTTTAGACAGTCCTGTTATTCTGCATAAATCATTAAAGTTTTTGACAGAACCCTCTTTTACCGAGTACCTTGCAGGAATTGTTATTGTCTGCCCCTCAGAAAATTTTCCTGATATAATTGCCGTATTGTTTTTTCGGTATGTTACTGTATAATCCTTACCCTCTTGAAGCTGCGGATTTGCTGCAATCAGCTGATATGTATCTATTTGATATTGTTTTGCAACGGATAATATTGTTTCTCCCTTTTTTGCAACATATTTGCATGCTTTTTGTTCTATGACACAAGGCGAAGAAAATGTTTTTGAAGTTTGTATCGCAGGTTGAGTTTTAACTTTTGAGCTATCGTTTGAAGTGACACTTTTCCCAGTGACTTCAGAAGGTTCATTTGTGTATTGAAAACACAGAACAGCACTTGTTTCAGGAACACCGTTAGTTATATATGCAGAGATTTTGTTTTCATCCTTAAACGCCTTGGGATTATGTACTTTATATCCACCTTTCAGTTTTTCTGCCAAATCATAGCCTAAAGCACCTTTTGAATACATTTTTACAGCTTCATCAATATCTTTTTTGCTTAACACAATGCCGTTTTGACCGTCTTCGAGATTGTTATTTGCAACGGCTTCAAAGACCTGCATTTGGTAGTTAGTCATTTTTACAGTTTGACCGTCTTTTTTAGCAGTGAACATTCCGCCCTTATTCTGAAAAGACGTTCCTTGTTCCATTTTAACCGTCATTATCTTGTTGCCGATTTGAACATTAACTTTTATAAAATGATTTGAGCTCATTTACTATCCTAAAAATCCCGTACATTAAATATAAAGTATTTTTTTAGAATAAAATTGCCTTAATTAACTAAACTGTTTTTCCAGCTCAAGTAATTTTTGTTTAATTTCAACTCCGTCAGCATATCCGCCCATGCTTCCGTCTGCAGAAACCACCCTGTGACATGGGATAAAAATCGGAATTTTATTTTTATTATTTGCCATACCTACTGCACGACTTGCATTTGAATTACCAATTCTTTCGGCAATATCTTTATAAGTTGCTACGCTTCCATACGGAACAGATATTAAAAAACTCCAGACCTTTTGTTGAAAAGATGTTCCGCTAGGGTTCATCGGAACATCAAATTCTTTTCTCTTACCGTCAAAATATTCTTCCAACTCAAGAAAAGCAATTTCTATGGCTGCAGACATAAATTTTTTCAAAAATTTTGAGAATTTAACCTTTTTAGATTTTATTACGTCATTAATATCACCAAAAGTTAATGCAACCAGAAATCCTTTATCTTCAACCAAAGTAATATTTCCCAATTTTGTTAACTTTGTATAATAATTCATAAATAAATATTAGCATAAATCCTATTTCTTTGTTAAAATAAATTCGAGGGGTATTCAGTATTAGAGGGGACTTAATGAAAAAAGCAGCAATTATTTTATCGGTAGCGGCAGCACTTACATTACCTTGTTTTGCTAATGAAGCCAACAATTTAAGAACTTTATTTTTAAATAATCAATCCAATATTATGGGAATTAACATAAGGACTTTCAATGCCAAAGACATTAACGGCAACGAAATCATTGACGATGACGAAGAAAGCGGAAATTTTATTAACGCTATTGAAAGACTTGATGAAATTAAATCAATGGGTATCAACACGCTCCATGTACTCCCGATAACCCCGACAGGAAAACTGAAAGCTCTTGGAACAGCAGGTTCTCTTTACGCAATGTCAAGTTTTGATACAATAAATGACCAGCTTGTTGATAAAAAATCTGATTTACCGTCAAAAGAGCAGGCTAAGCTGTTCATCAAAGAATGCCACAAAAGAGGAATTAGGGTAATTATAGATTTACCCAGCTGCGGAGCTTATGACTTATTCTTAAAACAGCCTGAACTCTTTATTAAGGACGAAAAAAATATTTCTATCGTTCCTACTGACTGGACAGACGTTCGCTTGCTGAATACAGGAAATAACGACAAACTTAATTCTGACGTAATGAATGCTCATAAAAAGTTTGTAGATATGGTGCTTGAGCTTGGTGCTGACGGAATCAGAGCGGATGTAGCAACAATTAAGCCATATAAATTCTGGGAAGAAATAATTAAATACACAAGAGAAAAAGACCCTGAATTTCTGTTTCTGGCAGAAGCATCTGATTCTTGGAGAGAGCCTCCGAGCAAGTATGCGGAATTCACTCCGTACAATGAGCTTCTTAAAGCAGGATTTGACGGATATTACGGAAGTTTCTTTATGCTAAAAGAATGGAATGCCAATGATTTCATTGAGCATATAAAATTTAATAACAAGCTGCTCAAATCATATTCTGAGCCTAAAAGCGTTATTATGAGTTTTACAACCCATGATGAAGTCAGTCCTGTCATTATCCATGGTGCTGATTTTTCGGTAATGATATCTTGGCTTGAAGCAGTCTTACCTTATAATCCGTATTCAGTAGATGGCTTCCCGCAAGGCGACGAATATATTTACCCTTGGGCAAACAACAAGGCTGAATACACTCAGACTGATGATGATTTTTACTTTGTTCACAGGGGAAAACTGGATATATTTAACTTTTCAAGAAGACCAGGAATACACGCCAACAGCTATGTTCTTGAAAACTTTAAACGAGCATACAAATTCAGAGCTGACAATATAGATTTGATAACAAACGGAGAATTTACACAACTTAAAACTGATGATGATAAAATCTTTGCATTTATGATAAGTGAAAAATGTAAAAACCCAAGAAGAATAATCGTTTTAGGCAATCTTGATTTCAAAAATACAAAAGATAATGTTGTAATAAAAATTCCCAAACTGAATAAGAAAGCTGTTGTAGAACTCATTCAGGGTGATGGAAGCCTGATTATTCACAAGAGAAAACTAACAACTTCTCTCACTCCTGGAGAGATTGAAGTGTCAAAGATTGATTATTAATAACTGTTATATTATATTGAGTATGTAATTTAACAAGCAAGAGGTTTAATATGAAACAAAAGATTATGTCAGGAATGCGCCCTACAGGGAAGTTACACTTGGGACACTATTTAGGCGTTATTGATAACTGGGTAAAACTCCAAGATGAATATGACTGCTACTTTTCTGTTGCAGATTGGCACGCTCTTACTACAAAATACGACAAGACAGATGATTTAAGAAAAGATACTCTTGATGTTGTAATGGACTGGCTTGCTTGCGGAATTGACCCAAACAAAGCTACAATCTACGTTCAGTCGCTTGTTCCTGAAACAGCGGAACTTCATATATATTTAAGTATGATTACACCTCAGAACTGGGTAGAACGTGACCCGACCTTAAAAGACATGGCTAAAATTCTAAAATCTAAAGAAGGTATGGCATCTCAAATCAATTACGGTTTAATGGGTTATCCTGTTTTAATGACTGCTGATATCCTGACATTTAATGCTGACCTTGTTCCGGTTGGAATTGATCAGGTTGCCCATGTTGAACTTACTCGTGACATTGTAAGAAGATTTAACAATATATATAATACTGATTTCTTCAAAGAACCTCAGCCAAAACTTAACAAATGCTCACTAATCTGTGGTTTAGACGGAAACAAGATGGGTAAATCTTTCCATAATGATATTAAAATCTCTGACACAGCAGAAGATACTGCAAAAAAAGTTATGACTGCAATCACTGACAGAAGCCGTATTAAAAAAGACGATAAAGGTCATCCTGATGAATGCGAAGTAGCTTTCAAATACTGGACTATTTTTGGTAGTGAAGAGGAAATTAATACAACAAGATGCGAATGCGAAAATGCAACAAGAGGTTGTGCGCAATGCAAACGAATGCTTGGAGAAAAGATTAACGAACACTTAAAAGAAATTCGTGAACGCAGAACTTACTATGAACAACATCCTGAAGAAGTTGAAAGAATTATTAAAGAAGGCTCTGAAAAAGCAAGAGTTGAAGCTCAAAAAGTTTTAGCAGAAGTAAGAAAGCTTGTTAAAATGTATTAATGGGGGTAAATAACACCTCCCAAATCAACTACTCTTCAAAACTAAAAAAACTAACAGGGTCGTTATATAAGGATTAAAATGAGAATATACAGCATATCCGGGGTAAATACAAGCCAAAAACCCAGAATTCAATCACATAAACAAAATAATTATATTAACTTTCAGAGCGGTATTAACAGAAAAATGGCTGCTGATTTAAGAGTATTCTATCACCATATTTATGAATACAAAAAAGGCATAAGGAACCTTATTCTAACAACAGAAAAAGCAGAATACAAAGACGCAATCACAGAAAGACTCGAAAAAGAAAAAATTGCATACAAAATCGATGAACTCAACGGCAAAAATATTAACGTATATTTTGGTGCAGACGAGTGTGTTGATGTTATAAAAACACTAAATCCTCGTTTATCAGAACACACCGCAGAAGAGGATTTTATTCTCGGTATTCTGCTCGGATATGACAGAGTAAAACAATGTTCCAGATATTTAAGAATTAAAAATGGTGACCTAAAAATCGGAAGACATGGCGAACCGTAATTTTTTTTGTAACAATTAATTTACAAAAAAGCAATTTCAGATATTCACAGGTTTTATCGCAAATGTAAGTAAATATATAGGAGATTTTATGGCTATTCAACCTGTCGGGTTTAACAATTTTTCAACAAACTATCAAGCAAAAAAAGTTAATTTTAAAGGTAATGAAGGATACGAAAACCCTATTAACAGAAAGTCAGAAAGAAATCTGGCAATCTTGGGTTCAGTTGGCGGAAGCGCATTGGTAGGTCTTATTGCAGGCGGATTATCAACAGCTTTTGACAAAATCAAAGCTAAAAAATTATATCCGATTGCAATCGGTACTGCTGCAGGTTTAATCACTCTTGGTTTAACATTGCCGTCAAAACTTTATAATACAAAGGTTAACGCATACGCCCGCGAAAAAGAAATGGACGTGTTTGCACGCCAAAAATCTGCTCAATCAAATATTTACGAAGATATTGACTCAGAAATCAAAGACGATAAAGTTTCTTTGGATGACAAAATCAACCACTATGCAACAGTTAAGATGGCTGATAACGGAAACGGTATGATGGTTAAAGGTGTGTAAATAAGGCAAAGCGTCATGCAAGTTAATCCAATATGCAATACTTTGTATAGAATTCCTGTTTTTCAGAAGAAACAAAAGCCTTCAGAACATGTAGCGTTAGGTGATGATAACCCCATCTCCAGAAAGGGTGAGGTTATGAACCTTATTAAAACCACATTTGTGGCAGGTCTGGCTCTTGGCGGCTATTTGCTTGCAGAATTAATGGAGGATGGAGAATTTGTAATCGATTCTATTATTGATTACTCTAAAAAACTTGCAAACACAGAAAACAAAAAAGAAGCAGAAAAATTAAAACAACAACTGGAAAATAAGAAAAAAGAAGCCCAAAATAACAAATTCTTCAAATCTGTCGGCATATTTGTTGCACTTGTCGCAGCTGCAATCAGCGGTTTTGCTCTATTATATACCGCCTTTAACGCTCCTAAAATTGCATACAATAGTAAAGTTAATTCTTTCACAAAATCGAAAGAAATGGATGTCTATATTAAGGCAAACGAGGCAGAAAGAGAATTATACACCCAGCTTGATAAAAGAGCACAAAATGCTGCTCCTGAAGAAAAAGAACGATTAAAAAGCCAATACATGCAAATGAAAAATGCTAAAAATCAGGTTCCGGATTTTGTACAATTGAAAAGATAAGAAATTACCACTAAACTATTATTTATTCTTCTTCTCACTTCTTTGTCTTACAGCAATTCTAATCGGTGTACCAAAGAAACCAAATGCTTCACGAAGTTTATTTTCCATATAGCGCTTGTAATGGTCTTTCAAAAGTTTTTCGTCATTTACAAACAGAATAAAAGTCGGTGGTTCGGTTGAAGCCTGAGTTACATACATAATCTTTAATCGCTTATTTCTTATTGTCTGCGGGGGATTAAGTGCGTAAGCCTCATTAATAACCTTGTTTAACAATCCTGTAGAAACACGTTTTGAGTGTTCTTTCTGAACCTCAACAACCCTTGTAAATATATTATTTAATCTTTGATGAGTTACTGCACTAATATAAATCTTAGGTACATAGTCGAGGAACGGTATTTCATTGGCTAATTTTTGTTCAAACTTATTTATGGTATTAGATTTTTTATCTTCAATTAAATCCCATTTATTAATGGCAATAACCATACCCTTACCGGCTTCTGTTATAATAGAAGCAATCTTTTTATCCTGATCAGAGATTCCGTTAATTGCTTCTGCTGCATCAATTACAAGTAACGCAACATCACATTCTTTAATTGAACGTATTGCTCTATCAACAGCAAATTTTTCAACACCATAATCTACTTTTGCTTTTTTTCTGATACCGGCTGTATCAACTATCACAAACTCCTGTTCATTATAAGTTAAACGAGAGTCAATACTATCTCTGGTAGTACCGGAAACATCAGAAACAATAACTCTTTTTTCACCCAAAAGAGCGTTTACGATAGAAGATTTACCTGCATTTGGTCTGCCAACAATTGCCAATTTTATTGAACCATCTTCCACTTTTGTATCATCTGCTTCAAAATCCTTTGTAATTTCTTCTAATAAATCACCAACCCCGCCCGAGCCATGCAAAGCGGATATTGCAATCGGCTCCCCGACTGCAAGAGAATAAAAATCGCTTATCATTGTAATCTGGTTATGAGAATCAACCTTATTTACTGCCAAAAATATCGGTTTATCGGACTGCCTTAAAATATTTGCAATATCTTCATCAACAGGAGTAACACCATCAATTCCGTCAACAAGAAAAATAATTTTGTCTGCTTCCTCGCAGGCAATCTTAGCCTGATCATAAATTGATAGCATTATTTCATCTTCGTCACCCGGAACAATTCCGCCTGTATCAATTACTGTAAATTGTTTATCCTGCCATTCGACATCAAAATAAATTCTGTCCCTTGTAACCCCGGGGAGGTCATCAACAATTGACTGTCTTTTTCCGACGAGTCTATTTACGAATGTTGATTTACCTACATTTGGTCTTCCTACTACAGCAATAATCGGTTTTCTTTTCATAATAAATACAGACTAACACAAATAAACTCAAATGTATATTTATATCTCTAGTGCTTCATAAATTTGGAGATTTCAGCCTGAATAGAATTTGCTCTTGCAATATATTTGGAAAGTTGCTCGTACTTATCCCCTGCTTCTCCGTACGGATACTGAACAGCCATTAATTCATCAACGCTTTTATTTATGCTTTCTAACTTGATTAATGAATTTTTAACCTCTAAAAAAGAAGATAATTTTCCCGGAAGTTTAGCAAGCAAAGACTCACCGAAAAGTCCTATAGTTTTTTTTGTGTTATCAATTCTTTCCTTTATTTTCGAAGTAAATCCGCCGGAAATTTTTGCAGAGATACTCAAATTTTTGTATTCTTCTGATAACTGATTTAAGTCACGAACCCATTGTGTTTTTTTAATGGTAAGAGTTTTTGCCAGCGTATCGTCATGAATCTCATTTGCAAGCTGTATTTGCTTATCCAGTTCTTTTATTTCGCTTTCAGCTCTGGATATTTTATATTCAAGCTTTAAAACATCATCTGAAACCTCACGATAAGCACCCTCTTGCAAAATATTTGAGTCGTAATCATTTAAATGTCTGACAGGTTCAGGCTGAGAAAAGCGCATAACACCACCATCAGAGTGCAAAAAGAAGTTGTCACTCTCATTATTTACAAAAACGACTGAGTTGGTATTTTTATTTGTACTTACAAACTTATCACTATCCATAACGTGATTATACAATTAAAATCCGATTTCTTCAATTCTTTCTTTCATAACTAACGCAGGATAATAAGTCGGAAGCAGTTTTAAACACTCATTTACATAGAAATACGCTTCCTTATAACGCTGTGTATCCAAATAATACTTGGCATACATAAATTGAAGTTCCGGGTCGTTGTAATATATTTGTTTTGATTTATCCATGTATTTAAGAGCAGCAGAAAAAAGCTTATTTTCAAGCATTACTCTGGCGGCAAACTTATAAGTTTCCTGATTTATTGTAGAGAGAACTTCTAATGCTCCAAGGCATTGTTCTACATAATCAATTTTATTATTTTTTAACAAAAAATCTAAATCAATTTCCAGAAAATTACGAATTTCAAAATAAGTAGGATAGGTTGTCATAAAACCTTTGAGAATTGAAACCAAAGTTCTTCCCCATCTTGCTCTTGGCGAATCAAGATTAGCAAAAACAGCATCCGCACTTTGCAAATCCTCATTTATTATAGCAAGATATGCATGCTCCAAAGAATTTGGTACTATCGTCAACTCAGAGCACTTATCACTAAAAAAGAAAAAATTTTCTTTATTAAGACCCGTCATGCTTTTTGTTAATTCTTATTGATTGAGATTTTTTATCATCTACTACAACTTCTTCACTCGGAGCAGCTGTTTCTATCTTGTTATCATTCAAATTAGAACCGTTTTTAATAAGTTCGGATACAGAATCAATTGCAGACGCTTTTGCACTTGTACCCATCAGGTTTGCAAGTTTAATTTGGAGATAAATTTCTTCTCTGTATATTTTAACATCTTTATCCGCTTTGATAGCTACCTTACAAACGCCATTCTTAGCTTCGACAATAGTAATTTCAATATTGTCGTTAATCATTATTTTTTGACCGTTTTTTCTGGTAATTACAAGCATTTTTTTCCTTAATACTAATCTTTTTTAAACATAGGATAACTTATATCATATCCTGATCCTGATAACACTATTTGACCTGCTTTTTGGTTTTCCAGATTAAAAATCAAAGGAGCAAGCAGATTAATTGTAGTACCTTGCGGATTATCCTGCGGAATTGATGTAATATTCATTACAAGCAGACTTTCTGCATTTTTTATGTCTAATGACTGAATTACATCATCAGATATATCTATTGAATAGTCATAATTTAAAGCAGCTACTGATATTATAGGAAATGCCAAATCAGGATCTTCAGCAGACTGAAGCCACTTAAAAAGATTATCCTTATTAGGTTCGATAATAACATACTTACTTAAATCGTTAAAACCGATAACAGGAAGAACAAAGTCAAAAATACGACTTTCTTCTACTTCAACATTTCCAAATTTTACCGTTTCTATATTCATTGACCTAACTTTCTAAAAACCAGCCGTCATCTGAGTTGTTAAAAGAGACTGGATAATTTGTGGATTCAAATTTGCATTGTTTCCACGATTACCACCTAAAAGAGCATTGAGCATTTCATAGTTATTAGGATTAGTTTGAGTCCCCATCATATAAGAGATATCCGAGTAATCCTGATTGTTCAATACATTTGTAAGACCCGCTGCCTGCAATGTTCTGAGAGCAGATACAATTTCATCATTTGTAGGACCTTGAGAAGAAAAATCTTTATATTCTTTAAACCTTTGAGGGGGCAAATCATCATTTCTGTTCATTTCACGTTTAATATTTTCAATTTTTTGTTTTTCGTGAACTCCTCTGGCATAGTTTGACAAACCTGAACCAAACTTACTTCTTATAAATTTATCTTCTTCGGTTTCTTCTGTTTTTACTGTTGCAGGAATGTCATGACAGGTCAGAGGATCTTCTGCACATTTAATTCCTTTTTTTGCATAACTTCCCAATATTCCGTTTGGAGAAAGTTCTACAGCCTTTGAATAGTTATCAATAGCTTCATCTTTTTTTCCAAGCTGAACGGAAGACATTCCCAAATAGTAATACGCCAAAGCATTTGATGGATCTTTTTTAACTATTTCGGAAAAAGTTACATATGATTGAGTATAATTACCCGACTTGTACAACTTAATTGCTGCGGCAGTTGCAGGACTGGTTGTTGCAGGCTTTGCACTTACAACAGTAGCCATTGTTCCAAGAACTAAAACACTCAGCAATACTAAAATCGGTTTTTTCATCTGTTTTTAATCCTTTTAATACTAAACTCTTCTTATATAATACCCCGAGGATATCTCAGGAACATACATCATATAATTGAATTATACACCATGTTTATAAGGATAACAAGTTTTTAGTCAACAAAAACTCACAAATTTCATCCTCAAGATGTATATTGTAAACCCTGTTTATCTCTTTTATAAAGTAACATGGACTTGTTACGTTAACTTCTATAATCTTTCCATCAATGACATCTAAGCCCGCCATTTTTATCCCCATAGAATTTAATTTTTTAGCAACAGGTGTAAAAACTTCAAGTTCTAATGTTGTTAAACCAGATGCAACTATAAAATCATCATTATGGGTATTAAACTTAAAATCATCACTTGTCGGCAATTTTTTTATTGCATAAGGCAAAATTTTGTCACCAAGAGTCAATACTCTGATGTCGCCCTGCTTAACAGCAGGTATAAATTCCTGAACCATAACCAGCGTTGTTTCATTATTTGTCATTGTATTGATAATGGTTCTTGTATTCGGGTCGCCGTCATAAAGATACATAACACCAGAACCAAAACAGCGATTTAAGGGTTTCAGAACAATTTGTTTATGTTCTTTAAGGAATTGTTCAATGTCTTTTAGAGAAGCTGTAACTATGTTAGCAGACATGTATTCTTTAAAATATACGCTGTGCAGCTTTTCATTAAAATCTCTGATTGCAGACGGCGAATTTAATATTTCTGCTTTTTTTGCAAAATCCAAAACATAAGTTGCATTAATGTAATCAATATCAACAGGCGGATCCGGTCTAAACATTACTAAATCAAAATCGTCAATCATTGATTCCAGCTGAACGCTTTTATAGAAAATATTTCCGTCCTGAACAAATGTTTCATAACATTTTGCATAAGGAACATCACCTTTCAAAGATAATTTTGGATTTGTGGTTATATACACCTCATTTTTTCTGTCCAAAAATCCTTTTATTAACCAAAAATTAGTTACAAGATTGTTAAACTCAAAATATTTTAACTCTAACTTATCAATTACAAATAATATTTTCATTATAGACACTCCCTGTTACCATACTTTTACCACCAAAAGGCAGGAATTACAAGATTATAAATAAATATAATCAACTGATTAGTCTAAAATTTTATGTCCATGATATAATTAACATTAATTGGAGAGGTTAGGATATGATAAGTTTTTTATTGAAATTAATGGGCGATCCCAATGAAAAAAAAGTCAAAAAAATGATGGGGATTGTTGAACATATAAATAAATTAGAGCCTGAATTTGAAAAGCTTTCAGATGACGAGCTGAGAGCAAAAACAGACGAATTTAAACAAATTCTTGCAAATCGTCCGAAATCTGAAAACGAAAAAGCGGACAAAATATTGGAAAAAGAAGCTCTGGATAAGATTTTACCTGAAGCGTTTGCTACCGTTCGTGAAGCAGGTAAGCGTGTTCTTAACATGCGCCACTTTGATGTTCAGCTAATCGGTGGATATTTTCTGCATAACGGGCATATTGCCGAGATGAGAACAGGTGAAGGTAAAACTCTTGTTGCAACACTTGCAGCATACCTAAATGCACTTACAGGCAAAGGGGTACACGTTGTAACAGTTAATGATTACCTTGCAAAACGTGACTCTGAGTGGATGGGTAAAATATACAAGTTCTTAGGTTTAACTGTTGGTGTTATTTTATCAAACCAGCATGATGCAGATGAATTTAACCGAAAAAGAGCTGCTTATGCTTGCGATATCACTTATGGTACAAATAACGAATTTGGTTTTGACTATCTTCGTGACAATATGGCGCCTTCTAAAGAGAATTTGGTTCAAAGACCATTTAATTATGCGATTATAGACGAAGTTGACAGTATTTTGATTGACGAGGCAAGAACACCTTTAATCATAAGCGGTCGTGTTGAAAAATCAGCAGACACTTATACTTTAATGGCTAAAGTTGCACCTCAGCTTGAAAAAATTAAAGACTACGAAGTAGACGAAAAGAACAAAAACGTAATCTTCACAGAAGACGGTATTGACAGAGCTCAGGAAATTATCGGATGCAAAGACTTATTTGATATTAATAATCAATATGCTCACGATTTATTGAACGCTCTTAAAGCAAAGGAATTGTTTATTCGTGATACGGATTATGTAGTCAAAGACGGTGAAGTTATTATTGTTGACGAGTTTACAGGTCGTTTAATGCCCGGCAGACGCTGGTCTGACGGACTTCATCAGGCTATTGAAGCAAAAGAGGGCGTTGAAATTCAGGACGAAACTCAGACGCTGGCAAGTATTACATTCCAAAACTTATTCAGACTTTACCCTAAACTTTCAGGTATGACAGGTACAGCAATGACAGAAGAAGCAGAGTTTGGCAAGATTTATAATCTGGAAGTTACTGCTATTCCTACAAACAAACCTGATATCAGAATAAATTATCCTGATGTTATTTATAAAAATGAAAGAGCAAAATATAACGCTGTAGTTAATGATATTATTGAGCAGAATAAACTTGGCAGACCGGTTCTTGTCGGCACAGTAAGTATTGAAAAATCAGAATACATATCTTCGCTATTGAAGAAAAAAGGTATAAAACATAACGTATTAAATGCAAAACAACACGAAAAAGAAGCGTACATAATTGCTCAGGCAGGTCGTGTAGGTGCAGTAACAATCGCAACAAATATGGCAGGTCGTGGTACTGATATCCTTTTAGGTGGTAATGCTGAATTTTTGGCAAAAGAAGAATTGGAAAAGAAAGGTATTACTCCTGAAAGCAGCAATTATGAACAATTAAAAGACGAAGCACTTGCAAATGCCCGCAAAATAACAGAAGAAGAACATGCCAAAGTTGTTGAACTGGGCGGTTTGCACGTTATAGGGACTGAAAGACACGAATCCAGACGTATTGATAACCAATTAAGAGGTCGTGCCGCACGTCAAGGAGACCCCGGTTCTACAAGATTTTTCTTATCACTTGAAGATAACCTTATGAGAATATTTGGTGGCGATAAAATTACAGGATTAATGAACATGCTTCAGGTTGACGAAAATATGGCAATAGAATCATCATTAATCACACGTCAAATTCAGTCTGCACAAAAGAAAGTAGAAACTTATCACTTTGATATCCGTAAAAATGTTCTTCAGTATGATGACGTTATGAATATTCAGAGAGAAAAATTCTACGCTCAAAGACGCAAAGTTCTTGAGGGAAAAGATTTAAGAAGCGATATAGAATATATGATTGATAAAGAAATTGACAGACTTCTTAAATCATATATCACACCGGAAATGAGTCCTGAAGAGTATATAAAAGAAGATTTAATTACTCTGATAAAAGAACTTCATTCCGTTATTCCTCAGTTATCGTTTATTACGGTTGATGATATTAAAGCATGCCGTTTCCATAAAATTTATGACATGATTAGAGAAGCTGCACTAAAAGCATACAAAGACCACGAAGACGAAATTGTAGGTTTCTTTAATACGATATCGGCACAGTATAACCCTGATTTTGTACCACAGGAAATCTATGGTGAAGATAACGTGATGCGTTCACTGGAACGTGATATTTTGCTAAGAGTTGTAGACAATCAATGGATTGATCACCTTCACAACATTGATATGTTAAAAGACGGCATTGGACTTCGTGCATACGGTCAGAAAGACCCATTAATCGAATACAAAAAAGAAGCGTATGATTTATTCAATAAGATGATGTATGAAATCCAGTCAAATACTGTCCGCTACATTTTCCGCGCAAAATTCGGAATTCAATTTGTTTCTGATGACGGTGGTGTCGAAGTCTTTGAACAATAAAATAACATTCAACAAAAAGTCTGCATTTAGCAGACTTTTTGTTTGTAAAAAATAACTAAAAACCATTATTAATGCACCATAATATATATTTTGGTGTAAATAATTCTGAAATCTTTATTTATTATTTTATTTAATAAACTTCATTTTCTTCTTCTCTTTGTTTCGGAGGCAAAGAGAAGAAGAAAGCGAAGCAAAAGAAGAAGAGAAACACCGGACTGAACGGATAACCACTACGCACTTCGTGCGTAAAGATTGAATGGCTGGTTTGGCTAAAGCCAAATCTAACTGCGTAGCTTTTACTACTTTGAAATACTCGGGGTTCGGGGTTCAACGTAATGAGCAAACAATGTAGGTGAAGCGACAACAAAGAGAGTGCTGTCTGAGGAACTGGCGGGTTGTAAATTCGCTTATAATTTTTAGTCGGAAAGAAATACTTTAAGGAAAGAATTTACCCCGAAAGTTCCGAGTTCACTCGATTGGGCTGAACCGTACAATTGTTTAGCGAATGGAGTTACAACCCCGAGAGTTTCTTTCTCCACTTTCTTTGCGGTCAAAGAAAGTGGATATAAAAAGATAAAAACTTATACACTAAAATATATATTCTGATGTATTAATAATTATTTGCAAATATATATTTGCTCAAGAACAAAGTTACATAACAGAAATATTTAAAATAAAGTTGATTATCGACTACGTTAAAGAGAATGAAGAATAAAAAATATTTCGTAAATATTTCTTTACAAAATGTACACAAACTCTCACATTCACGCTACAATGTTTTATGGAGTGTGGCTATGCTGTTACATGGCAAATATACAAGCTGAATTACGAATGGCAGGAAAATATGGAAGCGACAATGGACTTTGAACTTACAAATTATAATTTTTATTCTAGCCGACTGGATATGGAACTTATATCCAACATTGTTGACACCCTAAAAGCCATTTTAGAAGAAGATAAGAAAGAAGAACAACCCCTCTTCCTGCGTGTGGCAGATGATTTTATTATGAATATTGCGCGCAAAGTTGTTCAGGAAAAGAAAAAAACTTTTTTAATAGGAATTACGGGGGAAAGTGCTTCAGGTAAAACTGTTTTTGTTGATAACACGATTGAAGCTGTTGTTAGAGATAAAAAAGAAGGTATTTATACCGTTATTCGTCAGGATGACTATTATAAAGATACTTCGCGTGAACTTAGAGAAGCAGGAAGCTATGATGCTCTATTTAAAACAGGTTTTAGCTTTGATACGCCGGAAGTTATTGATTTAGCTTTAATGAGAAAGCATCTTGAGGGACTAAAAAACGGTGAAACAGTTCAATCTCCAAAGTACGATTTTGTAACATGTGAATCACATCCGAATGGTGATATTAAAAAACCTGCTAAGGTAATTCTTACTGAGGGTTTGTATGTCCTTAACGAAGAGGTTCGAGATATTATGGATGTTAAAGTATATGTATTTACTCCGATTGACGTTATAAAAGAACGCTGGTACAAACGAGCTGTTTCCCGAGGTAAAACGGGTGAAGCTGCTGATTTACAATTTAAAGATGTTAATGCTACAGCTCAAAGATATATAAGACCAACATACAATATTGCGGATTGTATTATTAACGGTATGGTTGATAAAGATTATATTAAAGTTATTACTGATAAAATTCTTGCACGCCTTAGCGAAGTTTGTTGTTAGTTATAAGTATTACCATTTTGTTGGAGTAGAAATCATAATCTACATATAAGCACATCAGGTAATGTAAAAATTTTATTATCAAATCATAATTAAATTATGTTTGATACTGTTTGGTACGATAATTTAACAAAACCCTTTCTCAATCCTCCGGCATGGATTTTTCCTCCTGTCTGGATAATTCTATATTGCTCGCTTTTAATTGCGTTAATACTTTTTACTGTAAGTTTTTCAAAAAAGAAAAAATTTGACGGATATGTTTTATTTTTGATTCACATGATTTTTAATTTTTTATGGAGCCCTGTATTTTTTATTCTTCATAAAATCAATATAGCATTAGCAATTGTTATTTTAATGGATGTTACAGCTATTTTAATGATTAAAAAATTTTTTAGCATTTCAAAATTGTCAGGTTATATTTTAATTCCGTATTTATTTTGGATATTTTTTGCAACATATCTGAATATTCAATTTTTGGTTTTGAATTAAGCCTGTTGTATAATAAAACATTATGAAACTTATTGTTGACGATTTAGCGGAAGAAAAAAGACTGGATGCATATCTTGCTGATATGATGCAGGATTTTTCACGTTCAAAAATTCAATTAGAGATTAAAAATGGGAATGTAACTGTTAATTCTAAAGGAACAAAACCATCTTATGTCGTAAAAAGCGGGGATGTGATTGAAGTTAATATTCAGGATAATGTTTTAAAAATAAAACCGGAAAACATTCCACTGAATATTGTATATGAAGATGAAAATATGGCAGTTATAAATAAACCGTCAGGAATGCTTACGCATCCTACAACAATTGAAACAAGCGGAACTTTAGTGAATGCTCTTTTATATAAATTTGGCGAAAATCTTTCTGACATAAATGGTGAGTTTAGACGTGGAATTTTGCACCGTTTGGATAGAAATACATCAGGTCTTTTAATGGTTGCAAAAAATAACAAAGCACACGAATATCTTGTTGAACAAATGAAGCTCGGAAATGTTGATAAAAGGTATTTAGCAGTTGTTAAAGGTGTTATTGATAAAGATGAGTTTTTGATTAATAAACCGATAGGACGAAATCCTAATCAACCACATAAGATGGCTGTTAATGAAAATGGAAAAGAGAGTATATCAGAAGTAAAAGTTCTGGAAAGATATAGGGAAGCAACACTGATTGAGGTTCATTTAATTACAGGCAGAACACATCAAATAAGGGTGCATTTATCTTCGATTGGACATCCTGTATATAATGACACTTTGTACGGATTTGGAAAGATGAAAATTAAAACGGAAGAACAGGTTCTTGAGTCTTATAAACTTTCTTTTCCAAAACCATTTGACGGTCAGACTTTGTCTTTTGAGATTGAAAAAGACGAAAAATTAAAAAAAGTTTTAAGTTCTCTGAAATAGTTTTTGTTCTAACTCGATTGCAGTTTTTGTTTTAGCAAGTCCACCCTGTGATGTTTCTTTTAAAAGTGGTGACATCAGTTGTCCTGTAATCTTCAAAGTATCAACGACTTCATCAATAGGAATTTTACTCTCTACTCCGCACAGAGCAAGTTCTGCTGCTGTAACTGCGTGAACTCCTAAAAATGCGTTACGTTTAATACATGGAACTTCAACTAATCCGCATACCGGATCGCAAGTTAAGCCTAAAATGTTTTTAAGGGCAAGAGCCGCAGCATGCAAAATCTCATTAACTCCACCATCAAGCATTTCTACTAAAGCTGCTGCTGCCATTGCAGAAGCAACGCCGCATTCTGCTTGACATCCGGCTACGGCACCTGCAAGCTGAACTTTATTTGAGATTATTAAACCAATTATACCTGCAGTGATAAGTCCGTCAATTTGTTTAGTTTCTTTTATATTTTTTTCTTCAGCTACAGCTACTATTACAGCCGGAACAATTCCGCATGAACCTGCTGTCGGGCAAGCTACAATTCTTCCCATTCTGTGATTTTCTTCTGCTGTTGCAAGTGCGTATGTTGTAATCTTTTCAAAAACTTTTCCAAAAAGGGCAGAATTAGTTTTGTACCTTACAGTTAATTTTGCACAATCATCTCCGCATAAGTTACTTATTGACTTCTCTGTTGATTGCAAGCCATTTTTTATTGCATCTTTCATAGCAATAAGATTTTCAAGTGTTTGAAGTCTTATATTATCGATACTCACTTCAAGGAGTTTTGCTTCGTTTTCCTGAACTATTTCATATATTTTTTTATTGTTTTCTCTGCATTTATTGGCTAATTCTGAAAATGATAAAAATCCCATTATTTTAATTTCCTAATTTTTGTTGCATAGTATACGTCTTCAATTTGTCTGATTTGTTCGACAACATTATCCGTTAGTGGAACATCCAGTCCAATATACATTGTTGCATCTCCGCCCTTTGAATCTCTGTCACAATGTAATGAAGCAATATTCACTTTTTGTTTTTGTATGATAGTGCATACTGTAGATATCATACCGGGTTTGTCTTTGTAGTTTAATATCAGAGTATCATAAGTTCCGTCAATATGTACTGAAAATCCGTTAATATTATTAATTTGTATCTCACCGGCACCTATAGAATCTCCGGATATTGTCATGTCACCCAAAATGAAGTCTACAGAATTAGGGTGTCTTGATATATCCTGTCTGTATTCATAAGAATAATCAATATTTTTAATGATTTCAAAAATGTTTTTTATCTCAGGACTGTCAACAGAATAACCTAAAAGACCAGCCAGTAAAGCTCTGTCTGTTCCGTGTCCAAACCCTGTTGTAGCAAATGAATTATATAGAATAAACTTAACTTTTTTAATTTCCTTGTTATAAATATTGCGAGCCATCAAACCTAATCTGACAGCTCCCGCTGTATGTGAACTGGAAGGTCCTGCCATGATTGGAGATATAACTGAAAATAAGGATTTTTGCTCCATTTTTAGTAATCTTCCTCATCTTCTTTGTCAGAATTGACATACCCGCTCATAATGTTAAGCAAAGAAGATTGCCATTCGTTATTTTTTTCAAGGAAGAAGTCTGCACCTCTTGCTTTGCATTGCTGTTCAATTTCTTTTCTTGGCGAAGCAGTAATAACACCAATGATTGTTTTTATATTGTATGCAAGAGCAAGTTTTCTAAGTTCTGTTAATAAAATAAACCCTTCTCTTTCTGTTGGGATAAACAAATCCATAACAACGTAAGCATATTTACGTTTTTTAAATTTATTAACAGCATCATAAATTTCCTGTGAGCAATCAACATCAAGCTCCAGCTTCGATAAAAGAACTTTTAGCTGGTACGTTATAACACCTAAATCATCCACTACAAGAATAGCCGGTCCCGACTCCTCTTCTTCATCCATATTGCCAAGAGCCTCACTCTTATATGGTTTTTTTGCATTAAGATTAAGTTCCCTGATGACTTCTACAATATCAATAAGCTGAGTTTTTAAGTCAACTAGTGTTAAATCGCTTGGCACTCTGGCGCTTGTAATATTATAAAACAGTTCCAGAAACTCGTTATCTAAATCAATATTAGGCATACTGCTCTCCACTTTTTCCTGATTATATCATATTATACGTTAAAAAGTAAGTCATTTGTTTGCATTATTCAAGTTTTTTCTGTTTAATGTATAATTGCTATATGAAGAAATTTTTATTAACAACGTTATTATTTTTATTTTTGGTTCCTCAAACTTTTGCGGAGGATAAAACCTTTAAGTTAAATATATTTCATAATGATGAGCGAAAAGTAAGAACATTACTAAATTCACAGATTAAGTATGCCAATAAATTAAATTTTGACAAATTTATTGCTACTTATGATAAAGGATATCAAAACGGTGATGGATACGACCTTGATATATATTCAAAACTTGTAAAAGAGCTTTGGGAAAATTATGATAATATAAAATACGGTATTAAAATTAAAGATATAACATTTGAAGATGACGGAACCGCAAAGGTTACACTTATAGAGTATTCACATGCAGATATTCCGGTAACAAAAAGAATGAGTGGAGTTTTAAGCAGTGAAGCAAACAGTATTTATTATCTAAAGAAAATTGATGGTAAATGGAAAGTTACATCTGATAAGATAGTATCAGAAGTGACATCTATGCTGTATGGCGAAGCAACAGAACTTGATATAAGACTGTCCGCCCCACAGGAAGTAACACCCGGTTATGAATATACTGCATCTTTAGAGTTTATACCTCCAAAAGATACTTTTGCAATTGCATCTATAGCAAAAGACAAAGTCGAATATCCTCAGAAACAGGCAAAAGAAGTATTCAGAAAATTGCCGGATGATCATATTTTAGAAAGATTATTTATAGCAAATTCAGATAATGCAAATGAATATGTTATAGCTTCAATCGGTCTTACCAGAGCTGATATAAAAGATATGAGTATAAAGCTGAGTTTAACAGGATTTGGATATCAAATAATTCGTGTTAATGTTGTTGATAAGCCAAAAGCTGAAAAAACTGAAGAGGGAACAGATGTCAAAGACCGGTAAAATAGTTTACTTGTTTGTAGCGGCAATATTTTTTATTATTTTAAATATTTATCTTACCGGAACTATTATTGATAATGGGTATAAACTGGTTGAAAATTCTGTGTTTTCTGTTACATATATTCACAATCAGGGTGCTGCATTTAATATTTTCGAGGGTTACAGAGCTTTTTTGATAACGTTTTCAGCGTTTGCAATTCTTGGTATTGTTTTTTATACTGTAAAGCATATTAAAATTGCAACTGTAATGAGTTTGTTTTTTGTTTCGTTATTAATTTCAGGTATTTTTAATAATATGTTTGAAAGGATAATTTTTGGGTATGTGAGAGATTTTATAAAACTGAATTTTATCGATTTTCCTGTTTTTAACTTGTCTGACATCTTTATAAATATAAGTGTGTTTGCTATAGTTATAATAATTTTAAAAAACAACTATATTAAAAAGTGACTTTGAGCCAATATATATCCATTATTTAAAGGATTTTTTTATTAATAAAATATAGTTTAATATACATAGAATAGTATATAATGCGGAGATAGTTATGGATATATTTGCAGTCATCGGTACATTCTTAGGTATAGGCTTTATTTTAACCGGTCAGGCAATGGAAGGTGGTAATATAGGACAGTTGTTACAGATTACGGCAGCCTTTATTGTATTAGGAGGTACGACAGGTGCAATTGTTTTAAGTTTCCCATCTAAAACTCTTCTTTTAGCTCTTAAATATTTAAAAGATGTATATATGCCTCCAAAAGTGGATTTTAACGGACTTATAACAGAGATTGGCGGATTTGCGGCAAAAGCAAGAAAAGAGGGTATTATTGCTTTAGAAAAAGAATCTGCAAATGCCTCAGACCCAATGTTAAAACTTGGTTTGGGTGCTGTAGCCGATGGTACCGACCCCACTCTTGTACGAGAGATGCTTGAAAATCAGTTAAACCAAGCCGAACAAGAAGTTCATAATGCTGCAAAAGTATATGAATCTTTTGGTGGTTATTCACCAACACTTGGTATCATTGGTGCGGTAATGGGATTAATACAGGTAATGCAGAACTTATCTGATCCGTCTAAATTAGGTGCAGGTATTGCGGTTGCATTCGTTGCAACAATTTATGGTTTGTTTGCAGCAAACCTCGTTATGATTCCTTTAGGAACAAGAATTAAGTTTATATATCAGGATATATTTTTATACAGAAACATGATTATAGAAGGCGTTCTATCAATTCAAGCAGGCGAAAGCCCTATTTTGATAGAGCGTAAATTGCGTTCATTCATTTTGGATGACGGTAAGGGAGCATCTGTAAATGGCTAGAAAAAAACCGCCTGAAGAGCATGAAAACCTTGAGAGATGGTTAGTTTCATACGGTGATTTTATCACCTTGTTATTTGCTACATTTGTAGTGCTATATGCTCTTGCTCAGTCGGATGCTCAGGATTATGCAAAACTTGAAGAAGCATTAAAAAATGTTTTTGAGTCAAATAATATTCTTGATGCGCAGGATATGATTTTAGAAGGTAATCCCAATATGTTTGATAATATTCAGGCAAATTCTTTTATTCCGGGATTAATGATGGAAAGTATAAGTCCAAAGTATGAAGATGATGCATTTAAGGAAATTGAAGAGTCAATAAATAAACTTAAAAAAGCTGGCGAACTTGAAGGTATTTCTGCAAAAATGACAACAAAAGGACTTCTGTTGACATTTGATGACAAATATTTGTTTGCACCGGCATCAGCTACACTTAGCCAAAATGCAAAAAAACTTTTAGATAAAATTGGGGTGTTGATTTGTAAGAAGTTTGTTCTTCACTCAATGAGGGTAGAAGGTCATACCGACAGCAATCCTATAAGTAGTTCTCTTTATCCGTCAAATTGGGAATTGTCTTCAGCAAGAGCTTGTTCTGTAGTCAGGTATTTGATTTCACGCTTTCACTTTGGCCCATCATTATTTAGTGCAATTGGTTTTGCTGATACCAGACCATTAGAAACATCTTATTCGCCTAAGGATCCTCAAAACAGACGTGTGGAAATACTTATTGTAAAAAACAGTTATAAAGACGATTATGAGTTAAAGGCAAATAATGTAATGTCACTTTCAACAGAAGAACAAGAAAAAATTCAAAAAGATAGAGCACAGGTTATTAAAAAAGTTGAAGGTGAAGCATTATCTCCTGAAGCAAGGAAATTGCTTGAAAATAATAAAAAGAAGTTGGCTGCGAAGCAAACTAGCAACAAATTATCAAACAAAAATATGCAGGTTTATATAAATTTAGATGAAAATACTCAAAATGATGCTCAAAAAGAAAATAAAACAGAGATTAATACAGATAATCCAAAAACTCAAGAACGCATTATAAAACTTCAGACTAATATTCCGGAAGATGAGGATTTTGGTCTATGATAACTCATGCAGTCGGTTTATCATTGGGTGCTTCTTCTTCAATAGAAAGCGGTGTTGCAGTAAGAGAACTTGCAACAGGAAAACTTATTCATATAGATAAATTATTTTCTATGAATGATGTTCAGTTGTTTTTTGATAATTATGTTTCAAAGAAAAATTCTATAATATGCGTTTCTCTTCCTTGGGATAACACTATGCTTGAGGGAAAGTGGAGAGTTTTATCAAAACAATACCAGTTAATTCATAATGAAGAAGAAATGTTCCTAAATCGTGATAATTGGATGCAAAGATTTTCAACAAGAGGATGTGAACTTTTATCTAACTTATCGGAACAAGGTGTAGATGTTGTAAGATTTGAAGTTTATCTTGCAAGACAAAAACTGAATCTGTATTCAAACTATAAAGAACGTTCGTCTGCTGACTGTAAGTTTTTACAATCAGTTCTCAAGTATGAATACGGTTTTGACGAGCTGCCGTCAAATATGATGCCTGTAGGACAATTGGAAGCAATTGTAGGAACAATTTTAGCTGATAAAAAATTGAAGCAGGAAACTGAACAAATTTTTGAATTTAAAGGTTTAAGCGTTATTAATGCGATTTAAATTGATTTATGTTTATTTTATTCGTTCATGGTAAAATATTAATGAGATAAACGAGGAGTATAACTATGTTCAGAGCTCTGAAAATTGTATTCAATGCAACGATTATTGTCCTTGCTTTTATTGGTTTTAACGCTATCGGCGGACAAAAATATGTAGAAGCGTTAAAAGACGGTTTCTGTAATATAATTTCTCATTATAATCAAGACAGTGCAAGAAAAATCGGTGATTTTTCAAAAATGAACGAAGAGTTCGTAATTGATAATACAATGAACTTATTCGGATATAAAGCGGTTATGGCTGAACACAAAGCTTCCGGACAAAAAATGATTATAGTCGATTCCGGTAAAAAACCTCTTTTAACTCAAGAAGAATTAAAAAACTCTGATATTGATGCAAAAATTAAAGAAGCTTCTGGAAAGATAAAATACAGAGGAGCAAAGGTTCAGGAAATATCTGTTACAAACAGAGGTACAATGGAAGCGTTTGGTCAGAAAGTTCCTTATGTAAAATTTGAAGCCAAAGTTACCAGAGCACCAATATCGGAAATTGCAGGCGTTGTAGCAAGTGTAAAAACTTCTGACGGTTCAGAAAAACTTGCTCTTTCAATAAGTGAAAAGAAAAGATACTCCCAGCTAATAACAAACGAATTTTATAAAGGTGTAAGCGAGAGTGTCGAGAAAAGATAAGGTAGTATTATGAAAAAGATTTTAACTTTATTATTGATTACTTTTTTAACAACTTCAACAGTATTTGCCGGTGTAGACAGGTTGTCACAAGAATATTTGCAAAGTACTAATCATTTGACAATTACAAAACCTTTGGCAGAATGGATTGCAAAGAGAGCAATTAAAAAAGCTCTGAAAAAAGAAACAGGTGCTGATTTTGACGTACAATTTGAAGGATATACAACATCAAGTATTAAACGAGGAATTTTTAAAACTCTTGAAATAACAGGTAATGATATTACTTTTGATGATGTTATGGTACCTTATGTACATTTAAAATCATTAACGGATTACAATTACATTGATTATACAAAAAATCCAATGGTTTATAAGTCTGATATGACTTTCTCTTACGATTTGCTGCTGTCGGAAGATTCTATTAATGCAGCATTAAAAGACTCTGATTATATGAAAGTAATTACAAAGGTTAATAAAATAGCAAGTCCTGTGTTTGTAGTAAAGGGTGTAAGAACAAAAATAGTAAATAACAAAATGTATGTTATAACAGATTACAACTTCCCGATTGCGTTAACAAAAGACAGAGTTTTTATTGTTCAAACTGATTTTCAGGTTGTTAACGGGAAAATCAAAGCTAAAAACGTAAAGATTGATACATCTTATGGTAATCTCGGTTTGAATAAGGTTGCAAATTTGATTAATTATCTTAACCCGTTAGAGTTTACTATAGACCTCTTGGATGACAACAAGTATACCGGAAATATTGAGAATGTTAATATTGTTGACAACAAGGTTAAAGTTGATGGTAAAATATACGTGAAAAGTACAGATAAAGGGGGTAAATAAACCGACTATGAATTTCTCTCAAAAGTTTGGAATATTTTGTTTAATATTGATAACAGTAGTTTATGTTTACTTTTCGTTTTTTACAAAAGATGGTTTTAATTTGCCTAATCGTAATCAGGAAGAAAAACAAGAAACAGTTTTTGATCAACCGGAGCATAACGAGCCAGAGAATAGTGAAGTAAAAGTTAAATCAGACATAAAAACCGTAAAAATATTTGTTACTGATGCAAAAGGTAATTTGCGTCCGGTTAATCGTAAATGTGATGCTGCAGCTGAAAAATCCTGTTTTGCTTTTGCGGTGAAAGAACTGGTTTCTGCTCCTACTGATTGGGAAAAGAAAAAAGGTTTATCATCTGAGATTCCACAGTCAACAAAAGTTTTATCTGTCAGAGAAGGCTCAAACAATATACTTGTTGATTTATCATCTGCTTTTGAAAGCGGCGGCGGTGCAGAAAGTACTTATATAAGGGTTAAACAGCTTATAAAAACGGCTCAAGCTAATACAAAGCTGCCTGTATATTTATATATTGACGGAAAGCAGGCAGATGTAATTGGTGGTGAGGGAATTATGGTGAAACAGCCATTAACAGAGAGGTCTTTGGATGACTAAAGATTTAGATTATTATATGAACCTTCCTTGGACTTTAATAGAAGGAACTGATTTGGATTTTAACGGGAATCCGTATTATTACATTGAAATTAAAGAGATTCCAAGTTTTGCTTTTTGTGCAAAAACAAGAGAAAAGGCTTTGGAAAACTATAAAAAGCAATTAAAATTATCTTTGATGTTAATGTTAGAAGATGGTGATCATATAGTTGAACCGGGTGAAGAAACAGAAGATGATATTGATTGGGAGAGTATATGTCCGTAATAAAATTATCAGAAATTAGTATATCTCCGATGACAAAAGAAGATGTTGAAGCTGTTGTGCAGATTGAAGCAGAAGCCTACGGAAAACATCATTGGGCTAAGTCGTCTTTTTATGATGAGATGTCAAATAATCTTGCGAAGTATTATGTAGCAAAAACTCCTGCCGGAGAGCTTGTAGGATATGCCGGAACTTGGCATATCATTGATGAAGGACATATTACTACTATTGCTGTAAAGAAGGAATATTTACGTAATCATATTGGTGAAGCAATAATTCAGAGAATAATAGACGATTGCTATAAAAATAATATAAAATATTTAACTTTAGAGGTTCGTGTATCAAATATTCCAGCAATAAAACTGTATGAAAAATACGGTTTTCAGTCTCTGGGAACTCGTAAAGGGTATTATCAGGATAATAATGAAGATGCACTCATTATGTGGACAGAGAACATTTTTTATGACAAATTTAAATCAATTTATGAAACAAATCTTAAAAATCTTAATCAGATAAAAGAGTTATGTGTTTAGGTGGTTAAAAATGAGTAAACGAGTTGCTGATCAGATAAACAGTTTTAAATATAAAGGTGAACCGATAAGAATAACTCTTGGAACTCTTGTTATGACAGGATTGTGTATTATTTTGCTTATTATTGCGACTTTTACTCAGGTAACACTAAAACATCCTTATCTTCCGATGGATTTTTTAACTTATATGGCTCAGGATGTCAGTGATGCAGATTTCCTCAGACATTTTATAAAAAGTTACGACTATATACCTCAAATTCCTGTTATATTTTTTATTGTGGCATTAATGGGAAGAAAGTTTGGAATACTTGCAATAATAGGGTATATAATTTTGGGTATGTTTTTCCCTGTTTTTGCTCTTGGTGGCGGTATAAGTTATCTGTTTGAGTACGGTTTTGGGTATATTTTGGCATATCTTCCTGCGGTATTCTTTGCGGGGACATTGTTAAAAGGGAAAACAGATTATTTAAAAATTCCTGTAATTGCTCTTATAGGGGTAGTGACTATTCACCTGCTGGGAATTTTATATATGTTATTTGTATCAACTTTACGTCACGCGCCTTGGGAGCTTGTTACAAGTTGGATTATGTCACAAAGCGGTGTTCAGATGCTTTATGATGTGTTTTTCACTATATTGGCAATTATATTAGGCAAGCAAGCTCGCAAACTTTTTTGGATTGTAATGTGTTAACCCACCAAAATATACATTTGGATATATTAAAGCTATAATATTGTTATGGATAGAAAATTTGAAATATGTTCTAAATACAAACCGTCAGGTGACCAGCCAAAAGCAATTGAACAGCTTGTTGAGGGAATAAAAAACGGAGATGATGCGCAAACCCTGCTTGGTATTACAGGCTCGGGTAAGACGTTTACTATCGCTAATGTAATTGAGCGAGTTCAAAAGCCTACACTCATTATTGCGCATAACAAAACTCTTGCCGCTCAGCTTTATAACGAGTTTAAAGAGCTTTTTCCAAACAATGCGGTTGAATATTTTATCTCATATTACGATTACTATCAGCCAGAAGCGTATATTCCGAGAACTGATACTTATATAGAAAAATCCGCAAGCATTAATGATGAAATTGATCGTCTGAGACACAATACAACAAGGAGCCTTTATGAAAGAAATGATGTCATTATTGTAGCTTCCGTAAGCTGTATATACGGTTTGGGTTTGCCTGAAAGCTACTTTAGAGGAACAATAAAGGTTTCTGTTGGAGATACTTTAGAAAGAAATGACTTAATTAAACACCTTGTAATGACAAGATATACAAGGAATGATTTGGAGTTAGAACGTTCAACATTTAGGGCAAGAGGCGATATTTTAGAAATCATGCCGGCTTATGAAAAAATTGTAACCCGTATTTACTTCTTTGGTGATGAGATTGAAAAAATCGTGAAAATTGACCATTTAACGGGTGAAATTATAGAATCTCCTGAAAGCGTATACATTTACCCCGCTGTTCACTATATAGCCTATGATGAGAATGAAGACGAGACTCTTGATATGATTAGGACAGAGCTTCGTAATAGAGTAAATGAACTTGAAGCGGAAAACAAAATTCTTGAGTCCCAAAGGCTTCAACAGCGCGTAAAATACGACATGGAAATGATTAAAGAAATGGGGTACTGCTCAGGAATTGAGAATTATTCCAGAATAATCGAACGCAGACCTGTAGGTTCAGCACCTGCAACACTTTTAGACTACTTTAGAGGCGACTTCCTGACAGTTATTGACGAATCTCACGTTACGCTTCCGCAATTAAACGGAATGTACCATGGCGATGCTTCAAGAAAACAAGTTCTTGTTGATTTCGGGTTCAGACTCCCCTGTGCAAAAGATAACAGACCGCTAAAGTGGGATGAATTTTTTGCAAAAGTCGGGCAAAAAGTCTATATTTCAGCTACTCCCGGAGATTTTGAAAAACAAACTTCTTCTCAGCTTGTTGAACAGATTATTCGCCCGACAGGGCTTGTTGACCCCAAAATTTCTGTAAGACCAATAGAAACACAGATTGCAGACTTAAAACAAGAGATTGCAAAACGTGCAAAAAAAGACGAGCGTGTTTTGATTACAACTCTTACAAAGCGTATGGCAGAGGACTTGTGCGACTTTTTCTTACAGGAAGGGATACGGGTAAGATATCTGCATAGCGGTATTAAATCGATTGAGCGTGTCGAGATCCTGCGTGATTTGAGATTGGGTGAATTTGATGTCTTGATTGGTGTAAACCTTTTAAGAGAGGGTTTGGATATTCCTGAAGTTTCGCTTGTGGCGATTATGGATGCCGATAAAGAAGGGTTTTTGCGTTCTGATACAAGTTTAATCCAAACAATCGGTCGTGCTGCCCGTAATGCTTGCGGTGAAGTAATTATGTATGCAGATAAGATTACCGACTCTATGCAGAGAGCAATTGATGAAACAAATCGCAGACGTGAAATTCAGCTTGAACACAATAAAAAATACGGTATTATTCCGCAAACAATCAAAAAACCGATTGAAAACAATCTGCTTTCACTTGTTGCAAGCTATCGCGACCTTGAAGATATTGTCGCAGAAGAAATGGTTGATTTGGGCATAGATAAAAAAGACTTACCAAAACTTATCTCTAAGCTTGAAAAGGACATGCATAAAGCAGCTAAGATTCTCGATTTTGAACGAGCTGCAGAGATTCGTGACCAGTTAAAAAAACTCAGAGAAATGGTCTAGGGGTAAAGGGGTAAAGGGGTAAATATATATAGTTGGATTTGATGTTAAAGATATAAAACCGGCGTAACTACAGTAGATCGGGATTTTGCACCAACAAAATAAAGAATGCAGGTTGGGTTGAGCATGCCAGTTCAACTCCTTTATTTCTACTCTTCAATGTATTCTGTTCCAAATCTGTACGCTTCGAAGTGTTTTGAAAAATGATCAGGTGACATTCCTGCTTTCATTTTGAGTGACTTCAGAAAAAGTTCTTTATCGGGCAAATCTTCCCATACAGACGGTAAATAAACAGCTTGCTGCCATCCGTCTTTTATTATAATCCCATCTTTAAACGGAACAATTTGTCTTAATAAATCTGCTTCATCAGTAAAACTCATTTGTTTTGGCTCGCTTAACAAAGAGATATCAAAATTCAGAAAATCAACTTCATCGCTTGTAACAGGATTAAACCTAGGGTCTTTAAAAGCTGCATTCTGAGCGTTTTGAACAATATCATTAATCAACGACTGATGCGCAATGATTGAACCAATGCATCCTCTAAGATTTCCCAACTTTTTTAGGGTTACAAAACACGCTCCAAGCTCGTCAAAAACCTGAGCGTGGGTTGGGAAAAAACTTTTACCGCCAAGTTTTGCTCTGATAACATTTCTGCACAAATTCAATAAATATTCTGAATAATATTTTTTGATAAATCCATTTTTCTTTCCCTCGTACAAAAACCATGTTCCGTACCCTACAACTCTTGATTTATCTCCTGATACAGCAGAAGAATTAAGCATATTAATTCTTATCATTGAATAATTATTCTGATTTGCAAAATCTACCAAACCTGCTATACCTGTTGCACCGCAGGCCTGTTCGTGACTAAAATTTGTCAAATCACCCGTTTCTATCATTCGGGCAGTTTCTGAGTCAATTTTTCTTGCTTTGTTATCATTATGAAAATGACTCAAATCGGAAGATATGACAAATCCGCACTCTTTATTCGGATAGTACTTTGATATAATTTTTGTAATAATTTTCGGATTTTCATGCCCGACTAGGACAGGAATAATATTAATTGTATCAGCATCTTTAAAAACAGTCTGAATAATAGGAAGCTCAATCTCAACGGAATGTTCTTTAAGATAGGCTTCATCAAGAAACTTTCCACCAAACTCTGCTTCTAATTCACCGTTAATTACCTGATTTATGCCAATAGTTCCTAGTGGTGTTTTCCATTCGTCAAAAGTAGTAAGAGCAATTCCACCAAACGGAACTCTGTGAGCAGGAGCAAATATAAAAATATTCTTAATATTTTTATCTAACTGACTAATGCCGTCATATGCAAGCTGTCCCGAATAAACAAGTCCTGCATGCGGAACAATAACAGCTCTTGATTTGTATTCATAACTGTTGCAACTGTTTTTTGCAAACCCGTCAATCTGCTTCTTTAGCTCAGAAGCATTTCCCGAATAAAATAAATTTGCAACAGCAGGTTCTTTAATTTTAATCATGTGAATATTATAATATATTTTATGAAATATCAAAAGACTGTAAACCATAAAGTTCAATGTGGAATCTGTCCAAGAAATTGCAAACTCGGTCCTAATCAGCATGGGTTTTGTTATGTAAGAAGCAATGGAAATGGTCAGATAATATCTGATACATACGGATATAATACCGGACTTGCAATTGACCCTGTAGAGAAGAAGCCTATGTATCATTTTTATCCAGAATCAAGTGTTCTTTCTTTTGGAACTCTCGGATGCAACATGGATTGTCAATTCTGCCAGAACTGGCAAACAACAAAAGTTAAATACCCGATTGAACAATGTCAAGCTGCACCTCCTGAGGCGATTGCTCATACTGCAAAAATGAACGGATGCAAAAGCGTAGCATTTACTTATAACGACCCTGTTGTATTTTTTGAATATGCTATAGAAACTGCAAAATTATGCAGAGAAAAGAAGATTAACACGATTGCAGTAACTTCAGGATACATAAACCCAGAGCCTGCTAAAGAATTTTTTAAATACATGGATGGCGCAAACATTGATCTTAAAGGCTTTAGTGAAGAGTTTTATTCAAAGAATTGTCATGCTCATCTTCAACCTGTTCTTGATACTATAAAATATGCCGTTACAAAAACTAACTGTTTTGTAGAGCTTACAACAATGATTATTGAAGGTGAAAATGACCAATACATTGAGCAGGAGTGCGAGTGGATTCTCAATAATCTTGGAGATGCAGTTCCACTTCATTTTAGCGCATTTTTCCCGAGGTACAATTTTAAGGACAGACAGCCGACAAAAACCGAAACCCTGATAAAGGCATACAATACCGCGAAGAAAATGGGTTTAAAATACGTTTATACCGGAAATATCTCTGACGTTGAAACATCAGCGACGTATTGCAAAAATTGCGGTAAACCGCTTATCAAGCGTGACGGATACCAAGTTATTGAAAACAACCTTGAAAACGGCAAATGCAAATTCTGTCAAACTAAATTAGACGGGCGTTTTTAAAATCTTATCAGAATTTTAATAGTATCTTTTGCTTTATTTGCTTCAAACGCTTCAATTGCATCATCTACAGAATAAATTTTTGAGATGAACGGTTTAAAATCTATACGGTTGTTTTCTAAAAGTCTTAAAGCAGGTGGGAATTGTCCGCATCTTGAGCCTAAAACGGTAATCTCATTTATTACAATGGGTGCAAGGTTAAGCTCTTTACCCGTTGCTACCGTACTTTTCAAAACCAAAACTCCTCTCGGTTTGGTTAAAGCCATTGAGGTTTCAAAACCGCCTGCCGTTCCTGTTGCTTCCACAACAACATCATATATATTTTCAACCTTTAAGTCTTGAAGTAATTGTGTTTTAACACCTTGTTTTGAGGCAATATTTAATTTATTTTGGTGCTTGCCTACAAGAGTTACATCAAGGTTTTGAGCGTGAAGTGTTAAGGCAGTTGTTAAACCTAATTTCCCATCGCCAAGAACAAGAACTTTCTGCATAGGTTCAATATGGAGCTGCTCTGAGATTTCACACGCAGCAGCAAGCGGTTCGACAAATACAGCCTGCTCATCAGGCACATTATCCGGAACTTCAAAAAGAACATTAAGAGGCATCGTCATATATTCCGCAAAACAGCCGTCTTTGTTAACTATTCCCAAAGTGTGACGACTTGGGCAATGTCGGTAATTCTTCTTTGCACACCACTCGCAATTCGGGTCATCACAACCGTAGCTGATTTCTGCTACAACACGTTTACCAATCCATTTTCTATCATCAGAATTGTTAGAATTTACATCTTCTACAACACCTACAAACTCGTGCCCAAGAACTCCAACATACCCCATATACCCTTTCGTGATCTCATAATCCGTATTACAAATGCCTGCAAGAGAAACTTTAATTAACGCTTCACCTTCTTTTGGCTCGGGCTTTTTATAATTTTTATCAAGTTTTAATTCGTTGTCAAAAACAATAGCTTTCATTCTCTACTCCTTATGTTTGATGCTTTTATTATACTACCAACAAAAAGGTGATGCTCTAATAATGTCTTAATATAAATAAGGCGGCGGTGAATATTCACCGCCGCCTTATTTATATATTTAACTTTTAGCTATTTACCACTATAGGCTAAAGTCAGGTTCCGCAGGAAGAACGTTAGGAATATTATTTATCCACTTCTTCGCATAATCGTTTGCGCTTACCCAGTTAACAGATAACAATCCTCTTTGAACCCATATAAGCTCTTTGAAGAAGTCATACTGAGAGTTAATAGCATCAACTTTAGCTTTCAAGTAAAGTTGTTGCGCATCAGCTAACTGATTTACAGGACATTCTCCACGCAAGTATTTAGCCTTAACCATTTCATAGTTTTCACCTTCTGCAAACATAGCTTTATAAGATTTTTCAATCATAAAGTATTTTGCAATTGCATTATTTACAACAGAACGAACTTTCATTTCTATTTCTGTATTAACTTCTTCCAAATACGCATTCAATTCGTTTAACTCTGCCTTGCATCTTCCAATCTCGGCAATCTTGTGTCCACCCTCAATCGGTTTCCATTGAGCACCGATAAAGAATCTGAAGGATTGTTGATCGAGACCAAGGTACGGAGAATTATACCATCCAGTTGTGCCAAGAGCCGGAACGCCAGTTGCAAATGCATTTGCTCCGGCAGCAACAGCCGCATCAGTACCTGCCCCCATTTGTATTGCTGTAGCTTGAGCAGCAGCAGAACTTGTGGAAGCATTAACTGCTTTCATCTGATTGTGTCCTGCGTTTTCATACGGAAGATTTCTGCCGAATTGTGTTTGGTATTCCAGTGACATCTTAGCATTTGGCATAAAGAATTTTTGTCCGTAGTTTGACATTTCTGCTTTCTTCATTGCAATAGCTGCTTTAAGTTTTGTCGTTTCAGGTGAAAGATATTGAACCTCCTGAACTAACATTTCCGTAAATTGTTCAAGTTTCTTAGGGTCACGAACGTGATCAATAATATGCAAATCTGATGAAAAGAAAGCAGGGTCATTTGCCGTAAGCGGTTTAAATGCAAGTTCTTCTTTCTGGTTTTTGTTATTTAACAATTTGTTAATTTGAACCTGCAAATTTTTGTAATCAGCTTGCATAGATAGAAGTTTCTTTTCTGCTTCACTTACTTCGCCCGCCCAACGGAAAACTTCTTCATATCCGCATTTGCCTGTTTTTTCTCTAACTCGTGCAATTGCAAGATTTTCTCTTGTTTCTTGAACGTACTCTTCTTGAATTTTAAGCATATTACCTAACATCAATGTTTCAATATACAAGTTTGCAACATGATATTCAGTATTAGCTTTTGTTAAATCGGCCTCAGCCTTGTCAAATTTTAGTTTTTTATGTTTTACAATTATGTTTGTAACCAAATCAGGTGAATAAAGAACTTGATCCATTGCAACAGTGAATGCACCTACACTTGTCGGAACATCTGAATAAGTATTTGCAAATCCGCTGTTATAAGTTTGATAACCTAAATCAAGTCTTAATGTAGGCAGATATCTTAAATAAGCACTTGCTACAGAGCGTCTTGCTGCATTAATAAGATATCTTTTTCTAACCATATCCAAGTTAGAATCATCTAATGCTGTAATCAAAGTGTTCAAATCATAAGTTTTTTTCGGTTTATTGGAAATAACCGTTGAATTATTTAATAAACGTAATGCAGGAGTATATCCAAGTGCTTCACCGGTATCAGCGTTATAGAAAATTACTTTATCATCATAGAATGGTATTTTTTCATTCTTTACAGCCTGACCGTGAAGAACGCCATGGATATTAAATGATGTAGCTTCCGCAAGTTTTTTATCGACATCAGCAGTAGATGCCCCTAACATTGCACCCAGTTCTACATCTTCTTTTCCGACAGATGAAAATGATGGTAGCTTTTTAGCATTTAACTGTTTATATAATTCTTTTCTTTGGTCTGACGATAAGTTATACAAAGGTGTAACAAATACGGAATCAACATCTTTCGGCATTTTAGATAAAGACGCTGAAATGTTTGAATTAACAGGAACTACAACAAATGCCAAGTCGCATTTTTTCTCTTTTAATTTTTTATCAATAAATGTGTTCCAGTCGCTTCTTGTCTTATAATAAGTTTCGTTCATTAAGATTGCAGTCTTTTTGATACCAGGATTTAAAACTTTAAATGTTGTGAAATCTGATGTCATTTGCTGAATAGGGTTAAAGAAGTGATTGCCAAAATCTCTTAAACCATATTGATCAATAGTTACAACATATTTTTTCTTATCTTTTTTATCAGCATAATAGTTACTTGAGAAATAACCCAAAGATATTACCATTCTTGCTCTGGATGCTAGTGCTTTATCAGAAGCAGCTTTTGCTCCTTTTTCTGTCCAGTCACCGGTAAAGATTAAATCCTTAGGAAAACTTGCTATATAATCAGGCAGCAATTGAACTTTAATTGTTTGCTGGAATTTAGCCAAAACCTGTTGGTTCTTGTCTGATGGTCCGTCAAAAACGAAAGCAAGTTCAATCGGTTTTGCATTTGGTGCAGGCTTTAAGTGAATAGACTTTGCCTGAACCGCCATTTGCTGCATCTGCTGTTGTGCAGCTTTTTGAGTTGCAACAGCTTGCTTTTTTGCTTTTATTGAGGCTTCTGTTTGCTGCACTGTCGCTGCCTGTGGTGCTGGCTTAGAAGCAAGTTTTACACCTTTTCCTGTTTTTGTCACAGCTAAAGCTGCGCCTGAATACATTACAAAAATCATAAAAGACAGTAATGCACTGATAATCTTCTTCATAAAATATACTCCCAATCTTATATTGACCATTTTATAGTTTCAAATAACCTTGGTTGTTTTTTACAACCCAACCCTTCACATCCCGATTATATCAAAAAAATATTTTAGATAGTGTATATGTAACGAAACATTAAGGAGTTATTATTGGGAATATATTGTGCAAAATCTCAGGAGTTATATTTTTCCGCTTGCTTCTCTTAAAAAAGTTTGCTCTTCTTTTATGCTCTGATTATTTAATACATAAATATCATAGCAAAGAGCTTCCTGCTTAAATTCCAATCTTATGAGCGCTTTATTTATTCGATACATTAAAACACAGGATAATATTACAATAATAAGTACCATAACTAACCTCTTTCTTTTTGTGAAGTGATTTCCTTTGATACTTAAATATTAAAATATCTTTGCGTCAAATAAGGACATAGAGTTTGTTTAATTTTAAAATTTTTTATTTATCTCATAATTGTGAAAATAAAAAGACACAATAATATGGTGAGAAAATAAAATCAGATTACCATAGTTATCATAAAATGTTGTTGGAGCAGCAACCGCAACCTGTAAACTTACGCATTTTTATTTACTCTAGTCCTCTCTAGAAGCACCGTTAATGGTGTTTAGACGTTTAACAGGGTCGGTAATGTGAGTAATTCTGAGCCCAAAGTTATCTTCAATAACTACAACTTCACCATAAGCAATAAGTTTTCCGTTAGCATAGAGTTCAACAGGTTCACCTGCTGCTTTATTCAGGGTAACAATAGAACCTTTGGTAAGTTCTAAAACCTTTTTAATTGGCAAATCTGTTTTACCAAGTTCAACCGAAAGCTGAAGTTTAACATCAAGTAATATGTTTAAGTTTTGGTTTTGAGGGCCTTGTACTTGATCAAGATCCTCGAAAGATGCAAACTGAACAGGCTGAACGGTTACAGTATTTGGGTCATGCTGAGGCTCTGGTTCGGGTTCTTGTGCTGCCGCAGCCTCATCAAAGTTCTCAAACTCATGTAAAGGAGTCTGAGATTCAGACGGAGTAACATCTGCCTGCGATGCAGAAGTGGGCATTCCTGCACTTTCTGACGGTTGCGAGACACTGCCTGTTGAACCCGCTTCGTTCAAATTGTCATTTATATTATCTTCATCATCAGCAAACATTTATAAGCCCCCTCTAAAAATAATTTCTTAAAATCTCATGCATTTCATCATATACATCTGTTATTTTAACACAAATCTGGTTTTTTAAAGTTCCCGGACGTGCAAAAAACTTCTTTTCGCCGTTTACTTTAACAATTAAATCGTCTTGAATTTTGTTATCAAGTTTAATAATATCGCCCTCTGATAGCTGCAAAAAGTCATCAAGAGTAATACTGCATGTACCAAACTGGACTCTCAAATCTGCTGTTGACAGATTGATTTTTGATATCATTTTCATTCTTTCATCATTTGTTGCAACCAGACCTTTTGTCTGGAAAATGTGTTGAGTACTCAAGTGTGTCAAAACCGTTTCAAGTACGGGATATGGGAAACACAAGCTAAACAAACCATAGTGTTTTCCTGAAATCTGGACTTCAAAAGTTAGCAAAGCAACAATTTCACCTGCTGTTGCAACCTGTATTGACTGGTAGTTATCATCTAAACTGATGAATTTTCCGGTAACCGGGACAATAGCATTCCACGCATCTTCCAGTGATTTAAGAATAATATTGATAACTTTTTTAGCCAACGCTTTTTCTATATCAGTAAGTTCCCTTGTCTGCGGATCTGTAATACCAACACCACCAAGCATTCTGTTTACAATGCAGGAAATAACTTCAAAACTGATACCGAGAAGAATTTGACCGGAAAGAGGTTGAAACTCAAACACACCAACGCTAATTGGTGATGGCATTGAACGAATAAATTCCTCATAAGTTAATTGGTCAACAGACACAACTTCAATTTCAACTCTCATTCGAAGATAGCCGCTCAGAACAAGCGAAACTGCCTTAGAGAACTCTCTGTGAATATCTCTCAAGGCTCTAAGGTTATCTTTTGAGAATTTATCGGGACGTCTGAAGTTATATAATTTATACGTTTTATGTTCCGAGTCATCATCAAAAGTTTCTTCTATGTTTTTTTTAAGTTCTTCTTCCACCATTGTTTCCTACTGTATAATGAATTGTCCAAAGCTTACTCTAAGGACTTCTCTTTCACCGCCTAATATTGAATTTATATCATTTGTAATCTGTTCTTTGGCAAGTTCTTTTCCTGCTGCAGTTGCAAGTTCAGAAGATGTCTTGCTGGAAAGATTTGTAATAACAGCATCTCTGATTGCAGGCTTAAACTGGTTCATCTCTGCCTGAATCGCTGCCATCGGATCAGCAGGAGCAGCTTCACCATGACCATGTCCACCGCCACCTTTAGCATCCTGTTCAGGAAAATCTGTATCTTTTTTAGTAACTTCTATTGCAACATTTACCTTTAAGAATCTCTTTGCATTTTCGTCACAAAGGTTAAGAATAAAATCACCGAGATCAACAATTATACCCTTTTGAATCTCATCACTATCTTCATCTTCACCAAGTTCTTCATTATTTGTCTGAAGAGCACTTATTTTTTGCGTAATCATGTTTTCCATAATAACATAGTTAACACCTGCAAAAACAACAAACATAATGACCATTGAAGCAATTGTCATTATCAGAAACTTCATTTGATCTTTATTAGCACTACCACCATCTAATTGTTCATTATCAGCCATAATTTTCTCCGATTTCTTCTATTCCCCAAAATGAAATATCAATACCCAATTCTATTATAGCAAGATTTTTTATTTTTGCCAAAAAAATACTCTTTTTGATGTACTAAAATTATATTCTGAAATTTCCTTTAACAAATAAGACGTTTTATATATTTTGTAGTATCATAAAAATTGAATGAGAAGGAGTATGAAACAAAAAATTATAAGATGGTCATATTATATAATTTTAGCGATAATTCTAATTTTTGGAATCTATATTAGAACAAAATTGTATATACTAAGTGATGTTTTTGAAGATGACGAATGCAGGCTTGCTCTAGGGATGATGGATAAGTCTTTGTGGCAGATGTTTCTTCCGTTGGGTTCTTATTCATCAACTCCTATTTTTGTTTTTATATCTAAAATTATTGCCGAAATAACAAAATATAATGAATACGCTCTACACTTTATTCCATTCATTTTTTCATTAGCAAGTATTGGGTTATTCTACAAAATTTGTGCTGAATATTTAAATAAAAAAATTTCCCTGATTATCGCTTTATTTTTGTTTGTTGTAAATTACGACAATATTTATTTTTCTTCTATTTTTAAAACTTATTCTTTAGATGTATTCATTGCACTTCTTTGCTTATATTATTTCCCTAAAATTGATATTTTAGAATTAAAAGCAAAACATCTTTTTGTTTTTACAACTTCAATCATAATTTTTATGCTTACAGCGTTACCATCCTTATTTTTCATTGGTACATTTTTTTTAGTAAATATTTATAAGCATTATAAAGATAAATTATTCTATAAGAAATTTGCAGCGATTCTTATTCCTTTTGCTTTAGTTTTTGGATTATATTATTTTTTCAATCTTTTGCCGACTAAAATTTTGCAAATGCATGATTACAAAGAATTTTGGAACGGAATTTTTTCTGCCGGAATAATTACAACGATAACTGCTACATTAAAATTTTTATTTCGCCCTAATACATATACATTATTCTCTTTTATACTTTTAATTATATTTGCTATTCGTACTGTCTTTAACAAAAATGAACGAAAAATAATGAATATATATTTGTTAAGCATATTATTACTATCAATATTTGCATCATATATTGGATTGTACCCGATTGCTTTAGGTAGAACTGCGTTATATTTACTGCCCGTTTTGATTATGGCATTTGTAAAAACTACTGATTTTCAATATGGAAAAAGAATTTATGTTTTTATTGTATATATAATATTTATTGTTAGCTTACAAGCACATTTTATGCCTAAATATATATATATGGAAAATAATATTATTACTACTTTTAGAAACTATGCCCCTAAAAGTTTAATGCAGGATATGATTAAAAGATTTAATCATACAACAGATAAAATTGTAACAACTAATGCCTCAATGTATAGTTACACATTCTATGCTATTCAACATAACTTTATACAAAATTGGAATATGTTAGAAAATAAAAAAAATACTATTGATAATGCAAGAGAAATATATTTCAACTATTATAACAACTTAGATAAAAATAAAAATTATTGGTTTTATCTAATCAAAGAATATCCTTTTACTCCGCAATTGGCTCCGACACTTGATTGGATAGCACACCAAAATGTTTTATATTCAAAACAAGAACGTGGTTCTTATCTGTACTATATTTCAGGCATAAAAGAGGTTAAACCGTAATGTCAAATATCTCTATCGGTAGAAATGGTGAAGAAATTGCCACAAAATATTTAGAAAAACAAGGTTATAAAATTATTGAAACAAATAAACGCTTCTCAAGACTTTGTGAGATTGATATTATTGCACAGGAAAAAGATACGCTTGTTTTTGTTGAAGTAAAAACCAGAAAAACAGATATTTGCGGTCATCCGATGGAAGCAATTACGAGGGGTAAATATAATCATATTAAGCAGGGTTTATTTTTATATCTTCAGAAAAATCCTCAATACAAAAAATACAGAATTGATGCAATATCAGTTCTTATTAAACCTGAGATTAAAATTGAACATCTGAAAAACATTACCCTGTAATTTCATATTATTTACTTACGATATACAAAGATGTTCACATTTTGTAACAAAATTTATTTTCTCATAGCAATTTCCTAAAACATAAATACTTTATATTTATATATCGAGGAAAATTACAGGGATAAAATTATGACAGGAATAGACAGAATAGATTATTCTGCTTGGACAAACGCAGCAGCAAAAGAAATTGCACAAAAAGTTGACAAAGACGGCGTAAAAGGATTACAGGGTCAGGAAATTTTTGAGTTTGCACGAGCAGCAAAGGCAGGTAATATTGAAAAAGAAGAGCTATCCGAACTGCTTGGTGTATCAATTTCATCCCAAACGAGAGCAGCTGCAAAAGGTGCTTCTGCACCCCGCAGTAATAATCCGGATTTTGACAGAGCCGCTGAATACTACAACACAAAAATGAGTTCTTCTCAGCGTTATCAAGTTACAAATGACACATATAATAACTTGAGCACAAGATTATACAAAATGGAAAAGTCTATTAATGAGGCTTTTCAGGAATGTGCAGCCTATAACGATATAATGATAGTGCCAAGATGGCATTACAGATTTTATCCGTATATTGATACAAGACTTATGAACTTTGACCTGAATGAACTTAGAGAAGTTACAACAAGAGATATGGAATCATTACATGAGCTTCGTAATAAATTAGAATATATTATTGAAGAAGCTAACGGTGAAACAGAACATACTACGCCAGAAAAGAAAAAATATGACGTTGATGAGATTGCTCAAAGACGCCTTGGTATGAGTTATGAAGAATTTGCTTCAAAATACGCATCACAGCTGGAAACATTTAAATATACAACATTAGCAGATGTTGCAGCAATGAGCAGCGAAGACAGAGCTGTTTATGCAAGGGCAAAGGCATACGCTGCGGAAATGTTGGAAACAACTATCAATGAAGCGCATACAACAAACTGGGATATTGGTGAGCGCAAACTTGATGAAACTATGAAATCTACCGGCGATATGTATGTAATATCCGATTTTGAATATGATGGAATTACAGAAGAAGGATTAGCAAAAATACAAAGCGGAGTTATGTATAAGGCTTTTGAAGAGGCGCTAATAAGTAAGCACCAAGAACTGGATCCGACAGGAATTGAAGAAGCAAAGACGGAGGAGAAACCACAAAAACCGATAAAGCGAGTGGTAAATGGAGCTGTCTTAATCTTCAATCCTGACGGTACAGTTTTTGACATGCAGGGAAGACAGATTAAGTAAAGTTACTCGGATGGCAGGGGAATTAAGACAAATCCTCAGAATGAGGGTTTGTCTTCTGCTGTAGTGTGTATTATTAGTGTATTGTCATACTGAACTTCTTTCTATTGTTGTTTGCGTAGTCTTGCTAAAAGCGTCTTACAGTAAAAAATGTTGGTCTATTTTACAATAAAGTTATCAGGATAATAAAACATGAAGTACATCTTGCAATAGCATAATACTGTAATCAAAAAAATAGCAATTGCAACAAAAGATTGGCGAATTTATACTGCAATTTTTAACAAAAAAAAACGCTCTGAAGAAAAGAGCGTTAAAAATTTAATAAGGTATTTTAATAAGGTTATTTAATATATTATTATTTCTTTTTAAACCAACTTACAGGATTTAGTTTAGACCAAAAACTTATATTATTAGTAGTGGTTTTTGGCGGTTTTTTACCTCTCTTGAATAATGATGCAATACCAATTAATCCAATAGTTCCTGCAATGACTCCAAGAATAAGTTTAGGAGTGTTACTTATCGTGTTTGAGATTTTATTTACACCACTGTTGATATTGTTGCTTAAATTAGATAAATCGTTGTAAGCATCTATTTTATTAGAATCCACAGGTCTTTCACCGATGTTACCTGCATTTTCAATGCCCGTTCTGTTTATACTGCCATTGTATCCATAAAAAGGATTTGAAAAATTGGTTTGAACTCCTGCTTGATACATTCCGTTATTGTATCCATTAGAATGATTTAGACCAACATAAGAATTTGCTGAAGAGCTTACGCTTTGGTAATCATTAGGGGTGTATGCAGGGGTGTATGATGTATGGAAAGAGTCGGTTGCCGTACCATGATTTTGGTATAACGCACCTTGCTGAGCCATATTCATATATGGATTGCTCATCGGAGTAAGTACGCTTCCGACAGGAGTTCCCATCATCAAATCCGTAGGAACATAATCCAATATGCCATTTTGGTATAAATGATTTAATGTATATGGATTCACCGCCATACTAAAACACCTTTTAAATTCTACACATATATATAAAGTTTTTTTAGTCTGCGAAATTGCTTATTGTAAAAAGAATTGTTAAGATTTATTAAATAAAAATTAATACATCAATTTATATAAAATAATGCATTACTTTGCCAATAAAATATAAAAAGTATTCATAATTTCATGTTTAATTTATAATATTCATGCTAATAAGGGAGAATTTTTATAAAGAAAGGAAAATTTACCATGAAAAAATCAATCAAAGATTTAGGTGACATCAAAGGTAAAAGAGCATTAGTTCGTGTTGATATCAACGTACCTTTAGATGAAAACAAAAATGTAACAGACGATACAAGAATTCAAGCTATCGTTCCTACTGTTAACTATTTAAAAGAAAGAGGAGCTAAGATTATTCTTATGGCTCACTTGGGCAGACCTAAAGGAGAAAAGAATCCTGAATTTACTTTAGAGCCTGTTGCTAAATATATGGCTAAAGTTTTTGGCGAAGAAATCATATTTATTCCATCAGTAGAAGAAGCAGCTCCTTATGTTGAAAAACTTACTGACGGTCAAATCGCTTTATTGGAAAATATCCGTTACTACAAAGCTGAAGAAGCTAAAGATGACGATATGACATTCGCTGAACAATTAGCTAAACTTGGCGATTTCTATGTTAATGACGCATTCGGCGCAGCTCACAGAAACCATACTTCAACAGCTAAATTGGCTAAAATTCTTAAACCTGCTGTTTCCGGTTTATTGATGGAAAAAGAAATCAGATGCTTATCTCAAGCTCTTGATAATCCTACAAGACCATTTACAGCTATCGTTGGTGGTGCTAAAGTTTCTTCTAAAATCGGCGTTTTAGAAAACTTGTTAGACAAAGTTGATAACATGATTATTGGCGGCGGCATGGCTTATACTTTCGTTAAAGCAAACGGCGGCAAAATAGGAAACTCCATTTGTGAAGATGATCAATTGGATGTTGCTAAAGCTATTGAAAAGAAAGCTCAAGAAAAAGGCGTTAAGTTAGTCATGGCAACTGATGTTTTAGTTACAGATGACTTCTCAGGAAACGGAACAAACAAATTCGTTAAGATTAATGAAATTCCTGACGGATTTGAAGGCGTTGATGCCGGTGAAGAATCAAGAAAAGCATTCGCTGATGTTATCAAATCTTCAAAAACAATTTTGATGAACGGCCCTGTTGGTGCTTTCGAAAATCCTAAATTTGCAGAAGGTACTAAAGCAGTTCTTGCAGCAGTTGTTGAAGCAACAAAAAATGGTGCAACTTCTGTTATCGGTGGTGGTGACTCAGTTTCTGCAGCTAAGAAATTCTTTAAAGCAGAAGACTTCACTCACGTTTCGACAGGCGGCGGCGCGTCATTAGAATTCATAGAAGGTAAAGTATTACCTGGCGTTGCAGCTTTAGACGATAAGTAATTAATAATTACTTAAATTAAGATTTAGGCGATTTTGCAAAATGCAAAATCGCCTTTTTTAAAACATCATAAGTTGAAAAGACTATCCGAACAAAGCATTTAATAATGTTATTTTGTTTGAATCTATTCCAGTATCCTCTGTATTCAATCTGCCAATTGGAACTGTTTTATTTGTTCCATGCCAGTCGCTTCCTCCTGATATTAGAAGATTATTTTTATTAGCACATTTAACAAGAAATTCTATCTCTGATATAGAATATCTTGAATAATAACATTCTAAACCTTGAATGCCGCAATCTATCATGATTTTTAATTTGGGCAGAAACTCCTCTTTTGATAAATGTTTTTCTCCCTCTCCACCCAAAGGATGCGCCCAAACAGGAATACCACCTGCTTGCTCAATCACTTTTATGGCTTCTTCGCCATCAAATCTTGTGTTACCTGTTTTGCAGTCATCAAGATATTTTTTCATAGCATCTACGTTATTATCAGATAAACCGCGCTTAACAAGAATATTTGCAATATGGGTTTTAACTACACTCTTTCTTGAATAAAGCCAATCGAGTTCTTCTTTGGTCAATTCAATATTCCAAACATCTTTCAGATACTTAATTCTGGTTTCCAGTTTTTGACGGCGAAGTTTTTTCCCAAGTTCGATTAAATCTGTTAATTCTTTGCTATCAGGATTAATATTATATCCCAAAATGTGACATTTTATATCACGAGCCTTACAAGTTAATTCGACACCTTTAATAAAATTAATTCCTTCTGATAAATATTTTTCAACTTCATTTACCCCTGATACGGTATCATGGTCAGTAAGGGCAAAAACAGTTATACCTGAATTTATAACAATTTCAACTAATTCCTTGACAGAATCGCTTCCGTCCGAATTATTGCTATGTAAATGTAAATCAAACTTAGCCATAACAACATTTTAGCACAAAAAGAGACGGACTTAGCCGCCTCTTAACACACAATTTTGAGTGATTACTATTTTATAGTTAGCTTTTTAATTTTGTCGCTTTCTTTTTCAAGTTTAGGAGCAACTATTTTTAAAATACCGTGTTCAAGGTGAGCATCAGTCTTATCAATATCAATGTCAGAAGGGAAATAAACCGTTCTTGAAAATTCACCGTAACGGAATTCTGATTTTCTGTAGCTCTTTGTATCCTCGTTAGTTTCTTCCTCTTTCTTTGCATTGATTGTAATGTGGTTTTTATCAATGTCTATGTCTAAATCTTCTTTCTTAACTCCAGGAAGTTCTGCTTTTACACAATATTCATTATCTTTCTCATGGAGCTCAACAGGCATTGCCAGCTTGTCGCAATCTGCTTCTTCGTTGTAGATATATTCAGGGAAGAAGCTGTCAAAATTTCTGTTTAAAATTGATGATATTTCATCGTTTACTGAACGAATAAATCTGTCAGGTGTTTTTTTAATTAAGAATTTCATAAATGCCTCCTTGGGAGGGGAAATATAAACATCACCTTCCTCGCCCTACGGGAGAGGGTTGGGGTGAGGGGATTTTTATATTTCCCTGCCCTTACTAAATACTTTCTTTCAACACTTTTATTATTACTCTATTTTTTGATAAATCTTAATTTTTTAACAAAGAAATAACAAATGGGATTGAATGTTATTTTTTTGTTAATTTTGGGAGTAAATGTAAAAAATGATATATAATATAAATCACGCTAATTTAATTAATGTGTAAATATGATAAAAGTAAATAACTAATCATTATTCAAATTCTGAATTGCAAAATTGATGCATTGAACAATAAATTCATTTCTGCTAATGTCAGTTTTAGCGGATTGCTCATCAATTATTTTAAGCATATCATTATCAATTCTTATGCTTATAACACTCTTTTCCTGCTTAAATGGTTTAAATTCACTCATATTGTCACCACCAATATTGTATTTTATTTTACCTGCATATTATATATTTAATATTCGAATACAATATGTATTCATTTTTTGCAAATTTATGATATTATTTTTACAGAGGGTTATGCAACTTTCATTTAAAAAAATAACTTTCGAAAGGATAAATGATTGAATTTTTTTATATTTTTAAATAATATAATGATTCTTTTTATAACCGGCTTAATTCCTAAAAGTACAACTAGAAAGCATATAAGGAAAAGATATCTCATTGGACAGAAATGCCCTAAAAATAATATATTTTATCTAGTTACTAAATCCACAAAAAAGAAAAGAAAGTTTATAAATAATGGATTAAAAATCGAAATATATGGCATAAATAATATAATTGAAATAGATGAAAGCGCATCCTATCACGAAGCACATTTAATTATAAGAGGAAACAATAATAAATTCTATATAGGAAAAAATGTAACCGCCTGCAATGCGAAATTCTTTTTATACGGAAATGATTGTTCTATTGAGATTGGAGATGATTGTATGTTTTCTTATGATGTTGAAATCTGGAGTGGAGATGGACATGCGATATTTAATGATAATAACAATAGACCTATAAACGGAGGAGAAAATGTTGTAATTGGTAAACACGTTTGGTTGGGAGCACATACAAGAATATTAAAAGGAAGCAAAGTAGGAGATGGTTGTATCATTGGTATGTCATCTCTAGTAAATAAAAAATTTGATAGAAACAATTGTATTCTTGCGGGAAATCCTGCAAGAATAATAAAACAAAATATGATATGGGAAAGACCATCACCTGAATATTATTTAGAAAAAAATAACTAAGCATATTTTCGTTTTTTATTTTCATTGATTTTAATATTTGAGTGTTATATAGTAAGTATAGATTTTAATAACTAGATCGTGGTACTTTGTCGAGAAAAAGGTGACTAAAAGTCTCGTTTTTCGAGAGGAAGCAGTTTGGTTCAAAGCAAGCTCAAGGGTATTGAAAATTAAATAAACGTGGGTTGACACCTCACCTACCCTCTCCTCAAGGAGAGGATGAAGCAGGTTTATCGGGATGTAGCGCAGTTTGACTGTGCCGACGAGAAGGTGACTAAATGTCACGTTCGAGGAGAGGTAGCACCGTAGGTGCGCTACTAAATGAAAATTAAATAAATCTATCGGGATGTAGCGCAGTTTGGTAGCGCACCGTGTTCGGGTCGCGGGGGTCGCAAGTTCGAATCTTGTCATCCCGATATTTAAAAAAATAAGCTTGGAAAGCAAGCTCAAGGGTATTGAAAATTAAATAAACGTGGGTTGACACCTCACC
>CADBUY010000012.1 GCA_902797965.1 uncultured bacterium
CATTAAACGTGCCTACGTTGTTTGCTTACGCAAACAAACTTCGCACTCTGCCGACAATCCGCTTTGCCTCCGAAACAAAGAGAAGAAGAAAATGAAGTTTATTAAATAAAATAATAAAGATTTCAGAATTATTTACATCAAAATATATAATCAGGTGCATTATACCCAATTATATATTTTGTTTTGGTATTATATTTGATTTTAAAATATGCTTAAAATATAATCTAAATTAATGAGAGAAAATAAATGAAACTGGCTAATAATTATCAACAAGAAGAATATAAAGCATTTTTAAATCAGATAAGAAAAGAAAGACAAGGTACTTCCAATTTTGCAAAAGTATTGTTTGCTTTTGTTCTTGCCGTTTTAATGGCAGTTATTGTAACTGTAATTATGGTTGAAAATACTAATATTTTGAATAAAATTTCTGTAGAAAATGCCGATGCTTCAAATGGTTTCTTTAAATTTTCAAGAAAGAAAAAAGATTTTGTTGTTCCATTTGCTCCAAGAAAACAAAACATCTTGATATTAGGCGTTGATTCTAATGGTGCAGGAACTGATATTTGGGAAGGAACACGTTCTGATACGATAATGATTGTTAATGTTGATCCTAAAACAAAAACAATCAAAGCTGTTTCAGTTCCTCGTGACAGCAAAGTTTATCTTCCTGATAACCATGGAGTGGCCAAAATAAACTCAGCTCACGCTCTTGGCGGAGTTAATCTTGTTAAAAAGACATTAAAAGAAACTTTTGGGATAAGAATTGATAAATATATTATCGTTCACGATGAAGCAGTTGAAAAAATTGTTGATGCGTTGGGCGGTGTTCCTATTTATGTAGAAAAGCCAATGAAATATCATGATTGGGCGGGACATCTTCATATTGATTTAAATAAAGGAAATACTGTTTTAAACGGGAAACAGGCTGTAGGATACTTAAGATATCGTAAAGACGGCTTGGGTGATATTGGAAGAACACAACGTCAGCAATGGTTTTTAAGAAGTCTGTTTGAAAAACTAAAATCAGTTGATACTCTTGCAAGAATTCCTGAAGTTTTGAATGTTTGTAAGACTTATATTAAAACAGATATGAGTTTTTATGAATTATCACAGTATGCAGGTTTTGTAAAAGGTGTAGACGAAAATAAAATAGAAATAGCAACTCTTCCCGGTGCTCCGAACCAAAAGGGATATATCAGCTATTGGATTCTGGATCCTAAGAAAACTCAGGAAGTTATTGACAGAATGATTTATCGCGACAAACAAGAGTCGGATTATTCTACATTTAAAGCCGGAATAATGTATTCACCACTAAAAGAAAATGAAGCAATGATTATTCAGGACAGATTAAAGGATTTGGGGTACGAAGTTAATATGCTGAAGATTACCCATCTTTCTCACACTCGTTTTGTTGCTAATAAAAATCAGGTTTCCGTAGAATTTTATAACTGGCTTCAGAAAAAAATTCCTGAAATTAATAAAATCCAGTTTGTATATGATCCGACTGAAAACTTCTCTGTGGGAAGTGATTTTACGATAGTTCTTGCAGAGGGTTAGATAAGATAAATATATAAAAGCATTGTCCACAGAGTTCAACCCCGCAGATTTAGTAATTTATATATTTAAAAAATTATTCTTCAACTTCAGGTTCGCCGTTTAATAGCTTTAAGATTTCTACTACTTTTGGCATTTGACAATCAAATGTGTAGTGAGCCTGTTTAATAGAACATTCAGCACAATTCCCGTTAAGTTTGTAACATTCAATTGCTTGAGTAGTCCAGTTTTTGGTAATAGAAGTTGAAATTTCTGGTTCTCTGATAACCGTATTTAACATCTTTTTCATCTCTCCCAAGTGATGAGGTCACACTATCCCTCACATATCAGAATAAAACTTAATCTTGAAGTTGACATCATTCAAAAAGAGGATTTTGTAAATTTTTTGTTACAAAATCATAAAAAAATTAAAGTTTTTCTAAAAAATGCCGTAATACCAAATATTGAGTGATATAAAACGGAGAGTATGTTTATGGGCGACAAAATACGTATTAATATTGAATCAGGTCAAGGTATTACTCAAGCTATACAAAAAAAGCTTGTTGACGAAGGTGCTGAGAATAATAATGGAGTAGTAAGAACAAGTATATGGTCACAAGTTCAAGGTTTTTTTGCGACAGAAACACAAAGTGAGTCTGAAAATGAAATAAGTATTTTACACCATAAAGATAGTAACGAAGAAGATAATATTGGAGATTTATGGCATACATTCGAACAATGGAAAATCCCCACCGAGGTTGATGATTATATAGAAATAGCTCGTTCTACTTGGAATAAAATTTTGCAGTTAGTCGGTCTTGAACCCGAAGGAGATGATTCTCCGGCTTCTGAAACGGACGACCCAACTCAAGCTCCTGTAACTAATCCTGGGGATGATTCCGATGTTCCGACCCAAGATCCGACTGCTCCCGAAACAGACGATTCAACTCCTACCCCCATAGTTAGTGAAAATGATCCAAATCCGCCTGTAGCAGATGAAAATCCTCCGGCAGATGCGTCACCGGCAAAAAATGAAAAAGTTAAAAATGATAAAAAACATCCGCAAGCAATGCCTGCACCGGTAATTGAAAAACCGAAAGAAATGACTGCAGAAGAAATACAAGCTTTGAATACTGCTGATGAATTAAAAGCAAGACAAACAATTACAAATGAAGATGGTACAACTACGGAATATGATGAACAAGGACGTATTAAAAAAGTCCGTGATGCAAAAGGTAACGTGATTAAAGATATTGGACGAGGTGCTGATGGAAAAGTTACACAGGTTCTTGATGTAACAAAAGGAGACAGTGCAAATACTACAATTTCTGTATTACGAGATGCAGAAGGAAAAGTAATGCTACAACAATACTTTGAGCATGATAAAAAAGACAATGTAACTATGTCAGTAACATTATATAACAATGAAATACGAGATTATTATGAATACGAATATGACAGAAAAGGCAGAAAAACCAAAGAAATTAAACGAGATAAAGACGGTAATGTAGTTGAATATACAACATATAAATACAGCCGAAAAGGTGTTGTACAAGAAATTACCTACGATAAAGATGGAAAGGTTCAAAATCGTGATGAATACAAATATAATAAAAATGGATTTGTATCCAGTATTATAAGTACGGATTCCGAAGGTAAATATATAGGTCAAGATGATTATGAATATTACCAAAACGGTTATAAAAAACGTGAAATTTCAAGGAATTCAGAAGGCAAAGTATTTGAGTATATAGATTACGAATATGATACGGAAGGAAATTGTACAAAAAAGGTTGTTAGAGATTCTGAAGGTAAGGTTAAACATTATCGTAAATATAATATAGATGATTCCGGACAAAGAACTTACATTAAATATGATTCGTCAGGAAAAGAACTTGATCGAGGTAAAGCAACAGACTAGCTTTTATGTGTGAAGTGTATAAAAAGACAATCAACCGAATATTGATTGTTTGTCTTTTTTTATGTAAGTGATTTTTTCCCCCCTTATATTTCCCCCTTTATATTTACCCCACCCTGTTTACATTTACCCCTGTTCGGGGTATTATCAAGGGTAAGGGAGAAAATAAAAACATGAAAGCACAATTAGAAAATATTTATAACTCAGCAAAATCAGACATTTCAAAAGCCGTTTCTATTGCGGAAATTGATGACATAAGACTTAAATATTTAAGCAGAAAAGGTGAATTTAATTCAATCAAAAAAGGACTTAAAGATTTATCTGATGAAGAAAAAAGAACTGTTGGCGCATTTGCCAATCAAATAACAGAAGAATTGGAAAATCTTTTGAAAGAAAAACATGATGCTTTCTACCAAAAAGAAATGAATGAGAGATTGCAGAAAGACAGAATTGATATAACTTTGAGTGGGAAATATGTTCCACAGGGAAAAGTTCATCCGCTTACATCAACAACCGATGAGATTGTATCAATATTTCAGAATTTAGGTTTTTCTGTTGTTGCACCAGAATTATCTCCCGAAGTTGAAACTGAATACTATAACTTTGATATGTTGAATGTTCCGAAAGATCACCCTGCTCGTGACGTTCAGGACACGTTCTATGTAAAAGACTTTGCAGGCGTTGTTTTAAGAAGCCAAACTTCAGGCGCTCAAATCCATGTTATGGAAAATCAAAAACCGCCGATTAAAGTTATTGCCCCGGGCAGAGTTTACAGAAATGAAAATATAAACGCAAGAAAAAATAACTTCTTCCACCAAATTGAGGGTTTATATGTGGATAAAAACATTACATTTGGTGATTTAAAAGGTGTTTTAAACGAGTTTATCAGACTATATTTTGGTTCTGCTCGTCCTACAAGATTCAGAAGCAGCTTCTTCCCATTCACTGAACCATCAGCAGAAGTTGATGTTCAATGTATTATGTGTCAGGGTAAAGGATGTCGTACTTGTTCCGGAACAGGCTGGCTGGAAGTTCTTGGTTGCGGTATGGTTGATACAAATGTATTAAAAGGTGTTGGCATTGACCCTGATGTATATACAGGTTTTGCATTCGGTATGGGAGTTGAAAGACTTGCTATGCTTAAATATGCGATTGATGACATCAGATTGTTCTTTAATAACGACAAGAGATTTTTAGAACAATTCTAGGGATAAAGGGGTAAATGGGTAAAGGGGTAAATTTAATATATACTCCTTGTGAACTTGTTAGCCATTTTGTATTGCCATATTTTGGTGAGGTTTTATGCTGATAGCATTATATATGCTATAATCTTTGTATGAAAAAAGTTGCAATCCTATATAGAGAACATTCGCCGATAATTGATGCAATAAAGTATCAGTTGGCGGATTATGTTGTCGATAGTATGACAGAGCTTTTAGGCATGGGTGGGTATGATTTGGTTGTTAATCTTGGCAGTAATTATGATGGAGAGGCACTTGCTTGTCACCACGCGTTGCTTCCGGCTTTTAATTCAGAAGAACCTGTTAAAGATGCAATTCTAGCAGGAGTAAAAGTTACCGGAATAACAATTTATTATACAAAATCCAAAAAAATTATTGCCCAGTATCCTGTTTTTATAAATAACAATACACATTATGACGAATTAGTGCAGGAACTTGATTATATTGAACAAACGCTTTTTCCGCTAGTTATTCAAAAGGTTTTAAACAATGAGCCTTTTGAGGTTCGAGCTTTGCTGAATAAAAGTTGCAGCGGGAATTGTGGAGGATGCAGCGGATGCAGTCACTAAACGTTTTAATAGTTACGCAAAAAAAGAGTAAGTATGTTGATACTTTCAGACAGTCTGGGTATTTGAATAAACTGTATTCGACTTCAAAGGAAGAGGTTGATGTTGTAATTTCTTTAAACTTTAATACTTTTAAAGAGCTTGCTCAAAAATGTAGGGCTTTGCAGATTGATGTTGTTCTGGTTGAGGAAGAAAAGTGGGTAATGGAGGGGATTGCAAACGTAATGAAAAAGAATTACGTTAACTGTTTCGCCCCGACAACCGACTGGACCAATTTAGGATTATCACATAAGTATGCAAGAACTTTGCTACAAAAATATAATATTGATGTTCCGCCGGTTATTAATTTGCCTGAAGCATTCCCGATTTTGGTTAAAGGTGATGGGGTTTTGAAAATAGCAAATTCTTTGCAGGATATAATTAGTATAAAAGAAGGTATATTTAAAACTTCTCCTGAGATATCAAAAACCGTATTTTTAGAAGAATATTTGCATGGCGAAAAGCAAGTTGTTATTTCTGTTTTTGACGGAAAACATCTTTTAACATTCCCAAACGATAATATAAACAGAGAACTTTTGAAAGATTATTCAAAAAAACTGGAAGCTATGTTTCTTGAAGAAAAGGCTAATTTTGTTGGGTTTATAAATTCTGAATTGATTGAAAATAACGGAATTTTGTATAATACAGGGTTTAAATTTAATTTTATAATGCCTGATTTGAGCAAAAATATTGCACCAAAACCAAGTGACATTTTGTATGTCTGCCTTTCTGCGATTTATCAAAAATTGAATGAAATAGAATTATGATACATTAATAAATCGCCAAAATTCTTTAAAAAAGCCTTTTATACCTTTAGCCCAAGGAGTTGCTATACCTTTATAATAATCTTCATAATCTGCAATTATGTTTCTTGGTAACTCTTTTCCTGCACAAAGGGTCTCAGCTATGAATTCCAGATAATCATTTTGTTCTTCTTTGTATTCAAAATCGTGATACCTCAAATCTTCATCAGCTTCATAGTGAACGAGTGCGTGGTATGCACATTCAATATTTTTATCCCTTGAATCGGGAAAAAGTTTTAGAGCTTCACGCACACAACGGCGTTCAGTAAGCACAGAATAAATTAATCTGCCTACGAATTTTCTATTGTTAAGTTCTTCGGAATATTGTTGGCTCATTTTAGTACGGATCGACAATTTTTATATCAAAATCAAGGCTCTTTGGACCAAAATTCGCTTCATATTTTAGTTTTGGTCCATCAGAAATATCAATTCTGTTAGGGTCAGACGGTTCTTGTTGTTCCAAGTAACTTGCAAATCGGCGTTTTGACTGTATAAGATTTGGCTTATTTGTATTTTGCTTACATGCAGTTGTGCAAACACATACAAACATTAGCAGAATTATGAATGACAAAATTTTTTTCATACAACAAAACCTCATCTGTTAACATTATAACAAATTTTGAATATTTTTAATCATGCTTATGAATTATATTTATTTTATCAGGCAGGCAGAAAAATGATTTTGTTCTTTTTCTCTAAGTTGAGGTATTTGTTGTGTGCAAATGTTTGAGTTACAGAAATCGCATCTCGGATGGAATTTGCAGCCTGTAATATGTTCCTGAATGCTTGGAGGTGAGCCTTCAATCGTTTTCAGTTTAAGCAATTGATTTCTTGTTGGGAGTGAATTAATCAGAGCATTTGAATACGGATGAAGCGGTTTTTTGAAGAAAATATTTGATGGAGCTTCTTCTACAATATGACCTGAATACATTACTGAAATGTAATCTGCGTAGTTGCTTACAAGAGCTAAGTCGTGCGAAATTAATAAAATAGTTGTTCCGTAATCTTTTTTTATTTCGCTAATCAGCTCCATTATTTGTTTTTGAATAGTAACATCTAAAGCAGTTGTAGGCTCGTCTGCAATAATAAGTTCTGCATTAGTTGCAAGCGCCATTGCAATTATAATTCTTTGTTTCATCCCGCCTGAAAATTCGTGCGGGTAAAAATCCATTTTACACTCAATATTTGGTATTTTTACCAAATCCAAAACTTCTCTTGCTTTTCTTCTTGCCTGATGATGAGAAACTTTTGAGTGTGAACGAATGGATTCTATTAGTTGATTTCCGACTGTATATAGAGGGTTTAGTGAAGTCATAGGGTCTTGCGGAATAAGTGCAATTTTATTCCCTCTGAGTTCTCGCATTTGTTTTTCTTTGTAGTACAAAAGGTTATCGTTATTAAAAATAATCTCTCCGCTTTTAATTGATGCTGACTTTGGAAGCAAACGCATAACAGACATTGCAGTCATAGTTTTTCCGCATCCGGATTCACCGACAAGGGCGTGCATAGAACCTTTTTTCAAGTTCAAGTTAATATCATACAAAGCTTGATATTCACCAAAAAACAGATTAAGATTTTTTATATTTAAAATAGTTTCCATATTAAATATTATCATTTTATTTATTTTTCTCGTCAATAGGTAATATGATTTAACACATCAAAATGTATAATTTGATGTGTTAATAATCTTGGATATATGTACTTTTTTCTTTATTCTTTTATTTGCGAGGTAAAAGCGGCTTGTCGGCAAAGTGTGAAGTTTGTTTGCGTAAGCAAACAAAGTAGACACGTTTAGCGCCGACAAACAAGCAAGAACAAAGAAAAAGGTACAAAAAAAGAAAAAAGAAAACACGCGACTAAAAACCAACCACAATGCCCTGACGGGCATAGGACTAAATTGATGTTGCAAGCTAAAGCTTGCACTCTATCGCTCACTATTGCAGCAAAGCTGCACGTTCGCGAAATAACTAACCCTCACCCTAACCCTCTCCCGCAGGAGAGGGAATTTGCCGTTCTTGCAAAAGCTACGCAGTTAGATTTGGCTATAGCCAAACCAACCATTTAATCTTTACGCACGAAGTGCGTTGTGGTTATCCGTTTTATCGCGTGTTTCTGTCTTTCTTTTTGCTTCTGTTTTCTTTCTATCTTTGCCTCGCAATCAAAGATAGAAAGAAAATAGAAGTTAACAAGATTGTTAACACATCAAATTATACAAATTGGTGTATTGTATAATTATGTGTTAAAATATTCCTATGAAAAAAGTAAAAAAATATTTGAAAAATCTGTTTTTCCGTTTTAAGGAGCTTGACAGAAGAAAAAAAATATATATTTCTTTAATTTTCATATTTGTTTTTGTAATGGCTTGGGCATTTATATCTGCAGGAGTTATTACAGGTAATTTTAATCGTACACAAATCAATGGTAAACAAGATGAACAAAAAGTTGACGCACTTGGTATAATTATTACTGAAACAAAAGAAGGCAAAAAATATTTTGAAATATATGGAGAAACAGGTCACTATAGTAACGATCACAGCGTTGCAACATTATATAATGTTATAGGTAATTTCTATCAGAATAACGAAGTTGCAATGAGTTTTCAATCTTCGAAGGGTACTTATGACGAGAAAACTGGTGTTATTGTTTTGTATGACAATACTTATATAGTTTTAAAAGACGGTGTTTCCCTTAATACTGACAAATTAACCTGGTCGGGAAGCGACAAAGAAACAGTTGCAGATGGGCACGTTATAATTAAGAAAAACAACGAAATGAAAGCTACTGCAAAAAAAGGCGTAATTTCTCCTGGGTACGAAAGATTCAGAATCATAGGAAATGCCCATACAGAAATATTTGAAAATAAAGATAAAAAATAAGAAATAATAAAAATGGAGATAAAAATGAAAAGGATCTTAATAATCTTATTATTAATGATAACAGGAATCGGGGTAATTGCTTCTGATTTGGAAATAGAATCAAAAACACAAAAATTTTCTGATTCCGAACATAAAATTAAACTTGATGGCGGCGTTAAGGTTAAACTCGATAATCTGACCGTTCAGAGTGATACGGCAGACATTACTGTAAGAAGAAATAACAAACTTGATACTGCAACTTTTTATAACAAACCATTTGCGGTTGAGATTAACGGAAATAAGAAAAGAGAAGTAAAATCAAACATCTTGCAGGTTTCTTTGATTAATAAAATTGTAAGAGCAGAAGGCGAAGCTCAATCTGTAATTACAGAGGGAAATACACCTATCATTATTATTAATGCTGATGTTCAGGAGTACGATACAACAAGCAGCGTTATGGTTGCTACAGGCTCTGTAACAATGAAATACAAGGATATTGATACTTATTCCGATAAAGCCGTTATTATCGCTGATGAAAAAGGTGGTGTAAGGAAAATAGACTTAATAGGTAATGCAAGAGTTAAACAGGAACAAAACGAATCAGAGGGACATCATTTTGTTTATAATCCTGTAACAGAAGAAATGAGTGTTACCGGTAACACAAAAACAATAGCAATATCTGATGACGGGAAAAAACTTACAATTCACTCAGATTATCAGCAATACAGCAAAAAACAAAACTCTTATGTCGGCAGTGGTCATGTAAAAATCTGGTATGATGATTATTTTGCACAAGGTCCGAAAGTTAGCGTATTCCCGGATAAAAAGACAAATAAACCAAACGAAGCATATTTTGTAGGCCGTTCAAAAATTATTCAGCAGGAAAAAGAAATTATTGCAGATAAAATTAAGATGACAATGAATCCGAAAGATTTTGAAGCATCAGGGAACGTAAAAACAATTATTCACAATGTAGATACGAAAGATGGTGATTTGTAATGTCTGAAAAAATTGATAAGGCAATGAGTCTTTTTAAAGACGGTAAATATAAAGAATCAATTGACGCATTCAGTTCTGTTTTGGAAACAGAACCAGATAATGCTGATGTTTATAACAATATGGGCGTGGCATATTCTTGCGAGGGCGACTTTGAACACTCTGAAAAATGCTATGTTAGAGCGATTGAACTTGATCCTGAACTTGCTCAGGCTTATATAAATCTTTCTGATTTATATTATAAACATGGTGATTTGGCTTCGGCTGTAGGTACTTTGCAGAGAGGAAGTTATGAACTTCAGGACAACCTGACGATTGCACATCTGCTTGCAAGAGTTTATATAGAAGATCAGAGATGGGATGATGCGATTGTTGAACTTGAAAGAGTTTTGGATGGTGAACCTGAAAACTATGATGCTTATTATGATTTAGGTCATGTTTATTTTGAACTCGGTGATTATGAAACTGCGATTGACAATTTTGAGAATGTAATCGCTTATGAGCAAAACCAGAATAACGAACTTTTGTATTACGCTCTGGCTCAGGCTTATGAAGCTAATAACCAGATAGATAAAGCTATCTCAAATTATTTAAAGGCAATAGCTGTAAATGATAAGTTTACTCTTGCGTACAAAAAGGTTGGTATATTGTTCCTTGCAAGAGAAGATTATGAAGACGCAATCGAATACTTTGAAAATTATTTGGATTTTGATATTCCTGACGAAGAAAAAGACAGCGTCCAAAAACTTATAGACCGAGTTAAAGCAAAAATTTAGGTGTAAAATATAATAATAGCCTTTGTTAAACTTAATTTTTAGTGAGTGTCACCATATAAGCCCAGTGTTCTGCCACCATCGACACAAAGGTTTTGTCCGGTAATATATTTAGCATCATCACTTACTAGGAAAAAAATTGCATTTGCAACATCTTCTAATGTTCCAAGTCGATTAAGACACTTCTTCTTATCATTATTTTTTATATCTTTTTCTGTTAAATTCCCACGCTGAACATATCCAGGACTAATGCAATTAATATTTATACCATACTCGCCATATTCAAGAGCCGCTGATTTCATAAAACCAATATCACCTGCTTTTGCTGCTGCATATTCAGAATACTTTTTTAAACCTTGCATACCCACGACGCTAGATATTATAATTATTTTTCCTTCTAATTTATTCTTTAGCATATTTTGCAGAGCTTTTCTAGTGCATAAAATCGTACCACGCAAATTTGTATTGAGAATATTATCAATAATTCTGATAGATTGATTATCAACGGTTGTTGCAAATTCTCTTGGTCCTCCTCCAGCATTATTTATAAGAATATCCAATTTTTCATTTTCAAAAGTTGTATTAAAAGCATTTTCAATAGAGTTGGCATCAGATACATCCATAATCATAGGTTCTGCTAATAAGCCTTTTGAACGGATTTCTTCAACAACATTATTAACTTTCTCAGAATTTCTTCCTGATACATAAACTTTTGCACCTTCAGCAGCCAGTTTAAAGCAAACTGCTCTGCCTATTGCGCCATTACCGCCAGTTACAACTGCTGTTTTTCCTTTTAATTTAGGTTCATTGGAAACAACTATTGTATATTCTTTTGTAGCGGAATACACAGCTTGTACTCTATAATATTTTTTTATTCTTTCAGGTACAACTTTTTTTAATAATTTCATTAATAATGATTTCATTACTGTCCTTTCTTAATAAGCCCTCTAATCACATCCTTAGCCATACCTTCCGGAATATTATGCCAGATTTTTTGCTTTATAGTTTCTTTTTCTTTTGATTGATAAGGCTCTAATATAGAACGGAATGCATTTATATCTTCGTGTTTTTCAGTGAATGCTTCCAATATAATCGGCGAATCAGAATCTTGTTTTACCATCTCTTCAATTGCAGAATTAACTTCTTCCTTATTCGTTGCTGAAAGGTATTTGAATCCTCTTGATACAACCCAATCTTTTATTGAAGTAGTATGTTCAGCTGCAATATGTTTACCGATAGTCGGAATATTATTTTCTCCGGGATAATTGTAGAAAATTGCTCCGCCTGAGTTGTTCATAACAACTATTCGTACATTTTTCCCTACGTACTTATTCCAAAGCGCATTCATATCGTAGAAAAAGCTTAAATCACCTATAAGCAGAAAACTTTGTTTACCGCTTACATGAGCTTGACCTATAAATGCAGACATTGAACCGTCTATTCCGTTTGTACCTCTGTTACAATACACATTTATATCTTCTTTTGGCTCAAAAAATGCAGCCATACGAATACTCATACTGTTTGCTATATGGAATAAAGAGTTATTTGGCATTTTTGATATAAGCTGCTGAGCAACATACAATGCCGAATAATTGAGTTCTTCATTATTTAAAAGTCCATTTTGACCTACTCTTTGATAATATTTATTCCAAAGATTGTAATAAGAATGTTCCGGTAAATTATCATTCCCAAGTTCTGCAAATTTTTTAAAAAATGTAATTGGAGAACATGCAATAACATCCGGTAAACATTTGAACGGATCTGAAACTTCACCTTTTGATGATACATGGATATGTTGAAAGTTCTCTTTCATTGGTGCAAAAACATTTTTTACCGTACTTATTGAATTTGCATTCATTGTTATTAATATATCAGGACTCAACTCATTTTTTTCTTCTTGATTAAGTGTTTTACATATAGAATATGTATTAATAGAATGATTCACATGCAAGTTTGAAATAATATCAGTAGATATTACGCAATTATATTTATTTGTAAATTCTTCTATCATTTTTATTTCAGCATCACTTAGAGGAGTATTCTGTCCGTACACAATAAGGATTTTTGAGTTTTTGAATTTTTCAGCATAACTCTTCCATTTTTCGTTAGAATCTTCTAGTGATAATCTGTCAATTCGTTTAATATTTGGGAGAGTTTCTTTTTCAAATCGAACAATACCTTGATTAATCGGGTAATCATTTTCTACAATGTAGTTAATATGAACAGGACCATTTTCTCCTGTTGTAAGTTCTAATAATGCCTCATTACATATTCTTGATGCATACCAAAAATCTTTTTCATCACGAACATGAGGTAGAGTTACTACTTTTTTACAAACATCTGAATAAAGATGTTCTTGCGGTATCATTTGTTCTTCTTGTTGGAATTTATAATAATGGTTTCTATCTGCTGTTAAGATTAAAAGAGGTAGTTGTTGATAGAAAGCTTCATTCGCACCTGAAACATAATTAGCAGCTGCAGTACCTGATGTACAACAAATAGCAACGGGCTCTTTCTTTTCTTCAATAATGCCTAATGCAAAAAACGAAGCACTTCTTTCATCAACAACTGAATATGTATGAAAAAAATCATCCTGTTCAAGAGAATGTATAAATGGTGTATGGCGAGTTCCTGCTGAAGCAACTACATGTCTTATATTATATTTTTTTAATAATGATATTAATACCTGAACATTCCCTAAGCTGCTATACATTTTTTTCTCCTATAAATTTTCCTATATATTTATTTAAAATTTTAAATGCTAAATCTTTTGAATAGCTGAATTCTTTTCTGTTCTTGTATATCAATAATAACATAATATTCGGAACAACTAAACATATCAAGATTTTTAGTATTAAGTACAAAATACTTGTCTCATTTTTAAGTAAATTACATATAAACAAGGTTACACAACCAACGATGGATGTTATTAACGTATAATATAGAATTAGTCCAAAGTATTCCATAGGTGAACGTTTAAAGTAGTATTTGAAAAGAACATAAGTTCCCCACGGAACATTTATAAATATTGTGCATATAAGAGTTGATATAATAACACCATTCATTCCGATAATTTGAACCAAAATAATATTTGCAATTATATTTACTAGTGTTGCAACTAATGGTCTCCACCTATCTTCCCACCACAGTCCAGCAGCAGATTTATATGTCATTGTAACAGTAGTAATTCTTGGTAATAAGAAATAAAAGACCATAAGAGTCATTGTAACAAATGGAAATACAAGTTCTTTTCCTACCCAAACGGTCATAAAATGCTGAAATAAACAGAATTGGAATATTGCAAACCAACTGACTATCCATCCGTTAGCAAAAACCAGATTTTTAAAATCAACATAATTATCATCAGTATTATTAGTAACCATTTTATTTCCGATTCCCGCAGTAATAGAGTTGGTTAAAATTGTCATAAAACCGATTATAGCATTTTGAACAACAAAATAGTTATTATAAATAGCAAGCGGTGTAAGACCTAAAAAGGCAGATATTACAATTGCATCAACTGATGAAAATATAACTCCGTATATTTTGTATGATAAAAGCCCTATTATACGCTTTTTTAAGCCTTCTTTCATCTCGCCTGTTATTGCACCTTTGCAAAAAATATGCGGATACATTTTTTTTGCAAGCCAAGCATTTGCTAGATTTGTTAATATCGTAGCTAATGGAATGATTAAAACATAGGCATAATAATTCTGCATCGTGAGCAATACCGTAATTTGTAACAAACTGCTTATTAAAGATATAACAGTAGTTCGTTTGCTAATCAAATCATTCCTTTGGAATGCTGAAAAAAGTGCCGCTTTATAAGCGTATAAATAATAGCTGATTACAGTGTTTGCCAAATAGATGATATATAAAATATAAATATTAACATCACTCGGACAATGACCTGTAATAAGTTTTGGCAAAAAAGGCAAAACCGCTAATCCGCCAACTAAAATTATAGTTCCTACGATATGGTAGAGTTTTCTGTAAACATTTAATAATGCACAAATAGTATTATTATCATCTTCTGCAATAGGTCTGTACATAGAAAAAACTATTGCTGAACCTAATCCAAGTTCAGATATACTAAGCACTTGTAAAATTGATACAAATAAACTGTTTAAACCAAGGTACTCAGCACCAAGGACTTTAATAAGAATAGTTCTGGTTACAAAAGGAAGCAAAACCAGAATAATTTTTTCTACAAATCCCCATATTATATTTCGGGTAGCATTTCCGACTCTGTCTAAAATCAAAATTATTAACCTTTAAGCTTGTCTTTATTAAATACCTTTTTTATTATACCCCAAAAAAACTGATAACCTTTTTAACAGGTTCGGGTAAATATATAAAAATATTTTTCCAAGTTTGCCAAAGTTGATATTGCAGATTGTCATGGGCAAGATGTGAAATAGCATTATACTTAAGAAGAAAAAAATATATTTTTAAAATTAATGTAGATTGGAGTTTCTACCACAACAACATTTTATTATTAATGTTTTCTTTTGGCAGGAATACCAAACCTACAGAACTACTACAATCCAGAAATCACATATTATAATAGGTCATATAATTTGCGCATTAGTTGAAGAAACGCTATTTAAATAAGAATTTAATTTTATGCTAATATTTTAATATGGAACTGGACAGAACAAAAAACGCACTACGGAATATAATTTGGGGAGTGGTTGAGAAGATAACACTGCTTCTTTTGCCGTTTATCACAAGAACAGTTTTGATTAAAATTCTCGGTGCGGAATATTTGGGATTGAACACTTTGTTTGTTTCTATTCTGCAGGTTTTGAGCGTATCGGAACTTGGGTTTGGTTCTGCAATAGTTTTTTCAATGTACAAACCAATTGCGCAAGATGATAATAAAACACTTTGCGCTTTGTTAAATCTATATAAGAAAATCTATCATTATGTAGGTTCAGCAATTCTTGTTTTGGGGATTGCTATAATACCGTTTTTACATCTTTTTGTTAAAGGTGATGTTCCGGCGGATGTAAATTTGTATTCTTTGTATTTAATATTTTTATTGAATACAGTAATAAGTTATTTTTTATTCGCTTATAAAACAGCTTTGTTTTCAGCATTTCAGAGAAATGATGTACAGAGCAAAAGAAATTCACTTATATCTTTTGTGAGCAATAGTTTGCAGATAATTTTGCTGTTAACGCTTCATAATTACTACGCTTATGTTCTTGTAATACCACTCGGAACAGTTTTAACAAATCTTGTAAATGCGTATTATGCCAAGAAAATGTATCCTGATATTGTCTGCAAAGGCGATATATCAAAAGAGATGAAAGATGGCATTAAAAAGAGAGTCATTGGACTTTTATCATACAAAGTATATATATTAATATGTTACTCAATAGGAGCAATTGTTATTTCTGCCTATATAGGACTAAAACCACTTGCATTATATAATAATTATTCAGCAATAATAAATATATTTTATGGTTTTTTAGATATTGTAAGTACTTCACTTATAGCAGGTATAGGTAATAAAATGATCTGTGAATCAAAAGAAAAAATTTACGTTGACTTTAAAAATTATTTATTTGTATATGGTTGGATTAGTAGTTTTTTTGTAGTTTTATTAGCTTCTATTTTCAAAAATTTTATGATTATATGGTTAGGAAATGAGTTTTTATTACCATCATTAACCGTAGTGCTATTATTATTAAATTTTATGATTGCAAGAGTTGCAAATAATGTTATTTATACATACAGGCAAGCTGCCGGTTTATGGTGGGAAGATAGGTTTAATCCTATAGTACAAGCAATTGCAAATATTAGTTTATGTTTATTTTTAGTAAATAAAATAGGCATAAACGGTGTAATAATTGCAACAACATTTAGTTCGTTATGTATAGGGGTTCCATGGGGTGGATTAATTTTGTTTAGATATTTTTTCAAGCGTTCTATATTAGAGTATTATAAATTAATATTTTTTTATATGACAGTAACTCTCTTTGCATGCTTTGTTTGCTATTATTTATGCAATATATTGATAATTTCAAATTCTCTTTTGGCATTATTTATGAAAATCGTTATTACTTTTTGGGTATCAAATATTATATTTTTTACTTTTTACCACAAACTCAAAGAATTTGATTATTTAAAATCAAAAATAATTGAAGTATATCAAAGATTTGTACTAAAGTACAAAACAAATTAAGAATTCTTTTGCATATCAAACCATTCGTTTATATATAATATACTTTTTTTTATTGGTGATATAAATCTCCTAATAAGAGAATAATAAAATAATTTATTTTTTTGATACCATGGAATATTTTGATAAATAAATCTTTTATTATATTCACTCATTTGTATATTTTCAGTTTTTTCTGTTTTTGGTTTTAATAAATTTTCTTCAATTTTTTCAAGAGCATATTCTTTAATATTTTCTATATTGTTATTAACTATTTCTGTATCATAAATACATTCAAAATTTTTTATGTCATCTGCCGTTTCTACCATTAGTATATCTATACCTAATCTTTTAAACAATGATAAGAATCTGACAGCATTGTTATTATTCTTTACACAAATAAAAGGCTTATTAAACATTAATGAAAAGGCAACGCAATGAAATGAATCAGTTATTATTAAATCTGAATTAATGATTGCAGACATCCAATCTTCAACATTCTTATTCTTAAAATCAGAAAAACGATTTATATTGTAACTGTTTGCTTCAAATTTTATAACATCTTTTTGACGTTTTTTACTGCAAAAATCAACAATATTTTGTTTTTCATCAGTCGGATAAAGAATATATTGCATAATCTTATTTTTATAATTTTGTTTTGAAGTATTAGCAATATCAATATAGTCTTTTTTATCCAAATAAAAAACAGGATCGTTTATCCAATCAGCCTGACAATCAAATTTTGTTTCAAATACTTGTTTTCCATGTTCTTCTCTTGTTGATATATAATCAAAACGATTTAATAAGTATTTTATATATTCTTTTTCTTTGCTATTTTCAGTTGTACCGTCCCATGAACCTATGGAGCCTGATATCATTAATTTCTTTTTGTCACTATTTACAAAATTTAATAATGCTTGAGCCACATTTTTTAAAGCGCTGTCTTTATAATTAATTAGATTGTCTGAGCCAAGAATAAAGGTATTTGATACATAATTTAAATTGTTATATTCATCTACTGTAATAACTTTTTTGGTAGTTTTTAGCCATTTTCTCGCAAAAGTTTTATTATAACCAAATAAGTCCCCGTTATAAATAATTTTTGTATTATAACCTAATTTTTCTATAGTCTTTTGAAGAGCATAAGCCGTTATTAAAGACCCATAATTAGGATATGTAAACATTGTAAATAATAAACAATCCGCAGGCTCATTTTTATAATAAAAATTTCTTATTATTGTTTTTATAAATTTTGGTGTAAACATTTTTACTTTATCATAAAAAGAGCTTTTTTTATTTTGGTTTTGAGTTCGGAACATTTGTTCAAGCGCATTATATCCGCCATGAGAGTATACTTCCATATAAGCATCTCTATCTTTTGACTTGATACTTGGATGACGAAGCGGATGGTTATATTTACGCATTTTTTTTACATCAACTTCATTGATAACAAATTTTGACTTAACAGCTTCCAAGTAATTTTTACCTTTGTTAGAATTAATTAAAACTAAAGAAATACCTTTATTTGTTTTAAATTTCTTTTTTAATATATCAGGATATTCTTTTTGAACTCCCCAAGCATCAGCAATAGTAATATCAGACAATCTGTCTATCCCAGTATATTTACAACTAAAGCACCGTTCTTGAAGGATACAGCATTTTAAAAAGTTAGAATAATAAGAAGAATCTTGTTTTGCAATCAACTTTTTTTTAAACTTATCTTTATCTTTATAAATAGCTACAAAACCAGAATGTCCCCAACCGAAATATTTTTTACTTCTGAATTTAAAATCAACGATTTTAGAGTGAACCACATTGTCTTCCAAATATTTTATATAATCATTAAATATTTTAAGTGATGGAGTTCCTTCACAGCTCAAATCAACAGTTATTAAGTTATCATAATCTTGTTTTAAAAAGTTTTTTAAACCGGCTATTTGGCATGGTGTTCCTGAAAATAAAACTAATTTTCCGTTATCTAAAAACTCTTTAGCTTGTTTTATTGAGTCACCTAAATTACTTTGAACATATTTTGAACCTTGCAATTTATATAAATCTTTCTCGTCTTCAATATAAATATGCTTTACATCAAAACCGTTTTCAACACGTTCCATTGCACAACCAAAAACAATGCCGTTTTGTGACAATACATATTTTGCAAGCTCTGCAAACATACCTCCACTTGAAGATTTTAATATTAATTTATTATCTTTAGATTGTGCTATATATGTCGTTAATTGTGCCATTTTAACTTCCATTTTCTTCTTTTATTTTTTTAATTTTCCAAAAGAAACTGATAATCATTTTGACAGGTTCAGGTAAATATATAAAAATGTTTTTCCATGTTTGCCAAAGTTGATATAATAAACTATCTTGTTGTCTAAGTTCTAATACTCGTTTTTCTAGATATCTCAATCTTGTATCAATTTTCTCTTGTGTAACTTTTATCGGAGCATCAAGTGCTTTTTTCAAAAAGTCCAGTCCTCTTTGACATTCGTAAGCTATCTTTTCATTTACCTGATTATAATCAATTTGGAATACGCAATCTCTCTCCATAACTTCCAATATCGATTCAATACATTGATATTTTATTCCAAGCATTTCGCAAATTGATTCAAAGCATGAAGCTTCTCTATCTTTGTTAGCAAGGCAAATAAACGGTTTATTAAAAATAATTGCAAAACACATTCCATGAAAAGAGTCAGTTACAAACAAATCACAATCTCTGATTGAAGCTAACCAATTTTCTATTGAAATATTAGAGTTTGCCGTTTTGACTAATTTCTTATTATATTTTTCTTCTAAATGTTTATACGCTCTGTCATACTCCTCGCTTGTATCAAGCACATAAGAAACAATTTTGTTTTTGTAATCAATTGTAGAATCTTCAATTAATCTGTTGTAATTCTCTTTTTCTAAAACAAAAACAGGGTCAATAATCCATTCTGCATCAACGCCTAAAACATCCTTACAAATTTCAACACCGTCTTTTTCTCTTGCAGATATACAAACGACTTAAAAGAATTTTTCATATGTTCTATAATATCCTGAGAATTTTCTTTCAAAAATTGCTCTTTATTCACTCCAAAACTTGCAGAAAAAGCAATTTTCTTTTTATCAGGTTTAACAAAATCAAGCCAATATTGTTCCGGTTTTCGCTGTGTATATATAGGTCTGAAAACTTGATCAGAGCCTGTAATAAAAATATTTCCGTCAGAATTTAAAAACTCAATGTTTTTATCTATATATTTTGTAGTTTTCAAATATTTTTTTTGAAAATCAAAAGAAAAAGAATAGTGTCTATAGGCATGTTCACTTTCTTTTAAAGGATTATTGATTAATTGAATATCTAATCCCATTTGCTCCAATAAAGTTTGCAGAGCAAATGCCGTAAGATTTGCTCCATAGTTATGTCTTGCAAACCAAAAATTTATATTATAAATTTTATTCATTTATGTACCTTTAAAAAACTTTTCTTTCTACACAACTAATATAATTGAATTTTTTGGAACTAATTAAATCTTCAATTTTTGCGTAGCACATCATGACATGTAACAGCATAAAAAGTTGTTTGTCAACATGTTATGCTTAAAAACATTTATTACTTCCTGTGTGTGATAGTTCAAACTTTCTCTATATTAAGCCATTTTGTTTAAAAATTAAATTAGCCATTTGGGTATATTTTTTATGCTTTTTAGCAAGCAATTCATTCTTTATACTTGCATTATAATTGCATAAAAAGATAGCATTTAACAAATGCTTTTTATAATAATGCTACAAGAAGCCATTAAATTGTTCGCAATACCCATTTATAATTCATATTAAGGAGAGTTCAATATGGATATTATAAAAAAGGGTTTTGGCAGCAGATTAAAATTTTTGAGAAAGTTTAGAAATCTTACTCAAGAAAAATTGGCTGAAGCTATTGAAGTTAATTTGAGACAGCTTGCAAGAATTGAAGCCGGTGAAAGCTTTGTTTCTTCCGAAACTCTTTTAAAAATATGTTCCGTTCTGGAAGTTTCTCCTAAAATTTTATTTGATTTTGATTTACAAGAAGAAACTTTAATGACAGGAACAGGTGATAAAGTTCATTGCAGTGTTATTAAAAGTGGTAATATAATTCAGATACTACCCGAACAATTTGGGAACACAGAAGATAAAAAAGCAGAATTACCAAAATCAGAAAGTTTTGAAAACAAAATGTCAGAAATATCAAAAAGACTCAAAAAAGAGGTTTATGTTGATGAAGTTAAAGACGGTCAAATTATCTTAACAAAAATATTTAAACCAAACGGAGATATAGAAACCTTGAGCAAGAACAATTCTGCCTCTTTATATGAAGATTTAAAAAATAAAATATTAAATATTGCGAATGATAGCAAGAAAATTGAATTTATGAATCTGGCATACTCTGCTCTTACAAGTAGTATTGCCTTAAATGAATTAAAAATTCTTATAAAGGGAATCGAATTAACTCAGAAATAATTAATACAATATTTATCCCTATCTTGTCATATTTACCTCTTTTCTGCTAAAATAAGGTTATGACAAAGTTTTTGTTAATTAGTGAGGATAGTGGGAAAGAAGAAGTTGTCAGGGAGGTTTTTTCAACAGATGAGGTAATCCCTTGTGTTGATGAAACTATGATTTTTGATATACTTAAAGTTGAAGAGCCTGATATAGTTATTATTGATGGTGATATTGAGGTTCTCGACTTAAAGCCGTTATGCAGAAAAATAAAGCAATTCCCCGTAGTAATTTTGCTTATTCTGGGTAAAAAAGAGCATAACAAGGATGTTACACACAATATAAACCTATTTATAAAAGCACCGATTGATAAAAAACTTTTAGCAGCAACCGTAGATTCAAGTTTGCGCACAAGACAAACTTTGTTAAAGATGACCAAATCCAATCAGGAGCTTGCTGCAAGTTTGTATCAGTTAAATGTATTGTATAACACAAGTTCGCAGCTCGCAGGTTCATTAGATAAAGATAAATTAATTAAAATAATGATAGAGGGCATTGAAAAATCTCTTAACTTTGAACTTTCATGTACATTAATTTTCCGTTCCGAAAGAGAGCCTGTATTAATTGTAAATTCACTTTATAAAGTTTCGGACAGGCTTCTGGAAGCGTTAAAACTTCGTGCAATACTTAGTTATAAATCTTTGTTAAGCGACCCTCCTTTTGATATTAAAATTGGAAATTTGAAAATAGAAAAAAACATTAAGCATAATATTCGGGAATACGATTTTTCTATTTTAAGATTTGATAACCTCTTTGCACCAATTATGCTGAATGATGAGTTCTTTGGATTTACGGAAATATACAGAGAAGCACCATTTTCAACTGAGGATGCAACAGTATTTCAGACTCTTGTAAGACAGGTAGCAATTCCGCTCCAGAGTGCATCTTTTACTCAGGAATTAAAAGCAACTAACAGAAAGCTTCAAAAACTTGAACGATTAAAATCAGAGTTTATATCAATTGTTTCTCACGAACTCAGAACGCCATTAACTGCGATTAAAAACGCTATGGATATTATTTTGAGCGGTAAAGCAGGAGAGATGACAGAGAATATAGAAAAATTTGTTTCTATGGGAAAGCGTAATGCAATAAGGTTATCAGGAATTATTAACGACTTGCTTGATATATCCAAAATCGAAGCGGGCAAAATGGACTTCAAGTTTGAACTTATGCATGTTGAACCTGTTATCGAATACGTTAAAAATAATTTAACCGAAGTTGCAAAAGAAAAAGGCTTGGATATTGTATTCACTCCCTCAGAAGAGAATGTTGAAGTTTATGCGGATTCTAACCGTCTTGAGCAGGTTTTAACAAATCTGGTTTCTAATGCAATAAAGTTTACAACTGAGGGTAATATTGAGATTACAACTAAAGTTGTTAATGCAAGAGAACTCCAGTATGACCATTGTTTTGAAGAAGATATAAAAAAATTACAGGGGAATTATTTGCAGGTTTGCGTGGAAGACCATGGTATCGGTATTGAGCGTAAAGATTTAAACCACGTTTTTGACAAATTTGCACAAATAGAAAATTCTCTTTCAAGAAAAGTCGGAGGAACAGGTCTTGGACTTCCTATTGCAAGACAGTTGATGGAAGCGCATAACGGCGCAATTTGGTGTGATAGTGAGATTAACAAAGGGTCTAAATTCTACTTTGTCATACCTATTGCAAATGATAAATCTAATTTTACAATGATTAGAAAACAGCTTGTTCAACAGGCTCGTTCAAACGGTTCAACTGTTGCGGTTATAAAAATTAAGTCAACAAATGAAACAATTGAAAAATTGTTAAGAGAAAATAATTTATTAAATAAAACGTATATGGCAAATTCAATGATAGAAAAAGAGGGACTTATGACCACGCTATCATTGATTTTAATGGATGGCGACAAGCCGTCTGCCGAATTTTTGCATAAAAAAATTGATTCTGTTATTGAGCAGAACAAGGATTTGTATGGAAAATGTGATATAATGTATTCATACGAGATAGAAGGAGATACACATGAAAAAGATTCTTATAGTGGATGATGAGCAGGACATTGTAGAAAGCCTGAAGTTTGTCCTTGAGGTTTCAGGTTTCGTGTGTTATACGGCTTTTAACGGAGAAGACGGATTAAAGCTGGCTAAAGAGATTATGCCTGATTTGATAATCTTAGACGTAATGATGCCTAAAATTAACGGATACAAAATCAGCCGTTTATTAAAGTATGATGCAAAATATAAAGATATACCTATTATAATGGTTACTGCACGTTCACAGTTAGAAGACAAAATGATTGGTGAAGAAACAGGGGTAAACGAGTATATAACAAAGCCGTTTGAACTTGATGCTATTGTGAAAAAGGTTGAGGAGTATCTCGGAAAACCTGAGGGATAAATATAATTGGGGTAGAATATGATATCGACAACAGAAATAAAAGGTTTAAGCATGGAAAAAATTCCGCTTAAAACAATCATAAAACAATCACCATCGCTGACAAAAGAAAGGGTAAAAACACTTTACGGTGATATTGGTGTTGATATATTTGAAGGCAAAAAAAATATTACAATATTGTCAGATAAAGATTACAAAAAATCTCAATCTTTTATAAGTAAAGCTATTAGGTGGTGGAGTGGAAAAGGAAAGCTTGATTACGAAGAAAAAGACTCTATAAAAGATTTAGTGCATAAATATGCATATAATCAAAAATTTGGAACTTTTGACGAAATAGAACAAAAATTTGGTAAAGAAGGTCGCAGAGTATCTGATATATTTAAAGTTATCGGATTCTTACAGAGTAAAGGAATATAGGAGTAAGATATGGGAAAAATTTTTGGCATAGCAGATTTACCAGCTTCAACAATTATGACACCTTTTGAACCTATTATAGAATTCCAAAAGCCATTTGAAGATGAATTTGATTATGCTACAAAAACTAATGCAAGAAACTTTGAACAAAAAGCAGATACTTTTGTATCAAGAAAACCAAGAACGCAATCCAATCCTTTTGTAAAAATGAGAAACGGTTTTGGTAAATTAATGAAGCATTTTTCTAAAAAAATATAGGTATAAATCATGGAAACAATTACAAACAAAACATTAGAAAAACTAAAATATGAGCTGGTTCGTGACGGAATTGTTGCGTATGAAACCTTAGAAAAAGCAGAAGAACTGGCTAATGTTCAACGTATAAATATCGGACAGGCGCTTATAAATTCAGGGATTTTGGCAGAAGATACATTGTTAAAGTTTCTGGAATCAAAACTGCATATTCCTTATGTTAATCTTGAAGATTATACGCCTGATCCAAAGTGTTTTAAGTTTATATCGTTTCCTGATGCAAGAAGATATAAGATTATTCCTTTGTTCAAAATTGAAGATGTTTTGACGGTTGCTATGTCAGATCCTCTGGATTTGTTTGCAATTGATAAAATTATTGAAACGGCAGAGTGTTCAATTGAGCCTGTAATTTCATCAGAAAATTCTATTATGAAGAAAATAGACGAGTATTATAAGGTTGCAGATACAGTTGATAATATTACTTTAACTCCTGAAGAGGCAGAATCTTTTGACTGGACTGACGAACTTCATAAAGAAGAAGCCGGTGAAGAACATATCCAGCATGTAATTCGTGCAATTTTAAAACAGGCTATTATTGAAGATGTTCATGAACTGAATTTTGAACAGGTTGAAGATGGTTTAAAAGTTGTATTTAAGCAGGTAGGCGAAATTGCAGATAAAGGTATGATACCTGCAATTTTGAATTCAGCATTTGTTTCAAAGCTAAAAACTCTTTCAAGTCTTGACCCCTCTGTTTGTGAAATTCCGCAGCTCGGAAAACTTGTTTTTAAGGTAGATAATACAATGCTTATAGCATCTGTTTCATCATTCCCGACAATTATGGGTGAGAGAATTTCATTAAAGATTTATAAGCCGCCTCAAAAATTAGAGAAAATTATTCCTGATGAAAAATCAAGAAGCATTATATCTCATGCTCTTCAAACACCGGGGATTATTTTGGTTTGCGGTTCTCCGCTAAGCGGAAAAACTCACATAATATATTCTTTGTTAATGGAAGCTGCCAAGAACAAGAAAAATATTATGACAATTGAGTCTATTGCAAAATATGAACTTAAAGGGGTTAATCAGTGTGAACTTAATGAAAATATCGGGTTTAACATGGATAAAGCTCTTAGATTTATAGAATTTCAGTCGCCTGATTTTGTTTATTTAGAGGGCATTAAAACTCGTGATGCGTTCGAATTTTTGGCTGAATTATATTATAATGACAAAATTATTTTAACCGAATTTATGGCAAATAATATGACAGATTTAAGACAAAAACTTGCTTATGAGGATTTTCAGTCATTCAAGAGTCTTGTTTCTTGTTTGATATTTATTCATTCGAAAGACAGTATTGAAGTTTTTGATAAATCAACTCTGCAAAAGTATTTGGCATAATTTTGAAGAAACAAATACACGTTGCCTTGTCGGATTATAGTAAAGGAAGTATTTGTGTATTAAGATGTTCGTATCAGAAGAGAGATGATGAGGGAAATGAGTTATGTATAAATATAAGAACTTTATCGTTGTTTTTGTAATGTTTTTGTTTGCCGTAGCCGTTTATGCGGGAGATTTTACGGTTCAAAAACTTGCCAACGGACAAACTGTTATTGTACAGGAAATTCATAATAATCCGATAGTTACTATTGATACCTGGATAAGAACAGGTTCAATTAATGAAGACGATACTGATAACGGTATTTCTCATTTTCTGGAACATCTTTTCTTTAAAGGAACCAAAATTCATCCGACAGGTGAAATGGACAGAATTTTAGAATCAAAAGGGGCGGTTGTTAATGCTGCAACGAGCAAAGATTTTACTCACTACTATATAACCATACCATCAGAATATTTTGATACTGCGCTGGAACTTCATTCTGATATGCTTTTAAATCCGCAAATTCCAAGAAAAGAACTTGAAAAAGAAAGAAAAGTTGTTTTGGAAGAAATCTCTAAAGATGGCAATTCTCCATCAAAAAAAGTTTATGATAACTTAAATGCTCTAATGTATACAACTCATCCTTACAAAAGAAAAGTCATAGGAACGACTGATATTGTCGGAACTATGCGCAGAGAAGAAATTATAGACTATTTTAATAAATACTATTCTCCGTCAAATATGGTAACAGTTGTAATTGGTGACGTTGATACTGATAAAGTAATCAATAAAATTCAAACAGCGTTTAATCAGCCTTATAAAAAACTGGTAAGACAAAGTTTCAGAAAAGAACATCCAATTCAGACACAGAGAAGAAATATTGAATATACTGATACTCAGTCAGGATATATGATGATAGGGTTCAGAGGAGCTGATATAAATGATAAAGCAACTTTTGCGCTTGATGTTCTGGCAGAAGCAATCGGCGGCGGCAAATCATCAAGACTGTACAAAGATATCAAAGAACAAAAGGGACTTGCTTATTCAATCTCTGCAACAAACGGAAGTTTTCGAGATGACGGTATATTATATGTGACTGCAAACTTCTTGCCTGCAAGCAAGGACAAACTCGAAAAAGCAATTTTTGAAGATATTGCTAATCTTCAGAAATACGGTATAACGGAAGAAGAACTTTCAAGGGCAAAAAACGCAATTATTCAGGATACATATTATTCAAGAGAGTCAACAGCCAATATTGCTTCAGAACTTGGGTATATTGCAGCTCTTACCGGAAATACAGATTTGTACAAAAACTATGTTGATGGGATTAAAAATGTATCAGCAAAAGATGTTCAGTGTGCTGCGCAAAAATATCTGGGCGTAAATAAGAGTGCAATCTCTCTTGTGCTTCCTAAATATATGGAAAATATAGATAAAAATCAAAACGACATAAAAAAACATTCATATAAGAAGATATCTGAAAACAACGGTATTACTAAATATCAGATAGATAACAACGCTACATTATTAATAAATGAAAACAAAAATAATGACATTATTGCAATCACAATTCTTGCCAAAGGCGGCGAATTTATTGAAAAAATCCCCGGTGAGGGAACTTTGGCGGCTAAAACAATGCTTAAAGGAACAAAAAATTATTCTTCGCATGAATTATCCCAGCTTCTGGATGAAAACGGAATAAAAATTGAGCCTAATTGTAGTGAGGATTATTTTGTAATTGATGTTCAGACAACTACTGCAAATATAGATAAAACTCTTGATATCTTAAACGAAGTAATGAATAATGCTCTGTTTGATGATTATGAGATTGAAAAATGCAGAACCGAAATGCTTGCAAAGTTTAAGCAAAGACGTGACGTACCGATGAATGTGGCTTTAGAAAACTTTAAGACCGCAATTTTTGAGGGAAGCGTTTATTCTCACACAAACAAGGTTTTGGAAAAAACATTACCATCTGTCTCAAAATCAGATGTGGTAAATTATTATAACAAAATTTTGAATTCAAAAAATGTAATAATATCCATTAACGGAAATGTAGATTCTGAAAGAATGATACAGGCGTTTAGTTCAATGCTTAAAGAAAATAATTCACCAAAATTTGAATTTTCAAAGCATTCAGTAACCAAATTAACTGCTCCAAAAACAATTACTCAAAATATAAAAGATTTGCAGACTTCGTGGCTGTTCATGGGTTGGCAGGCAGCAAGTGTTCAGGACAAGAAAGATTTTGTTACTTTAAAAGTTATTAATACAATTCTTGGCTCAGGACTCTCATCAAGATTATACAGAAACTTAAGAGAGTCAGACGGACTTGCTTATCAACTTGGTTCAGTTTATTCACCAAAAATGCTCGGCGGTATATTTATGACTTATATCGGTACAAACCCAAGTACCCTCCAGTATTCAAGAGAAAAAATGCTTTCCGAAGTTAACCGCTTGAAGTTGGAATTTGTATCTGATAGTGAGTTACAGGATGCAAAAGACAGATTAAAAGGCGGATTCATTATTGCACTTGAAACAAATTCAGAAAAAGCTTCAAATGTAGGATTCTTTGAAGCATACGGATTTGGATACGACTTTTTGAATACATATACAAAGATGATTGATGAAGTAACTGCTTCCGATATCGTAAAAGTCGCAAATAAATACTTTACATCAAATATGGTTCAATCGGATGTAAGGGGTAAATATTAGGGATTGTGCGTAAAACAACACACTCTGCATAACCTTTTATGAACAGCTGTAGGTTGAGGTTTCTACCCCAACAAGGAGTTGTCTGACAATCATTTACCTCTAATCAAATTGTAGGTCGGATTTACTAATCCGACAATAGTTATGTTTACCACTATCCGGCACCAAAGAGGTCACTATCATAGTTAAGGCTTTTTGCTTCTTTTAATAAAGGATAATCATCAATATTATATTTTTTAACAAAGTCAATAGCTTCGCTTCTTGCAAGTTCAAGTATTTTAGCATCATTTACAATATCAGCGATAAGCATATCAGGAAGTCCGCTCTGACGTGTTCCTAAAAATTCTCCCGGCCCTCTAAGCTGTAAATCCTTCTCTGCAATAACAAATCCGTCATTAGTTTGAGTCATAATATTTAATCTTGCTTTTGTTTCTTGTGAACGAGTAGAAGAAGAAAGAATACAGTATGACTGCAGCTCTGAACGTCCTACACGTCCTCTTAGCTGATGAAGCTGAGATAAACCAAATCTTTCGGCGTTTTCTATTACCATAACTGTTGCGTTCGGAACATCAACCCCGACTTCTACAACAGTAGTCGAAACAAGAATGTCGTATTCTTTATTTTTAAACTTGTTCATTACTTCATCTTTTTCATCATTCTTTAGTTTTCCATGAAGAAGTCCTATCTTGTATTCAGGGAATACTTCGTTTTGCCATTTTTCTTTTTCTATTGTTGCTGCTTTAGCTGAAAGAGTTTCACTCTCTTCAATAAGGGGGTAAACTATATAAGCCTGCCTGCCTGCTTCTACTTCCTGTCTTATTAAGTTTGCAATTTGTTTACGAGAGTTTGCCATGGTTGTAATTATTGGTTTTCTGCCCTTAGGGAGTTCATCAATTATGGTTAAATCCAAATCACCATTCAGTGTAATTGCTAAAGTACGAGGGATTGGAGTTGCAGTCATTGTTAAAATTTGCGGATTTTGTGATTTTTTTCTTAGTGCAAGTCTTTGTTTTACGCCAAACCTGTGTTGTTCATCTATTACAACAGCACCAAGGTTTGCAAAATCGACATTATCCTGAATAAGTGCATGCGTTCCGACTGCAATATCAGCCTGACCATTTCTTAAATTTGTTTCTGAAATTGTTCTCTGTTTTTTACCGATACTGCCTAAGAACAATTCAATTCTTATTCCGAGAGGTGTCAACCAGTTAACCATATTGTTATAATGTTGTTGAGCAAGTATTTCTGTAGGCGCCATTATTGCAGCCTGATAACCGTTTTCTATTGCAGCAAGTAACATAATTGTTGCAACAACCGTTTTGCCGCTGCCTACATCACCCTGTAAAAGTCTTTGCATAGGTTTTGATGAATGCAAATCGTTTAAGATTTCATTAACAGCTCTCTGTTGTGCTTCTGTAAGCTTGAACGGCAGACTTCCAATAAACTTCATTACAAGTCCGTCCTTTTTGATTTCCAAAGGAATTGAGGATATATGTTTATTGTTCTCTGCTCTTAAAATAGCAAGTCTTAACTGGATTAAAAACAGTTCCTCAAACACAAGAGTATATCTTGCCTGTTGAAGTTTTTCATTATCACTCGGGAAATGGATTTGTTCAATTGCTTCACTTTTTTCCAGAAGGTGATATTTTTCTATAAGATATTTAGGTAAAATTGTCGGAATGTTATTTTTAAACAATTGAATTGCGTTATAAATTATTTTTCTAAGTGACTTTATATTAAGGTTTTCGCTCAAGGGGTAAACAGGAACAATTCGAGCAAGGTTAAGATTTGTATTTTCCTGAACCTCATAATCCATGATAGAATAAGTAGGTTTATCCAAAGTCAGTTGCCCGTCATAAGAATTGAGTTTTACTAACCCTGAAACCATTATGCCTGAGCCTTTAGGGAATTGGCTTTTCATCCGTTCAAGTGCGTATTTATTTGCTTTTGAGGCAAAAAAGTTTAGACTTAAACTTCCTGAACCGTCAACAATTCTGACTTTAATAACGCCAAGATTATTTTTTGTTGTAAAAGTTTCAACACTTTTAATTGTTCCAAATATGGTTGTTGTTTCACCGATTTCTAAGTCCCGAATTCGTGTTCTTGTTGAATAATCAACATGCTTGCGCGGAAAATAGTAGAGTAAGTCTGCAACCTGATAAATTCCGAGTTTATTCAATAGGTATCCGAGTTTTGGACCAACTCCTTTAAGATACATAACATCCGATTTAAGAGTTAATGTTTTATCCTTTTCTTCTTGTTCTTTGGCAGAATCAATATCAGCTTTAATAACTTTGACAAGCCTTTCAAGAGATTTTTTCCTTTGCGAAAGCGTGTCCATTGGGTATCGTTGGAAGTGTTCCAGAAGAATTTGCCATTTTGGATTTTTAGATGTTTTAAGTTCTTTTTTTAGTTCAGAACAAATAAAAGAAGAAAAACTTTTTGTTTTTCCGTTGATATTAATGTATTTGTATTTTGCTTCAATCTCAATAGCTTTTTTTATCTGTTCTAAATTTTCCATAATTATATTATATATGAATAAGTCAAACACACCAAAATATGTATTTTGATGTATTAAATATCTTATTTAATGTACTTCTTTTCTTCTCTTTATTTCGGGGGTAAAGAGAAGAAAAGAAGTACCAAGTAAAGAAGAGAAACACCGGACTGAACGGATAACCACAACACACTTCGTGCGTAAGGATTGAATGGCTGGTTTGGCTAAAGCCAAATATAACTGCATAGCCTTAGCAAGAACGGCAAATACCCTCTCTGGCGGGAGAGGGTTAGGGTGAGGGTTAGTTAATCGCGAACGTGCGGTTTTACCGCAATAGTGAGCGTAAGAGTGCAAGCTTTAGCTTGCAACATTAATTTAGTTTTGTGATAAAATTTACAGAAAAGGAGGTATATATGAAAATTTCTGCAATCAATAGTTATTATGCACAACCAAAACAAATGAACAAAAAATTAAACTACGTAAAGCAAGAACAACCATCAACCGCACAACCATCTTTTAGAAGTGGAAAGGGTGCATTATGGGGATGTCTTGGAGGCGCAGGATTCGGTGCTGCAATGATTGCAATGACCGGAGGTCTTGCCGCAATTCCACTTGGAATGGCAGCAGTAGCTACGGGAGTTTATGGTTTTGTCGGTGCTATGTTGGGCGATAATTTGTCTGATGATAATAGAAATAATAACTATGGAAATCACCCATTGGCAGACGGAAATGGATTTCTCCATATACATTAATACAAATATAAAATAATAAAAAAGACCTTTTGAAAATTCTTCAGAAGGTCTTTTTTTGTGAAAAAAATATGTTTATATTATAATCTATTGTGATAAGAATTATAAAATTTAATGGAAGCGCCCGATTTTCGAGTAATCGGGAGAAAGAAGGAAAAATGACAGTACCGGAAACAAAAAGTTTTCAGTTAGAAATCGGCGGAAAAACCGTCACTGTTGAAACAGGTAAGTATGCAAATTCAACTAATGGTAGTGTAACAGTAAGATGCGGCGACACAATGTTGTTCGTTCACTGCTGTGTTAGTAAAGAACCAAGAGTCGGCATAGACTTCTTCCCTTTACTTATTGATTATGAAGAAAGAATGTCTGCTATAGGACGTATCCCTGGCGGTTACAATCGTTCAGAGGGCAAGGCAAGCGATAAAGCTATTCTTATTTCTCGTTTGATAGACAGACCAATCAGACCTCTGTTCCCTAAAGGATACAGAAATGACATACAAATTGTAGCTCAATTATTCAGCTATGACCAAGAAAACCAACCTGATACATTAGCTATGTTAGGTGCATCTTGCGCTTTAATGTTATCAGGCGCACCTTTTGAAGGTCCAATCGGTGCTGTTAGAGTATCAAAAGATGCTGACGGTAACTTGATTGCTAACCCTACTCACGCTCAAGCTGATGCATCAGATCTTGATATTGTTGTAGCAGGTACTCATGATTCTGTAATCATGGTTGAAGCAGGTTGCAAATTCGTTACAGAAGACGATATTATGAATGCTGTTGAGTTTGCTCAGGTTGAAATCAGAAAACAATGCGAGGCTCAAGAAGAATTTGCTCGTGCTTGCGGTGTTGTTAAGGAAGAATTTGTTAACCCTTATGACACATCAGAACTTGCAAAAATTATCGAAGAAACAGCTCATGATATGATTTTTGATGCATATCACCACTTCGATAGAGAATACAGACAAAATAAATTGGAAGAAGCTAAAAAACTTGTAAAAGAAAAAGTAGAAGCACTTCCTGATGACCACTATATCAAGCAAATTATCGAAGAAACAGGTATTGACTTTGTTGCTGAAGAATTTAAGAACGCAGAAAAACACATAATGCGTGCAATGATTCTTGATGAAGGCGTTCGTGCTGACGGAAGAAAACCAACCGAAGTTCGTCCTATCTGGTGCGAAGTTGGTGTTATTCCTCGCGCTCATGGTTCAGCAGTATTTACAAGAGGTCAAACTCAAATTCTATCAGTTGCAACTCTTGCAGGTCCCGGAATGAAACAAGAGCTTGACGGCGTTGACCCTGAAACAGAAAAAACTTATATGCACAAATACATCTTCCCGGGATTCTCAGTTGGCGAAGTTAAACCTCTTAGAGGACCGGGCAGACGTGAAGTTGGTCATGGTAACTTAGCAGAACGTGCTAATGTTCCGGCTCTTCCATCTCAAGAAGAATTCGGTTATACAATCAGAGTAACCTCAGACGTACTTGAATCAAACGGTTCAACTTCAATGGGTTCAACTTGCGGTTCATCTATGGCACTTATGAACGCTGGTGTTCCTGTTAAGTGTATGATTGGCGGTGTTGCAATGGGTATGATTACAGAACCTGGTAGAGAACCTGTTGTATTAACAGATATTCAGGGTATTGAAGACTTCTTGGGTGATATGGACTTCAAAGTTACTGGTAATGATGACGGTATCACAGCTCTTCAAATGGATATGAAAGCTAAAGGTATTGCAAACGATACTCTCAGACGTGCCTTAGCACAAGCTAAAGAAGGCAGACTTCATATCTTAGGCGAGATGAGAAAGGTTATCACTAAACCTGCTGACCACTTGTCACCATTTGCTCCTGCAATTACTACTATGAACATTCCTGTTGAAGATATAGGAACAGTAATCGGACCTGGTGGTAAACAAATCAGAGCAATTATTGATGCGTCAGGCGCAGAAATCGATATTCAAGATAACGGTGTAGTTACAATTACTTCTAACGACCAAGAAGGTGCTGCAATCGCTAAGAAGATGATTAACGACCTTACATTCAAGCCTGAAGTTGGCATGGTTATCAAGGGAAAAGTTGTTAGAATAATTCCAATCGGTGCGTTTGTTGAGCTAGGCGGTGGAAAAGACGGTATGGTTCACATATCTCAAATTTGCCAGGAAAGAATCGAAACAATCGAACCTCACGTTAATATCGGTGATGAAGTAGTCGTTAAGGTTATCAAAATCGACGATAAAGGCAGAATTAACCTTACAATCAAAGGCGTAACCGAAGAAGACAGGGGTAAATGCATTAACTAGGTTGATACATGTCATTCCGAACTTGTTTCGGAATCTGAATACTTGTAAGACCCTGAAACAAGTTCAGGGTGACAATAAAACAAGGATGACCAAAATGTCATCCTTGCTTTTTTTATTATATCCAATACGTTTTTGAAATATTGGTAAAATTTTATCAGTGTGGTTTACTCGCACTCTACTCATTTTTTGTCTTACAATCTTCCAATCAAAATATTAACCCAAAACCAAAGTCCGCAATCTGTTTTCGGGACAAACTACGGACCTTTTTTGTTGAGGAGAGAGGAGTAGTATTGAAACTTACTTTTTCCCTTTTCCTTTTCTCCAATATTTTGTTTAATGATAAATTTATATTTGTCAACTAAAATAAATAAACTTATCCATATATATAAAGTACAAAAACTGCTCAAAATTTGCGTCAAAAATCGAAAATATTAAGTTTTGTAAAAAACTTTCATTGGAACATTTTTTGCTTAACATTTGTTACAATTTTTGCATAATTTTGAAACACTTGTAAATAAAGGACTCTAGTTTATCAACCATTATGTTTGTAAACTTTTGTTACAAATATAAGCCTTAACTCTCAAGTTTTTTTAAATCAAGCCGACAAGAAAAACATCAAAGTTGATTAGTAAAAAACATAGAGTTGATTAGGAGCTTTTAGTATGAAAAAAGTAGTAGTATTGTTTGTGGCATTTTTAATGCTATCCGTAGGTCAGGCGTTTGCTTACAGAGCATCCGATTTTTCCTCCGACAGTAAAATCGTATCAGCCATCAATTTATTAGAACAAGCAGGGGAAACAGATGTATTAAGAAACTTAAAAAAGAACGCAGTTCAGGTTTCTTTCGGTGATTTATCATCTTATACCTATAACGCAAGTAAAACATTTGCAGTAAGTACATATAACAAATACGGAACAAGAATTATTGTAATTAACTCAATATACAGAAATGCTCCTGTAGAGCAAATTGCTTGCTTAGTAGCACACGAAAGCATGCATGTTAAAAGAGTTGCTGATTTAGAAGAAGAAACAATTGCAACACAAAAGGAAGCAGCTACTTGGACAAGATTGAAAGTTGCATCAAAAGTATATCCTGATAACAGATTAACTAGAAGACTTGATAAGTTAAGCGGAATGTATATGGCATCTTCTAACGGTAATAACTTAATCCAAAGCAAAATCGCATCAAATGGTTTCTATAGAGCACAATTAGGAATTAATTAATAATTAGCAATTATTAAATAAACACAAGGTAAAGAATAAAAAGCACGCAATTTATCCCAGTGGGGATTAGGAAATCCCCCATTTCTCTAAAAAATTAATCCGATTAAAAAATATAATTTGTTTTAATTCCCCTCCAAAAAAAACACACACATTAAATTTATTCCCAAATTTCCAAAAATTTACCCCAAAATTTACCCCAGAATTTACCCCCCCAATCAACCTAATCAACCCCCGCGGATGCGGGGGTTTTCTATATCCATCTAAACGTATATTTTGATGAATACTCCATGACTACTTGTATTATTGAGGTTTTTGTACTAAAATATCACTGTCGGTAAGATTGCCGTCTTTTAATAAAAGGGGATGTAATTAATGAAATTTGTTGCAAATAAAGATGATTTACTTAATGGTATAAGAATTGTTGAAAGAGCTACTGTTGTAAAAGGTTTACAGCCGGTTTTGGCAAATGTTTTGATAGAAACGGTGGATGACAGTCATATAAAGCTGACTGCTACAGATTTTGATTTATCTATCACAACATTAATCAATGCAACTATTGAAGTAGAAGGGAAATTCACTTTACCTGCCAAAAAGCTGGGTGAAATTATATCAAGACTTAATGACGAGTTAATTAAAGTTGAATTAAACGGAACAACCGCTACAATTACAAGCAACAAGTCAAAATTTGATATCATTGGTATCTCTGCAAACGAATTTCCACAAGTAGAAGAAAATATTGCAGAAAATGACTGCATGGAAATCGAAACAGAACCGTTTACAAAAGCTATTAAACAAGTTGTTTCTGCTGCTGCAGGATATGAAACAAATAACTTGTTATCAGGTGTAGTTTGTCAGGTAAACAAAAACATTTTGGAAATGGCTGCAACAGATGGTAACAGGCTTGCTAGAGTCAGAGAAGTTGTTAAAAACTCTTCTACTGACGAAGAAAATCCGTTTGAAATGCTCATTTCTTCAAAAGTTTTATCAGAACTTTCAAAAATTTCTGCCCTTGTTGAATCTGATATAATCAAAATTTGCAAAGAGCAAAAGAAAATCATTATAACTATCGATAAAACAAAAATCATTACACGTCTTATGCAAGGACAATTCCCTAAATATAATCAGCTTATTCCGCAAACATTCCCGAAAGAAGCTGTATTAAAGAAAAGCGATTTAATCTCAGCACTTGAAAGAGTTGCGGTTATGGTTAATGAAAAAAACAGTATTGTTAAATTTGAATTTGCAGACAATACACTTAAATTAACAGGAGATTCTCCTGATGCAGGTAATTCGGAAGATGAAATTGATGCACAATACACAGCTGAGCCATTGGCTATTGCATTTAACTACAAATTCATTCTTGAATTTTTGAAAATTGTTGAAGCAGATGATATCAAAATTAATTTAAATTCATCACTTTCGGCAACAGTTTTTGCACCTTGCTCGGAGGAAGACTATATTTATCTTGTAATGCCTGTTCAACTGAGAAATTAATTTTGCTAAAAAGGATTATCAAATGAGAGGAAAAGCTTTTAAATTCGGAGATAATATCTCAACAGACCACATTGCACCTGGAAGATTATTCCACCTCAGGTCTGATTTACAGGAATTTGCAAAACACGTTCTGGAAGATGCTGATGAAAATTTTGCAAAAAATATGTCCAAAGGCGATTTTGTTGTAGCGGGTAATAACTTCGGACTGGGCTCTTCAAGAGAACATGCTCCTCAAATAATTAAAATAGCTGGAGTAGGAGCTGTTATAGCAAAGTCTTTTGCAAGAATTTTTTACCGTAACGCAATTAATATCGGGCTTTTGGCAATCGAATGCGATACTGACGGAATTGATGCAGGAGATGAGTTAGACTTAGATATCAAAGAAGGCATCTTAAAAAATATAACCAAAGGCACAACTACAGCAATAGAACCGCTTCCTGATGTTATGATAAGACTTCTTGAAGATGGCGGACTTATTGAACATATTAAAAAGAACGGAGATTTGGTCTTAGGCTAGGAGTAAATAAGGAGTAATAAGGGGTAAATAATATGGCAGATACATTAAGAGAAATTACATGTCCTGCGTGTGATGCAAAAATGGCCAAAATATATATGGAAGAAGCCGGTGTTAATGTTGATGTATGTTTAGACGGATGCGGAGGCATTTTATTTAACAACAGAGAGCTTGAAAAATTTGATGAACAACATGAAAATGCAGATGAAATTTTTAAAGCGTATGAGGGAAAAACTTTTAATCCTGTAGAACAATCAGAAGTAAGACTCTGCACTGTCTGTAACACTCCAATGGTAAAACAGGGTGCTGGCGTAGGAAATATTCAAATTGACGTTTGCAATACTTGTGGCGCTAAATTTTTAGACCATGGTGAATTAGAAAAAATTAGAAAATTAAAAGATAAAGATTTAAAATACCGAGCAAAAGTTGATTCTCTCGTTGACGCAGTTGTAGCAGAAAACCAAATGCCTATTAGCGGAGGTATAGGTTCTTTTGCCCAAAAGCATATTAAAACAACTCCTTTTAGAGCTGCATTCGAAAATTTTGTTTATAATTATTTAGAAAATAAGTAAAATAATTTTTCGAATTTACAAAACCAAACTATTAACTCCACAGAGAGGAAAAGTTGTAGTGAGTAGGTTTGGATATAAACTCCAACCAGTTAGGAGTTAAATAATTTTCATTGAAAGAATATTTTGTCCGTCTTTATATTCATAGTTAATTTCATTAACTGAGCTTTTAACAATGAAAATGCCAAGTCCTCCCTGTTCTCTGCTTTCTGGCGGCAGTGTAACATCAGGATCAGGTCTTTCAAGAGGGTTGTACTTTACTCCTCTATCTATAAATGTATAATTTATCACATTATTTTCTTTGCTTAGTATAACTTCAATATCACCCTGATTATCTTCATACGCATACGAGAATATATTTGTATATAATTCTTCCGCTATCAAATGAAGCTTCATTTTCAGTTCATCATCAAGGTTATTGTTTATACAGACATTTTCCAACCAAGCATTAAATTCGGCATAATTTTGTTTGCTTGCAGTTCCCGAATATTTTTGAGTAAAGTTATTATTTCCGCAGTATTTGAATATAAGCATTGTCATATCATCACTCTGAGCAACACCATGAGCAAATTCTTTAACACTCTTACTAATACCGTCTAAAGTTTCTTTTACGTTACTTTTAAGCATTCCGTTAATTGTCTTTAACAATCTTTCTTCGCCATACTGTTCATCTTCACCATTTACAGCCTCTGTTATACCGTCAGTATAAATAAATATTTCATCACCCTGATATAGCTTATATTCAGAAACTTTAAATTCTGCATCTTCAAAAACACCTAGAACAATATTTGAATCAAGGTTAAGATATCTGTACTCACCGTTTTTATCTCTAATTAACGGAGGATTGTGACCACAATTAATCAAACTCAATTCACCTGTCTTTACGTTAACAACTCCCGAAAGCATTGTTATAAAGAATCCTCGTTTGTTATTTTCACAAATTTTTTTATTTATTATTTCAATCATCTCTTTTGGAGGCAAATCAGATTGAGCAATATAATTAATAAGCGTCTTTGTTGTCATCATAAAGAGCGCCGCTGGAACACCTTTGCCTGAAACATCCGCAATCAGGAACATAAAGTGATTATCATCTATAAAATAAAAGTCATAAAAATCACCGCCAACTTCTTTTGCAGGCTCCATGCCGGCATATATTTCAAACTCACTGTTATTTGGAAACGGAGGGAATACATTTGGCAGACTTGCCGCCTGAATAGCTTTAGCTAACGATAATTCCGATTCAATCCTTTGTCGCTCTTTAGTAATTGTTTTAATATCTTTTGCCATATTGTTAAATGTATCAGCAAGCTGGGCAAATTCCAAAGGTTTTTCCAGTTTAATTTCCGTATTTAAGTTTCCATCACCAATTTTATGTGCTATATCAGTCAGTTTTTCAATCGGTTTATCTATGTATTTTTTAAGTCCTGAATACAATAAAACCGAGATAAATAAACTGCATAACATAAAGATTATAAATAAGATTACAACGTGTTTAATAAGGTAATAGAACAGTTCTATTTTTGGAATACAGATTATTAGCAGCATACCGTTATCAAGAACTTTCACATAAGGAATATACTTTTGTCCATGATAATCAAAGTACGTTATATTTTTAAGATTTTCATTGTACCAAGGAAGGGTTTCTAGTGGTTTACCCAGCAAAATTGAATTATCAATATACGGGTCTGTTGAAGCAATAACAGAATTATGTTCCTTGTCACCAAAAAGAGCAAAACTTCCCGGCGTAGGCTTCATATTTGAAACAGATTCAATGATAGAACTTATTTCCCAATCGACGGTTGAAATACCTATTTTTTTACCGTTACTGTAAATCCCTGCTCCGGCTGTAACCATAAGAGTATTGCTTCCTTCTTTTTCATAATAAGGAAGTGACCATGCTACATTATCTTGAGGACTGACTTCAGGCATAATCTCTTTATACCAGCTTTTATTTAAATAATCGTATTCTTCTGATTCAAATTCTTCATCAGGAACAATTTGGTTATCTTTATTTCTGTATACATAAATACAATAATATTTTTTAGCTGCATCTATAATATTCGGTTCAAACCAAATTCCGCCGCCTAGAGAACGCTCATAATTTTTAAATATATTTATTGTAGTAAATAATGCCATCTTTTTATTTTTATCTATCTGATAAAACATTTCGCCTTGTAATGCTAAATCTTTGGCATTATTTTCTATTCTTATAACATCTTTATTAATTTTTTCCGCAAAATTAGATATGTGAAAAGAAAATCCTTCAAGGATTAACTTCTTACCGTTTTGTAAATATATATACGAGAAAAAACTAAGCAGTAAACTTAGCGTTATTAACATTAATGCAGATATAAGAATAATTTTTGATTTAACTGTATTAAATGACATTATGAAATACTCAAAAATTTATTAAACCCTGTCATTTTAAGAACATTCATAACAGGTTCCTGAACATTAATAAGTTTAATTGAACCTTGTTTACTCATCTGTTGATAAAGTTCAAGCAAAATTCTTAAACCGATACTTGCGATATAAGTTATATCGCTAAAGTCAAGTACAAGCTCGTTAATATCATCTAATGAATCTTTAATTTTCATACCGTATTCAGCAGAAGAATCAATATCAAGTTTCCCTGATGCTTTTACGTACAATCCTGCTTCATTAATTTTTCTTAAGACAATTTCCATACTCTTTATCCTTATCTCTGTTCACACAACATTATACTATAACAAAGTTGTTTATTAAAGTACCCGCAATAAAGTTATAAAGGATTGCCCGAAATCAGACAATCCTTTTTTGTGTGTAGCATGTAATGAAAGTATGTAATATTAGTTAAGCTCCGCCAATGATTTTGCTGCCGCAGCAGATACATGCGGATTTGGATCGGCTTGTGCAAGAGTAAAGAGTGCTGAAAGTTCCTCTTTGTATTCAGGTCTTTTTATGTGTCTTAAAGCGTCAATTGCTGCAAGTTTAATACCTGAATCCGGATCTTTTCTCAAAGCATTCACTATAGCAGAAACTCCGGGAGCATCCGTTATAGGAACAACTCGCCCTTCTTTTGCTTCAAAATCTTCTATAAATAATTCTGCAAGCACACCTAAAGCTGTAATTGCATATTCTTTATTGCGTTCTACCAATTCCATTGGTGTTAATTCAGCAGCCATAGCAACTTCTTCATCTGACATTTTGTACGGCAGATTGTTAATTGCTTTTTGATCCTTTTCTACTGCAATTATATTTGCAATAAGTTTTTGTCTTGCTTCTATCTGCTGTTTTGTAGGACCTGCAAGTTTTGTTGCATCTTCTTCTGTTATATTAATCAAACCTGTAAATACATCACTTACGAGATAGTTTTTTGCATTTTCTTTATCCATAATGGCAGTACGCACAATTTCTTCAATCTGCTGAGCCTGAACATCTTTATTGCTGTTCGCAAGATTTTCAGAAACCAGAGCTACATCAATCTTCGGCAAAATTGGCTCAGACGGAACAATTTCAGGTCTTTTTACATTTGTTTCATTTGCCCTGAAAGAAAGCGCAGAAGTTACACCTGATGCTTGTTCTCCTACAGCTTCAGCTTTTTCTGCTTCTACCGTCGTATAATTAGGAGCCGGAACCTCAACATCAGCTTTTGACTTTTCTGTCACATCTTCTAGCTTCACAGGTTCTGCTTCCGGTAATAATGTTCTGTCCTTAATTTCATCCAATGGAACTTGATTAAAATTAAGCATTTCATAAGTCACAATACTGTCTGCATCGGGATAATCATAAATTTTTCTCTCTTGAGAACTTACTCTAGGGTTATCAACATCAATGTTCACCGCATTATATATACCATTATCATTGTTTGCCACAGGATTTGTAACATTTTCCTGATTACCTTTTGTGATAACTTCGGGTTTTCTAATACTTATATTAACCCCATTATAAATCGGCTTACTAAAATCAATGGATTGTACCATATATTATTCCTTTCAACTACACTTTTCATTTCTATTAAATCCTATCAATATTAAAAATTGCCTTTTTTTTAAAATTCTTTTACAAATGTTTACATTGAAGATGTCAAATAACTTGAAAAAAATAGCTTAGTTTGTGATAAAATTCGGGTATGGGAAAGTCTGATATTAACTTTATTAATACGGTTGATGTATCGCCTGAAGATTTAACTCCGGCTATGCAAAGATTTTTGGAAATTAAACGTGAAAATCCAGATTGCCTGCTTCTATACAGAATGGGCGATTTTTATGAAACCTTTTTTGAAGATGCGCTTACTATGTCAAGAGAGCTTGAAATTACGCTAACAGGTCGTGATTGCGGTAATCTTGGAAGAATACCGCTTGCAGGTATTCCCGTAAAAGCTATGGACGGATATCTTGAAAAACTTGTTAATAAAGATATTAAAATCGCCATCTGCGAACAGCTTGAAGACCCTAAATTAGCTAAAGGCATTGTTAAACGAGGTGTTGTCAGAGTTGTAACCGCCGGTACGCTTTTTGAAAGTAATTTGCTGAACCAAAACAGCAATAACTATATGTGTGCTATTAATAAGCAAAAAGACAAATGGGGATTTGCTTACACAGATATTTCCACAGGTGAATTTAAAGCTACACAGCTTAATTATGAAACATTATTAACAGAACTTGCCAGAATTCAACCGGCAGAAGTAATTGCACAAGCAAAAAAAATGAAACTTCAGCCATTCCAGATTGTTCCGGAGGAAACAGTTGATTTGCCTGATGAAATAATCAATAACTATAACTGTTCAAAAGTTCCGTCTAAAGTATTCGAGGACAACTTTGCACAAAATAACTTGAAACAGGTTTTTAAAATCTCATCACTTGATTCAATCGGATATAACACCTGTCCTCTCGGATTCAATACTGCAGCAGGACTGCTTGCCTATATCTGGGAAAACATGAAAGACGGTTTTCCAAAGTTTGAAAAAATTGATATTTACGAATTATCCGAATACGTTTCAATTGATGCAGGAACAAGAAAAAATCTTGAACTTACGGAAACACTCAGAGAAAAGAATAAATACGGTTCTCTTCTATGGGCAATTGATAAAACTACAACAAACATGGGTGCAAGACTTCTGAAATCTTGGATTTGTCAGCCTTTAAAAGACTTGGACAGAATACTTAAAAGACAAGAAATTGTTCAGCAAATAGCAAACAACTCCGAAGTTAGATTTCAGCTTGAAACTCTGCTCAGAAATATTTATGACATCCAAAGACTTTCAACAAAGCTAAGCAACACAACCGCAAGCCCACGTGACTTTTTAAGTCTCAAAGCATCACTAAGTGTATTACCCGAGCTTGTAAATACTGCTAAGTCCATTAACTTAACAGTATTTAACCCAATAGAAAAACACCTTTCTTCACTTGAAGAGTACGCCGATTTGATTGAAAGAACAATTAAAGAGGATGCACCGCTTCAGGTTAAAGAGGGAGGACTGTTGAAAGACGGTGTTAATGCAGAATTGGATTACCTCAGAGATTTAATGTACAACGGTGAAAACTGGCTTAAAGATTTTGAACAGAGAGAAAAAGAAAGAACCGGAATAAATATTCTTAAAGTCGGGTATAATAGGGTCTTTGGATATTATATTGAAATCACAAATTCCAATTTGGACAAAGTTCCGTCTGACTATATCAGAAAACAAACTTTAACTAACGGCGAACGCTATATTACAGATGAACTCAAAAAGCATGAAGACGAGGTTTTAACAGCACAGGTTAAAGCTTTTGAACTCGAATACAAATTATTCAGCGACTTTAGAAATTATTCAAAAGAATTTGTATCAATTATTCGTGATACTGCTGAATGTATTGCAAAACTGGATGTATTCACATCATTTGCTTCTGTTGCGATTGAACACAATTACATCTGTCCTGTTTTAAATAATGAAGGAGATTTTGTTGTAAAAAATGGCAGACATCCTGTTCTGGAACAAATTTTACCGCTTGGAACTTACGTTCCAAATGATATTGAATTATCTGCAAATGACAACACAAAAACTCAGTTTATGATTCTTACAGGTCCTAATATGGCAGGTAAATCAACTTATATGCGTCAAAATGCTTTAATTGCTATTCTTGCACAAATAGGTTCATTTGTACCTGCTGATTATGCGGAAATTGGTATCATTGACAAAATATTTACCCGAGTCGGAGCGAGTGATGATTTAACACTGGGTAAATCAACATTTATGGTAGAAATGACGGAAACTGCCTGTATATTGAACAGCGCAACCGAAAAAAGCCTTATTTTAATTGATGAAATCGGACGTGGAACAAGCACTTATGATGGAGTTGCCATAGCATGGGCTGTTGCAGAGCATATTGCAAACAATATAAAAGCACGTTGCATTTTTGCCACTCACTACCATGAATTAAACGTCATGACAAAAACTTACCCTCAGATTAAGAACTACAGAATTACAGTAAGCGAAGAAAACGGCACAATAGAATTTTTAAGAAAAATTGTTCCGGGAGGCGCAAGCAAGAGTTACGGTATTCAGGTTGCAAAAATGGCAGGATTACCCAAAACTGTAATATCACGTTCGGAAGAACTTATGAAAAAGATGCAGAAAGATTTTTCAAAAAATCTTGCCGGGAGAAAAAAAGAGTCAGAAATCGATACAGATAATCTCACTCCGCAACTTAATCTGTTTTAAGTCGTGTATTTATAGTATTTATTTGTTTTCCCACTTCACTGACATATAAAAATATGATATTATGTCCATATATAAACAAAATGCGGAGGAATACACATGCAAGTTTCTAAACGTCTTATTGTAAAAAAAGAGGTGCCTATTGACGTAAATCAAGAAGCTGACTTTTTAACATCTATGGATATCGCAATGGCTGATTACTACTGTAAAAACGGCAGATTACAAGACGGTTTAAAAAAGTACAAAGAAGTTATTCCTAATATCCCATCTCCAAGAGAAAAAAAGAGCGTTCAGGAAAGGTATCTGAACTTTTCTCTGTTATACGCTCAACAACTTGCAAAAGAGTCTAAATACATTGAAGCACTTGAACAATATAGAGAAATCTTAACAATTCACGGATTCCCTGTATCCGTATTTAAACATATCGGTTTGTGTATGAAATGTATCGGAAATGCTGATATGGCTATCAAATTTCTTAAATACTTTGAAGAAATTTCTCCTGATAAAGAAGATGTTTATATTTATCTGGGCGATATTGTATATACGGATATCAAAGATAACCTCAAGGCAATTGAATACTATGAAAAAGCTGTTCTCAAATATCCGAACAACTTCACTATATGTAACATGCTCGGGCACTTGTATTCAACATGTTATCAAGACAAGTTTAAGGAAAAACAAATAGATTACCTTACAAGAGCATTCAAACTCGCACCAAACAACAGAATTGTTGTTAAAAATCTTGCTTATGTTTACGGCAAATTTGATGAAGAAACAAAAGCTGATGAGATGTATGCAAAACTTATGTATCTGAACCCTACTCACTCAGATTTACACGCTTATGGCGCTTATCTTGTAAAACACAAACGATTTGCCGAAGGTTTCAAATTCCTGCAGCACAGATTCCAGAAAGAAGACCTTGGCAATGTTGCATTCCCTGAAATATTTAAAACAAAGAAAAAAAGATGGAATATGAAAGTTGATATCACCAATAAAGTTATACTTGTTCACTTTGAACAAGGTTTTGGAGACTCAATAATGTTTGCACGATTTATAGGCGAGATTAAGAAACGTTGTAAGGACGTTATGCTTGTTGTTCAACCGCAGCTAGTAGACCTGATGAAAGATTCAAAACTCGGCGTTGAAGTTTATACAGAAAAAGACATTCCTACACTTAAATATGATTACTGGATACCAATGATGGATTTGCCTATTGTCTGTGAAACAACACCGGATAATATTCCAAAACCGGAGGGTTTCTTAAAAGTTCCTAAAGCTAAAATTAATGCCTACAAAAAAGCTAATATTAATGACAATGACAAAATAAAAATCGGTATCGCATACGAAGGTACTATGGCAAGTAAGGAAACAAACAGAGATATCCCTCTAGAATACCTCTATCCTTTAATGATGCTGCCTGATGTAGAAGTATACAGCTTCCAGGTTGATGACCTTTCAAGACAAATGGACAGAATACCGAGAGAAGCGAATTTGATAAGATTAAGCCGAACATTCCACAACTGGGAAGATACCGCCTGTGCTATGAACTGTATGGACCTAATGGTTACAACAGATAACGGCGTTATGAATCTTGCTGGTGCTCTTGGTATTAAAACCTTCGGTATCTTTAACAGAATTACCGAATGGAGGTGGTTCAAGACTCAGGGGGAAGATATAGCATGGTATAAAAGTATTAAACCATTCCAATGCCCGACATCTGATGACTGGAACACTCCTGTTAATAAGATTTTGGAAGAAATTGAAAAAATGCGCTGCAAAAGAATTGCTGACAAAATCAAAAATAAAGAAATATAGATAAAATAATATGGTTACCAATTTTGATTTTTTAAAAAGAAATGACAAAAGTTTATTTGAAATAATTAATGATGCCGAAAAACTTTATCGTGACGAGTATTTTGAACAATGTATGACTCAGACACGAAGATTTGGCGAAGTTGTCTGCAAAAATGTTCTTGGCTCAAGAAGAACTACAGAAGTATCTTTTGATGCGATGCTTTCAACATTAAAAGACTGCACCTTGGGAAGTTCTCAAGAAGCTAAAGAATTTGTTGAAGACTTGTATTTTCTGAAAAAACATGGCAATAATGCAACGCATTCTGTTACGGTTAAACAAGACGGCATGGAAGCGTTGGAATGTTTGCAGAGATCGTTTGAAGTTGCTCTCAATTATTGCGTTTATTCCTGCAACGAGGACAGAAAAATTTTAAAACTTAGGTATGATACAGAACTTCTGGTTACAGGCAAAAAATCCAGAAAATCTTTAAGCGAAAAGTATCTGGAAGAAAAAGACAAAGTATCAAAGAAAAAATCAACTTCAAAAACAACAAAACCTAAACCACAGTATTGTTCCGTAAAATCGAGAAACAATGAAAAGAAACGCCCTTATTTCTGGTATTTTGTAGGAGTATCAGCTGTTATTTCCGCTGTTATGATGCTTATTTTGGCTGTTATATAAATGTTTTGTATTTTCTGATAAAATATAGTTATGAAATATAAATGGCTAAATAAAGGGATAAATAATAAGATAAATAATTTAATCGTATTTTTTAACGGATGGGGAATGGATGAGAGTGTTGTAAAACATCTTGAGTTTGAAAATTATGATGTTCTGATGTTTTATGACTATAATTCCCTTGAAACCGATTTTGATTTTTCCGCTTTAAATATTTACCCTCAAAAATATCTTGTTGCTTGGTCAATGGGTGTAATGACAGCTACTCTCTTTGATATTGACTATACCTCTAAAACTGCAATAAACGGAACGCTCAAGCCGATTGATGACAAATTTGGAATACCGGAACGAATTTACAATTTGACTCTCAGAGGTTTTTCACCAAAAGGTGCAGAAAAGTTTATTAAAAATATGTTTTCTGAAACTTGTGAACTACCTGTTATAAACAGGGTGTTTGAAAATCAAAAGTCAGAACTGGAGGCGCTTACACACTACAAAGCAAAAGAAGACTTTAAGTATGATAAAATATTTTTGGCGTCAGAGGATAAAATAATTCCGACAAAAAACCAGACTGCTTTCTGGAAAATTCAACCAAACATTAAAAGTGGTCACGCTCCGTTTAATCAGTTTAAGAAATGGAGTGAGCTTTTATGAACAAAGAATTGATCCAAAAACGCTTTGAGAAAAAGCTTTCCACATACAATGCCAATGCACGAATACAAAAACAAATGGCTGAAAAGTTAATTAATTTTGCAGACGTTGAAAAGTCTTCTATTCTTGAAATAGGCTGTGGGACAGGACTTCTTACCAAACTTGTTTCAGAAAAAGTTTCGTTTTCAGAATATATTGCCATTGACATAGTGTCCGGTTGCGAAAAATACATAAAAAAAATTAACAAAGATATTGAATTTATAAACTGCGATATAGAAAAATATATTCAAACCTGCGGACAATTTGATTTAATCATCTCAAATGCCTCACTTCAGTGGATAGAGAACCTGCCGGAGTTTGTTAAAAAATTAATTTCAAAACTTAATAAAAACGGTATTCTTTTGTTCACAACCTTTGGAATGGAAAACTTTCGAGAAATTAAATACGTTTTGGGAAAAACTCTTCCGTATTATTCCATAAAAGAACTTGCTGAAAACTTGTCAGAATACAAGCCAATACTGGAAGAAGAAGTTCGCATAATGGCATTCAAAACACCGAAAGATGTGCTGAAACATATTCAAAACACAGGGGTAAATGCTTTAACATCTGAATGCTGGACAAAAAGAGATTTAGAAAATTTTGAAAAAGGATACAACAATTTCTGTGCTAATCATCCGACACTAACTTACAATCCTATTTATGTAAAAATTCAAAAATAGGTTAGTTGGGTAATTTTTTGACCAATTTCTTTATAGTAGCATTTGGTTGAAAGAGGAGAGAATAAAGAAAGATGAACACTTCAACAGAACGTTCGGCAAACAAGGCTGATGAAGATGAGATTCTTCAAAAACAGAGAGAAACATTTGTCGCATCATTGAGTCATGATTTAAAAAATCCTACATTGGCACAGATTAGAGCTATTGAATTAATTTTAAAAGGCAATTTTGGAGAAGTTTCTCCGGAGCAGCGTGAAATTATGGAAATGCTGCTTGATTCATGCAAATATATGAACGCTATGCTTGGTAACGTTCTTAGGACATACCGAACAGACAAAGGTACTGTAGTTCTTGCTTCTGAACAGGTTTCTCTATCTAACCTTGCAAAAGAATGTCTTGAAGAAATGATTTATCTTGCAAAAGATAAAAATATAAAAATATCTTACGAAAATTGCGCTGATAAAGATACCATTTGGGGAGATATGATCCAAATCAGACGAGTTATTATGAACCTTTTATCAAACAGTATTAAATATGCTTACCAAAACACAAATTTGGAAATTAAAATCTATAATGAAGATGAATTTACCTGTTTTATGTTCAAAAACAACAGCCCTTATATTACTCCTGAAAAACAGAAAAAAATATTTGCCAGATATATATCATTTTCAAAAACTCACAGCGGCATCGGATTGGGATTATACGCATCTAACAAAATTGTCGAAGCTCATGGCGGAACTATGTTCGTTAAAAGTGAAAAAGACGAACATAATACATTTGGGTTTAAAATTCCCAACAATGACAATTTAAAAGATGCAAAACGATTTGTAACATTTTAACCAATAATAACTACCGGTAAATTATGTTGAGAAGCAAACATTAAAAAGTCATCATTACACTCTGTCACTTCATATTTGGCTATTAAACCCTGAATTTTCGGATTGATTACAACAATTTCATTATGGTTATATTCTGAATCTTTTCCAAATAATGCTTCTTGTGATTTTTGAAGACATTTAACTATTGTATTTGCCTTTATTGTTTTTTTGCCAATCTGAATATCTTTATTTATTGCTGTAATATATTTTTTCTTTTTTAAATAGTCAATAAGATTTGAATAATTATCATCATTCAGCCATATTCCATGTTTCTTTAATTCTTTTCTAAAATTTTTGCTTAAATAAGTTCTTTCTTTTTTATCAAAATCCAATAATATCTTCTCAAAAACATTCATATCCTTATGAGAACCTGAACTAGTATTATTATAATATGCTTCTGAGATATTTTCTTGTCTTACATCAAAAATAAAACCATAAGGTCTATTTCCATAAGTACTTTGATTATCAACGCTAATTAAACTGGTAGACCATGCACTTGAATTATTATGAGATTTTGCAAGAGCATAAACTACATCAAAATATGTTCCTGTCTGTGTCATGTGAACCAGAAATCTGGCATTCTCTACAGTAGTTCCTTTTGGGAATCCATATTGTTCCAAATCTGTTTCTTTTGGAAGTTCACTTAAGTTCAGTACTTTTATTTTAACCTTCTTTCCATTTTTAAGCGTTACTTCTTTTACCGGAAACTTATTACCGTTATTTAAAATTTTAGTATGAAAAACAAAATTAGTATTTAAAGCTATTTTTTCTAATGTATCTTGGATTGGCTTCATTTTTCTATCGAAATAAGCCTTATATTCTTTTTCATTACTTGTATTTGTAACTCCAAAATGAAATCTGCCGTTTACACTTGCTAAATCTGCCTTTGCAAGTATTTGATATATTAAAAAATCTTCCTTTGTTCTTGTTTTTGCTGCAACAGTTTGGGGCGTTAATGATTTTTCATTATAGTCGGCAAACCAATGATGATTATCAACAATATTAATAATTCTTGATTTTACATCATCCGGAAGATTTATGTTATTTAAAATTGAGCCTACATATTCAGCACTCTTATGCGCATGCCCCGGATCTCTAACTTTACCGTTTTTTCCTATATCGTGCATTAAAGCTGATAATTTAAGAATAGTTTTGCCCTCATCAGATAATTCTTCATACAAAGGATTGTTCAGACAAGATTGAAGAACTTTTAATGTATGAATATCTACACTATAGTCATGAGTACCATGTTGTAGTTTTCCAACGAGAGGAACAAAAGATGGAAAACCTTTTATTAAACCATTTAGTACTTTGTTAAATTCTTTATCATTTGAAACAACATCATTTTGCAACATAAATCTATCTAATTCCGTTTTTATTTTATCTGAAGCTTTTCTACCTTTTTCTGAAATAAGTTGAGATTTATCAATTCCCTGGTTGTTCCAAAGTCCATCATAATCTTCATTTTCAATTATTCCAAAATGTTCTAAAATAGTTCGCCTATCTTCTGCTTTAATACCGGATAAAATATTTTGCTCTAAATTTTCAATAAAGTCTTTTCTGGAATATTTCAAGGGTATACCTTGCTTTCCAAATTGAGCAAAATCATAAGTTCTTAAAACATTTTCGGCTTCTGAATTATTATTTGAAAGTATTTGAGATAAAAATTCTTGTAGATTATTTGATTTAACATTTTCAATATTACTTTGAATAGAATTAGCTATTTCAGAAATTTTCGTTTCATAATCAATTCCACATTTTTTCATTAATTCACCATATTCTGCGTGAGTATTTAAAATACTGCATTTTTCATAAAAACCTATTAATTTTAGCGGACTGTTTTCTAAATAATATAAATCATTTAAAATCGAATTTATATCTTTAACTTTCATTTGGTATTCAGAGCATAAGGTTTCCACAAAGTTTTTATTCTTTTTAGTAATCTGGCTTGCACATTCTTTAATTTCTTTCGGATAAGCGTAACCTTGTGTTCCTAAAATTGTAATAATATTAAAATTATCATTATTTACAATATTTGTAACTTCATCAATAATTTCCAGGGAAACTTTAGTGTTTTTGCAAAGTTGTTCAATATATTTTTTATTTTCTTTGTTTATATTAAAACCAATGCTCCAAAGTTTTTCTATAGAATTTTTAATTCTTTCATCTTGTATATGTTTAACCAAATATTTTAAAATATCTGCACTATTTTCATTATAATATTTGCCTATTTTTGCAATTTCTTTTTTAGGAATATTATTATTTTGTACCAAACCCATCACAAAATCATAATTATAATCATTTAAAATTGATCCAATTTCTCCGACATATTCTTTTGGAATATTCGAATTTTCATTTAATTTTTTATATTGTGACATAGAATTTTTCTCTATCCATTGTGATAGTCCGACTATCGCATCCTTGGAAACTGTTTTATCAAGAAACATTTTTCGAACATAATCAATATTTTGTTCGTTTAAATTATATCCTATTTGCGGTATATCATAAGCCTTGACTTCATCGTCGGGACAAATATTATCTATAAATGTTGTTTTTGATTTAACCATTTCCATCATTAACTCAAGATTAAAATCATTTGTAGCATTAATTATATCAACCTGTTGGTATCCTATTGTCCATGAATCTATATTTAATTTATCTTCTTTCCATCTTTCAGATGCTTCGTACTTATTATTAAAATTTTGCAAATAATCTAGTATTTTTTGTTTTGCTTCAAAATCTTTTATGGAATAAGGCACTTTTGTTTTATGATTATAAACTTGAGAAGCATCAACGTGCCTCAAATATTTTTTGTTTTTTATCATATTGTTTAAAAATTCAAGCTGCTTGTTAAAAAGTTCAAGTTTTTCCGGCATTAAATAACTAACATTCCCTAAAGAATTAAAAACATCTTTTCTTAAAAGATTTTCTATTATTTTCAATTTATCAGGATATTCTTCAACTATGTTCTTTATGGTAGAAATATGAGATTTTATTTCCTGTGTTTTTGATGTTCCATACAAGTCAAAAAGATTATTTTCTGCTTCTTCCAGTTCAATATTATAAACCTTTTTAAGTAAATTATCAGGCAATAATTGTGTTAATCCGGTTCCGCCTACAATTAAAGGTATAATAAATTTTAATGCTTGTTTTGCCGTAATTTCTTTTGACTTGAAACTGACAGTATCATATTTTGGAACAGACACAGCGATATTAACCGTTTTTGGATAATAACCAACAGTTCTCGTATAATTATTTTGTTTTTGTATATTGCCATTTGAAACAAGCATAATTAAACCTAAACTTCTGACACTATTGATATAAAACAAATGATTACATAAAATTGCCAATTTTGTTAAGTTTCATTAATAAAAAAAGAGGACAACAAAAATGTTATCCTCTTTTTTATATATCACATTTTTACTACTTAGAAGTTTTTGCAGGTTCTTTTACTTGGGTTGGTTCCGGTGTAACATTTACTGCCTTTGCAGGATTGTAATTGTCATTCAGGTATTCAATATCAGCCTGCTTCATTAATGTTGCGGTTAAATTTTTCAAAACTTCAATTTGTTTTTGAGTTTCCAGATAGAATTTTATTTCATCTTTAACTTTAACAAACGGAGTTTTGCCAGCTTCCATACGGTCTGTAACCTTGATAATATGATATCCGTAATTTGTCTGAACAAGATTGCTGATTGTATCAGGTTTCATTGCAAAAGCTGCTTTGGAAAATTCAGGAACCATAGCATCTTTCGGGAAGAAACCTAATTCCCCGCCGCGTTCTGCGCTTGCTCTGTCATCAGATTTTTGGCTTGCAATTTTCGCAAAATCAGCAGGATTTTGTCTTACTTCTGCCAAAATTGCTTCTGCTTTCTTTTTCTGCTCTGCCATTTGTTTTTCTGCGGCTGTATTTAATTCCGTTGGTGTCATATTAGGATTTTTTTGTTTCAATGCAGTTACAATCTGAAGAAAATCAGCAGATATTAAAATATGAGAAGCTCTGACCTGTTCACCATGTGTAAATTCTTGCGGATGAGTGTTATAGAACTTTTGAGCATCTGCATCAGTTATATTAATTTTTTCTATTGTGTCAACCAATTTTCTAATTTTGATTTGTGTTTTCAAATCATTTGTAAACTGATCATTTGAAATACCTCTTTGTTTAAGAATTTTATTGAGTTCCTCTTTAGAACCAACTTTATCAATAACTCTTTTTTGTTCAGCCTGTACATCTTCTTTTGTAGCTGTAATATTGCGTTTTTCAATCTCTGAGTCAATAAGTGATTTTATAATCAGCTCATTAACAATTTTTTCTTTAAATACGGCATACAAAGGATTTTCATCCGATTTAATAACATTTTTTGAACCGCCAAATTGTTTTAATACTGAATTATCAACTGCTTTATCAAATTCTTTGTCAAAATCTGATTGTGTAATAACCTGTCCGTTTACTTTAATAATACCGTCATTCTTATGAGTAAAAGAACAACCTGTTAACAAGACTGTAGATACAGCCAAACATACTAATAGTTTTTTCATATATACTCTCCTTAAAATTCTCTTATTTTTGATAATTAGTTGCTGTTTCTTTTATATAATAAAACAAACCTGTCAAAATGTTAAATATTTCTTCAAAGGTTAAGTATTCCATATTAACAAGAATAATAGACTTCCCGTCAGTACAAGTCTTTGGTGCTACAGTAAATTTCAATTTTCTTGATATATCTTTATCCAATCCCTGTTTAATTATATTCCACTCATAAGGCGTAAACGGAGTGTAAATTCTGATTTCCGAGCCTGCTTCACGAATAATTGATACTCCGCAATCAGTTGCAACAAGACGGATTTTAATAAGTTTAATCAGATTTTCAACCTCATCTGGAATACGGGAAAATCTGTCTTTCCACTCTGAAACAATGTAATTAAGCTCTGTTTCATTCTTAACATCTGCAAGTCGCTTGTATTCTATCATCTTCTGTTCGGTTGAACCTACCCATTCATCAGGAATATAGGCTGTCACATTAATATCAACGATTGCAGGCTTTTTAATATTTACCCCCTCGCCTTTAAGTTCATTAACAGTTTCTTCTAATAATTGGCAATATGTATCAAATCCGACATTAATCATGTGGCCATGTTGTTTTGTTCCCAAAATATTTCCAACACCTCTGATTTCAACATCACGCATTGCAATTCTGTATCCGCTTCCAAGAGTTGTAAATTCTTTTATTGCTTTCAACCTTTCTTTTGCTTCGTCAGAAAGCTCTTTATTCTTTTTATACAAACAATAGCAATACGCCTGTTTTTCACTTCTTCCGACACGACCTCTTAACTGATACATTTGAGCCAAACCGAGTTTATCAGACTCGTGAATAATAATTGTATTAGCATTTGGTATATCCAAACCGTTTTCTATAATCGTAGTGCATAAAAGAATATCGTATTCGTGATTATCAAATCCTACAATTACGTCCTCAAGCTGTTTTTCACTTAACTGTCCATGTCCGACTGCTATTCTTGCATGCGGAACAAGTTTTTGGAGTTCAAGTTTAAATTCTTCAATTGTTTCAACTCTGTTATACAGATAGAATACCTGCCCATCTCTATCAAGTTCATTTGTTATAGCATTTTTAACTGTCTGCTCATTGTATTCACCAACATAAGTTTTAATCGGTAAACGGTTTTGAGGAGGTGTATTAATAACAGAAATATCTTTTATTCCCGAAAGTGACATATAAAGAGTTCTCGGAATAGGAGTTGCTGACATTGAGATTATATCAATATTTTCCCTAAATTCTTTCAATTTTTCTTTGTGTCTTACACCAAACCTGTGTTCTTCATCAATAACAAGCAAGCCTAAATCTTTGAATTGAACTTTATCCTGTAAAAGTGCGTGAGTTGCAATAACAACATCACACTTTCCTGTTGCAAGATTTTTAAGTGTTTCATTTCTCTCTTTTGCTGAACGAAAACGGCAAAGAAGTTCAACATCTATTCCAAACGGCTTAAATCTGTCATTGATTGTCTGATAGTGCTGAAGCGCTAAAACTGTTGTCGGAACAATTACCGCAACCTGTTTTAAGGAAGTCACAGCCTTAAACATTGCCCTCATTGCAACTTCAGTTTTACCAAACCCTACATCACCACAAACAAGCCTGTCCATTGGATTTGGACTTTCCATATCTTCTTTAATTTGATTAATTGCCTTCAACTGGTCAGGAGTTTCAATGTATTCAAACGTATCTTCCATTTCTAATTGCAGAGGACTATCAGGCGCAAATTCAATACCCTTTTTCATCTTACGTCTTGCATACAAGCGTAATAAATCATAGGCAATAGCTTCAACAGCCTTTTTAACTTTTGTTTTTGTGCTCTCCCAATCGCTTCCGCCCATTCTCGAAAGTTTTGGTTTAACTTGCCCCGAACCTCTGTAACGACAGAGCATATTTATTTGTTCTGCGGGAATGTGGAGCTTATCACCATTTGCGTATTCAATAGTTAAATAATCTTTTAACTGACCGTCAAACTCTTGCTTTGTAAGCCCTTTATAAATACCTACACCATGAATTGTATGAACTACATACTCGCCGGACTTAATATCATTAATATTTTCAATATACTCTGCTTTTTCTTTATAATGTCGTTTTCTATTTGACGGAACATCTTTCTGGCGTTTGTTAAATAGCTCTCTATCAGTAATCAAAATGATTTTAGCATCAGGAATTATTGTTCCCTGAGATGTTATGTTTTTAATAAAATTAACGTCAAAAATATTATACGAAGCTAAAACTTCCTTAACTCTTTCTGTATAATCCGTTGCAATCGTAACCTGATAATCTTTATGCTCGTTCAAGAATCTTGCCACAGAATCCATATCCGCATCAAAAATTTGAATATTACGAGCATCAATATCAATAACTTCGTTATTCTCATCGGAAAGAAAGTTATTCATATAAATCTTCTGAAATCCGGCAAGCTCCTTTGTTATTTCATCAAGTGAAAAATGATTTACTTTTTTTAAAGGCACTATACGTTCTGTTTTCAACGCTTCATTGTAATGATTATCAAATGTCTCCGCAATTAAACCGTATTTTGAACTGACTTCTGCCTGTTCATCAAAAACAACAATATAATCTTTCAGGTAATCAAAAATACTAACCAAATCATCATTAAAATATGACTGATAAATATTTATTCCCTCAAAATAACCATCTTCTTCAGGAGGTAAGTGGTCAGATATTTCTTTTGGCAAATTATCCGGCAATACAAACTTATAAAGCGGTTTAATGTTTACTTTTACCACTTTTTCTATTGATTTTTGTGTTTCATTATCAAAATATCTTATATCTACAATCTCATCACCCCAAAACTCAATTCTCACAGGGTTTTCTTCAAGAGTATAAACATCAGCTATATCGCCTCTAATGGAAAATTCGCCAATATCAGAAACCATTGTTGAGCGCTTGTAACCTAATTTTAGAAGTTGTGATAAAAGTTCTTTCTGGTCAATGCTGTCACCCTTTTTCAGTATAAGTGAATTAACATCAAAAAAAGAATCTTTCGGAAACTTTTCAAGTAACGATTTTACCGGTGCAATAACTATTTCAGGCTGATTTAACAAAATACTTATTTGCTTTTGATAATCATAAAAATTTGGATTAATTCCCTCATAAGGTGAAATATTTTGATAGGGAAGAGTAATCGCATCTAACTCAAATAATCTCTCTAAATCAGCAGTATACCTGAGTGCAGATTGCTCTGTTGAAGTTATAAAAAGGATTTTTTTATTAGATAGTTTGCGGATATATTTAATCAAAAGCAGACGCGAAAAAGTCGTAAGTCCGGTAAATGTAAAAGACTTACCATGCTTTATATTCCTCGCAATTGTATCAAAAAAACTGCTTGTTTCTAATTTCATAAACACTATTATAGCATGAGTTAAAGTTATTGTAAGTCAAAGACAGATATAGTTTTAATTTTTATCAAATTATGCTATATTAGAATATATATTATAATTTAATAAATAAAAATGGAAAGCCATTCTGACAACCTTTCAACCTTTGCTCGAACAACAGTATTACCGTTATGCAGTCGAGAAAGGAAATTGAACTTACACAGATTACTATTTCACCATTTTAGTCATGATTGCTACTTTACAATCCGTCTTGTAAAAGAAACAGTTAGGTTTTTCCATTACATCAATATCATACATATATTATCATTAAGTGTTTTTCAAGCCTTTGACAGATATTAATCTATTCTTTATTAATTCAATTAAATATGCAATTAATATAGTTAAAACTACAACTATCAAAGGTTTTACAAATAATAAGACAACACTTTGAATATGTAATTGTAAAACATTTATATAATGTAACAATTTTGCTATTAAAACATGTAATATATAAATATTTAATGAAAGTTTTTCTCCTATATATGTCATTGCATTTGTTATTACATTATATTCGTATTTAATTGCAAAAATAAATAATGCAACAGAATAAAAAAACAATCCAATACATGAAAATTTTATGCAAGTATTAAAAATAACAGGAATTAATGCGACAGTACACCCTAATAATATAGATAACAATAGAAATTTGTTATTCAAAATAGTAGTAATTTTTTGTTTGTTCTTATGAATATAATACCCCAGTAAAAACCAATTTAAAGAACATGTTATAAAATTTATTTTTAAACACCAAGCTAAACCTTTAGTTTCAACATAAGATGTTAAAATAAATCTTAATATAAACAATAGTGGAATAAATTTAACTAAATATTCTTGTTTATTATATTTAACTGCAAAAAACCAAAGAATATAAGTTTCAATCATTGCTATTAAATACCAGAGCGGTATTGCATAATCTATTGTACAAAAAATAATACTTTTAAATGTATTTTTTAAAGTGAATAAATGTATTAACCATTCATTATAATCTTGCTCTATAATATGAACAACAAAATAAAAAGCAAAAAATAATAAAATAGAATATAAAAATATTTTCATTATTTTAAACAAACGTCTTTTTATAATATTTTCAGTACAATTAAACGCATAGAAACCTGCAATCATGTAAAAACAAGGAACTGCAAATGCAGATAAAATTTTAATAATCTTTCCCAATAATCCAGGGAATACAACATGAATAAATACAACTCCGATGCAAGCAAAACATTTTAAAAGATTCAATGCTTGATTTCTATTATTCATAGGCTTTTCTACTTGCATAATATTTATATTTCCTTTAAATTCAATCATTATATGGATATAAAACATATATTTATATTCATGTCATAAATATCATGCCCTATTGAATTATTCAAGTCATTCAATTTAAAAACTAAAAATATTGATTATGATGAATATAAGGGAGATGTTTTTATGAATGAGTTGATACTTATAGGAAAACGCATTGCAGAAATTCGTATAAAACGTGGGTTGACTCAAGAAAAATTAGCTGAAATGGTTAACTATTCTGCAAATCATATTGCAAAACTTGAATCTGCCAGAACAAATCCTTCTTTTAATTTGCTAATTAATATTGCTAAAGCTATGAATGTAGAAATGAAGGATATCTTTAATTACCAAGATATTAATTCTATTAAATATATAAAACGAGAACTTTTAAATTCCATAAACACAGCAGACGATAATACAATAAAACTTCTCTATAAATTCTATAAAACCCTTAATACATAAATAAAGTAGTTAAAAACGTCTAAGTTCTTTTAAACAATCAAATAATATCAGACTAATTAGCTAATCCGTTTGGACTTTCGTATTCAATACCCATACCTTGAAGTGCATGAATAAATCTTTCTGCACACGCATATTGAACTTCCGGCGGAACAACACGCAAAATTTCTACTGTCTTTGATATGATTGGATCTTGGTCATACCATCTTGCACCATTAACCGGCTTTACCAAATCATAAAATCTATCCAAAGCCTCTTTTGAAACTTTTTCTTCAAGTTTATCCAGAAAAACTACGGCATGTTCTCTCAATTCATCCTGATAGTTTTTCAATAGCTCTATAACTTCTAATAATTTAGGGTCGTGGTCATACCATCTTTTATAAGTTGCCATCCTGTCTTATATCCCCCTTATATTTATTGCCGGTGATATAATTCCGTCACCTGTATTTTCTTCATTATACCTTTTTATTTTAGCACCTAAATTGCTTAATTTGTATTCAAACTCTTCATATCCTCTGTCGATATGATGAAGTTTTTCAACAATTGTTTCACCATTTGCCATAAGTCCTGCAATAACAAGAGCAGCACCGGCTCTCAAATCACTTGCGGCAACAGTCGCACCTGTTAAATTTTTAACACCTTTTATAATTGCATGGTTTCTGTCTTGATGAATATCGGCTCCCATTCTTCTCAAATCAGGTACTTGCATAAACCTGTTTTCATACAAACTTTCAGTAATAATTCCAACACCGTTTGCAGTCGTTAAAAGTGTCATTGCAATTGCCTGCAAGTCTGTAGGAAATCCCGGATAAGGCTGAGTTACAAAATTTATTGAATTTAATCTGTTTTTACAGCTTACTTCAATTGTTGTCGGCTCTACAAGTTTAATACTTGCACCCATTTTGATTAATTTATCGTTAAAGAATGTAAGATGTGCCGGATAAACATTTTTAATTATTGCTTTTCCTCTTGTTGCAACAACTGCTGCCATAAATGTTCCTGCTTCAATTCTGTCAGGAATAGTTGTATATTCAACCGAATGCAAATCTTCAACTTTAACACCGTTAATTATGATTTCAGAAGTTCCTGCTCCTGATATATCAGCACCAAGAGTATTTAAAAAGTTTGCCAAGTCAATAATTTCAGGCTCCTGAGCTGCATTCTGAATACGAGTTGAACCTTCTGCCAACACAGAAGCCAACATTAAATTTTCTGTCGCACCTACTGACGGTATATCTAGGTAGATGTCCGTTCCTACCAGTTTTGAAGCTTTTGCATGAACGTAACCGTTTTCTATTTTGATTTTTGCACCAAGAGCTTCCAAACCTTTAATATGAAAATCAACTCTTCTTTCGCCTATAGCACAACCGCCGGGAAGAGCAACAATAGCTTCTCTACAGCGTGACATTAAAGCTCCCAGAATTATGAAAGAAGCTCTCATTTTGCTGACAAGTTCATACTTTGCAGTAATTGAAGTAATGTCTGAAGCATCTACAACAACTGATTTTTCCGTTTTGTTATAAACGCATTTTGCCCCCAAATCGGAAAGTACATTTAACATAATATCAACATCTGTTAAATGAGGGACATTATAAATTTTTGTAGAACCTTTAACGAGAATAGTAGCTGCAAGAAGTTTCAACACAGCGTTTTTGGCACCACCGATTGATACCTCTCCTTTTAATGTTTCACCACCGATTATCTTAAATTTTTCAGCCAAAATCTCCTCCGATTCTATCTCAATCATACTATTAATCTATATTATTGTAAAGTAGTGAAATAAAAATAGAACGAATGTTGTATTTTTGTTTATTGTTGAGATTGTCTGCCCAAAACTGCAAGAGCCAATGTTACCGCACCAAATATACCTGCCGTAATACCACCGTATTTTCCGACTTTTTTCCAGTTAATATCATTTTTAGTATTTTTAATAATCTTAAATAATTTTTCATCAACACCGGATGGTTTTACAAATTTCTTGTTTTCTTTATCCCAACATAAGCTAACCGCATCTTTTACATTCTGCATTTCAGTTGATAAACTTGCCTGAACTCTTTGTTTTATAGCAGAAATTTTACCTTTGATATTTTCTTTTGTTACTGTATTGCACATTGTATCTAAAGAAATTCCGTCAAAAAGAGTTGAGCAGAATGCTCTGTTTTTTTGCATTAGTTTTTTAAATTTTTCCGGAGTTTTTGCTGCATCAATTTTTCTGAGCACATTCATTTTTTGGTTAAAAAAAGCTTTTCCTTTTGCAACATAATCCTTTTTTATGATTCTATCCATAACCATGTTAGCAAAGTTTTCGGAGACTTCACCATTTTTATTAACCGGTTTTCTGTTTTTAAAATAATCAACACCTGCTGTAACAACGGCGCCACCGGCAAATCCGACCGCAGCACCTGTTAAAACACCACCTAAGATTGAACCTCTTTGCTGATTTACATAACCTTGTGCATAATTTTGAGGATAATATGCGCTCTGAATTGTTTGAGGATATGCTTCCGGTTGAGTTTGAAAATTTCCCTGTTGATACATTTGAGCATCTACACCTTGATAAGGGTTTTGCATACTGTAAGAATTTGCCATAAAAAGCTCCATACACTTTAACTACACATGTATATAAAGTGTTTTATTCATAAATAATTGATAAAAAACAAAATTGTTATTAACATTTTGTAACAAATTGAGTGTGCGGAAAAAGTCGAAAAATGACAATTTTTCGAACTTTTTCAAACACGACCTAAAGTGTGTGAAATGCGGGTCGTGTGCGGGATAGCACACAATTTTTGGGTGTAAAACCTTATTTATTAAGTATTTGATAAAAACTTTCTATTCTTTTTTCTCTTTTGATTACGAGGCAAAAGAGAAAAAAGAATAGAAACAAAGAAAAAAGAGAAAACACGTGATTAAATGGATAACTACATCAGCCTTCGGCTGAAGTGATTAATTCAGCAAAGCCGAATCTAACTGCGTAACTTTTGCAAGAACGGCAAATTCCCTCTCCAGTGGGAGAGGGTTAGGGTGAGGGTTAGTTAATTGCGAACGTGCGGCTTTGCCGCAATAGTGAGCTTTAGAGTGCAAGCTAAAGCTTGCAACATCAATTTAATCTTATGCCCTTTAAGGCATTTTGGTTATCTGTTTAATCGCGTGTTTCTGTCTTTCTCTTGGTTGTTGGCGTTAAACGTGCCTACGTTGTTTGCTTACGCAAATCAACTTCGCACTCTGCCAACAATCCGCTTTTTGCTTCTGTTTTCTTTCTATCTTTGCCTCGCAATCGCTTTATTAAGTATCAAAAACCATTAATTATTGATTTTGAGCTTTATCATCATAATCTACAGCTTTATATTTCTTTAAATTCATACACACACTTCCTAAAAGTTTTTACACACGCCCTTAAAGTTTACTGAACCTTAAAAATTGCTTAATTTTTATAGTAATTTAACATTTCGTAATATTTGTTGTGTGTTTTTATTTTTATTTATTGTATAATCACCATATACTTTTATGAGGAGATTTATATACAATGAAAGTTACCGTAAAAGTGCCGGCTACATCAGCTAATTTAGGTCCAGGATTTGACTGTTTGGGACTTGCGCTACCGATATATAATACCATTACAATTGAAGAAACTGTTCTCCCCGGAACAGGTGTTGAAATAAACCTTATGTCAGAAAATGATGTTCTTGATGAAATGATTTTTGACAATGTTCCAAAAGATGAAAACAGCATTATTTTTAAAGCCGTTCAAATGCTTTACAATTCTATTGGACAAGAACCATCAGAATTAAAAATAAATGTTCAATCACAAATTCCTATAACAAGAGGGTTGGGAAGCTCTGCCTCAGTTGTTGTAGGCGGTCTTATTGCAGCAAATAAGTTATTGGGTTCACCTGCTGATACAACTGCTTTGCTTTCAATCGCAACAGAAGTTGAAGGACATCCTGATAACGTTGCACCTGCTATATTAGGCGGTTTTGTATTATCTTCTCAAGAAGATGACGGAACAATTACATACGAAAAACTGAATTGGCCTGAAGAATGGGATATAACTGTTTGTATTCCTGATTTTGAACTTTCTACCAATATTGCCCGCTCTGTTTTACCTGAAAATGTTCCTTTAGCAGATGCTGTATACAATGCAAAACACCTTGCTATGCTTATTCAGGCAGTTAACACAAAGAATGAAAAACTGATGAAACAAGCTCTTCATGACAAACTTCATCAGCCATACAGAGAAAAACTTGTCCCAGGAATGAAGGAAATAATGGAAGCCTTTAAACACGAAGACGGAATTATCGGATGCGTTCTTTCAGGCGCGGGCCCATCTATTCTTGTTATTTCCTATAAGTATGATTTAGATAAAATTAAATCCACAGTTCGTGATATATGGGAAGGTCAAAGTATTAAGACAGATATTCGCACTCTGAAAATTGAAAAAAACGGCGCTGAAATAATCGAATAATACATTTATTATTACTTTTTCTTTACATTTATTTGCACATCAAGATTTTTGTTATTTTGATGTATAATTTATATTATTGAAAAAGGAAATAAGCGGAGAAAGAAATGCAAGAAGTTTTAGAAAAAAAATCAATTAAAAATATAGATTTTAATTGCGACTTAGCGCAAGCATACGGTGTGTATAAAAATAGTCAGGAATTTGAGCTTTTGGATTATGTTAGTTCTGTTAATATTTCATGCGGATTTCACGCAGGAGATCCTGTCACTATCAAAGATGCACTTTTAAAAGCAAAAGAAAAAAATGTCGCAATTGGTGCACATATTGGTTTTAATGATATTCAAGGATTTGGTTACAGACCTGTTGAACTAAAAAATGATGAATTAGAAGCACTCATTGTTTATCAGGTCGGAGCAATTATGTCTTTTGCAAAAGCCTACGGTTTAAGCATAGAACACGTCAGACCGCATGGCGCTATGTATAAGGCTTGCGGTGAAGACTTTACATTTGCAGCTTCAGTCGCTAAGGCAATAAAAAAATGTTCAGATTGGCTTGTATTTTATGCTCCTATGGGTGATATAACAGCTAAGGTCGGAGATTATGTTGGAATACCTGTTGCACAGGAATTATGTTTGGAAAAAACATATAACCCTGATTTAACTGTAGATTATGCTATATCTGATAATACAAACAATTATGAAATGATAAAAAGATTACAACATCTTTTACACACATCACAAATACGAAACAATTCAGGTGGTATAAGTATGTGTGAAGTTAATACAATCCATTTTTCTAACAAATACAGAAATTCAATGGATTTAATCAAAGAAGCAAGTCGTTTAATCACCCCTGCACCTGTTAATTACATTAATGCAAAGGTTTCAGGCTGGGTTGATTAGGGGTAAATATAAGTAAATTTGAATAGTGTTTAGTAGAGTGCATTTTAACGCACCGTTTAAAAAGGATTAAAAATGGCTTTTAAAATTGATGATATAAAAGAAAATATGAACGTAAAAAAAGAAGTAGGCTGGTTGATTCCCGGTTTGGAAGTAAAAAGATGGTTTTTACTTATCTTCTTCGGCTCAATAATGATTGTTCTCGGATTTATGGTACTTGCAAACGTAAGACCTATATATTTAACACTTGAATTAATCAGAAAGGCAGCACTTGTTTTGCCGTCAAACCTGCTTGCAGCCATTTTCATCCTTGTTGGATCTGTTATTTTCTTTAAAGGCTGGCAAAAAACCACGTTATCAATAATGGATATGAATTCTACAAAAGGTAATGAATCTATTCTGGAAAAATTATACAGAAGACGAAAATTAAACCGTGGTGCTAAAGTTGTTGCAATCGGAGGCGGAACAGGTTTATCAATGCTTCTCAGAGGAATAAAAAAATATACAAGTAACATTACTGCAGTTGTAACGGTTGGTGATGACGGCGGAAGTTCCGGCAGATTAAGAAACGAAATGGGAATTTTACCACCGGGTGATATCAGAAACTGTATTGCAGCATTAGGTGATGATGAAGATTTGATTACTGAACTTTTCCAATACAGATTTAAAACAGGTGAAGGTCTTGAGGGACATAGCTTTGGTAACTTATTCCTAACTGCACTTTGTGCAATTACGGGTAATATGGTTAAAGCTATCAAAGAATCTGCTAATGTTCTTAATATCAGAGGTGTTGTTTTACCGGCAACATTGGATGATATGAAACTTGGAGCAGAATTTGAAGATGGACGTGTAGTTCATGGTGAGTCAAGCATTCCTGAAGCCAACGGACAAATTAAACAACTATTCACTGAACCAGCAAACTGTACGGCTCTTCCTGAAGCTATCAATGCGATAGGCGAAGCTGATTTAATTATCTTAGGACCGGGAAGTTTGTATACGAGTGTTATTCCAAACCTTTTAGTTAATGGAATTGTAGAAGCTATTTTAAAAGCTAAAGCTAAGAAAATATATGTTTGTAATATTATGACTCAACCCGGAGAAACAACAGACTATACTGTTGCAAGTCACGTTAATGCATTACTAAAACATGCAAAGGGTAAAAAGATTATCGATGCCGTTTTAGTTAACAACCGTTTACCGGATAATATTTCAGAGGGTTACGCTCAGTCAGGCTCGATTCCTGTTCGATTGGATATGGAAAATCTTGCACCGATTGGTATTGAAATTGTTTCACAAAAACTTATTCAGGAAAATAAAGAAGGACTTGTCAGACACTCTTCAAATCGTGTCGCTAGAGCTATTCACTACTGGTACAGAAAATCAATGAGGGGTAAGGGGTAAATATCTTATTTGTTGCGGTACGCCGCACAAACAACAAAAGGAATAATTAATATGAGAACAGTATCAACATTTCAAAGATTAAAAGACAGTGGTGAAAAGATTGCAATGCTTACGGCTTATGATTATTCAACAGCTCAGGTGTTGGATAAAGCGGAAATTGATGCAATTTTGGTTGGTGATTCTCTTGCTATGGTAGCTTTAGGATATGAAAATACTTACAACATAACCATTGATGAAATGTTAATTTTTATAAAAGCAGTTGCAAAAGGTGCTAAAAACTCATTTATAATCGGTGATATGCCGTTTATGAGTTACAATCTTTCAGTTGCACAAGGTTTGGAAAATGCCGGAAAAATGATTAAGGCAGGTGCTAATGCAGTAAAACTTGAAGGATGTAATGAACATATAATTACTCTTGTAAAACGCTGTACGGAAACAGGAATTCCGGTTCTTGGTCATCTTGGATTTACTCCTCAATTAATGAATACATTAGGCGGACACAAAATTCAAGGTAAAACGTCAGACAAAATTGAAGCAATTTTAGAAAGTGCCAAAAAGCTTCAAGATGCAGGTTGTTTTGGAGTTGTGCTAGAGCTTATGCCTGCTGAAAGTGCAAAATACATTACCGAAAATCTTAATATTCCAACAATCGGCATCGGTGCAGGTGCAAATTGTTCAGGACAGATTGTTGTTACAGATGATATTTTAGGAAAATTCACCGATTTCACTCCTAAATTTGTAAAAAAATATACAAATCTTCATGATGAAGTTTTAAGAGGAGCATTAAATTATAAACAAGAAGTTAAAGATGGTTTATTCCCATCAGATAAAGAGTCTTTTGAATTACAGGAAGAGGAAAAAAATAAATTAAAATGTTAACACACAGTATTAATGAAGTAAGAGAAAAAGTAAAAGAATGGAAAAAAAAGGGTTTGACAATAGGTTTGGTTCCGACAATGGGAGCTTTACACAATGGTCATTTGAGCTTAATAAAAAAAGCAAAAGAAACTTGCGATAAAGTTGTTGTATCAGATTTTGTTAATCCGATACAGTTTGGACCAAGTGAAGATTTTGACAAATACCCTAGAACTCTTGATGCTGATATGGAATTATGCAACAAAGAGGGTGTAGATATTGTTTTTGCACCATCAGCTGATGAAATGTACGGTAAAGGTCAAAGATTATCCAATGATACTCTTACTTACGTTTGTCCGCCGTTCTTCTATGTGAATACTCTTTGCGGAAAATCGAGAACGGGACACTTTGACGGAGTTTGTACCGTTGTTTTAAAATTGTTTAATATTGTTCAGCCTGATTGCGCTTTCTTTGGTCAAAAAGATGCCCAGCAGGTAATAATTATCAAAAAAATGGTTAATGACCTTAATGTTCCGATTAAAATTATTCAATGTCCGATTGTCAGAGAAGAATCAGGGCTTGCTTTGAGTTCGAGAAACAAGTATCTAACCGAACAAGGTAAAAAAGATGCTCTTGTTTTAAGTAAAATTTTAAACAATATTAAAACATGTTATAAAAATGGTATTACAGATGTTTCTGTCCTAAAAGAAACAGCTTACGGCTTTTTAACAGACAAACATGATATGGAATATCTTGAAATTGTTGATAAAAACACTTTGGAAGATAAAACAAAAGCAGATGATAATTCAATTGCATTAATTGCATGCAGAGTAGAAAATGTAAGACTTATTGATAATATTTATTTGGGAGAATAAGATGCATAAATTTATAGAATGGATTTTCGCAAGTTTTATAAATATCGAAAAATTTTTAAGAATTTTATGTGTATTTTTTATAATTCTTATGTCACTATATTGGATTCAAAATCTAATTGGTGCTTCGTGGTGGTGGATGGGATTTATTGCTCCGTTTTTAGATTATATTTTGGATTTTGTTAACGGACTTTATTCATTCTCATTTGATTTTTCAGGTAAAACTATCGAGATAAAATATTTTAATGCTCTTGCTCTTATAGTTATCTTTATCTTTAGTTTAAAAGGTATAAATATTTGTATTGAAAAATTACATGAAATGTATGAAGATGCTCACTTTTTATACAAAAAAACTAATGAAAATGTTTTTAATATCAAGCTTCATAACGATGTAAAAAAAGAAGAAAAACAAATAAATGATTATCAATTATATTTTAATACAAGAATACCAAAACGATATTTTAACAGAATTGTAGATATCAATTTAACAGAAGAAGATAAAAAAATACAGAATATTTTGAATAAAATAACTGGTACATTTCCTGTTAAAAAACAAAATGGTTTTTTATATAATCTAAATAATTTTGAAACAATAGATACTGTTTTGGAAACACTTTTTAACATAATAGAATCTAATGAACACATAGATTTTATGATTTGTATACAAATTGGAAATGATTTCAGACAACTTCATAAACTTATTGATTTAGAAGAATGGGGAAAAATCATAATTGCTGCAGATACTTTGTGCAGATATGAATTTAATAATATAAAAAGATACAAAACATCTAATGTAGGAATTTTTCAAAGAGAAAATAATACATTAGAAGTACATGAATTTGTAAATAAAATGTAGTATAATAAAAGTCAAATGAATTTAAAATAATAAGGGGATATTTATGAGATATGATGCAGGTGAAGTAATTACAGCAATGGTAACACCATTCAACGAAAAAAGAGAAGTAGATTATGATAAGGTAGAATTTTTAGCTAATTATCTTGTAAATAACGGCTCTGACGCAATTGTTGTAACAGGAACCACCGGAGAAGCTCCTACATTAACTTTTGATGAAGAATTGGAAGTTTTATCAAGTGCAAAAAGAGCAGTTCTTGGAAAAGGCAAAGTTATTATGGGAACAGGTTCTAACTCAACTGAAACTGCTGTAACTACGGCAAAAAGAGCTGAAAGAGAAGGTGCTGATGCAATTCTTTCTGTTGTTCCGTACTATAATAAACCATCCCAAGCCGGTATGATAGAACATTTTTCAGCTATAGCTGAAGCTGTTGAATTACCTGTAATTCTTTATAATATTCCATCAAGAACAGGGGTTAACATGTCTGTTGATACTGTTAAAACTTTGGCTAAAAAATACAAAAACATTGTTGCACTTAAACAAAGTTTTGGTGATATGGATACTATTACTGAACTAAAAATGAGCTGCCCTAGTGATTTTGCAATTTATTCAGGTGATGACAGTTTAACTCTTCCTATGTTATCTGTCGGTGCTCATGGTGTTGTTTCTGTTGCTTCACATTTGTTTGGTACAGAACTTAAATCAATGATTAGAAACTTTAAAACAGGAGATACAGCCACAGCAGGAAATATGCACAGAAAACTTTATCCTATATTTAAAAAATTATTTATGGCGCCAAATCCTGTTCCTGTTAAAGCAGCACTTGCATACAAAGATTTAATTCAAGAGTACGTAAGACGTCCACTAGTAGAATTAACAAAAGCAGAAAAAGCAGACTTATTCTTTACACTTGATGCTATATAACTTTGTCATACAAAGCCTTACAGACTAGAAAGTGTATTTCACACCGGCAACAAGTTGAAATAACTTACTTTTGTTTTCTTCACTGTCAAATTTATAGTTAGCAATACCTGCTTTGTTTAGTGTATTTTTTGATTCAAGCAAAACTTTTTCACCATATTCATTATAATTATTAGAATAATTATTTATATCAATTTTATGATTCATTAATTTATTTCCCAAAATATCCCTTAGATACTTAAAGTAATTTTCTACAAAAAAATTGCCCAAAATATGAATTATTGTAAATAATTTATAAAAAAGTTAATTTTATAATGTTATACAAAATTTACTAAATTCATGTCATACCGAGCAGGAGTAAATATCCTGCAAAGTATATCATCAATATTAATAGATTTTCGGCACAGCCTCAGAATAACAACTTTTTACAACTAAGTATAAATATATTTGTTATTTTTATACCAGTCCTCTGCTACTTTTTAAATTATTGTAACAATATATGACTCTTTAAAATAATTTACCACACAGGGTAAGATTAATTTTTATATTTGAATTATAATTATACTTGTAAAAACGAATTATTTTCATAGGATATATAAGGAGTACATAGATGAAGAACAAACTCATTTTGTTTTGGGTGATTGTGGCACTTGCTATAACGTCTATTGTAGTAATTTGCACAAAGCCTACAAAACTTGGTTTAGACTTGGTGGGTGGTTCAAGATTGGTTCTTGAAGCTCAACCTTTAAACGGAGCAGAAGTTACACCTGATATGATGTCAAGTCTGCAATTTGCGATTGAAAACCGAGTTAACAAACTCGGTGTTGCTGAAACAGTAGTTCAAAGAGCAGGTGACAGACGTCTTGTTGTTGAAATTCCTGATGTTTCAGACTTAAATCAGGCAAAAGCATATCTTGGTGAAACTGCTGAATTAGAATTTAAAGAACCTGTTAAAGATGCTTCCGGCGATGTTATAGGTTGGAAATCAACAGGATTAACAGGTAAGCAATTGAATAAAGCTGAATTTAAAACCAGCGGTCAAACAGGTCAGTTTGTTGTTGACTTAGAATTTGATATGGAAGGTACAAAATTGTTTGCTGATTTAACAAAAAGACTTGTTGGTCAGCCAATGGCAATTTTCTTTAATGGAGAAATGCACTCAGCTCCTGTTATCAGAGAACCTATAACAAGCGGAAGTGCTCAAATTTCAGGTGGAAATGACGGATTTAGTCCACAAGAAGCTAAACAAATGGCTGACTTATTGAATGCAGGTGCTTTGCCTGTTCCGGCTAAAATTATTGAAGAAAATACTGTTGGACCAACTCTTGGTGCTGACTCTATCGCTAAATCAAAAGTTGCAGGTGCAATAGGTCTTGGTTTTGTAATGTTATTTATGATTATGTATTATAGAGCACCAGGGCTGATTGCTGACGTTGCACTTTGTTTATACGGATTGTTCTTGTTTGCAATATTTAAAGCTGTTCCTGTAACACTTACTCTTGCTGGTATCGCAGGGTTCATTCTTTCAATAGGTATGGCAGTTGATGCTAATATATTGATTTTTGAAAGAACAAAAGAAGAATTAAGAGCAGGAAGAACATTATTTACTGCAATTAATTCAGGTTTTGACAGAGCATTCACAAGTATTTTTGACTCGAATATGACAACAATCATTACCTGTACAATTCTTTATTGCTTAGGAACAAGTATTGTAAAAGGGTTTGCATTAACTCTTGCAATAGGTGTTATTGTTTCGATGTTCTCAGCAATAACAATTACAAGAAACTTTATGCACCTTGTATTCGGTACAGGCAAACTTGAAAAACCTTGGTTATTCGGCTTGACTCAGGAAGAAATCGACCAAGAATATCAAGCTGTTGAAACTAAACGTGAAAAAGCTAAATTTGGTATTTTGGACTAGGGGGGAGAGATAAAATGAAATTTAAATTAGATATAGTAAAAAACAGATTTGTATTCCTCGCCTTGTCAGCAATACTTTTGACACCCGGAATAATTGCAATGATATATTCATCAATAACTTATCCTACACACGCACCGCTTAAAGTAGGTATTGACTATACCGGCGGTACTACTATTCAATATGGTGTTAAAGAGGATATTACAAATGAAAAAATGTCTGCTATAAGAAATAGTCTTGAACAAAATGGAATTGAAAACCCTTATTTGCAAGTAATTCATGTTAATGATCAACAAGATTCCAGTCTTAAATCAATTCTTTCTATAAGAACTAAATTTATTGAAGAAGGTTCAAGTGATCAGGATAAAATTACAGCTGTTGTAAACAAAGATTTTGCAAATTCAGAACTTGTTCAAGTAACTTCTGTTGGTCCTACTTTAGGTAAAGAATTATTCAAAAATTCTTTAATAGCTTTATCATTAGCATTACTTGGTATTATTGCATATTTAACATTCCAGTTCCAATTTAATTACGCACTTGCTGCAATTTTGGGATTGGTTCACGATACATTGTTTGTAGTCGGTGTATTTTCAATTTTAGGATTATTCTTTAATGTTCAAGTTGATGCACTGTTTGTAACAGCAGTTCTTACTGTAATAGGTGCTTCTGTTCACGATACAATCGTAGTATTTGACAGAGTTAGAGAAAATCTTAAATACTATGGTAAAAAATTATCATTCAGCGAAATTATGAATAATAGTATTAACCAAACTCTTACAAGAAGTATTAATACATCATTATCAACTTTGATAACATTGTTTGCTTTATACTTCTTGGGTGGCGTTACAACAAGAGATTTCGTACTTGCTATGATACTTGGTATTACAATCGGTACTTACTCAAGTATATTCTTCTGCTCAGTACTTGTTGATATTTGGGAAGATAAAAAGAACTCAGCAAGTCCTGCTATCAGCTAAGGAGTAAATAAAAGTAAAGAAATAAAATGATAAATTAATTAAAAAAGACGAATTATAAAATTCGTCTTTTTTTTATTTTTAAAATGTATAATTAGTCAGAAACTCTTATTAAACTGTTAACTGTACAATTATCAAGCTCATTTACTACTTCTTTAATAAGTTTTTCCTGACACTTTTCAGTAATAACAACAATATCTGCAGTACTTTCTTTTGTTACTTCTTTCTGCATAATACTTGCCAAGCTAATATTTTTATTAGCACAAATTGTACCGATTTTTGCTATAACACCAATTGCGTTTGGTGCAGTTATGGAAATATAGTATTTATTAAAAGTATTATCGATATGAACAGGATTTGCATTTGTTTCGTGATGACATCTCATCATTGGAAGCATATAGTCTGTTGTTCCAAATTCTGCTTGTATTGCAAGAATATCACCAACTACAGAACTTGCTGTAGGAAATTCTCCTGCACCAGGGCCTGAAAGAACAATATTTCCAATAGGATGACCACTCATTGCAACAGCATTTGTAACATAATTTATATGAGCAAGAGTTGTATCATTTGAAACAAGCATAGGATGAACTCTTACATCCGCATTTCCATTTTCATCAATTGATGCATTTGCAATAAGTTTAATTTTATAACCAAGCTCATTTGCGTGTGCCATATCTTCTTTTCTGATTTTTGTAATACCTTCTCTATATACATTTTCCAATTTAACTCTTTTTTTGAAAGCTAATGTTGCAAGAGTTGTAATTTTATATGCTGCATCAAATCCTTCAACATCACCTGTAGGATCAGTTTCAGCATAACCAAGAGTTTGTGCTTCTTTGAGAACATCCTCGTATGTTGCTCCATCAACATCCATTTTTGTAAGAATATAATTTGTTGTTCCGTTTAATATTGCCTGAATTTTATTTATTCTATTTCCTGCAAGAATTGTTTTTATAGGCATTATAATCGGAATACCTCCTGCTATAGCTGCTTCATAAAGACAAACTTTATTATATTCTTCTGCAAGATTAAATAATTCTTCTCCTTTTTTAGCAAGAAGTTCTTTGTTAGCTGTAACAATATGTTTTCCGTTTTTTATAGCTGTTGAAATATATTCCCAAGCCGGTTCTACACCGCCTATAAGTTCAACTACTACATCTATTTCCGGATTTGTAATAATATCATAAGGATTATCTGTAATCATTCCGTCCGGAGTCTCTACAGAGCGTTGTTTATTTTTATTTTTTACCGCTATTTTAACAATTTCTACCTGACTAAAATTCTGCAATGTTTTATAAACACCTGTTCCTACAGTTCCAAATCCTATAATACCTATTTTTAATTTTTTCATAAAATCCTCATCTCTTTATTCATAATTATTTATTATACACTACTTTTTTTAAGAATTAAATTGTTCAAAAGATTGTTAAAAACATGTTCAAAAGTATTTAAGTTTTGAACATGTTTCTAATTTGTTTTTTATTTTTTTATACATTATTATTTTTTTTGTTCAAAGATGTTCAAAACTTTTTATTTTTTAACAACTTTTAAACAAAGTTATAAACACTAAAAATCAAATAATAACAAGTATTTCAAATAGTTTTGAACAAATAATTAAAGTTTATTATTATTGTTATTATTTTTTATATATTAATTAATATTAATAAATAATATAATTAAACAAAAAATTTTTTATTTAAAATTAGAAGAAAAAATTCATCAAAATATATAAATAGATGTAAAAATTCTATAATTAAAATAAACTATGCATAACGAGAATATTTAAAATTATAATAATTTGTAGCTTTCTATTTTCTTTTTCCTTTTAATTGCGATGTAAAAGGAAAAAGAAAACAAAAACAAAAAGAAAAAGGAAAAACACGCGATTAAAAACCAACCACAATGCCCGTAAGGGCATATAAGACTAAATTAATGTTGCAAACTAAAGTTTGCACTCTTACGCTCACTATTGCGGTAAAACCGCACGTTCGCGATTAACTAACCCTCACCCTAACCCTCTCCCGCCGGAGAGGGTATTTGCCGTTCTTGTGAAAGCTACGCAGTTAGATTTGGCTTTAGCCAAACTAGCCATTCAATCTTTACGCACGAAGTGCGTTGTGGTTATTCGTTTAGTCCGGTGTTTCTCTTCTTCTTTTGCTTCGCTTTCTTCTTCTCTTTATCTCCGAAACAAAGAGAAGAAGAAAATGAAGTTAAAAAAAGATATTAGAATTATTTACATCAAAATATATAAACAGGTGTATTATATAAAATTTTTTTTATGAAAATTAAAAATATCAAACTAGCAAAAAAAATATTTATAAGTTTTTATATAAAAAATAATAAAAGGAAATTTCTGCTATATGTCCATGTTTGGAGATTATAAATCTTATAAAAAATATGAACCTGCTTATTCCGAATGGAAAAATAACAGGAATATTTTGGAAGCAAAAAGAGAGGCATATTTAAATAAACACCCTGAATTAGTTAACCAAAAAGATATTCAAAGAGGTAAAATTTTATTAAGAGCTATTGATATAATGGATGAATATTCTCAAAAAAGAGCAGAGAATATGGAAGCTGCAACAGAATCAGTAATAGGCATGGGATTAGATTTAGCATTTTTTGGAGGCGGTTTTTTAGGTGGTTTATTAGGTATGATAAAACCAATAGGAGAATTTTTTCAACGATTTGCTGCTAAAGGGAGTAAAAATGCAAAAATTATAGGAATAGGTATTCCTGCTATAATCGGTGGTGTTTTAGGTACTCTAGCGGCATTTCCATTAATGGCATGGGGAGCAAAAGCAGAAGTCAGTGCTTCAAGAAAAGGGCGTTTTGAAGCTATGAGAAAAGAATTAAGTAATTCAAGCGGTTTTGCTATATTAACAAAAGAACAACTAAAAGAAGCCGAAGAAAAAGCCAAAAATGTTATTCTTGATGATGAAAATAAAAATTTAAAATCAAAAATAAAAAACAGTTTTGCTTCCGTAAAAGAAATGGCAGTAGACAGTAAAGAATATAAACTCCAAAGAATGGAATTTGAAAAAGAATTAGAACAAGATGAAAAAAATATTAATAAAAATATGACAGAAAAAGAAATAGAGTCTGCAAAACGTGATCAGCAATTACTAACTAAACTTGTTGAGAAAATAGATATAGCATCTCAGGATTATGCAGAAAATTCAGAGCTTGCTACTCAAACTGCAATATTGGGCGTAGGTGCTACAGGCGGTATTTTATCTATAGGTGTCGGAAAAATATTAAATGCAATGAAAATAAAATCAGCAGGAAAGATTGATGCAATAATAAAAGTTCTTTCTATAGCTGCATTTGCATTAATGAGCATTTTTTCCGCACAAATAAACAAACACGCATCAAGAGTCGGAAGATATAAAGTTAAACAAGAACTTTTAAATAATCCTAATAATTTTGTATATGTTGATGATTCAAAAATTAATGATATAAAAGATTTTGAACTTAAAGTTAATAAAAAACAGAATGTATTTTCTTTCTTGAAAAATGCTTGGAAAAATAATAGAGAATATAATAATTATAAAAAAACAGTAGGTAAGGAAGAACGAAAATTCTTTAAAGCTGTAGAAGATATAGAACTTACTCCGGAACAGTTAAAAGAAGCAAAAAAATTACAGAAAAATATGTTTAGAACATTTAATAAAGTGGATGAAAATTCTCAAAAATATGCGGAAAGTATAGAAGCATTAGGACAATCTATAGCATATCCTATAACTACTTTATGTACTGTAATAGCTACTTTATTTGCATTACCGTATTTAGAACAAGAAGCAAAGACCAAAATAGAAAAAACTAAAAATTTGTCAAAATATATCGGTATAATTTGGCTAAGTTTAGTTCCTGCAATTATAATAAATGCAATTATAACAAAGGAACAAAAGAAAGCATCAAGAATAGCTGATATGAAAGCTATTGAAGAATTGAACGATTACAGAAAATTTGGTTGATTCTATTTATTTAATTCGTTAATATAATATAATCCCTCTAATGTGAGATTAGAATTAACTTCATCAAATAAATTTTCTTTTGCATACTTAGATACAAGTTCTGCATTTCCGCCTGTGGCAATAACAACAGGATTGCCTTTTAATTCTTTTTTACAATCTTCCAAAAGTCCTTCTATTGCATGAGCATGACCTTTTACTACTCCGGATAAAATTGCTTTTCGAGTGTCTGTATTTATTGTTTTTGTTACTGTTTTAATATCGCATAAATCAATTTTTGGTAGTTTTGAAGTATTATCATAAAGTGATTTTAGCTGTGTATTAAGACCAGGAATAATTATTCCGCCTATAAAATTACCTTTTTTATTAATAATATCAAAAGTCGTTGCAGTTCCTATATCAACAACTATTGCAGGTTTTGAAGCGTATAATTCTTTTACGGCATAAGCATTTGATATTCTGTCCATGCCTATTTTTTCAGGATGTTTTGAACTTATTTTCATGCCGCCAAAATTAGTATTAAAATTAATAATAAATGGTTTTATATTAAATAATTTTTCTATAGATTTACTCACAGTACCTGTTATTTCATCAACAACAGAAGATATTGCACATTCTGTTATATCTTTGTCTTTTAAAATAGTTTTAAAAACTTCTGTAAAATATTCTACGGGCATGTTTTTTTGATAATTAAGATTTAATTTTTTGATTAGAGTATTTTCCTTAAAAATACCAAGAGATATACTTGTATTTCCTATGTCAATTGCCAGTAACATCTATGAAACTCCATAATTATTCAATGTATTACTAATAATTTGTTTAAATTCTTCTCTGTACCCTTTAGGTTGTACTATTTCGCACAAATCCTGATATCTAAGAAGTCTTGATAAAAGTATATCTTTATTTTCGTTTTTATTTATAACAGTAACAGTTCCGTCATTATTTTGTTGAATGGTTTCATTATCACGAGCCTCATATCTTTTTGCTAAAGGTCCTTTGAGATTAAATATTGCTACCTGATTACTGTCAAACAGTTCTATATATTGTTCATCTATAAATTTCATTCCTGAAAGTCTTGATGAGTCAATATTTCTAATTCTTTTGTTAAAAACATTAAAGAAAGTCTTTTTTCCGTTTTGAGTGATACTGATAGGGATACATTCAAGTTCATCTCTGTTTTTGAACATTAATTTTATTTTTCTTTTTTGTGCAACAGCACGTTCAAAAAGCTCTAAAGACATTGAAAATTCTTCTTTTTCAACTTTTTCTATTTGCTTGTTTGAGTATTTGCTTATTTTATCGAAAAGATTATTAAATATAGCAAAGTTTTTTGCTGTCATATCTTTTTTAACAATATTTTGAATATATTTTAATACGTCAATATCATTAATAGAAAGTTCAAATCCGAATGGCAAGCTGGCAACATAATATTTGTTATTTATTTTTGGAATTTTTATTCCGATATATCTGCAAGTATTAATATATTTACTTATTACGCTGTTATTAAAATTTCCTTCAGGGTTATTTTTATTCAGTATTTTAATAAGCTCATTCATTGAATAATCGCCATCCAGTAATAAAAGCAGCGTTCTTAAAACCTGTATAGATGATAAATTCTTTTTTAAAGATACTTTATTCATAATATATCTCCCTCATTTTTTTAAGAGAATTTATTATTTTTTCTTTAAAATTATCAGGTTCAATAACTGTGCAATTTTCACCAAATGATAAAATTCTCTGTATTGCTAAAAATTCGTTATGATATTTTCCCTCAATTGTAAAACCGTTTTCTAAATCACCATTTAAGATATTTTCATTATCATTAAGACCTAAAGTTCCAAAATCTTTGAGTTTAAATTTAACTGTTACAAATTTCTTAATTTCGTTATTGTTATCATCACTTCTTGATATAATTTTGCGAATCCTGTTAATATGAAGCATTACATTTTCTTTTAAATTTAAATCAAAACCCAATAAATAAACTTTGTTATTTCTGAATATTATCTTATCTGCTGAAATTTCTTTTTCTGATACCTTGTTTGTAACAGGAGTTTTATATACTAATTTTAAAACTCTTTTGTTTTTACAATCTTCTCTTAATTCTATAATTTTATTAGTGTCAAAATGTTTAAGTGGTGATATGCTGTATATTTTTTGTTTTAGTTCTTCATTGCATACATTTTCTGCAATTTTTTTTAATAAATCATCATGCTTAATTAACTCTTCAATACTTAAATTATCTTTAATTTTATTATATATACGTTTAAGAAGTGAAATTTCATCATCTGTTATTTTTAAATCAAAAGGATGTTTTAAAAGTCTGTATTTAAAATTATTTTTCTTGTCAGCTCTTGAAATTTCACAGCCTATAGATCTTAGTGTGTTTAAATCAATTCTTAAAATATCATTGGAATGAGATTCTTCCAAAATATTGTATTCCAAAAATTTTGTTCTTATTTCTTCAAGTGAGTGAGGTTTTTGTATAAGTAACCCTAATAGAACAAGAGAACGTACACCAGTTAATGATATTTGATTTAAATCATTTTTTTTTGCAACTCGAAACACATTAATCCCTTTTTATTACAAATAAATACAATAATATTTTAACACATTATTTACATAAATTATTAATATATTCTATTACTTTTTCACAATATTGTCTATCTGTAGCACTAAAAGCAAGTACATCGCCCTCAAAAGTTTTTTTTACATATGATAATATTTGGGCTTGTTTTCCTCTCGAAATATAATCAATTTTTGTAACTATAGTGAAAATAGGTAAATTATATGTCTTTACCCATTCTCTCATTTGAAAATCATTTTTTTGAATATCATGACGAGCATCAATAAACTGTATTAGCGATTTTATTTGTTTTCTGTTTAAAAGATATTCTTCTAAATATTTTTGCCATCTGTCCTGAGCTTCTTTTGAAACTTTTGCATATCCGTATCCCGGTAAATCTGCTATGGTAAACATATCTTGAAAATTGAAGAAATTTATTAATCTTGTTTTACCGGGAGTATTAGAAGTTTTTGCAAGTTTTTTATTATTAGCTAAAGCATTTATAAAAGAGGATTTACCTACATTAGAACGTCCAAGAAGCGGAAATTCAGGAAGTTGAAAATCCGGACATTGTGACAGTTTTTCAGCACTTATTACAAAATTTGCTTTAAGCTGATTCATTTTTATTTTCCTCTTTGTTTTTTAAAGATTTTGTTTTTGCTCTTAATGTTACCAGAGATAAAAGATTATATAATTTTTCATTATTAACAACGGTCAATTGAGCTTTATTTTTAAGTAAGCTAACATCAATAGACGGTTTATGCTCAAATATATTCCCTGTTTGTATGCTTACAATCTGAATAAAATTGTCACGCAGAACACTCAGGGGTTCTTTTAGGTATGTTTCAAATGTTTTAAATATATTCATAACTTTTAGCTTCTATTCCGACTTTAAATATTGTATAATATTCAGGTGAGAATGTAAATATGGAAACAAGAGAGAAACAATATATAGAAGAATTTAAAACATATTTAAGTGTCGAAAAAAACTTTTCTGAGCATACACTCAGTGCTTATTGTTCTGATATTGTGAGTTATATTTTGTGGCTTAATGGTGAAGATTGTACAAAGGTTAATTTTGAACGACTAAGAGAATATTTGCATTTTATTCAAAGGTTTGAATACAAAAAAACAACAATTGCAAGAAAAACAGCATCTATAAGAACATTTTATAAATTTTTATTCAGAGAAAAATATACTGATACAAATCCGGCGTTGTCACTTTCTGCACCAAAACGTCCTAAACCGTTACCTAAATTTTTGACTCCTGAGGAAGTTGAACAAATTTTGAATAACGTAAAAATAGACACTCCTGCCGGATTTAGAAACAGAGTAATTCTTGAGCTTCTTTGGGCTACAGGCATGCGTGTTTCAGAACTCAGTAATCTTAACTTTGGCGATATTAATTTAGAAGAAAATGAAATAAGAGTTTTTGGTAAAGGTGCTAAAGAGCGTATTGTTTTGATGTCTGACAGGGCTAAAAATTATTTGAAACAATATATTGATTCTGCCCGCAATCTTATTGTAAGTCAGGAATACAAAACTCCTGGGATGAATGACGATGATCCATTATTTATTAATAATACAGGTTTTAGGCTTCAGAATAAGACTATAAGAAAAGTTATAAATGAAACCGTAGAAAGAATAGAATTACCCAAAAAAGTTACTCCTCACGTTTTCAGACACAGTTTTGCAACCAAACTTATAGAAAACGGAGCAGATTTGAGAGTCGTGCAGGAGCTTCTCGGTCACGCAGGAATATCTAATACTCAGATTTATACCCATGTTTCTATGAAACACATGAAAGACGTTTATGAAACAGCTCATCCCCACGGCGGGGGGTAAATCAGGGGTAAATTAGGGGTAATGGGTAAATATTATTTAACTATCAAATAATTAATACAAGAACTGTAATTTAGTATCACAGTTTTGACATGTTCCTTTCCTCAAAATAAAAAGCTCTTGAGGAACAAGAGCCAAGTGCATATAAGTATAATTATTGATGTTATAAGAGATATTAATTATGATTGTATTGTTGTAAAAGATTTTGTATGAGAGATTTATTGTAAGTGATATAGAGAGTTTTGTAAGATTTATTTTTAAGAGATAGATTTTTTCAAAATGAATAAAATATTTATTAAAGCCTATTTAACTAAAGTAGAAACAAATCTGATAGAATCATCGGCTAATTCTTTGAAGAAGTCTTTAGCAATTTTAGAAAGCGGTCTGTTATCGATTTTATCGAAGATAGCATAGATTGGATCACCACCGTTGTTGAATCTCATTTGTCTGTCTTTTTTGTTTAAGTAGTAGAAATCGAAATCAGCAGGAATTTCTAAAGCT
>CADBUY010000013.1 GCA_902797965.1 uncultured bacterium
ACCGGTTTTTTATTTCTTTCAATTGCATCATATAATTCAGTCATTTTGTTTATCTCTCTCTTTAGTTATCTCTTACATATATATAAAGTATATATCTTTCTAAAAATTGCCTTTTTTGTTCTTGTTTATTAAGAAATGTAAAGTTTAATTTTTTTATAGGTAATTTTCTTAACATAGCAGAATTGTGCAAGTCGCTGTAATTCAGTAATAATGTATGTTTTACACTTAATAAAATCTGTTAAAACCTCTTTACAAATTGACATATTTGAGTTAACATGTGTGCATAGAGAATATAAAGAAAGTGTGTGTGATATGATTCTACCTGTAAATGCCTTGACCCCTAAGGTGTTGTTTAGGGGGGATGAATCCAGAGAAGCGGCAAAAATGCAGACAAAAAAACGTGTTGCACTATTTAATGCAGCGGGAATATCAGCCATATTAGGTGCCGCAACTACAGCTATAGCAAGGAGTAATACTTCTTCTTGGCGCCATGCAGGATATTTTGGTATAGGTGCTTCTTTAATTTCTATGATGTTTCTTGCACCGGGTTTTTTGTATAAAGCAGGTGTTGGTGTAAAAAAGAGCGTTTCTCAGGACAAAGATGTTTTTGCAAAGGAAATAGAAATGCCAAAAAAGTTTGGTGATATTTCTACAACAGCTAAAAGCACGACAAAAGCAACTATAAAATCGCTGCCTAAAATTTAGAACTTCTATTTATCAACAGCAGTAGATTTGCCTAAACCAAAGCCTTCTTTTGCAACTTGGTATACTCCGTAAATACCAAGGCCCCAAGCACCGCATTTTTGAACAAAACCTTTTGCAGCGATAGCTAACGCAGATAGTGTAATTGGCATAATATTATCGCCAAGTGAGCTGATAAAGCCTGTTATAAAACCTTTAGCTTTCCCTATAATAGGTACGATAGGGTTGTTCATTCGTAAATTTGCAATTTTACTTTGCATAGCACTTGTTACATGACTTGCACTGGTGTTTGAACGTTCTGCTGCAACCGCTTTTTCATAAACATCAGCAGATGTTTCTAAAGAACCTGCCAAGGAATGGTGTTGTGCCATTGCGTAAGCGTCATAAACTGCTAAGCTCATACCGGCAACACCAACTGTTTTACATACTATATTTGCAACACTAACCATACTATCGACCTTTATTTGTTTTTATCTTTTTTTTCAGGTATAGGAATATTTTTCATTTCTACTCCTGCTGACATTTTTAACATTATATCCGCTGCCTGTAGGACATCTTCTTTATCAGCATTAGGATTTGATTGAATATCCTGTAACAATTTTACTGTATAATCATTACCGCTTGCAAGTTGAGATGAGAATGCGGATAATGCGGCAATTCTGACAAGTTTAGACGGATCTTGCATCATCTTGTTTAATAACGCATTTAATGCTGCATCATTGTATCTGTCTTTGTCTTCATCAAGTCTTTTTAAAACTTCTTTTGATGCCATTAAACGAATCTCGTCATTCGGATTATTAAGGTAGTTTTCTAATGATTTTATGTATTCATCAGTTAGAGCTATTATTTTTGTTTCTTTCGTATTCTTCTTTTCTTTTTTTTCTTCTGCAACTCTTTCGTCAATATCATCTATGATATTTGTTGAGCGAGTTAAGTCATTATCATAGGTTTCCGGTTTATCTGCATATACTTTGTAAGAAGTTACATCATACGGACGTCCTGTTGTTATGTTTTTTTCTGCATTTATGTTTGTATTATCATTTGCTCGTTGATTATCATTCCTGTTTACGCTTGTTGAATTGTTATCAGCAGGATTTTGTGCATAATTATAATTATTGAGGTAATATTGTGCAGGATAAGCACCTGGAATACCTTGTTGAACAGGGGGTGTCATTCCGTATTGATTATTACCATTAGGTAAATTATTGAAGTTCTCGTTCTGAGGTTCTCCAACAGTCCCTGCTTCAGTTAAACCATATGCACCTTGTGGATATGAGATATAGTTGTTTTGCGGAATTTGACCATTATACCTGCCGGTTATCGGATTTGAAACTCCATTGGTATTAGCAGGCTGTATATATCCGCTATAAACTTGTGGAGTATTATTCCCGTAAGAACAATTTTTTGAACACTCACCAACGTTAACAGCCGGGTTCGCAATTTGAATTGTAACGCCCGAATAATTTGGTTGAGGATTGAACATTGGATTTGTCATAACAAAGCACCTTATTTACACACTATACTTATATAAAGTATTATCACACATAAAAATTGCCATTTATAATCGGTTTGTTACAAATTGTTAAGACAAATCTATTTATGATAGCGAATTATTAACCTAATAATTCAGTAAGAAGAGTTGCATTTTCTTCAGCTTTTAAATTATTGGAAATTTTATTTCTTTTAATATAAACACGGAGAGCTTCCCTAATCAATTCACTTCTTGTTCTTTGTTCAGAAGAAGCTACATTATCTACTCTGCTTAAAAAATCATTTGACATTGAAATTAAGACTCTTGCCATATTCCCTCCATATCCACATTCTATTATACCATATAAATAACTTATCGCAAGAGTATATCTATTTTATATTAAGATAATTTAATGAATTAAAATTTAATATGTAAAGTTTTGTAAACACAAATTCTTGCAAAAAAGCAATTTCATCAAAAGTAATAACTTTATATATATAAGATAGGGATAAATTAGAGGTATAAAATGAATCCGCTTTTTATGCAAATGATGATGAATTCGATGGGAATGGGCTGTCCGCCAATGTTTGGAGGAATGAGCTTTATGATGCCATCTATGTGCTGCGGTTCAGGTTTTATGATGAGTATGCCTACATATCAAAATGATAATTTATGGTTTTTAAATCAACCAATATATAGAGATACAAGCTATGATTATTTGCTTGATCCAAATTTAGCATTAAGACAATGCCAAGAACAATGGAGAAATGGTGGTGGATTTGCGGGTTCAACAATGTTGCCGGGATTTACATTCCCGAGCGTTTCTCCGTTCCCTGGAATGCCCGCTATCCCAGGTGTTGCTCAGCAGCCGGCAGCAAAAACGGAAGCTGAAAAAGAAGCTGAAAAGAAAAAAGCAGAAGAAGCTAAAAAGCCTGCTGCAAAGAAAGCTCAAAAATTAAATGAGTCATTTGAAAAGATTAAAAAACTAGCTGAGGATAAAAACAATCGTTTTCCTGAAATTCCCGAGGAATTAGTAAAAAAAGCTGAAGAAGCAATGAAAAAAGAAACTGCTGAAGAACAGTTATCAGCGATGAAAGAAGTTATGGCAGCAATTCCGGCAGAAACTTTAAGAAAAACAGTTTTAGCAGACGACAATGTTCGCAATCAACTAAGAAAAGCAGGTTATAATTTTAATTTATCAAATAATAAATACAGCTTAAAAAATAACGATATTTCAAAAGAAGATATTGATCACGTTGATAAAATGAGACAATTACATTCTGATATAGTTGAAAAGAAGTTCAATGAACTTCAGCTTATTACGGGTCAATTATCTGATACAAATGTTGCAAGAGCAAGAATACTTGGTGTAATAAGTTCTTGGAATGATAAGTATAAAGGAAGCGAATCAGGTATTTTAAGACTAATTGGTGCAAATCTGCCGACAGGAAATGATGCTGTTGTAAAGACTGATGCAATTCAATTTTGTGTGGTGACAATTACACAGGCGTTACTTGCAAAAGCTGACGAGTTTGATGGCTGCGCAAAAATTATAAAAGCAAGAGATGACGTTTCTGCTAAATTAACAAATCTTCAAACAAAAGGTTTAACAAAAGCAAATGTTGATAGTTTAGCTGGTGCTTTTGATAGATTATATGCTCGTTTAAGAATGCAGGAAGCTGTAAATGTAAGAGATTACATAAACAAAAACTTCAAAGAAATGAATGAAGTAAAAGACGGCGTAATCAATGAAAATATGATTATAGAGGAAACGCAAAAAGATTTACAGGCAGAGGGTGTAACATTCCCCCGAACTACAGATCTTGATGCGGCTCCAATAACGGATGAGATTGTTGTTCAGCAAGAAGCTGAAAGTAAAGATTTAGATGAACAATATGCAGATGATGGAAAAGGAAAAATAGAAGCGTTGGCTAATACCATTGGTATAGATGGTAAAAATAAAATATTAACTAAAGTTGAGGGTAAGCAGAATGTTTATCAAACTAAGGCTGTTAACCCAAGCGGTAAAGTAAGATATTTTGCTGTTGATAAGGAAAATAAAGTTATTGAAGTATACAAAAAAGATGATAAATTCGTAAGAGTTCAAAATGATAAAGAAGTTTCTGCTACTGATATAACAAATTATGATACAGCTATAACTCGTGCAAATAACCTATATAAAAACAAAGCGTTTGAAGCTATAGAAGTTACAGGTTCAAAATATCCGATTTTTAGAGCTACAGGTGCTGATGAATTATATATAATCAAAGATAATAAACTTGTTCATTTAGTTGGAGCAAAAGGTATAACTTCAAAAACTGTTGACGGACAAACAGATTTATATGTAATTTTGAAAGACGATAAACGAAAAGAAGTCAGAATAAATGCTCTTACGGAAGATGATGTTGAAGAATTTAATGATAACGAAGTAAGAACAAAAAAACAGGTTGAAGATGAAAAGAAAGCAAAAGCAATGGCAGATGTTACATCTCTTGAATCTCACACCTATGCTTGTGTTAATGACTTGGAAGACAATACTGTATTAGATGAATTATCAAAAGAAGCAACAGGTAAAGAAGGAAACTTTGAAAAGACAAAAGTTGCAGGTTATTTCTTCTGTAAAGGAAAAAACAGATATTATAAATTTGATACAAAGACAGGCAAACTTGTTTATCAGCCTGATATTAAATCTATTAATGAAAATGGCTACATAACTAAGAAAAACGGCAAATGTGAACCTATAGCAGAAGTATTTATGGATAAGGTATATACAGGCGTAGATTTAATTAACAAAATTCAGGAATACGGCAGTGAATTTAGATCTCATTTAAACGGTAATACAACTGATGAAGAATATGTTCAGGCTCACAAAAAATTAAATACAATTATTGCAATGAATAATCCGGTATATACAGTAAACTTTATCAAAGGATACAAAAATAATAGCTGTTTATGGTCAAATAGTGGTATTTGCAGACAAATAGTTACAGAAAATGGGATTGAAGCAGGTGATAATAAGCATTTAATGACTGGTGCCTATTATGTAAAACAAATAGCAGTATTAATGCAAAATGTTGTTGAAGGAACAGGCTTTGATAGAACTTCTACAGAATATACAACTTTATGTAAGATTGCAAAAGGTGAATTGTTAACTGATACAAGCTGTAATGATGCAGGATTTGGTATATTTGAAAAATCAACCAAAGATAATTTGAAAGCAACTGCAGAGGCTTTAGATGCAATAATTGATAAAATTATAGAATCTTATGATAAAAAGTACTCAGCATCATAAAGGAGTTAAGATAAATTTAAAATGACGGTCAATTAAATTAGTTAATATAAGATGTAAGATGGTTATTTAAGAAAAAAACGCCGGACGAAAGTTCGGCTTTTCTTTCGGGTAAAGGGGTAAAGGGGTAAAGTGGTAAAGTGGTAAAGGGGTAAAGGGGTAAAGGGGTAAAGGGGTAAATACAGTGTATTATACAAAGAAGATTAAAATTGCCGAATATGATATAATAACTGTATGAACGACCAGTTAAAAGAAACAATTAAATTAGTCCCGAATCAGCCGGGGTGCTATATTTATTACAACAAAGATAATGAAATAATTTATGTTGGTAAGGCTAAAAACTTAAAACGCAGGGTGTATAGTTATTTTCATAAACAGCACGATAGCGTAAAGGTAACTGTCCTTGTTTCTCAGATTGAGAGAATGGAATATATAATTACAGACTCGGAAGTTGAAGCTCTCATTCTGGAATCACATCTTATTAAAAAGCATAAGCCTAAATACAATATTCTTTTAAAGGATGATAAAAAATATCCTTATTTTTTGATTACAGAAGAAGATTTTCCGCGCATACAGGTTGTTAGAAAAAAGAACTTAAATCCTGATAAGGGCAGATTTTACGGTCCATATACAGATGTTGGTGCAATGTATGCAACGCTTGATTTCTTAAAACGAATATTCCCCCTGAAACAATGTAAAACACCAAAGTTTTCAAACAGACCCTGTCTTTATTATCATATTGGAAAATGCCTTGCACCTTGTCAGGGAAAGGTTACGCCTGAAGAATACCAAAAACTGATTAAGCAGGTTGAACTGTTTTTGAGCGGTAAACAAACGGAATTACTAAAAGAGATACAGGCTCAAATGGTTAAATACGCAGAAACCGAGCAGTTTGAAAAAGCTGCAAAAATGCGTGACAGTTACAATGATTTGCTAAAAACTCTTGAACGCCAAAAAGTTGTTTATGAAAATACTAAACTTAATGAAGATATTTTGGCTGTTTTATACGAAGACGGCATACTTGTCATTGTAATTATGATGATAAGAGAAGGAAGATTGATAGATAAAAAAGACTTTACTTATTTTGTTGATAATGCTGATAAAACAGAGTATTTTGAAACATTCTTCAGAGATTATTACTCAACATTGAAACTTGAATTTCCGGATAAAATTATTTCAAAAGACCTCGAAGAAGTTGGAAATAAAGAACTTTATCAGGATTGGCTAAAAGTTCTTTCCGGTAAAAAAATTACTATAAATTACGGAAATGGACGAGGCAAGTATGGTGAATTGTATGAACTTGCTTATAAGAATGCAGAAAATACTTTAGAAAATGCAAAAATCAAAAAGATGACACAGATTAGGGATGATTTTAATGAAGTTGGCTCATACTTAGCTGAAAAGCTTCATTTAAGAAACTTTCCCAATAGAATCGAATGCTATGATATTTCTCATATACAGGGAACTAATACGGTTGCATCTATGGTTGTTTTCCAAAACGGTTTACCAAAGAAAACTGCATATCGTAAATTTAAAGTTCGTATGACAGAGGGAAAACCTGATGATTTTTTATCAATGAAAGAAGTTTTAACACGAAGATTAAATCGTCTTGGAGAACCAAAGTGGGAAAAACCTGATTTAATTATTATTGATGGCGGTAAAGGTCAGCTTTCAAGTGTAATGCAAATAGTTGAGGGGATAAATATAGAAGGGGTTAAAGATATTGATTTTGTATCACTTGCTAAAAGAGAAGAAGAAGTTTTTCTTCCTCACAAATCAAAATCTATTTTGCTGCCTCGTGACTCTAATGCCCTTTATTTAATTCAGCGAATTAGAGATGAAGCGCACAGATTTGCGATTACTTTCCATAGAGAACTCCGAGGCAAAAACGCATTAAAGGGATAATTAATAAGTTTTTTAATTATTTAATTCTGATTTTTACTGGGCAAGGTTTTTTATTTAAATTGGATATGTAATTTAATATTGAAAAAATAAGTTTAAGCATAATAATCTAATCCCTTTTTTGATTTAATATTTTCAGCCTGAGCTTTTATTGATTTGGCTTGTTTTGCTACTTTGTAATCCTGAGCAGACGGGTCAGAAGGTGCCATTGCTGCCTTAAAAACAATTTCAGCCTGATCGATTGTTTGTTGCGGATTCTTTTTGTTTAGTTTTGGCATTTGAATAGAAACGTGACCACCAACAGGTATTCCATCTGAATTTTTTTCTATTACAATCGAGCCTGCAAGGGAGCCTGCCGCACGTTTATGAGCAGCTTCGTGAGCATATATTTCATTATAATTCTTTTTTATCAATGCTTGTTTTTGTTGAGCTCTAAACATACCCACACTCATAAAATTCATACACATTACTCCGCAAAGATACCTATCTAACATTATCATTATAAAGTATTTTATAACTTTTTCAAGAGGGGGATTAAGGGAGGTGGTTAATTCTTTCCTCCCTCTCCTATTTGAGGAGAGGGTTGGGGTGAGGGGACTTATTCGGTTTTCCCTCCCTTGGGGGAGGGTTAAATACAACAAGTCGCTTTTCTACTTCTGTGTTATTTCAAATGATATCGTATGTGTTTAGTTATTTTACAAAGAATGTTACGTTAGCATTTGCGTAAACTTTGATAACACCGCTTGAAATAGATGTTGAAGCACCCTCAGCAGCTACACTGTCAGCAGTTGCAGATAACATATTTTTTGCCATATATAATCTTGGAGTTGAAAAATTTGATTGTTCAGAGCAGCTTATATCCATTGAGCGTATTCCGTCCAATGTTGCGCCTGTTCCTTTAGCTGCAATATTCGCTCTTGTGTTTGCTTTTTTTGTTGCAATTTCAATTAAGGAATTGCATTGTGATTCATAATTTGACACAGAAAAGTTCAGAGAATCAATGTTTGTAGCACCGGCTTCAGTTGCCTTATCAATCATTGAGCCTAATTTATCCAAAGATTTTGTGTGAACGGTTACTCTGTTAGAAACCTCGTATTTATCTAATGTCCTTTTGTTCCCATTGTAATTATATACAGGTGTTGCGTTGTAATTTGATGTTTTGATGTAATCACCGTTTGAAGTATTAATTTGTTCTTTTAAAATGTTATATATTTTTTCGGAAATGTCTTTATTCATAAGTGATGCTTTCTGCAAAGACTTATTATCAGTTGTTTTAACGGAAAAAGAAAGCTCTGCAACGTCAGGAGCAACTTCTGCATTAGCGTTTGTAGAAACAGAGATATATCCTCTTTCTTTATCATTGTTTTGTGTTCCGGCATTAGTAGAAAGTATTCCGCCTGCCAAGATTGATAAAATTGCAATTAAAACTGCTGTTTTTTTCATGTTATTCTCCTTATAATATTTAGTCTAATTCATCCAAATCAATGTCATCATCCAAGTCTGTGTCTTGCGATATACCGGCATCTTTTTTAAATTTGTTTAAAATATTATCTAAATTAGGTAATGCCTGATTTATGTCCTCTTGCTTGATTTCAACTTTGACTTCTTTTTCTGCTCTTACTTCCTGTTCAGAGTGTTGGGCATCTTCTTCCGAGCCAATATTATTTGTTATTCCGTCTTTCTGTTTAACTTTTGTTTTTTTTAGTTCTTCCTGTCTTTGTTTTACTTTCATTAAAGTATCCATATTCATTTGGTTGATTTTTCGTTTATACTCTAATCGTTTGGTTGTTTCTTCCAGCTTTTTATCAGTCTTTTCCTGTTTTGCTTTTTCTTTTTCCAATTTGTTGGCTTGCTTCGCATCAAATTCAAGCTCGGATATCGGTGTTACGTCATGTTCTTCTGATAATCGGAGTCCTACTACAGAAACAGGAATGCTTGAACCGCTTACAGATTCAAGTTTAGAGCTTTGGTTGTTTATATCAATACTCCATGTACCAAGGAACTTCGGAGCATTGCCGGTATAAGCATAAGCACATACGATAACTCTATTGTCGTTGTTTGCATCAAACCCCATTGGGTAAATATCCCATCGGTTGTTGTTTAAGTCAATATTTTCTGTTTCATTCCAATAGTGCGTTATGGCTTCTCTTAATGATGTTAAATTTTTAGCTTGTTGTTTATCAAAATCGTATATCCAAAGGTTTGTTTTCCAAATTCCGTCGTGTTTGTGTCCTATTTTTTCTTTAATCAGAAGTTTTGAGTTGTCTTTTGAAAAATCAATTGGAGTCAGTGTTCTGAATATAAATTTAACATCAATTCTTTTATCTGTAGAAAGAAGCGGTTTAGGCTCTTTGTTTAAAATATTTGCATGAGTAACTTTCTCTACGTTGGTAAGTTTTTGGTCAAGTTTTATCATGAATAAATCACAGCTTACACAGTCAGCTTCTGCATAATAATAAACTGCGGGATAGACCAGTTTTGTGTAATCACCGGAAACAATTCCCTGTGCGTTTATCTGCCTGTCAAATTGTAATCTTCTGGGTAATGATAACTCAGGACTTCCCACAGGGTCATTGTATTTTACAAGTTTAAACTTATGTTGCGGAACATAAACGTAATTCTTATCTTTAGGTAAATCAGCTTTATCAAGAATTTTTGCATTAATTTCTTTTCTGGTCAGAGGTCTTGATTTTGCTTCATATTCTTCAACCGTCATATAACCGGATTCCGGCAGACGGCTTTTTTCATACTTTTCGGTTTCATCAAATTTATTAACTTTGTTTTTATAAATCATTTCAGAAACCTGTTTATCCTGATGTCTGGTCATATTGGCTTTTGTTTGCGTAAGATGAACTTTCGCAGCCATATACATACCGGCTAAAGCAGAAAACATTAAACAAGTCCCTCATTTATTGCCATAACAGTAGCCTGAGTTCTTGAAGAAGCGCAAAGCTTTTGCAGAATGTTGTGAACATGAGCTTTTGCAGTTGCTCTTGAAACAACAAGTTTTTCTGCTATCTGCGGATTTGAAAGTCCTTCTACGATAAGCTCAAGTACGTCTAATTCTCTTTCAGTAAGTCCATAAGAGTTAGTTCTCGGTTTAATAACTTCAGGTTCGGAAACTATTTTTGCCGCAGGTTTTTGCAGATTTGAAAATACCATTTTAGCGATATTAGGGTCAATCCATCCAATTCCCTCATACACTGATTTTATTGCAGATATTGTCTGTTCAGGAGTTGCACCTTTCATAATATATCCGTCAGCACCTGCTTTAAAGGCTTCAAATACATCATTTTCGCTATCACGAGCGGTAAACATTATTATTCTTGTATCAGGATTAAATTCTTTTATTCTTTGTGTAGCTTCAATTCCGTCAATTTTAGGAAGTCCTATGTCCATCAAAATAACATCTGGAGATAATTCTCTTGCTTTTTTTATGCCATCAAGCCCGTCGGCAGCTTCTGCCGTTAAATTAATTCCCTCTGCTTTACTAAGCAGCATGGAAAGACCCATTCTGTATAATTCGTGGTCTTCGACTAATAGCACGTTTATCATAATAAACTTCTTTCTTTTTCGCTAACTACATCCGTTAAAAGGAATGAAAATTCACTTCCCTTATTTAAAACACTTTCTAACCAGATTTTGCCGCCATGAGATTCAATAATTTGTCTTGATAGATACAAGCCTAAACCTGTTCCGGTTGAACGTTTTTTGCTTGTTCCCTGTGAAAATCTCTGGAACATATTTGGGATATCCTCTTGCGGAATACCGGTACCGTTATCTGATACGGAGAAAATTAAGTCGTTACCTTCTACTTTTAATGTTATTGTAACTGTACCGCCTTCTTGAGTGTAATTTATGGCGTTTCCGCATAAATTACAGATTACACGTCTTAACTCGCTTCTGTCCGCAAGAATTTCTGTATCGGATATATCTGTATTAATTTTAAAATCAATGTTTTTAGACTTGGCAAGCGGGCTGAGTTCATCATATACCTGCTTAACAAGATTATATATATTAAAGTTTGTTTTTGTTAAAGTTAATTTTTCAGCATCATATTTATAAACTTCAAGTAAAGCATTAACAAGTCCTAATAAATCTTCGTTACTTTTTTGCATAGTTGAAAGTAATAATTTTTGCTTATCATCCAAAGCTCCCAGAGCTCCCTCAAGGAAAAACTTTAAAGTCTGAATTGCAGCAAGCAGAGGTGTTCTCAAATCGTGAGTCAATGTTGCAATAAAATCATCTCTGAGTTTGTCAGCTTTTTTCTGTTCGGTAACATCTCTTATAACTCCGACAAATCTCTTGTATTTGTCATCAGGATTTATTCTTGCAAAACTAACCTCTACCGGAGTTTCAGAATTTGTGAACGGATTTTTTATACAAAAATCTCTCAGCAAAAGCTCACTTTCATCAAGTCTGTGCAGTTCTTTTGATATAAATGTCTTTTTCCCGAATAAATAATCGTCAATAGATGCACCTATGAGTTTAGAACTTATATGTCCAATCATTGTTTCACATGCAGGGTTAATTTGCTCAATTATGCCATCTTCATTAAGAATGATGATGCCATCTGCACAATAGTTAACAATGCCCTCTAATTTTGCGTTAGATTGTTTTAAATCAGCAGTCCTCTCTTCTACAAGCTGTTCCAAGTTATGAGAATATTTTTCAAGCTCCTTTTTAGCACTCTCAAGCTCTTCAATTTTTTGTCTTAATTCTGATAAAAGATAACTTCTTTCTATACCGTTTTTGATATTAATAATTAAATCATCATTATCCCAAGGTTTTTCAATATATCTGTATAATCCGATTTCGTTAATTGCTTTGATGGCATTTTCTTTGTCCGCATAACCTGTAAGTAAGATTTTGCTGACTTCGGGATATAATTCATTAACTCCCTTTAAGAATTCCAAACCGTTCATCTCAGGCATTAAAAAGTCTGAAATAACGATATCTGGCTTGTTTTCTTTGAGAAATTCCAACGCTTCCTTAGGTGAATTAAAGAAATGTCCATCATTAAACCCCTCTACTTTAAGTAAAGTCTTAAAAGCAGAGGTGACAACCTTTTCATCATCGACTATAACAATCTTCCCCTTATTCATACCCTTATAATACCTCAAATTCGTCAATCAGGCAAATTTGGGGTAAATAACATGCTTTTAGTTAACATTTTTTAATATAGGGGTAAATACTAGGGAACAAAATATATATTACCCCTCTTCTTTAAGCCAATCAATTAGAGCCTTGTCTTCTCCAAAGTATATTCTGAAAGTTTCTTCTATTTCTTTTCTTCTTAAAAATAATCGGTCTATGTTATATGCGTTAGGCTCAGTGCCGTCTTGGGCACATTTAACAATCTTAGAGGTTTTTTCATCAAAAACTTCCGAATAATTTAGTCCCAGATTTACACAAAACGGAATTTTTTTTCTTCCGCTTTCTGTGTATGAAATAAGCCCAAATGTTCTGCAAATAAGAGGTCTTGCCGGGTAAATTGAACAAACGCCTTTGATTAAAAAAGGGCATTCGTAATATTTTTCGCGTTTTTGTTCGATTAGAGAATTAATCTTTTCATTAATAGCACCTTTTAAGTTATCTTGCAGGCTGTTGTAATAAAGCATCATATTAACATATTCAAGCTCTGATACTGGGTAATCACCCTCTCTGCAACAGTATGCACAACCGATTTTGCATTTGATAAACGGTGCTTGATTTTCGAACATTTCTTTTAATTTAACATCTATAACATCAAGGTAACTTTGAAATCTGCTAATCATCCTGTTTTACCTTATGTCTTTTTGCAAGAAGTTCTTCTTTCTTTTCCAGTTTGTCAAATAGTTGAGAATTAACCTGCCCGCCAACAAGGATTAATATTGACGTATAATATAGCCAAATCATCAAGATTGCAAAGCCTGCAATCGTTCCGTAAATGAAGTTATATGTATGAAGGTTGTTAATGTATAGTGAGAATGCCCAAGAACCTATTAACCAAGAAATTGTAAAAAAGAAAGCTCCGGGGAGTGCACTTTTTCTTCTGAGTGGTTCTGTGCACTGTAAATCAGGAAGTATGTAATAATGCAAATATGCCATTATAAACAGCGCAATAAATGCAATTGGCCATCTGAAAAAAAGAATTATATTACCGGTGTGAACGGTTAAACCAAGGTATGTTACCAGAAATTTAATAATAACTTTTCCGAAAACGATTAAGTCAATGCTTAAAAATAAAATTAAAGCATTAACAAAAACCATAACAAGAGCCAATAACCTGTTGTATATCCAAGAACGAGAATCTTCCAGTTTGTATGCTCTGTTTAAGCCTTTTGCAACGATTGCTATAGCGTTTGTTGAAAGAATTACTGTAATAGTAAATCCTAAGGCTGCAACTAAACCGCCTTTTGAGAAAAACCAGATATCATTCATAACAATTTGAAGTAAGGTTAAAACATCTCCAGGAACGACTTTGCAGAAAAAGTCCATAAGAGGCGTCATAAATGAATGTTTTCCAAGCCAGCCAAACATACCTGTTATAAACAGCATGAATGGGAAAAATCCGACAACAAGCATAAACCCCATCTCGGCAGCCATTCCAAAGAGATCATTGTCAACAACAGCAGTTATTACGTTTTTTATAATTTTAATATTTTTTTTCACGGTTTAATCTCTCTCAATAGCTTGTTGATGGAATCTTTGACTGATGATTTTATTGTACATCCTGCTGCAAAAGTATGCCCGCCTCCGCCAAATCTTGAACAAATTTCTGCAACATCAGTTTTTTTAGAACGCATAGAAATTTTTGTAAGTTTTGTATCAACTTCTTTTGCAACAAAAGCTACTTCAGTTGTGTCAATTGCACGAAGTGTTTCTGCAATCCCGTCTGTATAGTCATCACCTGCTGAAAATTTTTCTAAATCTTTTTTGTATACAGTAGTGTATACAATTCTGTTATCATCCGTAAATTCGGCTTTATTCACGCAGTAATTCTGGAATAATACAAAATTTTTTGTTTTTGTTTCGTAGCATTGTTTGTATATGTAATTTGGGTTTGCTCCGGCTTCTACCAAATCTGCAACTGCTCTGAAAGCATTTGCGGAAGTGTTTTCAAATTTAAAGTTCCCTGTATCAGTCATAATAGCAGTATACAAGCATATAGCGGAATCTTTATCTATTTCCCAATTATTTTTTTTGAAATAATTATACAAAACTTCACCACAAGAGCTTGAGTCAGGTTCAATTATCTGATAATCGCCAAATCCGGGGTTTGTTTTGTGGTGGTCAATGTTAATGCTGCATTTTGCTTTTTCAAAAAGAACTTGTGAGTCTAATACTCTGTCTATTGCTGCAACATCAAGAGATATCACCAAATCGTACACCAAAGACTTATCATAATATCTTTGAGCCAGATTTACATTCGGTAAAAATTTGTAGTTATATGGGATATTAGATACTATGTTCATGTCAGCTTTAATTTTAAATCTGTTATAAATCATGCTATACATTGCACACATTGAACCTAATGTATCACCGTCAGGGTTCATGTGTGATAACAATAGTATCTTTTTTGAATTTTTTATGATATCATCTAAGTTAAAAGCAACCATAAGTGCATATTATCACAAAGTGTGGGGTAAATAAAGTAGTAGGGTAAACGTAAGATAAATGTCTGGTATTGAGCTCTATCTTTATTAATTGCAAAATTTGGTTAAGGCTTAAAAGAGGTTTTGATTGGAAAAAGTTTTATATACAGATTTTGTGGGAATAGATTCTATCATTGGTTCAATGATGGATAATCCGCAATTGAAAAAAGCTGTAAAAAGAACAAATCTTTTCAATATGTGGGATAAAATATTGCCTGAAAAATATAAGAATAAATCTCGCCCGTATTCTATGATGCAAGGCGGAGTTATGGTTATAGCGTGTCAAAATCCAGTTGTTGCTCAGGAATTATCTTTAAGTAAAATCATACTGCTTCAAAAGTTTCAGCCATATTTAAAATCATTACAGATGAAAGTTACGGATTTAAGATTTGACCCCAAAAAGTGGACTGTATAAAACTACATCAAAATGTATATTTTGATGTAGTAAATATCTTATTTAATGTACTTCTTTTCTTCTCTTTATTTCGGGGGTAAAGAGAAGAAAAGAAGTACCAAGTAAAGAAGAGAAACACCGGACTGAATTGATAACCACAACGCACTTCGTGCGAAAAGATTGAATTGCTGGTTTGGCTAAAGCCAAATCTAACTGCGTAGTTTTCGCAAGAGCGGCAAATACCCTCTCCGGCGGGAGAGGGTTAGGGTGAGGGTTAGTTAATCGCGAACGTGCGGTTAAACCGCAATAGTGAGCGTAAGAGTGCAAGCTTTAGCTTGCAACATCCATTTAGTCTTATGCCCGTCAGGGCATTGTGGTTGGTTTTTAATTGCGTGTTTTTCTTTTTTCTTTTTTGGTACCTTTTTCTTTGTTCTTTTACCCCGCAAATAAAAGAACAAAGAAAAAAGTACATAAATTACAATTTACTACATTAAAATATACATTTTGATGTATTAAATATCTTATTTAATGTACTTCTTTACTTCTCTTTATTTCGGGGGTAAAGAGAAGAAAAGAAGTACCAAGTAAAGAAGAGAAACACCGGACTGAATTGATAACCACAACGCACTTCGTGCGTAAAGATTGAATTGCTGGTTTGGCTAAAGCCAAATCTAACTGCGTAGCTTTCGCAAGAACGGCAAATACCCTCTCCGGCGGGAGAGGGTTAGGGTGAGGGTTAGTTATTTAGCGAACGTGCGGTTAAACCGCAATAGTGAGCGTAAGAGTGCAAGCTTTAGCTTGCAACATCTATTTAGTCTTATGCCCATTAGGGTATTGTGGTTGGTTTTTAATTGCGTGTTTTTCTTTTTTCTTTTTTGGTACCTTTTTCTTTGTTCTTTTACCCCGCAAAAAAAAGAACAAAGAAAAAAGTACATAAATTACAATTTACTACATCAAAATATACATTTTGATGTAGCCTTAAATTTCCAACTTTAGTTATAGGAAGAAATCAAAATATATCATCTATTCTAATGATTTTTTTTACACAAAATATTGGTATTGTATAAAAGTTAAGATGTCTAGTCAAAAGAGAAAGGATAGTATATGGCAAAAATTAACAAAGTAGAGCTAAATCTTGGCCAAAAAATTGCTAATCCGTTCAGAACAACTCGCAAATCAGATACAAACCCTTTTAAGTATTCAAACTTTGAAGGTAATACCCTCCAATTTGCGGACGTGTTTGAAGGATTTGAACCTCAAAAAGTCAGCAAGATGAAATTAATTGCATCTTCAGTAATCGGCAGTTTTACAAAATTGCGTAACAGTATAACCGAACCAATTGTTAATTTTGTAAACAGAATTAAAGACGGTGTTTCAAGTGCATGGACTTATGCAAAAAATACTGAAATTAAAATTGCAGGTTTAGATGGTATAACAACACGTATTCACGATATTATGAGTTATGATGTAGGAAAAGGTATTTCTGATTCTATATCAGGTATAGGTAAAAATATTTCAGACAGAATTTCTATTGTAAGTAAAGATATGACAGATTTGGGTCAAGGCATTTCCGACAAATGGAATTCATTAATTGAAAAAATTAATCTTAAGAATATAGGACATGAAAGAATTTCTTCTGATATGACAGTTGCAGAACTTAAAGACTTGTGGCTAAAGGAAAACGAATTAATATTAAATCAAAATAAAGCAAAAGAAATTGCATTGAATCCTGTATCAAATAAGGAAGTGAAGGTGGCGTAATGAATAAAAATGTTGCTGAAATAATTGACGCACTTGCTGCTCACCAAGATCATTCTTCTATTGAAGTTCTTGAAGAACTTGGAACAAATTCTCCTGATAATGAAGTAAGAGAATATACATCTCGAGCTTTGGTTAAAAAGAATGTTCATGATTCATTAAAAATTGTTATCATTAATCAGGGTAAAGGTATCAATGATCTGTCACCTGCTGTTGCAATGAGTACTATTAATGAAATCTTGTCATTACCGGATAAAACAGAAGTTATCAAAATTTTAGATGATACAATTAATATGCATTCAGATGAAACTGTAAAAGAAAATGCAAGATCAGTTAAATCATTATTGGCATTAAGTTAGTAAAAAGTTAAATTCAATATATATAAAAAAGAGGAATACTTTTTAAGTATTCCTCTTTTTTACTGTCCTTATAATAGTAATCAGATTTCTTCTTTTTTATCTTCGTCATCAACATTTTCGTCGGCATTTGTGTCATCGGATTGTTCCGGAGAAATATCTTTAGGATATTTACCGTCTTTTACATCTTGAAGTATTTGTTTTAAATCTTCTTCAAATCCGGTATAATCTTCTGCATAATTTGCAGGTGTTAATTGTCTTTCAAGAGCATTAACATCTCCGTCAAACGGAACCTGATTGCCATCAGCATCTGTTGTTACATAACTCAGGCTGCCATCTTCACCCTTAATTTGAGTTACTGTTGATGTTGAACCGTCTTCGCCTGTATAGTCGAACAATAGATTGCCATCTTCATCGGTATTTTGATATCCTCGTTGTTCAAAAATTTCAGCTAAGTCATAGTATGGTTCGCCAGAGTCCGAATAAGCGTATGCAGTAGGTTTGCCGTCAGCATCAAATGCTGTTGCAATAAGGCTGTCACCATTTAAGTTTGTATATAATGCGTTGCCATTTTCGTCATACATTTGATGTGTGGTTGTTCTATCCAGAAATGAAGCATTTCCACCCATGCCGCATCCAAGGTTTTTAGTGTATTTAGCTTGGGCATTCATAATATCATAATCGGCTTCAAATACAGCAATGCCAAGCTTTTCTTTATCTGATAATGAGTTAAATCCGTATTTAGCAGCCTTTGCTAATAATTTTTTGTATTCAGCTTTTGATAATATTGGAACTTCTTGATCGTTTGACCAGTTAAACAGACCTTTAAGAGCCTCACGTATGCTTTGTTGAATTTCTTTACCAAGTTCAACTAATCTTTCGCGGAATCTAACTTCGCTGTTAGTAAGACGTTTATTGACATTTGTGATTTGTCCGTTAGCGTTAATGTCTAAATCAACCTTGCGTACATTACCAAAATGGTCAACAACTGCGTAGTCACCGTCTTCATCTTTATATAGCCCCGGAATCATAGTACGCTCAAGTTTAGGACCGACTTTACTACACGGTTCGCCATCACCATTGCTTGTGTCATTTTGTGTGTGATATGTCGACTCCAAATCACATTCATTATCTATATATGTGTCATTGACAGTTGTTCCGTTTTCATCTTCGTATAAATGTTGAACGACACCATATTGAGCATATTCCGTATAATCATATTCGCCGTTCATTGCATCAAAGTCAAAATTAATTTGCCATGTTATCTGCTCTGCTAAATCCGGATTTTCTTTTAACATAGCAATCATCTTGTCTAAACCGGATAATGTGCTTACGGTACATTGATATTTACCATTTGATAGCTGAGTCATTCCGTCAATGCCGCTTATGTTTAAGATGTCATCTATAGGTAGACCTGCCGGTAAATCATAAATTGCAACATGGGCATCATCCATGTACCAGCCATAAACTTCGCTTTGGAATTCTGTATCACCATTCAGCGAGCCGTTAAATTCACAGTTCGCAAACGTAATGTATGAACCGTTAACATTACCTACAAGTCCGCCGATACGACCTGTTTCCAGTAAGAAGCTTAAATCGCCTAACCCGTTTTCGTTGGTCCAAGATAGTGACATATCGCTTGTACAGTTGTCTAGTGTGACAAGAGTTTTTCCTGTTTCTCCGATAAGTCCGCCGGCGGCTTCATCACCAACCGTAGCAGATCCGCTTGTTGAACAGTTTCTTATTATCAGGGATTTATTGACAATCCCTCTGTGGTCTTCAAAACGACTTGCAGAACTTGATACAGAACCAATGAGCCCGCCTGCAGCATATTTAGAATTTATTGTTACATCGGTGTGACAATTTTCTATGTGGCTGTTACCAACGCTTACACTTGTCATGCTAGAATCGTCTACTCTGCCAATTAAACCACCAACGCTCTCATAACCGGTAACAGAACTGTCTCCTGTTACGTTTACGCCTGTGACAGTAGTTTGTTTGATACATCCGGCAAGTATACCAACGCCTGATGTCCCAGCAAGATAATCTGATCTTCCGTTAACTTTAGCATCTACAAAATTAACATCTTTAATTGTTGCTCCGTCTGTAACTCCGAAGAAGCCAATATTTTCAGCATTTTCATCTTGAATATTTATATTCAGATTTTTAATGTTAAATCCGTTGCCGTTAAATTCTCCTGTGAACGGACTGTCTGCGTTACCTATAGGTGACCAGTTAATTCCGTCAGGGAGGTCAATATTACCCATTAAGATGTATTTACCGCCTAGGTTATTTCCAATTTTCTGCAAGTCTTCCGGAGTACGAATTATTGTATAACCTTGGTTAATAGCTTCTTCTTCCGACATAATTGCTTTATTTCCGTCAGCAGAATCAGCTTTTTCGGCACTCTTTGCCTCTTCTGTTTTGTATTCTTCTTCTGCAGCTTTAAAATCTTCTTCAGCTGTTTCTAATGCACCTACGGCTTCATCAAGCTCTGTTACAGCAGTATCAAGAGCAGATATAGCTTCTTCAAGAGCTTTAGCCGCATCTTCCGCTTCAGAATTAGCCTTTTCTAAAGCATCAGCTGCTTTCTTTTGTGCATCTTGTGCTTTTGTAAGTCCATCCTCTGCTTCTTTTACAGCTTCCTGCGCGGCTTTTTGCTGAGCGACAGCTCTGTCATAAGTTGTTTTTGCACTATTTACTGCGGATTCGTTAGGAGGGTCAGCATTAATAGCAGATTGAAGTGCCTTATATGCTCCGTCAACAAAGCTATTTGCAGTTTCTAAATTCGCAGCTGCCTGTCTGCTTGTTTGTTCAGCAACAGTTACTGCTTCATCTGCTAAACTTTTTTGTGTTTGTGCTTCTGTTTTTAGCGTATCTGCAGCACTTTTCTCTGCTTCACTTGTTGTTTTAGAAGATGTGGCTTCTGATTTTGTTCCTTCTTTTGTTTCTTTTGTGCTTTTAGCCTCATCGCGTTTGGCTTTAAGTTCTTCCATCTTTGCTTTTAAGTCCGCCAAATCGCCTGTTGTAGAAGTATTTACGCTTACCATTATGCTGAATTCTCCTCATGCTATATGTACAGTAATATAGTGTATTAATCGGCAAAAAATAAAAAAACTTTAATTATTTTTACAAATTGTTACAAAATGAGCTTGCGGAAAAATTTTAATTTTTCCGCAAGCTCCATAGAACGGTTTCAATGCGGGTTGTGTGCTATCCCGCACACGCCCCGCATTTCACACACTTTAGGTCGTGTTTGAAAAAGTTCGAAAATTGTCATTTTTCGACTTTTTCCGCACACTCAAATAAGGCAAAACAAGACAATGGAAATCTTTCTATATTTTTTCAGAAAATAATTTAAAATAATTTTGTTCATGATTGCATACAGGACAAACACAAGGTGCTGATTTTCCAATATGAGTATGACCGCATTTTGTGCAAATCCATTGAGATATTTCCGGTTTTTTTAATAAAGTATCGTTGTTAAGATTATCAGCGAGAACAGAAAATCTGTGAGAATGTCTTTTTTCTATCTCAGATATATTTTTAAATAAGAGGGAAATTCTGTCAAAACCCTCTGCCTTAGCTGTCTGAGAACTGTTTTTATATATAATTTCCCATTCTTCTTTTTCAGCATTGGCAGAACTTATTAAGTTCTCGTAAGTGCTACCAATAAAAAAATTATATTCGGATTTTGGGGTATATATGCCATTTGGAATTTCTTTATAGAATAAACTTGCGTGTTCTCTTTCATTTTCAACTGTTTCCAAAAATATTTCTGACACAATGTTTAAGTTTTCTTTTTTAGCAATTTTTGCGTAAATAGTGTATTTGTTTGCAGCAATTGATTCTCCTACAAAGGCATTTATCAAGCATTGTAATGTTTCACTTTTTAAAAAGTTCATAGTATTACTCCTTTTAATAAAATATTTAATTGTTAAACAAGAAATAAAATTGGCTGATAGTATATCTAATCGGTTAATTTGATGTATGATATATTTATGAATTGTTTTTTTAGAAATCAGCATGAAGCTTTGTATAATGCAACGAAACCATATCAGTATGTAGGTGGTGAGTTTTTGTCATATAACAAGGATTGGGACAGCTCTTCCGTAAAATTTGCTTTTGTATTTCCTGATAAATACGAAGTCGGTATTAGTAATCTTGGTGTCAGGATAATATATGACAGAGTAAATCAAAAAGAGCACATGTTGGCAGATAGAGCTTATGCTCCGGAACCGGATTTTAAGCCGGAATTTTTATATGGTGTTGAATCAAAAAAAGCGTTAAAAGATTTTGACGGAATTGGTTTTTCGCTTCAGTATGAACTCTCTTATCCGACAGTTTTAAAAATGCTTGAAATGTCAGGAATTGGAGTTAAAAATACAGAGCGAAGCGAAGATGAACCGATTGTATTTGCAGGTGGGCCTTGTGCTTTTAACCCTTTACCAATGAGCGATTTTATTGATGTATTCTGTATTGGTGATGGCGAAGATATGATGGTTGAAGTATGTGAAGTTCTTGAACGTGGTAAAAGTAACAATAAAAGCCGAAGAGAAATCATCGAAGAACTTTGTAAAATTGAAGGTTGCTGGGGTAAAGGGGTAAATAAAGGGGTAAATAAAGGGGTAAATCATAAGGTTAATAAACGCATATCGCCACTAACTCTTGAAAATGCTTCTACAGCTTATCCAATACCGTTTTCAAGCTCGGTTCATGACAGAGCAATAGTAGAAATTCGCAGAGGGTGCGGAAGAATGTGCCGTTTTTGTCAACCCGGACATGTAACTTTGCCGATTAGAGAACGTGAAGCGGAAGATATAATAAAAATTACAAAAGACTTAGTAAATAATACAGGATATGATGAATATTCGCTTCTATCTTTGTCTTCGAACGATTATAAGAATATAAATGAAGTTATAAAAGAGTTATCTGTAGATTTTAACAGAAGAAAAATTAATGTTTCTCTTCCGAGTCAGAGAATAGACGGATTTAATCTTGAACTTGCCAATTTGATGCAGTCTGTAAGAAAGTCTGGAATGACACTTGCTCCTGAAGCCGGAAGTCAAAGACTAAGAAACGTAATTAAGAAAAATATATCAGAAGAACAAATTCTTGATGTTGTTTTGACTTTATATAAAAACGGATGGAGTAAAGTAAAATTCTATTTTATTGCAGGTCTGCCCACCGAAACTATGCAGGATATGGATGAGATGGCAGAGCTTTTGGGCAAAATAAAATACAGAGCAAAACAGATTAAACAGGAGTTAGGTTTAAATTATGGTCTTGAATTAACCTGTACTGTGTCTATTTTTGTTCCGAAGCCGTTTACGCCATTCCAGTGGTGCGGTCAGATGGATTTGGCAGTTGTTTCCGAGCATATCAGATATTTAAAAGAGAAGACAAAACATTTAAAAGCAGTAAAAATAAATTATCACGAAAGCTCTGTGTCTCAAATAGAAGCAGTCCTTACAAGAGGAGATGAATCACTTTGTGATTATATTTATGCGCTATACCAAAAGGGTTGTTATCTTGATGCGTGGGGTGAATATTTTGATAAGAACATTTGGAAAGAAACGGCTGAAGAATGCGGATTTTCACTTGAAGCAAAAGCTAAAAAAGAATATGAGCTTGAAGACTCATTGCCTTGGGATTTTGTTAATGTAGGTTTATCAAAAGAGTGGCTGCAAAAAGAGTATGAACTTGCAATGATGCAAGGTAATGAATTTAATTTGCAAAAGACTTGTGAGCATAACTGCGTGAATTGTGGTGTTTGTGCTAATTTAAAAACACATAAAGTTCTTGCTAAACCTTATACGGCGTCTGATGAGGCTCAGCACGTTTTGGATGTAAAGCCTGTTGACCCAACCAGAGCTAATGTTGATCCAAATATTCCGGTGTATCGTTATAGATTAACGATAACCAAAAAAGGTTTGTTGAAATATTTTTCTCACCTTGACTGGCAAAATACTTTTCACAAATGTTTAGCCAGAACAGGATTAAATATGGTGTATTCGCTCGGTTTTAATCCTACAATGAAAGTTTCTATGGGAATAGCGCTCCCCCTTTTTGCCGAAAGTGAGGGGGAATTGGTTGATATAGAGATTTATGATAATATATCGGAAAAGGATTTGATGGACTTAATTAATTCTAAACTTCCCAAGGGCGCACTGGTCAAAGAGATTAAATCTGTTGAAAGATATGCAGCAGCAGTTGATATTGAGGCACAGTGGGCAGAGTATAAAATTGTTCCTTATAAGAAAAGTTTATCGGAAGTTGTTTATGATACATTTGAAGATGACGTTGAAAATCTGCTTTCTGCTGAGCAAATTTTGATTACAAAGAAAAATAAAAAAGGCAAAGATAAAACAGTTGATTATAAAAACTCTATTGGTACTCATCATTTTGAAGACGGATGTTTATATATTTACCTTAAAGTCGGTCAAGGTTCCGAAGTTCCTGCGTTGCGTGCAGATGACCTTATGAAACTTGTAAATCCAAATCAGATATTTGAGATTACAAGAATCAAATTTGTTGATGAAAAACTAAACAAAATGTAATATTTCTGTAACGCCTAATATATTGTTCCCAATACTTTACAATTTATGAAAAATTTTGTATTATATATTTAAGGTTTTATCTTTAAATTCGGTTTAGGATTTGAAGAAAAACGAAGAAGGTTTAAAGAAAAATAACAGATATTGAGAGATTTCTAAGGATTTATAGATAATAAGAAACAATCTGTTCATATACCTTAAATTAAGCCCGTAGTGTGCGTTAAACTAACCACGCTGTAAAGACATTTATGTAAAGGATTTAAAATTATGAAAGACACACAAGCTAACAAAATTGTTATAGCCGAGCGTGACAATATTGCTGCGGTTATAGAAGACGGAAAAGTTGCGGAATTTTTTGTTCACAGAGGGGAAATAATCCTTGGTGATGTATATTTATGTCAGGTAGAAAATATTTTACCATCTATAGAAGCCGCATTTGTAAATGTAGGTTCTGATAAAATGGGTTTTCTGCACGCTCAGGATGTTGCAGGCAAAGGTGCTTTACAGGACAAACTTAAACCAAAACAAAAACTTGTTGTTCAGGTTGTAAAAGAGCCTGTAGGACACAAAGGTCCTCGTGTTACCACAGAAATATCGCTTCCGGGAAGATTTTTGGTTCTTATGCCAAATGAAGCAGGTATCAATGTAAGTAAAAAAATTACCTCATCAAAAGAAAGAGCAAGATTAAAGTCTTTGGTTAACTTGTTAAAGCCAGTCGGTGTTGGTGTGATTGTAAGAACTGAAGCTGAAGGTCAAACAGAAGCTGATATTCAGGAAGATTTAGAAATCCTTTTGGAAAAATGGAATAATATCGTAACTTCTGCTGAAAGTATGACTCCTCCAAGCCTCTTATATCGTGATCAAGACTTGCTTTACAGAGTTATTCGAGAGGCTTGTAATGAAGAAACTCAGGAAATTATTGTTGATACGGGCTTTGCAATGAATAGAGTTCAAAACCTGCTTCAAAACTGGCACATGAATAAAAATATCAACGTAACATTGTATAAGGGTTCTGAACCGTTACTTGTTGCAATGGATATTCATAAAGAAATTAAAGCCGCTCTTCAAATGAAAGTAAATCTTCCGTCCGGCGGTTACTTGTTTATTCAAACTACGGAAGCTTTGACTGTAATTGATGTTAACAGCGGTAAATTTACAAATTCTGCAACTCAGGATGAAACGATTTTAAAAACTAATATTGAAGCCGTTCACGAGATTGCACGTCAGTTAAGATTAAGAAATATTGGCGGTATGATTATTATTGACTTTATTGATATGACAAATCGTATTGATAAATTAACAATGATGGAAGAGCTTGAACTTGCAATGGAAGCAGATAAGGCTAAACCTCAGGTTGGTCAGTTGTCAGATTTAGGACTTGTTGAAATGACACGTCACAGACAAGGTCAGGCAATCAGCGAAATTTTTGCAAAACGTTGTCCTCATTGTCAGGGTAACGGATATATTATGGAAGATATGAAGTTTGCGTCTTCAACTGCAGAAGGGGAATACAGAGCAAAAGCCGCTAAAATTAAACTTCCTATGAACGATAGAAAAAAATTCTCAAATAACAAATTTAATAAGAATAATGATAATAAACCTCAGGAAGAGTTGAAAGAAAAACAACCGGTTCAGGAACCACAGGTGGAACAGGTTGAAAGTCCTGCTGTTGCTGCCCAAGAAGAAATTCAGGAAATTAAACAGGAAAAACAAGAAAAGCAAACTAAGGGTAAATCCAGAGGTAGAAGAAAAGTTAAAGAGGCTGATGTTAAATCAGATGAAACATTGGCAGCAACTGTTTTAACTTCAGAAGCTGAGATTGCACCGGTGATTGACAAAAAGACTGTTAATAAAAGTAAGTCTAAAAGAACAGAAGCAGTTGTTGAAGAAACTGAAGTTAAGCCTGTAGAACAAGAGGAAAAGGCTGTTGAAGCTGAAACTGATGAAAGTAAACCAAAACGTTCTCGCAGACCAAACAGAGGTGCTAATAAAAGTAACAAACAAAGAAATAAAACAAAAGAACAAGCAGAAGGATAATTTTTAAATGAAAAAGCTTTTTGCAATTTTGATAATGTTATCTCTTTCAATTCCTGTAATGGCAGTTGAAGATACAGTTGAATCGAATCAAAGAGGTGAAACATTAGAAGTTATACAACCGGAAGAAGCTCCTGAGTTAAATCGGGAGTCTTCTGATGAAGATACAAATCTGGCACCACTGCCGTCAAGATATAAAGCACCTTACGGTAAGAAAAAACTTGCCAAAAAGTTTTTGATAGCTATGTTATGCGTGGCTGGGTGTTCAGTACTTTTGTACGGCGCTCTAACCGTTTATAATAAAATCAGAGATGGTATATTAACTTCCGAATCGCTTCCTCCTGAGGGAGAAAAACCGCTTGAAGCTCCAAGTGATTTAACAGAAGCTATAAAAACATTTATAGAAAAAACAAAATGGGGTGGGTAAATATTAGCTTGCTTTATATCAAAGAATATTAAAACAAGGTAAAGGGTGAGTATATAATGGTTCGAGAGTTTGATTTTTATGTTGTGCCAACTCCGATTGGAAATATTAGCGATATTACACTAAGAGCCATAGAAGTTCTTAAAAGTGTTGATTTGATTGCTTGTGAAGATACAAGAACTACGCAAAAAATACTTAATCATTATGATATAAAGACAAAAAGTATTTCGTACCATAAATATAATGAGCGTGAACGTGTAGAGTTCTTTTTATCAGAACTTAAAGACGGGAAAAAAATTGCACTCGTGTCTGATGCCGGTACTCCAATGATTTGTGACCCCGGAGGAGTGATTATAGAAGAACTTGTTAAAAACGGTTTTTCTGTAACTTCGCTTCCTGGAGCTTGTGCGGTTACAACTTTTCTGTCACAAATTCCTCGAATCGGTGAAGAATTTACATTTATTGGGTTTGTTCCAAGAACAGAAAGTCAAATAAAAGAGTTGGTTCAAAAAAATATTTCAAAAAATCTTGTTTTTTATGATTCTCCCGAAAGGATTTTAAAAACTTTAGCAATCATTAAATCCGCAAGAGGAGATATTAAGATAGCTTTAGGGCGAGAGCTTTCCAAACTTTTTGAGGAAGTAAAATACGGTAAAATATCAGAGATTTTAGAACATTTTAAAGACGGAATTAAAGGTGAAATTGTCTGCATGGTGTATGCAGACGAAAATAGCCAAGATAAAGAATTGGATAACAAAATAAAAGAGCTTAAATCAAAAGGATTTAGAGATAAAGAAATCTCCATAATCCTTTCAACACTTTTTAATCTTAATAAAAATGAAGTTTACAAACGAAGTTTGGAATTATGATTTCAGCTTTCTCAATAACTCTTTTGTAAGTGTTTTAAATGATTCATTTATTTTAATCCAATACGAATTATTTATAGCATTTTTATAAGCAGGTGAAAATGTTTTCATAGGTTCTACAATTCCATGTTCTGTCTCAAACGGAGCCAGCATTCTTTTAATTGGTTTTAAATCTTTTCCGTGAATATTTTCTATTACATTTGCAAAGCTGCAATCTCGAACAACCATATCTAAATACGCATTTATTGTTCCCTTTTTATATGCTTGTTCTTCATATTTGTTCATTTGTATTCGAGATGCAATATAAGCAGTTTGATTTAATTCATAATCTCTTGCATTTTGTGCAGCTTTTGTTAATCCGTATAAAATTTCTCTTTTACCTTGAAACCCTATTCCGCTTACTTTTAAATCCATAATTTATGCTCCTGTTATTCTTATATAAAGTTATAACCTTCTAAAAAAATTTTTTGTTATTTTTTTTACAAAGATTTACAAACTATTATGCTAAAATTATTTTATTAGGAGGAATTGAGATGACTAAGATTATAACAATAGGAAGTGCAACAGTAGATGTTTTTGTAGAATGTGATGAGGCTAATATCGTTTCTGTTTGCACAAAAGACCATAACAGAGATTTTATGAGTTATCCTTATGGCTCAAAAATAGATATTTCATCTTTTTCATCAAGAGTTGGCGGCGGTGGTGTCAATACTGCGTGCAACTTTGCAAACTTAGGGTTTGATACTTCTGCTATATTTAAAATTGGTGATGATATTTATTCGGAAGGTATTATGAACTTTTTTAAACATCATAAAGTTAACCTTAAGCATATTATTCAAAGAAAAGATGTTTCAACAGGTTTTTCTATTATTTTAGTAAGTTTTCAGGGAGATAGAACAGTTTTGGCACACAGAGGTGCAAATGCTCTTATAAAAAAAGAAGAAATTGATTTTGATGCAATTAAAGATGCTGAATTTATTTATGTTGCACCGCTAAATGGTGAATCAAATGCTGTTATTGAACCTCTTGTAGATTATGCGCATAAGCATGATTTAGCAATATGCTTTAATGCAGGAACAACAAGTCTGAAAAAAGGTCGTAAGCACTTAGATAAAATTCTTAAATATGCTCATGTTGTTGTTATGAATAAAGAAGAAGCTATTATGGCAACAGGAATTCAAGTAAGACCTGATACTAAGACAGAAAAATTCTCTCAGGAACTTGTTCATCCTGATATTAAGAAAATGCTTAAAACAATGAAAGTTCAGGAATATCAGGTTATTGTAATTACAGATGGAAGCAAGGGAGCGTACGCTTATGACGGAAAGAAATACTATTTCTGTCCGACATTCCCTTCGCCTGTTGTTTCTACACTTGGTGCAGGTGATGCATTTGCTTCAACTTTCTGCGGCGCATTAAACAGAACCGATTTGAATATTGGCTTATCTTTGATGTACGGTTCGGTTAACTCTGCAAGCGTTGTTTCAGAATTTGGTGCTACAGATGGACTTTTAACATTTAAAGAAATTGAAAAACGCCTAAAAGAAAATCCTGATTATACATATTTAGAGTGCTAGAATTACGTGTAAATAATATGGGTGCGAAATATCGCACCCAATATTAAAACTATCTGTGGATTATAACACACATTTTAAATCTGTTTATTCTTTTTTTCTCTTAGCAAGCTCTTGTTCCAGTTCTTCTTTTTCTTTTTCCAATTCTTGTTCTAATCTCTCAAGCTCTTTAAGCTCATATTCTTTATGTTCAAGCATTGCTTCCTGCCCATATTCCAGCCATTGTTGTACTTGTTCTTGCTGTCTATTATACGCTGCTGTTGCAGCTTGTTCATATCGTGCGTAAGTATCTCTGTTTTTACTTTCAAATTTTTCCAGAGCCATTCCTTTTTTTATTTTAAAACTTGTAAAAACATCCATTCCCTTAGCAGCGTTTTTTCATCAGCACTGATTTTTCCATCTCCGTCAGTATCAAATTTTGCAAAAACACCTTCAAGCGATAAAGGTTTGGTGTAAATAAATCCCATAATTTCTCCTTTTTTTTATCCTCTTATCAATATAAAGTTTTTGTTGTAAGAATAATTGCTTAAAATATTTAATTTTGTTACAATTCTTATATGTATCAGCAGTTATCACCAAATATGTTAAAAACTTTTCAAGATTGTCCGCGCAAGTTTGATTTTAGATACTTGCAGGATATTCAGATGCCTGTAAACGATGAAATATTTGAATTTGGTAAAAATATTCACGCTCTTGCTTCTTATTATTTGAGAAAAGAAAATATTGATAAAATGGAAAAATCTCTTACTTCCAGAGAATTTGAGGTTTGGCAATATCTAAAAGCATGCAAATATTTTGGGTATGAAGTTGTTAACACAGAATACAATCTTGCTGTCAGAATAGGCAAGCATTTCTTTGGAGGCAGGCTTGACGCTCTTGTAAAAAACGGTGACAAATATTACATTTTGGATTATAAAACAGGTTCAGCTCCCAAAAATGCAAAGTTTGATTACCAAACTATTATTTATACTCTTTGTGTGAAAGAGTTTTTTAAAACAGATAATGTGATATTTATTTATCTGGATTTGAAGCGCAGAGAAGAAGTAGTATTACCATATACACAAGAACTTGAACAAGAATATAAAAAACGTCTTTTGGATATTTCGGATAAAATTGATGCTTATGACTCAACACCTAAAAAACAGGCTTGCATAAGTTCTGACAATACTTCCCCCAAAAATGTTTACCCCTGTGAGTATTTAAAGATTTGTTATTGATGTTTTTTATCGCTAAAAAACTTTATTTTTAGCTCGTTTAATCTTTTAAATATATCATTTGTAACAGATGGTAACTCTATTTCGTGAGTTTTAAAATTTGCCGGAATTCTGTATTCTTTTGTTAAAGCAATTATCTCATTATATAAAAAGGGATGCTTTTGATTATCAATTCCTCTAATTCTAGCTTTAGCACCAAAATTTGTTGGTTCTATATTGTTAATTCTCATAAATCTACCCTTATCTGTATTAATTGTATTTATTACACTTATAATTTACAACAAAAGTTTTTGTATGTAAAGGGATAAAAAAACAGAATTATCCCATGTATCACACCCCGCCCGCTGTTGTATATTTCACCTTAGTTCAATAACAACAGCTCCCTCCCCGGATGGGGAGGGTTAGGGTGGGGTGATTTTAAAGGTGTGTTACATGAGATAATTCCGAAAAAAACAGTGATTTTACAAAATTTGTAAAATCACTGTTTGATTATTGATTTTCTCTTATACTGAAGCTAATTTAGCTTGGCTTTCCAGTTGTAATGTTACAGTTGTAATGTCACAAACTGAAGACGGTCCAAAGTATTGTATTGCACCAGGGAAGAGGTATCTGTCATTTAATGCCCAGTCTTCTCTGTTAGCTTCCAGTTTTTTGAATACCGGTCCGTCAAGTTCAACAAGAGCTTTCTTAATAACCGGCTTCATTTCACCATGACGTCTTTCCATGTTCATCATCATTGTTAATGGAACACCGCCTGCAATCCAGTCGTTAGCAGGTTCTGTTAAGTTTCTTACAGAAGATAAGTAACCTGTTAAACCGAAGTTAATCAAAGCAAATGCGTTAAATCCTAATGAATAGCAATAATCTGCATCAAAGTTAGATGGGAATGCGCATCTTCCTTCATAACCGAAGAAGTGAGATTGAGTAGAGAATTTACCTGAGTATTTACCCAATTTCTTTAATTCGCTTAACTTAGTTTCAATCATAGAGATTAAAAGTTTTTCTGTTTCAATCTTAGAAACCTGAACGTTACCGTGAGGGTCTCTGTCCATTAATAATTGTGATTTAATTAATGCAGGAAGAGATTTGAATACTGAAGAGTTTTCGCTTGAAAGTGAGTTTTCAATAATAGCGATTTTTTCAGCATCAGTTCCGTTAGAGTATTTGCTGTCTTTTTCTAAAGATGGCATAATATCGTTCAAGTTTGCAATCATTGATTTAAGTTCAGGAACAAACTCGATTAAACCTTCAGGAATAACAGCAATACCAAAGTTTTTACCCATCTCGGAACGTTTAACAATGATATCTGTCATATAATCAATGATTGATGATAGTGACATTTTTCTTTGTTCAACTTCTTCTGAGATTAATGTTATATTAGGCTGAGTTTGAAGAGCTGCTTCTAAAGCAACGTGAGAAGCGCTTCTACCCATGATTTTAATAAAGTGCCAGTATTTTTTAGCTGAATTAGCATCTCTTTGAATGTTGCCGATTAATTCGCCGTAAGTTTTTGTAGCTGTATCAAAACCGAAAGAAATTTCGATTTGTTCATTTTTTAAGTCACCGTCAATTGTCTTAGGGCATCCGATTACTTGAATACCTGCGTTATGAGCTACAAACCATTCAGCTAAAAGTGCTGCGTTAGTGTTAGAATCGTCACCGCCAATGATTACAACAGCAGAAATGTTTAACTTTTTGCAAACTTCCCAAGCTGATTGGAATTGTTCTTCTGTTTCAAGTTTTGTTCTGCCTGAACCGATAATATCAAAACCGCCGGTGTTACGGTAATCGTTAATAAATTCGTCATTAAATTCTACATATTTACCTTCAATAATACCGCTTGGACCGCCTAAGAAACCATAAAGGTTGTTAGATGGATTAGCTTGTTTTAAAGCGTCATATAAACCTGCGATAACGTTGTGTCCGCCAGGAGCTTGCCCGCCTGAAAGAATAACACCAACATTTCTTAATTCGCTTGATTTAGAATCTGTAGATGTTTGGAATGTTACGGTTGGTTTTCCATAAGTATTTTTGAATAAAGATTTAATCTCATCTTGGTTGGCAACTGATTGAGTAGCACTGCCTTCGATTGATTGTAAATGATTAATACCTGAAGCTAATGAAGATGGAAGCTTCGGTTGGTATTTAAGTCTTTCAACTTGTAATGGTGATAAATTTGTCATAGTAAAACTTCCCTTTCTTTTTGCCATGATTGTACCATGAACAAATTTTAAAGGTCATATTTTATGTTGTTTATTTCTTTCAATCTTTTGTTTAATAAATGTTTTGCACAAATATTTATTGCGAAATTTAAAGCAAGGAATTCTTCTCCGTTTTCTCTTGTCATTTGAGAAAATATATTCCAATCCTCGTTGCTTTTTATGTAAATAATGTCAGATAATACCTCAATCGCTTTCAGTGGCCTGTAAATTTCTGCCAAATAATCTTCATAATCCATAAATACTCCTTTCTGTACCTTTTGTTATAACACATGTTATAACAAAAGAAGCAACAAAATGTCAACATAATTTGATATAATTGTAATAACAGAGGTTATTATGATAGAAAAAAAGTTTCGTAATATAGGTAATAGTTGGGGTGTTATTGTCCCTAAGGCAATAATAGAGGGTTTAGGAATAAATCCAGTACTTGATAAAGTTGAAATCTATATAGAAAATAATGAAATTCGTATAAGAAAAATCCAAAAATAGTGAATTTTAATATTTACACCCATAGGTTGGATTTACCAGTCCGACATAAATTATTTATCCGTAGGTCAGGCATTGCCTGACAGCTTTCCAAAGCCGACAAAAGCTTTATTAAGCTGACAAATGCAAAGCGTATTTATTTACCCCCCTTAGTATCCGTTTAATAATAGCAAGCTTGCCCAAATTATAATAATACCCGACATAACACCGGTTATTGCGTAGTGCCAATCACCATATTCGTGAGAGAGCGGAAGCAGTGTATCAAAAGATATGTAAATCATAATTCCTACAACAGCAATTAGCAAGAAACCTACAAGAGCCTCTGGGAAAAACCAGTGCAGCAGGCAAAGACCGATTATTGCACCGATAGGTTCAGTGATACCCGTCCAGAATGAATACCAGATGGCTTTACGTTTTTTACCTGTGGCATGGTAGATTGGGAGTGCAACAGCAATTCCCTCAGGTATATTGTGAAGTGCAATCGCAATAGCAACAGAAGCACCTAAAGTCAGATTTTGAGATGAAACAAGGAAAGTACCCAGTCCTTCTGGAAAATTGTGTATAGCAATAGCTATCGCAGTTAATAAACCGGCTCTTTTAATTCTGTGTTTATGTTTGCGTTGTTCATCAGCCAGTGCGCATTCATCCTGAAAATCTTCTTCTTCGACATGGTCAGGGATAAATTCATCAATAAGCTTTGATATAACCACACCTGCAATAAATCCCCAAAACAGCAACCAGTGGTATCTGTTCGGATAGTAGGTTTGCAGTAGTCCTTGAGCGGTATCTAAGATTTCGGTAAGTGATACAAAAATCATGACACCGGCAGAGAAACCGAGTCCGAGTGATAAAATTTTAATGTTACTTTTGTGTACGAAAAAAGTAACAAATCCGCCAATAACGGTTGCAAAACCTGCAAAAAATGTCATTAAAAGAGGTATTTGCCAGTGTTCAATCATTTGCCATTTATCCTTTACACCGTTTATAATAACACAAAAATAAAAATATTTATTTTACCTCTTTACAAAAAAAAATCAGCAGGTTATATTATAAGTGTGACCGATATATGGGAGCGCAGTTCAGTTTGGCCCCAGCGAGGCGGAAGCCAAGCGGATCCTGAAAAAGGCTCTAACCAAACTGAAGTACAAACCGAAATGAAAATTGAATATGGGAGCGTAGCTCAGTTTGGTTAGAGCGCATGCCTGTCACGCATGAGGTCGCGAGTTCGAGCCTCGTCGTTCCCGCCATTAAAAAGAGAGTCC
>CADBUY010000014.1 GCA_902797965.1 uncultured bacterium
AAAATAATTATAGTCATTGTGAGGCTCGTTAGCGACCTGCGAGCAGAGAATGAAAGCGTAAGCGATATTCGTTTAATGCGAGCAGGTCAAGACAGAGCCGTAACAATCCAGCTTATTATTTTTATCGTGTAACACACCCAACAATAAATTAACACCCACCCGTATTTGTAACTCACTATCGTTCGTACAATTACTCCCTCCCTAATTAGGGAGGGGTGGGGTGGGTTTTATTTTTGCTTTAGACAAGGTTATATTTTCCCCCCCTCCCTGACAACAATCGTGGAGTTCTACTAAAGGCTAAATTATATTTACCCCTTTAACCCTATCCCTCTAGCTGGTATGCCCAGGCAGAGTGGTTATGAATACTCTCTATCGACTCACACTCAACTTCAAATGAATCAATTTTCTCATTGTTTCTTAATTTAAGAACAACATCTCTTAAAACATCTTCAACAAACTTGGGATTATCATAAGCGTGTTCCGTAACATATTTTTCATCTTCACGCTTTAACAACGGATAAAGCGGAGATGAGGCACAGTTTTCGACATCTTCAATCAAATCTTCAAGCCAAATATGCTCGTCTTCAGGATATGTAACATTAACTGAAACCAAAGCTCTCTGGTTATGTGCGCCGTATTCTGAAATCTCCTTTGAGCAAGGACACAAAGTCGTTACCGGAACATCCACGCCAAGATAAAATCTGTATTCTTCATCTTCTTCGCCGTAATTATCAAGCACACCCTCAAACGAACAATCATAACACATTGGCGCAGATATTTTAGTTACAGGAGAAGCTTTATCTATAAAATACTTAAACTCAAATCTTAAATATCCGCTCTTTGCATTAAGTCTTTGAACAACAGCCTCAAGACATCCTTTAATATCAACTCCCAAAAGATGTTTATCACTCCACTCATTCAGAACTTCAACAAAACGCGACATGTGAGTGCCTTTATAGTGCGCAGGCAAAGATACTCCAACGGTTGCAGAAGAATATATAGTTATGTCCTCCGCATCCTTTCTTTGAATAGTTAAAGGTAATTCCAAACCTTTAATACCAACCTTTTGAATATCAACACCTCTTGTATCTCTGAGGTTTTGAACATCTTTCATTATTATATTTCTACTCCATCAAAAGATTTTTGCTCTAAAGCCAGAAGAAGTTTTAATGCTGCAACCCTTTGAATATTAGCAGGTGCGTTTCTTAAAAGTTCAACCCCTTTAAGCATCATTGGGTCATTATCATACCAACGGTTACCCTTACCTTGATATGTATTAATAATCTCATAAACGTGTTCAATTACTTCACCTGCAACCTGTTCCTGAAGTTTTAACATAAATTCAGCTGCTTCACTCTGAGTGTTTTCAGGTGATAATCTTAATAATTCCAATGCTTCCTTTAAAATCGGGTCTGAATCATACCAGCGGTTATTAATCATAATATCTTCCTCTCATTCTTATTCTATTGTATAATAAAAGGGGTAAGGGGTAAATACCTTTAATTAAATCAATACGCTTAGTGTATTTTGGAGGGTTTTATATGAAAATATTACTTATAAACGGTGCAAACCTTAATTTGGTGGGAACTCGCGAACCTGAAAAATATGGGAATATATCTTTGGCTGACATTGAAAATTCCGTAATATTAAGAGGTAAAGAACTTGGTGCGGAAGTTGATGTTTGGCAGTCAAACCATGAAGGTGAGATTGTTGACAAACTTCAGTCATCAAAAGGTGTTTATGATGGTATTTTGATTAACGCAGGCGGATATACACATACAAGTGTGGTAATTCGTGATGCAATAGCAGCAATTAATATTCCGACAGTGGAAATTCACATGACAAATATTCACGCTCGTGAAGAATTTCGTCACACATCATTAATTTCAGGAGTTAGTATCGGACAAGTTGTCGGCTTTAAAGAAAAAAGCTATACTCTTGCGCTTGAAGGATTGATATCTTATCTCAAAAAAGCATAAAAAAACTTCCCTTTCGGGAAGTTCTTTTTTCTTCAATTCTCTTCTTTCTCTAACTTTGTTAATGTCTGGTTTGCTCTCTTATATATTAATAAAGTATTATAAGAAAAACCGATTTCAGAAAAGATAATTTTTGTTACAAAAGTTCACACAAAAAAACAGAGATAAAATTTTATCTCTGTTTTTTTATTTACCTATATTTTTGCCCCTACTCTTTTAAGAACGTTTCATAGTTTCTTGCAAGAAGATGGGTTCTAACCTGATTGATTAAGTCTAGCGCAACACCAACCATGATGATTAGTGATGTAGCACCAATACCTTGGAATGTTGTTATGTGCGTAGCATAACTTGCAAACGCAGGAACTAATGCTATAAAACCTAATGCTATTGCACCGATAAATGTTGTTTTTGATAATATATTATTCAACGCATCTGCAGTTGGTTTTCCAGGCTTTACGCCAGGAATTGATGAACCGTACTTTTTAAGATTATCTGCAATTTCTCTAGGCTGCATATTAGGCATAATAGAAGCATAGAAGAATGTCAAAAATACTATCATTACAAAATATATGCCATAATAAACTAAACCACTCGGGTTAAATAGTTTATTTAAGAATAAGAATACAGTTTCAGCAGTTCCGGTTAAATGTGCTTGACCAACAAGGCTTAATACAGTTGATGGGAACAAAAGTATAGCAATTGCAAAGATAATCGGCATAACTCCGCCCGGATTGAGTTTGAACGGAATATATGTGTTAACTCCGCCATAAACCTTGTTACCAACCTGTCTTTTTGGATTAACAATAATAACTTTTCTTACGGCTTCCTGCATAATTACAATGAAAATCATTGTAACAAAGAATATAAGCATTAAAAGAATGAAACCAAACATTAATGCAGATTCTTGCTGTACCATAAGGAATGTTCTTGACATATATAACGGAATACCTGAAATAATACCAACAAAGATTATTAGAGAACCGCCATTCCCGATACCTTTTTCTGTAATTAATTCTGACATCCACATTACAAGAACAGAACCTGCTGTTAGCGATACTATTGACGAAATGTAAAACATTACATGGTTTACACCGGGCATTATAGAATTTGGAAGGTGAACCAGATAGCTCATAAATATTAAAGCCTGAAATACAGCAAGAACAACCGTAAACAATCTTGTATACTGCGAAAGTTTACGTCTGCCGGCTTCACCCTCTTCTTTTTGTAATTTTTCAAGTGACGGAATAATTACCGCCATTAATTGTATAATAATTGACGATGTGATATATGGTCCGATACCTAAAGCAAAAATTGAAACCTTACCAAGCGCACCACCTGTAAATAAGTCCAGAAATCCTAAAAGGTTATTCTGTGCTGCAAGATTTGCAAATGCAGTGTTATTGATACCATACACAGGTAAATGAATACCAAAGCGGAATAAAATAAGCATACCAAAAGTAAATATTAATTTTTCTTTTAGTCCTGAAGCATTCCACATTGACATCAAATCTGCCGTAGTCGGCATTCTCATTCCTGTCATAATTTATAAAATCCTCTCGTGGGAAACTATCTTATATACCCCTCACCCGAATTTCTGACTTTCGAGGGACAAAAGTCCCTCTCAAGTTGAAATTCTGCCCTCTCCCTCAGGGGGCGAGGGTTTAATTAGAATTATACTAATTCAATCTTTCCGCCTGCAGCTTCAATTTTTTCTTTAGCTGACGGAGTTACATAGTTAGCCTTTATTGTTAACGCTTTTTTGATTTCTCCGTTTCCAAGAATTCTCAAACCTTCGCTTGACGGATGAACTTTCTTAGCTTCTTTTAATGTTGCAAGAGAGATTTCCTTTAAACCAAGAGCTTCAAGTCTGCCAACATTGATTGCCGCATAGTTAATCTTGTTGATAATTTGGAAGCCTTTTAATTTAGGAAGTCTTCTATATGCAGGCATCTGACCACCTTCAAAACCTCTTTTTGAAGTTCTGCCTGATCTTTGTCCTTCACCGTTGTTACCACGGCTTGAAGTTTTACCGCATCCTGATGAACGGCCGCGACCTACTCTAACGGTTTTCTTTGTTGCACCTTCAGCAGGTCTTAAATCTTCTAAACTAATTTTATCTGCCATTTTTATTTTCCTTTTCTGTTAAACTATTTTGTAACTTCTAACAAGTGTGAAATCTTGTTAACCATACCCATAATTACAGGGCTTTCTTCGTGTTCTACGATTTGGTCTTTTTTAGTAAAACCTAAAGCTTTTGCAACTTTGCGTTGAGCTTCAGAACATCCGATTAAACTTTTAACGAGTTTAATTTGTATTTTCTTATTTGCTGTTTTTGCCATTTTTATATTCCTTTTATCATTATTTATTCTATCTTTAAATAGCCTATTAGTTTAATAATTCAGCCATTGATAAACCACGTTTTTTAGCAACATCTGAGAACATTCTTAATGATTTAAGAGCATCTATTGTAGCGTATGCTGCGTTAAGAGGTGATTTAGAACCTTGAGATTTTGTTAAAATGTTTTCAATACCTGCAAGTTCCAATACAGGACGAACTGCGCCGCCTGCGATAATACCGGTACCTTGGCTGGCAGGTCTTAACATTACTTTACCTGCACCTGAACGACCTACGATTGGGTGAGGAATAGTTGTTTTGAATATAGGAACTGTGATTAAGTTCTTTCTGCCGTCTGCAATTGCTTTTTGGATAGCAATAATAACTTCTGCAGCCTTAGCACAGCCCACACCTACTTGACCTTTTTGGTTACCTACGATAACAACTGCTCTGAAGCTCAATTTTTTACCACCTTTAACAACCTTAGTTACACGACTGATTTGAACTACTTGTTCTTTCCATTCTGACTCAGGTTTTGCTTCTGAGGTTTCTACATTTTTCTTTCTGTTTCTCTGTTTTTTAGATGGAAGTTTTGTAACAACTTCTTCTGTTACATCTTCTTCTTTTTCTGTTGCTGTTTCTTCTGATGCAGTTTCTTCAACTACAGTTTCTTCTGCAACAACTTCTTCTTTGATTTCGTCTGACATGTTATACCTTTCTAATTTTCTAACAGTTGTAACACTATTTTTTCGGCTTTTTATTTTTAACAACAACTGAATACAAACTTTCAATACAAAAGTGCCGACTCTTCGGTACTTAAATAATATTCAATTGTGGGTTTTTTCTGACATGGAAATAATATTACAAACAAATTCTAAATTCAAGGGGGGGGGGTAAATATATCCTTGCTTAAAGTGAAATTCCACGATTGTAGCAAGTAGGGTGTGTCGTTTTGACGCACCTTTTTCATTTTATTTTGCAAAAACTCGCTAAGCAAGGGTGGGAGTAGTTGTGCGAACGATAGTGAGTTACAACTACGTGTGGGTGTTAATTTATTGTTGGGTGTGTTACACGATAAAAATAATAGGCTGGATTGCTACGGCTCAAACGAGCCTCACAATGACGATAATTATTTTTCACTCCCTAGGGAGAGGGTTTGGGAGAGGGTTAGATAAAAAGTCGGGTTTACCAAACAATTTCTTCGTGAGTCATGATTTGCAAATATAAATATCGATTCACTATTCACGACTCACGATAATAATAAAAATAGAAAATAAAATTAGCAAAAAAACCTCTCTTTAGAAAATTAAATCAGGTTCTCTAAAGAGAGGAATATTGAGCAATGAGGATTCTATATAATACTAAACTCTTTCCCCTAAACAATCATTAGACTTTATGCTAATATAGGCTTAAGATAAACAGACAAATTAAAAGAGGAGTTTTATTTTTATGCAAATAGTACTTGCTTCATCAAACAAACACAAAGTTCAAGAGATAAATGATATAGTAAAATCTAAAGGTATGGATATAGAATTTATACTTCCTCCTGATGGATTTGATCCGATTGAGAACGGAGAAACTTTTGAAGAAAATTCCTTAATAAAAGCAAAGGCTGCTTGGGATATTTCGAAAAATTGGGTTTTGGCAGACGATTCAGGACTTTGTATTGACGCACTTAACGGAAAGCCGGGGATTTATTCCGCAAGATACGCAGAAACTCCTGCTTTAAGAATTGAAAGAGTTTTAAAAGAATTAAACGGAGCAGAAAACAGAAAAGCACATTTTTCCTGTGCAATGACTCTTCTAAACCCTAATGGAGAGATTGCTTATAAAGTTCAGGGAATATGCAGCGGCTCAATCATCAAAGAAACAAGAGGAACTAACGGATTTGGCTATGACCCGATATTTCTGGTTGACGGCGACACGAGAACCATGGCAGAGCTATCTGAAGCAGAAAAGAATAAAATCTCTCACCGTTCTGTTGCTCTAAATCAAGTCTTGGCATTCTTAAAAGAATTGCAATTATCTCATTAGTTACCAAGTTCGCTTGGTTGGAACTTAGTAAACGCATCTATAAATCCGTTTATCGGGTACATATTTTGTGTCTGACTCTGCATCTCTTGCGGATTCATTCTTTGGCGTTCCATTGCCTCAATTCTGGCATTATAATCGCTGTTTTTCTGGTATTGTTTAACTTTTAGATCCTGATAACATTTAAATTGAGCATCATTTTCCTTTACTGCTCTACAGCTTTCAATACCTTTATCAAATTCAACTTTTCTTTTATACCAATAAGCCGTTACGTCATTAAATTTTGCAAACCCTTTCGGTTCTTTTACATCAACGTAAGCTACAGGAGCAAAATTTTTCCACTGCGGTTCTTCTATACCATTAAGCGTAACGTCTTCATCTGCAATTGCTATAAACGGAACAAACATCAAAGAGAGTATCAATAATTTCTTCATATCCAAATTCCTTTTTATTATTATTTTATCTGTTTTCATCATCTATAGATTTTTGATTAATAATTTCTGTAACTTCAACTTGTTTAAAGCCGACAGGAGCTTTTTTTGCCTCTTTGTTTATAATCTCTGCAAGAACACTTCTGTCTACTACCACATTTTCAATTACGTCCTCAACAGTTGAACAGTCAACAAGTTTTTTTTCGTTTTTAAGCTCTTTTTTAATAGCTTTTGCATCTTTTTTTGCAATACGTTTCGCTGCCTGCCTGTCAAAACGTGCATTTCTTTTGTCTATTTTCTTAACAAGTTTATCTACTTTTTTTGTTTTAACTTCTTTTATCTGCACCTGATCGCCATCACCAAGTTCAATAGGTTTACCTTTTTGCGGGAACCAGAATATTGAATTGTCATAGGCATTTCTGACACCTGCTTTAAACCAATGCGGATGTTTTTTTCTTTGAATAGCTCCTTTTATAAAAAAGTATCCTATATCAGCACCCGGAGCAAAGAAAGACGCACCCTGCATTATAACTAATTCTGTTCCGACTATCCAAGCCTCTTTTTTATCCAACGGCTCATATTTTTTTACTGTCAAATACAAATCTTTATCAGAAACATCCACAGGAATATCCGTAGTTTCAGGCGTAAAACTTACAAGTTTACAAAGAATTAATCCGCTTTTATGCCAGCGAAGCTCCCTCTGTGCCCTTATAACTTTTAGCGTTATTAAAGAGTTTTCAGGTATTGTAACCACATCAGGAACAATATTTGATGTTGTAGTTTTGAAACTGATGTATTCAGGAAGTTCCGTGTTTTTAACAGAAAATTCTGTATCCACATCAGCCAGCATTTTAACTTTGCTTTTTGCATCTGCACCTGAAATCGGCAGACAAAATGCCAACAAAATTATAAAACTCTTTATCAATATTTTTTTCATTTTCTGCTTATATTAACGCTACAAATCCTATACTTAATATAACACATAAAATTTGTATAATACTATAAAATTTTAACTTTTTATAAGTAACAATTTTCCCGATTAAGAACGGAGAAAGTGCAAACAAAATAATCACCAGTTTGTTAATTAAGCCTGAAACAAATATTGCAAGAATAAATTCAAAGAATACATACAGCAATAAAAATATAGCTATACTTGAAACAAACGGAGAAAGTTTGCCTAAATCTTTGAATTTACCGAATGCTCTTATTGAAAAAAGTATCACAAACAATATACCTGATATTGCAAATAATATTTTTAACAGGTTTAAGTACATACAAGCTCCTTTTCATCTTCTGCCGAAGCCATATGATTTGTAATAAATTCCAGCGCCTTGTTGAATACAAATTCTTTTTCGTTATCATAGAGAACCATGTGATAACTGTCATACAAAATAATCTTTTCTTTATCAGAAGATTTTATGTTTTCATATACAACTTCTGCGGACTTAACACTTGTTAAATCATCTTCTTGAGAGTGGATTAAAAGAATTGGAATATTAAATTCTTTTAAATTTTTTCTTACAAAAGAAGATAATTTTAAAAGCTCGTAGAACCCTGTCATAGGAAAATCATTCATTCCCACACCGCCTTTTGCAAGAAGTTTTTTAATAACGCTTCTTGTTTTTTCGTTCTTAATTCCATGCGGTTCACATTCAGGATAGTTGTAATAATATCTTATGATTGTAGCTATTCCTACCGGAATCAGGCACTTGTACCAAGGTAACCTCCAGCCGTCTAAATACAGAGTTGTTGACAAAGATATTACACCCGACACCTGTTCTTTGTATTTTGCACCAACAGCAAGCGCAAGAACCGCTCCCATACATAAACCTGATACAAACACTTTTTCATATTTTGATTTTAAAAACTCAAAACGTTCATAAGCAAAATCAAGCCAGTCCTGATAAGTTACGGTATAAATATCTTCAAAATTATCACCATGACCGGGGATACAATCCGCATAAATATCATATCCGTTGTTGTATAAGAACTGACCGTATTTTTTTAACTCAAAAGGACTGCCGGTAAGCCCATGAAAAAGCAAGACTGCACCTTTTGGTTCTATATCTTCGTGAATTAATTCAAAATCTAATGACATAACAATATTAATATAAAACAATCGTAAACAAGCGTCAAATAGGTATTAATTAACATAAAATAATTTAACTTAAAATGTAAATTTTTCTTAACAATCCTTAGTGAAATTGTAAAAAATTGTATAATTAAACAGGATACAGATTTGGGATAAGACTCAGTATACTAATATTTACTCTTATCAAACAACAAAGTACTATCACATATATTATTAAGGTAATTATATACAACCTTACAGTAGCTGCCATTCTATCGGTCACTCTGAAATTGTATCAGGGTTCTGCAAAAATCAGCTTCCGAAATAAGTTGAATAACCAATTAGAACTTTACTGTAGAACAGCTTATAAATACCTTATTTATTTAAAGGAGGGCTTATGCAAGATACATTTGTATTGTATGCAAATTATTATGACATTTTGAAAGATTGTTCTAATGAAGATGTCGGATATATCTTTAGGGCAATACTTTCATACATCAAAACCGGCGAGGTAATAAAACTCCCTAAGCATTTAACTTTGGCTTTCGGTTTTGTAAAAAATCAACTTGATATTGATTCAGAAAAATACCGTAAAGCGGTTGAAGCAGGTAAAAAGGGAGGTCGTCCAAAAAAAGAGGAAGTTTTTAATGATGATAAACAAAACAATTCAGAAAACCTGCCTTTTAAATCGGAAACCACCCTTTGTAATCAAAAAACCACCCAAAAACCTAATGATAATGTCAATGATAATGTCAATGTTAATGTTAATGATAATTCTCTCTCTCTTAATAACTCTGATGAAATTACGAGAGAAGAAAGAGAGATTTTAGAAAACTACATAGAAAAGCATAAACTAGCTAATAAAAGTGTAAAAGCTTATGCAAACAGGCTGATTGAGAATGGAGATTTCAGAGAGATTTTAGCTAAATCGAAAGATAATTCTCAAGAAAATTCTGCGATAAATCGACAGCAAAAAATCAAGTCCGAACTTGCATCAATAAAAGATAAACGCTCTTGTGCAAAAGTTTTATCCGCATATTTTATGAAAGGCGACCCGCCTGAAGAATTTTGTGAGGTAATGCAAAAATACAATCTGGAAACTTATGATGACATTGAGCAGTACGCAAGAGAGCTAAATAATACAGGTCAAGCGTAACACCCAACCTGTATTATTGTAAACTTACTTTTTTGTAACTACTTAGTCAGCTTTGCAAGCAGCTGGTCAATTAAATCAATTGCCATTTCAATCTCTGCATCAGTGATATAAAGCTGAGGAACAAGAGTGATAATGTTCTTATAGAAACCGCCGTTATTAAGAACAAGACCGCATTTTTTGCCTTGGTAAGTTAAATTACCTTTCAGACCTTCTTCCTGCATAGCATCACAAAGTTCTCTGTTTGGTGTAATTCCGTCTTTCTGAGTTAATTCTATTCTCAAAGCGAAACCGATACCGCCGACATCACCAACCTCTTTATACTTGCTCTTCAAGTAATTCAAACCGCGCATAAATAAAGCTGATTTTCTTTGGATTTCAGACTCAAGAAGTTTTTCCTGTTCTTCTACAATATTCATAACTTCATAAGCAGCTCTTACGCCGATTGGATTAGAACAGTATGTTGAGTGAGCAGAACCCGGAGTGAATACATCAGGAGCGATATATTTTTCCTTAGCCCAGAAACCTGCAAGCGGATTCATACCGTTAGTAATTGATTTAGCGAATGTCATTACATCAGGAACAATACCGTAGTTTTCGATTGCCCAAAGTTTACCGGTTCTGAACATACCCATTTGAACTTCGTCAATTACAAGCATAATACCGTGGTCATCAAGAACTTGTTTCATTTCTTTCCAGTACCATTCAGGAGGATTGATATAACCGCCGGTACCCAAGATTGGCTCGCCGATAAATGCTTTATATTCACATTCTTTTGTCTTTGGATCATAAATTGTTTTGTATTCAGACTCAAATTGTCTTGCAAATTGTTTTACACAGAAGTGGTTACAAGATTCACAATTCATGCCGTAAGGGCATCTGAAACAATATGGGAACGGAACAAAGTTTGCTCTGTCACCAAAGTGTCCGTATTTTTCTCTGTATCTGAAACTTGATGTAATACAAGTTGCAGCGATTGTTCTTCCGTGATATCCGCCCTCAAATGCGAACATACCATTTCTTTTTGTATAATTTCTTACAACTTTGATTGCGTCTTCATTAGCCTGAGCGCCACCTACGTTAAAGTGCATTCTTCCTTTTGTATGAAATCTTGCTTCAATCATTTTTTCCATTTTTTCGGATAATAATGATTTATACGGCTGCAAAAACTTAGGTGTTAATTGAGGCATTGTATTCATTTGGTCAATAACAGCATTTGTAATTCTTTGGTTTCTGTATCCAAAGTTAGCTGCTGAATACATCATTTGTAAATCAAGATAAGGAGTATCTTTAGCATCATACATATATGAGCCTTCGCATCCTCTGAATACTTTCGGATCTTTTGAATAGTGAACAGTATCACCCCAAGAACTGTATTCAGCATCCAAATCTTTTACTTCTTTATCAGATATCATATCCGTCTTTAAATCTGATTTTCTAATAATCTTTTCATTTTCCAAACAAATCATTGTATAAATACTCCTTTATGATTTTGACGAATACAAAGTTATCATATTAGAAATAAAAAATCAATAGTCTATAATCAGACCATTAACTTTTGTAACAATTTTTTCCATTATTAAATAAAAAAAAACATAATTTATGGTATCATTTTTCATTATGATAAAAGATTTTGTTATAAATGATAAGGTAAAATATTTAAATAATATGCTTTGCGAGATTGACAACCTTTATCAGATGCTTATTCAGAATAAAGGATTATCTGACAGCGAGTATGTTGTTTTGTTTTCTATTCTTGAACTTGGAGAGGGATGTCTGCAGAAAGATATCGCAAAAAACAGTTATATTAACAAAAAAACTATCAATTCAACAATCAAAAAATTAGAGAAAAATGGTATTATTGAGCTTCGCGCCGGTAAATATCCTAATATGCATATTTTTTTAACAGACTTTGGGAAAGATTATATTAAAGATAATGTTATTCCGATTGTAGAAATGGAAAACAGTATTATGGGCAGTGTTCCGGATTCTGATTTTGATAATTTTGTTTCTACATATTCAAAATACAGCCAGATTTTTAAAGACGAAGTTGTAAATTTGAATTAATCAGGATGAGTAATAGATAAATAGTTTTTGTCGGATTGGTAAATCCGACCTACTAAAAGCTGCTATATTATCGTGAATTGTGAATCGTGAATCGACGTTTATATTTACGAGTCACGATTCACGCAGAAATAAACATATATTTACCCCTTTACCCCTTTACCCCTTTGCCCTTTACACATAAAAAATTCAAATATATCTTTAAAACTTACATATTTGGTGTATTTAATATTCTTTGTCTGACAGAAAGCTGCAAGTCTTGATTTTGCAAACAACACATCTGCCTTATCAGCTACACAATAATCAGAAACTCCGTCACCTATGTAATATATTTTTTTATATTTTTTTCTTAAATTATTTAAAATTGCACATTTGCATGTTCCTGCATTATTCACGCAATCAGGGTTGTCATTCGGGAAAGTGATTGTAAAATCATTTCCATTAAATTCTCCATGGTTAGAGATAATCTTTATATCATTCAATCCGTATTTTTTTAAAATTCCGTTGATAAAGTAATCAATACCATCACTTACGACATAAAAATCAATTTGTCTTTCTAGAATATAATCATAAAAATCTTTAAAATATTCATCTATGCTTAACGTTTCAATAAACTTTGCAATAAGCTCTTCCGACAAATTCGGAATAAGTTTAAATTCTTCAATCAGACATTCTTTTGAGTCTATTTTTCCATCAGCCCAATTTTGTTCGATAGTCTGCCAGTCACCTTGAGCATACTGAGATATAAACGTATATAAACCGTCTTTTTTACTAATTGTTCCGTCAAAGTCACTTAGTATACAAAAATCTTTCATAGATAAAATATTATAATAAAAGATTAATAAAATAAAATATTTTGGATAAAATTTATTTATGCGGACGTAATTCAGTGGGGGGTAAAGGGGTAAATATGATTTAGCTTGATGCTAAAGGATGGAGTCAGTCTGCAAAGGGGTAAATGCAACCTTCCCAAGGTTTTAAGGGGTTCTATTTATATCTTTCATATCTTTCACAGACTTTACAAATCAAGCATTTTGCCAATTTAATATCTTTAACATATTTCACATTTTTCATAGATTTTACAAAAAAATGTTATAAAAATGTTATAAAAAATTCAAACGGAATTAAAGTCCTAAAGTTGCAAAAATAACAAAATATTGTATAATATAAATACGGGCTGGTCGTAAGATCTTGGTCCACCACGGCAGGAGTTATTCCTGCCTTTTATATTATTTGAAGTTAAGAAAGTGAAGGAATTAAGTATTTTTATAGATGAATCAGGGAATTTTGGTAAATGTACCGAATCTGATTCTAATTATATTGTTTCCTTAGTCTTTCATGAACAAGATAAGAGCTTGCGGAAAAATTAAAATTTTTCTCGCAATCTCCATAGAACGGTTTCAATGCGGGTTGTGTGCTATCCCGCACACGACCCGCATTTCACACACTTTAGGTCGTGTTTGAAAAAGTTCGAAAAATTGTCACTTTTTCCGCACACTCATAAATCAATAAATGAACAAATTTCTTTGCTTGATGACTCTCTTGCAGAATTAGGTTTTAATAATCATACAATCCATACAGCACCACTAATCAGACGGGAAGAACCCTATGAAAATTGTGATATAAGTATAAGATACAAAATCTTTTATAAATTATTTAACTTTACAAGACATGTTAATATATCATACGCAACGCTTGTAGTTGATAAACATACATGTAAACAACAATTTGATATAACAAGGTTGTTGGCTAAACAATTATCTGATTTAATTAAAGAAAATTTAACCTATTTTACTAAATTTGATAAAATAATAGTGTATTATGACCACGGACAATATCAATTAAGTAATGTTCTTGTTGCAATATTTACATCTATGCTGCAAAATTGTTATTTTAAGAAAGTGCATCCATCAAAATATAAGTTGTTCCAAACTGCAGACTTGTTATGTACTTTAACACTGCTAAAGGTAAAACTGAAACAAGGTCAAGAATTGACAAAATCCGAGAAATTATTTTTCGGTTCTGTTGGAAAATTAAAAAAGACATATCTTAAATATTTGGATAAAATTAAGTTTTAGGGGTGATGGTAAGAATAAAATTCCTAATAGATTTTATTAAAATCATGTTGGAAAATGTTGGAAAAAATCTTAAATTAAGAATTTATTTACCCCCTGAAATGTTTGTTGTACAATAATCATATGCGGACGTAATTCAGTGGTAGAATGCAACCTTCCCAAGGTTGACGTCGAGGGTTCGAGCCCCTTCGTCCGCTTTTGTAATTTGAAAAAAGAACAGGTAGAGGGCGAGAACCACCAAACGAAGTTTGGTCAGGGTTCGAGCGACTTGTGAGCAGAGTGCGGAGTCCTTTTGACGGAAGTGCGACTAGCACAGGAGGCAAAAGACGGAGACACGTTTAACGCGAACAAGTCAAGAGGGGACTTCGTCCGCTTTGATAATTCAAGGAGTATAAATGAAAAAAAATTTAGTAATTGGTGCCGGTTTTTCAGGAGCTGTTATCGCTTATCTTTTAGCAGAAAAACTCAATGAGCAGGTGCTTGTTATTGATAAGAAAAATCATATTGCCGGCAATTGCTACGATTATCGAGATAAAAACGGCATTATGATACACAAATACGGCTCTCATATTTTCCATACTTCAAACGAAAAAGTTTGGAATTTTATAAAAGAATTTGGCGATTTTAACCAATATATGCACAAAGTAATTGCCGTTATTGACGGAATTGAAACAACTATACCATTCAATTTTAGTACTATTTATGATGTTTTTCCAAAAACACTTGCGAAAAGACTTGAAGAAAAGTTACTTGAAAAATTTGAATACAATAAAAAAATTCCTATTTTGGAATTTCTTAAACAAGATGATGAAGATTTAAAATTTCTGGCAGAATACGTTTATGAAAAGGTATTTCTCCACTACACAGCCAAACAATGGGGAGTTAATCCTGAAAGTGTTGACGGAGCAGTTACAGCAAGAGTTCCTGTATATTTGAGTAAAGATAACAGATATTTTCAGGATAAATATCAGGGGATTCCGCTTGAGGGATACACTAAACTCGTTGAAAAAATGCTGACTCACCCTAATATTAAACTGAAACTTAATACGGATTATGCAACTGTTAAAAATCCTGAAAAAGAGTTTGACAGAATATTCTATACAGGTGCTATTGATGAATATTTCAATTACGAGTTTGGCGAACTTCCGTACAGAAGCGTTAATTTTAAGTTTGAAGAATACGACAGAGAATTTTACCAAAGTAATTCTGTTGTTAATTATCCATGTAATTACGATTTTACAAGAATTCACGAATATAAGCATTACTTAAACGACAAATCACCAAGGACAGTAATAGCAAAAGAGTATTCCGAATTCTTTGAACGAGGTAAAAATGAGAGATACTACCCGATTCCTAAAGATGAAAACACCGAACTTTATAACAAGTATTCAGAAAAAGCTAAAGAATTAAACAATGTTTTCTTCTTAGGCAGATTGGGCGACTACAAATACTATGACATGGATAAAGCAATTCTTAGAGCAATAGAAGTATTTGAAACAATTAAAGGAGAAAGTTCATAAAATATGGAAACCGTTGGATTTTTTCAGAATTTAAAAAGCAAGCTGGGATATTTATTTTCATACCAAAGAGTAGATGAACATAAGGTTATTAAACTTTTTGGGATTAAAATTTGTCTTAAATACAAGTACCATATTGAGTTGGAAAAACTAACAGAATCCGGAATTACTACAGAAAAAAGAACCCCTAAAATAATTGTTTCTCTGACCACATATCCGGGAAGAATTGATATAGTATACAAAACAATTACAACGCTTTTACAGCAAACAATGAAACCTGATGAAGTATATTTATGGCTTGCAGAAGAGCAATTCCCTGACAAAAATCTTCCCAAAACGCTTACTGACTTAGAAAAGTTTGGGTTAACAATAAAGTGGTGCAATGATATCCGCTCATACAAAAAGCTGATTCCTACTCTCAGAGAGAACCCTGAAGATATTATTATAACATTCGATGATGACTATTACTATGATAAAAATACTGTAAAAAGTCTATATGAAGAACATCTGAAATATCCGAATTGCGTTATTGGAACTCGTGCAATGAGATTGATTCCTGATAAAAAAAATCACAGATTCAAGCTAATAAGAAGAAGTTATATATATGATGATACATATCTTCCGTCATATCTCAATACTACAATAGGCTTTGGAGGAGTTCTCTATCCTCCACACTCGTTAAGCACAGATGTTTTGGATGAATCTGTATTTATGACAACGATTCCAACGAATGATGATATGTGGTTTTGGGCAAATGAAGTTAAAAACGGAACTAAAATAGTACCATTAAAAAATGGTTATAAACTTAAACATTATCCTATAGAAGATTCACAAAAAACCGGATTATATCAAATAAACGGATTCGACCCGATAAACGGTATTAGCGGTGAGGCTGCATGTAATATGTTTTATAATATGTACCCACAAATAAAAAATAAACTTTGTGTTTATCTGGGAGAAAAAGAACTAAAAGAATACATCAATAATGGTGTACTAAAAATCTCTGTCATAATGCCTGTTTATAATGCGGAAAAATATTTAAAAGAAGCTATGGATAGCATTATTAATCAAACACTTCAGGATATTGAAATAATTTGTGTTAATGACGGTTCTACCGATAATTCTTTAAATATTTTAAAAGAGTACGCAGCTAAAGATAACCGAATTAAAATTATTGATAAAGAAAATCAGGGTTATGGTGCTACCGTTAACAGAGGTTTTGCGGAAGCAAACGGTGAATTTGCTGCTATATTTGAACCTGATGACATCTTGGATAAAACTATTTATGAGAAACTTTATGTAAAAGCAATTTCAAACAACCTTGATGTTGTAAAATGCAACTTCTATAACTACTGGTCAAAAAAGAATTTGGCAAAAAGAAGCGGACTTATTAAGAGTTGTGCAAAGAAAAAACCTTTTGCACCAAAAGACAACTTAAAAATGTTTACCTGTCACGCAAGCGTTTGGGCAGGAATTTACAGAAAATCTTTCCTCGAAAAAAACAATATCAAATTCTTGGAAACTCCGGGTGCATCTTTTCAGGATATGTCTTTTAACTTTAAGGTTATTGCATCTTCACCACAAATTATGCTGCTTGAAGAACCACTTTTATACTACAGGCAAGACAATCCGAATTCTTCTATAAATAACCCAAAAAAAATATACTGCGTATGTGATGAATATGAAGAACTGACTCGTTTTCTTAATGAAAACAAGGATTTAAAAGAACTATTCAATACACAAAAACTTATAAACCAATACGGTGCTTATAAATGGAATATGTCACGATTAAATAAAGATTTTCATAAAGAATTTCTGGATAAATTTTCACAAGATTTTAAAACTTTTTATGAAAACGGTGAAATCAAAAAAGAATTTTACAAAAGTGTAAGTAAACATGAATTAAATTTGCTTTTAAATAATACTGAAAAATATTACAAAAAAATTATTTGTAAAAAAATGTTTTAATTTATTTTTGACAAAAAGAGTGTGCGGAAAAAGTCGAAAAATGACAATTTTTCGAACTTTTTCAAACACGACCTAAAGTGTGTGAAATGCGGGTCGTGTGCGGGATAGCATGGAGCTTGCGAGAAAAATTTTAATTTTTCCGCAAGCTCAAAACTGCCATGTTGTTATTGAAATAGTATATAAAATGTGATATTATATAGTTATACATTTATCATTTTATATTTTAAGAAGGATAGCATTATGGAAATTACAGGTACAACCAGTCAAATTCAGGATTATATTAACCAAGAGGCAAAAGTTCAGGAAACAGAAGCTGCATATCAGGTTAAGCTTCTAAAAATGCAGCAGGAGTCCGATGCTGTAGTTGGTGATATTTTAGAGGACACTTGCGAAATATCTCAGGAAGCCTTGAATAAATGCTTGGCAGAGATTGGGAAATAAGTAAGTTAGCAGATTTTAACTTAACGAGGACGAATTTTTCAATTCGTCCTCATTTTGTGTTTATAAATTAATTACAAACGTTTTTGTTGGGTTTTAACCCGACTTTGTTTACCTTAATTAAAGATGATAATTACAGCACCTGTTATCATTACTGTACATGCAATTATTTTGCGTTTTAGTCCCCTTTCGTGGAAAATATTTACCCCGAGAAACACGCTTAAAAGTGTTGATAATTGAAACAGAGCAAGAGCATAAGATACGTTAATTTTTGAAAAAACATAGTTTGTAGAGTACTGCATTATTCCGACTGACAGAACCAAAAGCCCAAGGTATTTGATTTGAGGAATTTTGGGTGTATGTTTTGAAGCAAAAACGAAAACAAAAGAAAAAATTAACCCCGATATTGCCCATAGTAAAAACGAAGTCGGAATATTTGTCAGTAAAATTATTTTTTTTATGAATACAGCTTCACTTCCTGAAAAAATCAATGCCAAAACTCTGTAAAACACTGCCGTTTTATTATATCCTTTGCCGCTAAAATGCAATATATAAGTTCCTGCAATGATAAGCAAAATCCCCAGAATTGCAAAAACTGACGGTATTTCCTTTAAATATATGAATGCTATAACCATTGCAACTACAGGTTTATATGAGTTTATAGGTGCAAGCGAGGATAGTTCACCTATTGAAAGAGCTTTTATGATGTAATAATTACCTAATGCACCTAAAATTCCCATTATTATAAAATTAGTAATCAAATCCCTTGAGAGCGTAAGATTTAGGTAAGGGGTTAAAAAAACGGACAGGATTGATAACCCTAAGTATGTGTAAAAATTGACAACGGAAGGTTTGTTTCCGTTATTGGTCAAAAGTTTTTGAAACACATTCAAAAAAGAGTTTGATACTATTCTTGATAAAACGCCTGATAAAACATAAATCATAACTTAATTTTATCACAATCGGCTAATTAAAAAGTTTATACAGCTTTAATTTAATTCAATGCTTTTTGGTAATTTTTCATAAAAAGAATAATGTAACTATGTAGTTATGAAAGTATACAGTTTTTTTAGATTGCTAAATATTAAAATTAAACAATATGAAAAATCGGTTTCAAATTCTTATGAGCCGATAAAACGCCCTGTAACAATTATTTGGGTAGAAGATGCAAAAGAAAAAGATTAGGGGTATGGGTAAATATAAACGATTTGTTAAATCTTCTTGACATTCTGTCATTAGGATAGTTAAGCTAAAGTTCCTTGAGGACTTGAAATATCAATTCCTTTTTCCTGACAGATTTGTTTAATTTCTTCTTCTTCGTGCGGAAGCAATTTGTCTAACAATGCGTATCCGCCCATTGGTGCCGCTAAAGCGGCAAGACCGCCAAGGGTTGCAGCAATAGGACCAGCACCGGCAGCCGCAGCAGTAATAACTGCCGGTAAAATAAGCATTTGAGCACATTTGGGAATGCTTTTTAAAATCTCGTTACATCCTGATTTCCAGTTAGTACCTTCAACTTTTTCACCTTTTTTGTTATGGTCCAGCTTGAATGCTTTTGGTACTTCTGCAAAATCAAATAAGCAGAAACCTGCTGTTAACAGACCGCCCAAACCAAATCCTTTAATTGCTTTTGCTTTTCCCGTTGTTCCAATCTTACTTAGAACAGACGTAACACCTGAAACTGATGCCACTATAAAACTCCTTATATAAATCCCTTATATTTATATAAAGTATTTGTGTCATCAGAAATTGCCTTTATATTTACGATTGTTTACAAATGAGCATTTTTAGGAACAACCGTTACTCCGCCCTCTGAAACATAGAAACCTCTTGCAATATCCTCTTCTTTGTTAAATCCTATTTTTGTGTAAGACGGAATCTGGACATTTTTATCAATGATTGCTTTTCTGATTTCAGAATGTCTGCCTACGCTTACATTTTCCATAAGTATACTGTCTGTAATTGATGAAAAACTATTAATACGGACTTCTGGAGACAATACACAGTGAGAGATTGTTCCGCCTGAAACTATGCAGCCCTCAGAAACCATTGAATTTGTTGCCATACCAATTCTGTCACCCTCTTCCCATACAAATTTTGCAGGAGGATAATTGTAGTTGAATGTTCTTAGCGGCCACTCTTTTGAATACAGGTTTAATTCAGGCTTGTAGTCCAACAAATCCATATTTGCCTGCCAATAAGCGTCAATACATCCTACATCTCGCCAGTATCCTTTTTCCTGTTCTGTCATACCGGGGAATGTGTTTTCGCTAAAGTTATATATGTAAACATTTTTACCCTGATTTAAAAGCATAGGTATTACATTTTTACCAAAATCGTGGTTGGAATCTTGAATTTTAGCGTCTTCTTCAAGCGCATTAACCAAGACATCTTTATTAAAAATGTAATTTCCCATAGATGCAAGGCACATGTTCGGGTTATTAGGAATTGATTTTGGAGGAGTTTTAGGCTTTTCTACAAAGCCTGTTAGCTTCCAGTTTTCGTCAACTTCTATAATTCCAAATTCATGCGCTTCTTCTATCGGAATAGGAATTGCAGAAATTGTTAAATCCGCTTCTTTTTGCTTGTGGTATTTAAGCATCTGATACACGTCCATTTTATAGATATGGTCACCGCCAAAAACGCATACGTAATCAGGATTTTCGTCGTGTATATGAAAAATATTTTGATATACCGCATCAGCAGTACCTGCGTACCAAGAACCGCCGGTTCTCATTTGTGCCGGAACAAGGTCTACATACTGGTTTAAAAACGGTGATAATTGCCAACCTTTTGAGATGTGTTTATTTAGTGAATCTGATTTATACTGAGTTAATACTTTAATTTTAAAGAAACCCGAGTTAATGAAGTTGTTTAAAACAAAATCTATAATTCTGTATCTTCCGCCGAATGGCACTGCAGGTTTTGCTCTGTCTTGGGTTAGAGGATGTAATCTTTTCCCCTCGCCACCCGCTAAAATCATTACTAAACTATCATCTATAGACATATAAAACACCTCTATTTTAAATATATTGTATCAAATTTTGTGAAATAATGAAATAGTTAATCTCTCTCTCTTTTCTTTTAAAGTTCAAATATAATAACATTTGTAACAAATTATTCGTACAAAATTTTTCCTTATGTTACACTAAAGGTGTATGGAAAGGAGTAAATGTAGTTACTCGAGAATTTCATATAACCAACTGATAAAATAAGGAATAGCAATATGGACATATTTTCAATATTTACTCTCTTGGGCGGACTGGCGTTTTTCCTCTATGGGATTTCTGTTATGTCAGCCGGCTTAGAGAAAGTTGCAGGCGGAAGATTAGAGCAGATGTTAAAGAAGATGACATCAAATCCGATAAAAAGTTTTTGTTTAGGAGCGGTAATTACTGCTATCATACAGTCATCTTCTGCTGTAACTGTAATGCTTATCGGGCTTGTAAATTCAGGTATAATGACTTTATCGAGAACAGTAAGCGTTATTATCGGTGCTAACCTTGGAACAACAATTACAGCTTGGATGCTGAGTTTAACCGCAATTCAGGAAAGTGCGGGATTTATATTCAAGCTCATGAAGCCTGAAACTTTTGCACCGGTTCTGGCATTAATCGGTGTAATTTTAATAATGGCATCAAAAACAAACAAGCGAAAGAATGTTGGTTCTATTCTTATCGGTTTTGCAATTCTGATGTTTGGCATGGAGCTGATGTCAGGAGCTATGGCACCTTTGGCTGATATGCCCGGTTTCAGAAATGCAATGATTGCATTTAAAAATCCTTTGTTCGGTTTTACGGTCGGTATGGTTATAACAATGATTATTCAGAGTTCATCTGCTTCAATTGGTATTTTGCAGGCTCTCACTCTGGCTGCAAGTGTATCTTGGGAAGTTGCTATACCGATAATTCTCGGGCAGAATTTAGGTACCTGTATTTCAGCCGTTTTAGCAAGTATAGGTGTTAATACCAACGCAAAACGAGTTGCAGGAATTCACGTTATTTATAATATTATAAGTGTCGGCATTTGCTTCCCTGCATTTATAATAATAAACAGTCTAATAGATATACCTTTGATGAATACAAATATTAATCCTTTCGGAATCGCAGCTTTTCATACTGTTTATAATATATTTACCGCATTTATGTTATTGCCGTTCGCAAAGGTTATTGAAAAATTGTCAATCAGATTTATCCCTGAAGGTAAAGACGAGAAAAAGAGAAAAGTTCTTCTTGATGAAAGACTTCTTCTTGCCCCGACTTTTGCGGTATCTGAAGCGTACAGACAAACTGTTAAGATGGCCGAGTTGGTTGAATATAACTTTGTATACTCTTCAAAGATGTTAAAAAGTTATCACCAGAAAAAAGCTGAACAAATAAGAGAAAATGAAATTAAGATTGATACTTATGAAGATAAATTAGACGCATTTCTGCTTAAACTTTCGGGAAAAGAACTTTCAGAAGAGGACAGTAATAAGATTTCTCAGCTTCTTCTTGCAATAGGTGATTATGAAAGAATAGGCGACCATGCAACAAATATCTTAAAAGTTGCGGAAAAGTTTAAAGAAGACGATAAAAAATTATCTGCTGAAGCTATAGAAGAATTAAAGGTAATAGTAAATGCTGTTTCTGAAATATTTACAATGTCCTTTGAAGCGTATAAAACGGATAATGTTCAGCTTGCAAGAGAGGTAGAACCATTGGAAGCTGTTATTAAAAAGATAGTTCGCAAGGTTAAAACTCACCATATTCAAAGACTTAAAGACGGTTTATGTACTGCAGAATTAAGCTTCATGTTTTCTGATTTATTAAATGACTTCAGAAGAATTGCAGCACACTGCGGAAATATTGCAACAAGTGTAATTCAACTTTATGACAGTACTTTAGATAAGCATGAATACAACCACAGAAATAAGGATGAAGATTTGGAATTTGTAAGTAAATATCAGGATTACAAATCTCGTTATTCAGTATCTAAAAAACAATCTATTGATACAATAAACGTGTAGTAAGAAATAAAACAAACAACAAAAAAAGACGATCAGTTTTACTGACCGTCTTTTTTTTATGAGATTAATCAGATTAATCTTCTTCAATTTCAACAAGTTTGTAAACAAGAGCTGCGCAAGCACCTGCAACAAGGTTTGTTAAAGATATAATACCAACGCCTATCCAGCAAGCGGATTTAATCAAGCCCAAGCCTAAAGCAACAGCTGGGTTAAATGCACCAAGACAGAAAATTCCGCCAACTGCAAATGCACCTACAAGAACTGTTGCACCGATTGCCAAACCATAGTATGAATTACCTTCTGTTTTTGGTGAAGTTGCAACCTGAAGAACAACATAGCAAAGAGCGAATGTAAATAAGAACTCACCGATTACAACCTGAACCCAAGAGAATGGGCAGCCTGCAAATTCAGGAATTACTGCATAATGAGCAACTAATAAAGCTGCACAAGCAGCACCTAAGCACTGAGCAATCCAGTAAGGAACTAATTTACACCAGCACAAAGCGCCTCTAATAGCTGCAGCAAGTGATACGGCAGGGTTGTAGTGACCGCCTGAAATGTGACCGCCCGCATAAACCATAATCATTAATGCAAAACCAATTGATAATGGTGCAATAACACCGTTGTCACCGCCGAATAAAACAGCTGAAGCTACTGTGAATACAAGGAAAAATGTTCCGATGAATTCAACAAGACATTTTTTTAAACAGTCTTTCATTTTCTTCTCCTTCTTCTTTTCATCAACTACAGGGGTAAATGTAAAAACATTTCCCCTAATCAAAGACCAAGAATATTTTATAAAATTTTTTAAAATTTTGCAATCATTTTGATAAATGATATTAAAATTAGGTTTGCCAGTTAATTTCTTGTTCGTTTAATGATTTAAGAATAATATTTGTTTTTGAAAAATTATCAGCAGCAGTGAATGCTTTAATTTTACCCTCTTTTAATTCGCTGTTTTTTGCATTACCCATGTTTGACGGATGTGAAGAACGCAGGATGAAAACATTATGTTTTTTGTATTCTTCTTCCAAGTCAAAAGAAAATTGCGGAATGTCGTTTGCAGGATTTCCCCATAACATAATGACAAGCGGTTTTTCTCTTGAGATTAATTTTTCAATAATAATATCAATAACAGGCTGCCAGAATTTGTTTCTTGTTGCTAAACTTTCTTCTTTGGAAAAAGTTAAAGCTCTGTTTAGGAGAAGCACACCTTGTTTTGCCCAAGGGGTTAAGTTTCCGGACGTATTATTTACTCCGGTTTCCTCCTTTATTTTTGCAAATATATTTTTAAGACTTGCCGGAATTTTTCCTGATTTTTTGGAAAACGCAAGACCATGAGCATCTTCTTTATTGGGATAAGGATCTTGTCCGATTATTAAAACTTTTACTTTGTCAAAAGGTGTAATTTTAAGAGCATAATAAATTCCGCTGTTTTCATCTTCATAGGGCAGTATTTCCTGTGATTTACGTTTGGAATTTGATATTGAGAATTTTTCTTCAAAACATTTGCGTTCATCACTATTTAATATATTAAACCAGTTTTCACCAATTAATTCTTTTAAATTATGTTCCATATTTACCCTCTTTTTTATATATTATCATAATATTATAAGTGGAGCTAAATTTGACATCAATATCAGTATTTTGTATCATTTGAGCAAAAGGCAACGGGCATGAAACAGTATTTAAAAGATAATAATTCAGGTAAATTGTTAATATTTTTCACAGGCTGGGGATGTGATGAATCAGAATTTGGGCATATTAAATCTGATTCAGATGTTTTGATTTTATACGATTATCTGAATTTAGATTTTAATTTTGATTTTTCTAAATACAAAGAGGTAAATTTGATAGCATTTTCTGCAGGAACTTTTGTTGCATCTCTTTTTGATTTTGATTTTGAAATAAATAAAAATATTGCAATTAGCGGCAATCCTTATCTTTTTGATGAAAAGCTCGGATTATCCGAAAAAATTCAGAATGTTTTGCGTAATATAACGGAAGAAAACGCTGAAGAATTTGCTAAAAATTATCTGGTAAAAACGGAGGAAGAATTCAGAAACTTTCATCCGTCAAAAAGAACTTTGGAAAGCTGTAGAGCAGAGTTTGAAGCGTTAAAACGATTATATGATGATAATAAAAACAAAATCAGGGATATTTACAATTACGCACTTTTCGGTTCAGACGATATTATATTTAATCTTTCTTCGCAGAGGGAATTCTATGGTCCAAGACTGCGTATTGTTGAAAATTCAAGACACAACATGTTTTTCAGAATAGAAAATTATAATCAATTTTTTAATTATTGTGAACAATAATCTTTAAAAAAATTCCGATATAAAGTAAAATATATTATATAAAAAATAGTGGAAGAACGATTATAATTAGGAGAAAAATTATATGAAAAATTTATTTTTAACATTAGCACTATCATTAATGTTATGCGCACCTGTGTTTGCGTTTAATATAGAAGTAGAAGCATTAAGTGACTTTACAACTGATAATCCGCCGCAAACATTTTCCGTAAAAATTGTAAATTCGATTGAAACAAGAAATGGACTGATTGAAAGCGGAAGTATTTTAGAAGGTAAAGTTATAACTAAAGATGCTCAAAGATTGAAAAGGGATGCTACTTTCTCTTTTGTACCTATAAATTTAACGACTCCAGAGGGAAATGTTATTAAAGTAAAAAGACATTTTATCGGAAAATATACAAAAGAAATTAATAAAGGGAAGATTGCAAAAACAGTAGCTTTGAGTGCCGGGAATTTCGTTGTCAAAGGTTTTTCAACAGGATTTACGGCAGTAGAAGGTGCAGTTAAAAATGAAGAGGGGAATAGACTAAAATCTTCCGCTGTTGCAGTGTATGAAAGTACTCCATTATCTTATGTAGAAAAAGGGGATGCTTTAGAGATTAAGTCGGGCGAACACTTCTATATTAATTTTAATGAAGTAGAGTAAAATTAGCATATTTTACCGACTTGTAATTTTAGAAGATATGTAAGTATAAATATCGATTCACAATTCACGATAAGCGAGTAGATAATATCTAAAAAGTATTTCCCTTATGTGATAAAAACCACCCCAACCCTCCCTAATTAGGGAGGGAGTAGTTGTACGAACGATAGTGAGTTACAAATACGGGTGGGTGTTAATTCATTGCGTGGTGTATTATAAAAAAATAAAAGGCTGGATTGTTACGGCTCTGTCTTGACCTGCTTGCATTAAACGAATATCGCTTACGCTTTCATTCTCTGCTCGCAGGTCGCTAACAAGCCTCACAATGACAATTTTTGCTCAATCTCCCACTGTAGGAGAGGCAAGAAAATTGTTTAAAACGTTTCCCTCCCTTTAGGGTGAGGGATTAAGGGTGGGGGATAGTTAAATACAAATGAAAAAAATATCCCACTCTTAAATTCAATAGAGCAGGTCGGGTCTTAACCAGACAAAACTTATTGGAAAGAAATCACAACCTGCAAACTAAAATTATGCTAAAGGCAATTCATCTAATATAATCTTTCCCAATCTGCCCTCTCTAAAGTCTTTAAGGACATAAATTGCTGTCCTTTCCGTATCGGGGTTATCTCCTCTTATTATCCAATTTCTGTTTATTGCAATTGCTTCCAGCGTCAATTCTTCTGTATTGTAGTGCGTTTTTAATTCGTCGATATATTTTCCCCCGCCAAGCATCTCTAAAAGAGCTTTCGCTACAGGTTCAGGGGAATAAGCGTTTTCGGAAACAGAGCTTACAAAAGCTAACTTTGTAGCCTGAGTTTGATCGTCCTGACGAGTCGGAATAATTCCGGGAGTATCTAATAAATCCAGTTTCGGATTAATCCTAACCCACTGCTGCTGCCTTGTAACCCCAGCTTTAGCACCGATTTTAGTTTTCGAAGATTTTGTAAGTTTATTTATGACACTTGATTTTCCGACATTTGGCATACCGACAACCATAGCTCTTGCAGGACGTCTTAACAGACCTTTTGCCATAAGTGATTGAATTTTTGGTTCAGCAAGTTCTACTGCCGTTTTAACGACAGCAGAAAGTTCATTGTTACCTTTTGCTTCCGTAACAATAACAGGACAGCTTGTTGTTTCTTTTAAATATTCGCACCATTTAGCAAGTTCTGCTTTATCAACAAGGTCAGCTTTATTCAACAAAAGAAGCCTTGGTTTATCACCCAAAAGCTTCTCTATGTTAGTGTAACTGCTTGATAAAGGTATTCTTGCATCTCGTACCTCTATAATCACATCAACAAGGTTAAGTTTTTCCTTTAACTGACGCTCAGCCTTAGCTATGTGACCGGGGTACCAGTGAATATGAACCTTATCTTTTTTCAATTTTTTCCTTAATTCTTGTTGCTTTACCTGAACGTTCTCTCAAGTAGTATAATTTAGCACGTTTAACATCACCTTTTCTTTGAACAGTGATTTTGTCAATACGTGGAGAGTATACTAAGAATACACGTTCAACACCTACGCCTTGGAATACTTTTCTTACTGTAATTGTTTTGTTAATACCTGAACCGTGTTGAGCGATAACAGTACCTTCATAAGCCTGAAGTCTTTCTTTGTTACCTTCAACGATTTTTACAGAAACTCTAACAGTGTCACCTGTGTTAATTTCAGGTAACTCGCGAGTTGTGTATTCAGATTCTAAATTTTTAATAATCGGATTCATTTTGCTATTCCTTTATATTTTGACTACTGTACATATAAATCAATCATAAATAAAACAGGGGTAAATGTAAAGTACTAATTCAAATAATACACTTAAATTATTGAGAAATGTTACAAAATATAAATAAAATATTCTTATAAATTCATTGAACGACCTGTTTCCTGAGCACGAATTTTTTCTACAAGTTGTACCAATAATCTGTATGATTTAGGAAAATGGGTTGCAATTGTAAACTCCGAGTTTGAATGTCCGGACATCCACAAACATCCGGCTTCCGCTGCAAACTCCGTCAGATTTTGAGCACAATATGTGTAATTAGAACCATCAACAGAACCGTTTCTAAAACGTTTTTCACGATACACATTTTGTTCTTCTTCAAAGGTATCAACCAATTCCTTAAACAAATTTTCATTTAACGTATTTTTCCCGTCAATTATTGTTGCCATCATTGCATGCATTGTTTCGTGCAAAAGGGAGTAGGAGCTGATTTGTTCTTCCGATGTTGGGTTAATATTGATATTATCATTATCAACACTATATTCCGCCAATGTTCGTTTTTCATCATGAACAGCAGTTCCTATTTTATTTGCTGCTTCAATCGCAAATTCCCACAACGATAGCTTGTTGAAACCGTTTATTGACTCAAGAAATATCTGCCTGTGCTTGTCATCCAGCTCTTTCGTCAAATAATCCAAATCAATTATTCTTTCTTCACCGGTAGATTTGTTTTTTATAATTATTTTGGTATCGGTTTTAGTTACATTGAGTTCTTTTTCGGCTTTAGCTCTCATCTTTTCTGATTGTCTTGCCAAATCTGCAATCGGGGATTTTTTAATATCAAATTTGTAACGTCCGTATTCTTGCTCTGTAGCTTGCGCCAAATCCTCCAATATTTCAAGATTATCGTTATCAACTACACCTTCCCAAATAATACGTTTATCCAAATATTCTTTAAAATCTTTTACATTGTTTTCTTCAAATAATTTTCCGTTTAACATATCTTGCTTCAACTTTTCTAAATTATAGCCTTTTTTGAACTGCCTCCTATAGTTTTTTATCATTGAAGCTGCTTCATATTCGGGTAAATCTTTCCCATATTCAGCTTTAAAGAATGTTTGCATTCTCTCAATTTCTATTTTGTCTACATCAGCACTGTCATAAGACCATTTGTCATCTGTATAGCATTCAATTTGTCGTTCATTAAGATTCTTATAATGATTTAGACATTCGTCAAAATCATACTCATAAATACCATAATCAGACCTTGTACCCTGTTCTATAATTCTTGCAGTTACATATTCATTAAGTTCAATATTATAATTATCTTTTACAAATTGTTGCAGTTCCTGCACTTGTTTTTTATCCAGTTTTTCTTGTTCATATTTATACTGCATGTGTTCTGTTGATTCTACATAATCGTTAACCCTGCTTGCCAATTTTGAATAAGTACCTGTATCCCAAAAGCTATATGCAGTATCAAAGTTACTGTCAGAATTCACCTTTTTATATTCTTGCTCAAATTCGGTAAATTTCTTCTCAAGCGTCCGCATATATTCTATAAGCTTATCTGATGATAATTTTCCATCCTGATAACTTGATATAAGAGCAGAAAACATTGTTTTACCACCATTTTTTTTGCGGTAAGCCTCCATAAATTCAACAGGATTTTCTATAGTATTGATTGCTTCAAAATTACCGTTCTCAAAATCATCAACGGCTCGCTGCAACTTTTTGGGGTCAGATTTTTTAAATGACTCAAATTGTTTATCATATACAAATGATTCAAAATATTTCCCGTTATATATGACTTCAACTTCATATCTGCCCTCAGGGAATCTCTCATCATAGTTGTTATACTGTTTCAAATCTTCTTTAATTTTATCTATGTATTTTTGACGAATTGTTTCAAGGTCTGTTTTACCGTTTTCTATATCTTCTAAATCCTGTTTTGTAAGATAGTAATGATGAGTGACATTTTCTTTGTATTGCGGTTCATCATCTTTGCCTTCGTCAGAACTTCTCTGTGGCAAACCATCTATCTGACCATCATCTATGATTTTTTCCATTTCTTGAAAATCTTTATCAAAAAAACGATTATAACCAGTTTTCTCTGATATTATCTTAAACAACTTTTCCAAAACAGATAATTCTTGTTGAGAAACTTCTCTGTAACCGTTTTCATCTTTTTTGCCATCGTCAATTTTACTAAATACGGAATTTAAATATTTATTAGTAATGCCCAAATATTCCCAGGTATCTCCTGCATTAATATTTACCTTTGATATTCCATTCCATTTGTTACTGTATTCAAATTCCATTCGTACCTCGGATGAACTTACTTACTCCTAAAAAGTATAACGGCAGATTACAAAAAAAACTTTAACAATTTAAAGAAAAATGTTACACAATGTAACAATTTCGCCAAAATTAGTCAAAAAAAATCCTTTAGCAGGTTTAATGAAAACAGCCGAATATGAAGAAAGGTTAGTAAGATTGAACCCTATAAACAGCGTAAATAATAACAATATATCGTTTAATGGCGGCAAAAACAGATTAGCAAATGTTATTACAAAAATGACAAAAAATGATGCGATTGAACCTGTTATTGCGTTAGAAGCATGCGTTGTTACCGGCAGAACCTATCAGGCATACAAAAGAGGCAAATGGGACGAAGCAAGAGAAAGATTTATTGAAGAAATTATGGGTTCAATCACTTGGCTGGGCGGAGTTTTATCGCTTAACTGGCTGGGTGATAAAGTTGTTGCTAAGATATTAAAATCAAATGGTAAAAACTTTGATGTAGGCAAAGATGCTATCAGAAATCCGTTCGATAACTTTATGAAGAAAATTGCACCTAAAAAATTCACACAGACACAAGTTGCAGGAATTAAGTGTGCGAAAGTAATGACAAGTATAATTTTAGCAAACTTGTTTATAGGTTTTGTTGTACCTAAAGTTAACCAAGGTCTAACAAAGAAAATTAGGCACGAAAGAAAAATTGAAAAACAACAGCAAGATTTATTTGCACCGAATAAAGACAATAAAACAAAAGATGTAGCATTCAAAGGCGGCATGAATGTCGTTAACGGATTTACAAACATTATAGAAAACACAAATGCCGGAAAACTCTTATCCAGTGACGCAGGTATTGTTGCGGGAAGAACATACAACGCAAGAAGACCTGAAGAAAGAAGAGAAATATTAATCAGAGATGTCGGCTCAATTTACTTCTACATGTGGGCAAGCGGTCATGTCGGCAATTTGCTTAACCTTGCAGAAAGCGGAAAGGCAACAAGACTTAATCCAAATACGGCTCAAATTTTAGACAAACACCTGCAAGACTTCCTCGGCAGTAGAAGCATGGATGTAAACGAATTCAGAAATGCAGTTTTAGGGAAACAAGTAAGCATTTCAGATAAGATTAAATTTGAATCCGAACCTGTAACCGGTTTATCAAAATTATTTAATAAAAAACCGCTCGAAATAATTAAATTAAGCGAACTTGAAAAAATAAGCGACATTCCTGCAGACGTTCTTGAAAGAGCAAGAAAATTAGCTGAACTTCAGCCTGAAAAAATGTATGGCGATAAAGCAGAAAAAATACTTACTAAACAACAGGTATTTGATGCTTATAACAAGGCTGAGATAAACAATGTGAAACTTTTACACAACGCATTCTCAGAATTTACAGGAGGCGAAGGTAAAAAGATTGGTGAAAACGCAAAAGGAAAACCAATTCGCTCCGAATTTGAATTTGAGGGCGGAAAATACAATGATGAATACAGATTTGTATCAAATAAAAAGTTATATAAGCTCAAAACACAAATGGAACAATATGTAGAAAACATTTGCAAAGAAGCTAAAGGCGGAAAAATTGACAAAAAACTATTAGAAAAAGTTAAGAATAAAAATATCATGTTTAGCGGAATTAATTTTGCAGCAGGCTTTGCGGTAGCTGCAGCATTCCTCTCAACTCTGATACCTAAATTCCAGTACTATGTAACAAGAAAAACAACGGGAGTTGATGCTTTCCCCGGAACGTATGACTACGAAAAGCATCAGGAAGAAGATGATTAATATCAGCTTCGAATATACTATATACAAAAAGTTCACAGAAAATGTAAAGAATTGTAACAAAAATAATAAGTCGTGAAATAGGGAATTTTTAAAATACTTTATATATATGTAAGCTATTGGTATAAGGATATTTAAAATGTTAACAGTAACAACAAATGAAGATTCAGGATGCATTAAACTTTTAGGGCTGACAGGCAATAAAAGTGAAGGCGGATTAATATCAAATACAACATCATTATTGGCAACACCTGCAGGTGAGGGCATGGATTCATGCAGCTTCTACTCAGGACCAAGTGATGCAACAATTTTTGCTTTTGGAGAAAGCGGTGAGTCTTGTGGTTCAGTTGCGTATGCAGGTGAGTCATGCGGTTCGGTAGCTTACTCAGGCGGCGGTGAATCTTGCGGTTCAGTCGCATCATCCGGCGGCGGCAGCGTTTCTTGCGGCGGCGGATGCAGCTATTCTTGCTAATCAACTTAATGTTATAACAGTCCGGATGGAAAACCACCCGGCTTTTTTTTTGTCGAATTTTGCGTAGGGCGAAGCGTAAGCGAAGACCCGAAGTCGCACGAAGTTGAGTGAACGATAATTCTGCGAAAGCAGAATACAGTGAACGACAACGGAGTGTGAAGCAAAATTCGATTCTGTGCGTAGGGCGAAGCGTAAGCGAAGACCCGAAGTCACACGAAGTCACACGAAGTTATGTGAACAAATTATTATTACCTCACCCCTACCCTCTCCTCAAATAGGAGAGGGAGGAAATCATAAAATATAACAAATATCACAAACCTTAACATTATTGTCAAAAAAAAATGTAAATGTTACCATTAATAATGGAGAAGAGGTTATTTATGAACGATACTTTTAATATAATGCAATTTTTAAAAAGCGCAGTTGCATCAGGCGCTTCCGATGAACATTTAATAGTAGGACAGCCGCCGCATATCAGAAAAAACGGTTTTATAAAAAAAACGAATATGGCACCGCTTACAAAAGAAGATTTAGATAAATCCATTTTAGAGATTGCACCGACAGCCATAAGAGATGAAATTTTAACCAGATGCGATGTTGATTTTATGTACGAAATAAAAGGTTGTTCAAGATTTCGTATCAACTACAACAGACAACTCGGTATGCCAGGATTAGTTATAAGAAATATTGCATTCAATATTCCTGAATTAAAAGATTTGTCACTGCCTGATATTTTGCATACTTTTGTTGAACAACAAAATGGTATTATACTGGTCACAGGACCAACAGGAAGCGGAAAATCAACAACGATAGCATCTTTGATTAACCAGATAAATACAACTTCTGCAAAACATATTGTTACTATTGAAGATCCTATTGAATATGTTTACGGATGCAAAAAAAGTATAGTTACACAAAGACAAGTAGGCGTTGATACAAATTCTTTTTCAGACGGTATCAAATATGCTTTAAGACAAGACCCTGATGTAATATTTATTGGTGAGATAAGAGATAAGGAAACGATGGAAGCTGCTCTAAAAGCATCTGAAACAGGTCACCTTGTTCTTTCAACTCTTCACACAAATGATGCGGTTCAAACTATTAACAGAATTGTTAACATGTTTGAGGAATCAAACCGTTTCTTAATAAGACGACAACTTTCCGAAACTTTGCGTGCTACTATTGCTCAAAAACTGATTTATTCAGAGATGGATCAAAAGAGATATCCGGCATGTGAAATTATGGTTGTAACTTCTACAATAAAAGATTATATAAACAAAGATAATACGGAAGAGATTTATGAGCTTCTTAGAGATAATACTGTGGATAATATGATTTCTATGAATACATCTCTTGCGCTGCTTACAGACAGAGGATGTATTTCAGAAGAAGAAGCATTGGCAAATTCAAATGACGAAGCTGAACTAGAGAAAATATTCAGGGGCGTATATCAGGGAACAAAGGCTTATTATGAATAATTACGTTACGGAAGCTATCAATCTGAAATCATACAACCTTAATGATGCTGACAAAATTATTGTTATGTACTCAAAGGATAACGGACTTATTAAAGGTGTTGCAAAAGGTATAAAAAAGCCTAAAAGCAAACTTGGAGCAAGAATGGATTTGCTTGTTGCAAATACACTCCAGCTTCTTAAAGGGCGTTCTATGGACACTATAGTTCAAGCTCAGACTGTTAACCATTTCAGAAAAACAAGAGAAGATTATGACAAACTAATGCTGTCCTCATACGTTTCCGAAGTCGTTATGAATTTTGGTGAGGGTTCAGAAGCTTCATCAAAAGAGATTTACGAACTTTTATATAAAGCGCTTAACAGGATATCTGATTCTACAGAAAAAAAAGATATGCTTATTGCGGCAATCAAATTTCAACTCAAAATACTTTTAATAATGGGATTTTGCGTTGAGCTTGATACTTGCTTATGCTGCGGTGAAAGAATCCTTGATGAAGATATGTATTTTTCAACAAAAATGGGCGGAGTTATTTGCAAAGATTGCTGTCAGCCTTTAGGTGTAAAACTCAAAATGCACCACAAAATCAGAGATTTTCTTCAGGCAATGCTTCAGTTTGATTTTAACTATGAAAGCGAGTACGACAAAAAAGCAACAGAAAAAGTCTGTCAGGTATGTTTTGATTTGTTAGATGAATATATAAAGAGTCACACAAACAAACGACAGAAATCCGTAAAAATGATACACGAAGTTGCTATGGTGTAGCAAGAGCATACCCTCGCCCCTTGCGGGAGAGGGGTAGAATTTCTTAATAAACTGTAGTGAATTTAGAAATTCGGGGTGAGGGGTAATATATGAAAAGACAATTAAAAATTGGTCATTTATATCCAAAACTATTAAATATATATGGTGACGGCGGAAATATAATTACATTGAAAAAACGTGCCGAATGGCGGGGGGTAAATGTTGAAGTTCACGAAATAAATTCCGGTGATGTATGGCTTGGCGAGCATGATATTTATTTTATCGGCGGAGGGCAGGACACTCAACAGATAGAAGTATCTTATGAGCTTAATCGACACAAAGAATTTATGACAGCCGAACGAGATAGAGGTGCAGTTTTCTTAGGGATTTGCGGAGGATATCAACTACTTGGTCATTATTATCAACCGCATGAAGGTGATAAGCTTATGGGCATAAGCCTTTTAGATGCTTACACTGTTGCAGGAAATAAACGATTTATCGGCAACGTAACTGTAGGTCAGGCAATGCCTGACAATAGCACCCTTGTCGGATTTGAGAACCATAGCGGACTAACATATCTACAAGGCGAAACAAAACCGATCGGTACTGTTATTGTAGGTAACGGAAATAACGGTGTGGATAAAACAGAGGGTGCAAGATTTAAAAATGTTTTCGGAACTTATATGCATGGATCGTTCCTCCCCAAGAACCCCAAATTTGCTGATTATCTATTAGAACTTGCACTCGGAGAAAAACTGGAACCGCTTGATGACAGCATTGAAAATAGCGCCCACAACGCATTAATTAATAAAGCGTATTAATATTTGTCGGGTTAAAGCCAGACCTATTATCATTAAGCCAATTTTGTATAAAAAACGGAATTATCCCCTCTTGAACACATTCATAATCACCCCACCCTAGCCCTCCCCAGCCGGGGAGGGAGCTGTTGTTATTGAACAAAGGTGAAATATACAACAGCGGGTGGGGTGTGCGACTTTGGATAATTACTGAAAAAATATATAAATGCCTTAATTTATTAATTCAGATAAAGCATTAACAAAAGAGTTCTAAATGAACGCATGTTACACTCATACCCTGTTTTTACAAGATATGCTATTGTGCCGTAATCCATACTCTCAAAATGCTTATTGTACGCCTCAACCTTATTAAGCCAGTCAATTTCACTCTTTGTTAAATCCGCAGCTTCATCATCCGTTAAAGTACTTTTTACGGCAAGATAAACTTCATTAAGCAAATCATCAACTGCCTTATAATGTTCTTCTGCAAATTGATTTATTTCAAATGTATTATTACCTCTATTTTCAGAATACTTTTTTTCAATATTATTGAATTTTATCAAGAATGGATTCTGAGAATTTATTTTTGATTTTACTTCATCAAACAGCTTTGATAACTCTTTTTCATCTTTTTCAATCTCATCATTGCGTTCTGAAATCAATAAAACATCATTTTTAGTTACTAAATCAAAGTATTTTTTCTGGTAATCTTCAATAACATCCAATATAGAGGCTTGTTCAATTATCTGAACCTGCTCCGCTTGTTCTTGTTTATTTTCTGAAAAATACTTTTCGGTAAGTATTCTCAAATTCAAATACGAAACGATAAATAATGACGCTCCGCAAACGGCTAAAATAAAAACAACCGGTCTTATTCTCTTTCCCATTTTTATCCTTATTGCAAAAGAGGGGTGGTATATCCATCCCTCTCATTAATGATTTATAACTATTTTAAAGACTCAATTAAGTCTGTGATTACTTTTTCCTGTGCTGTTATTTCTTCAATTCTTGCATTCGTTTGTTCTACAAGCTCTTTAGGTGCATTTGCAACAAACTTTTCGTTCTTCATTCTGCCCAAGAGTCCGTTTTTCTCATTTCTTAACTTATCAAGCTTCTTTTCTTGTCTTTTTATCTCTGCATCAAGGTCGATTAAATCTGCTAGAGGAACAATAAGTTTAGAAGTAGAAACAACTGCTGTTGCGCTCTTTGGAGGAACAGGTGCATTCAACTCTGCATAAGTTATATTATTAACTTTTGCCAAACGGTGAATATAAGACTCGATAGAATTAAATATCTCTTTTTCTCTGCCCTCTGATCTAATCTCAACATCAACAGTTGCAGAAGTCGGAATATTGAAACTTTGTCTTACATTTCTTAAAGATGTAATAGTATCAAATACCATTTTCATCTCTTCTGCTTCAGTCGGATAAGACAATTCTTCTTTATATGTAGGATACTCTGCAATAATTAATGCACTTGGCTTATCAACCTCAGCACTTAAACCGATACTTTTTATTCCTTGCCATACTTGTTCCGTAATATGCGGCATAATCGGATGTAACATTCTTAATGACATATCAAGAACGTATCTCAAAACTCTTTGTGTATTGAGTTTTAGTTCACTATCCTGAAGCTGAATTTTAGCAATTTCAACATACCAATCGCAATACTCAGAACGGAAGAAATCATACAGAACGTGAGCAATTTCACCAATTCTATAATCTTTCATATTTTCGTTAACAAGCTTTGCCGTTTCGTTTAGTTGATTCAAAATCCACTTGTCAACAAGAGTTAACTTGCTCTTATCTATCGGTTTATCATCAACTCCTTCAAGATTCATCAAAACAAATCTTGAAGCGTTCCATAGTTTATTAGCGAAGTTTCTTCCATACTCAAATCTCTCATCGGAAATCTTGATATCTTGACCGCCATAAGTACAAAGAGATGTCATTGTAAATCTTAGAGCATCGCAGCCGTATTTCTCAATAATTTCAACAGGGTCAATTGTGTTACCTTTAGACTTAGACATCTTTTGACCTTTTTCATCTCTGATTAAACCATGTATATAAACATCCTTAAACGGAGCTTTTCCTGTAAACTCTAACCCCATCGTAATCATTCTTGCTACCCAGAAGAATATAATATCAAAACCTGTTACAAGAACGCTTGTAGGATAGAACTTCTTAAAATCATCAGTTTCAGAGTTCGGGAATCCCATTGTAGAGAATGGCCATAAACCTGAAGAGAACCAAGTATCAAGACAATCAGATTCCTGAACATACATATTAGGATCAGGATTTTCCTTTGCAACAACCATTTCACCTGTTTCTTTATGGTAGTAAGCCGGAATTTGATGTCCCCACCAGATTTGACGGGAGATACACCAATCTCTTATATTTTCCATCCAACCTAAGTAGTTTTTAGTCCAGCGTTCAGGAATAAAGTTAATTCTTCCGTCTTTAACCGCTGCAATCGCTTCTTTAGCAAGCGGTGCCATTTTAACAAACCATTGTTCCGATAGAAGCGGTTCTATTGTTGTATTACATCTCTGGCATTTACCTACGTTATGTTCGTGGTCTTTGACACGCAGTAAGAAATTGTTATAAGAAAGCATGTCAACAACTTTCTTTCTTGCTTCATATCTGTCCATACCCCAATACTCAGGTGGTACCTCCGCACACTGTTTTAATTTACCCTCTTCATCAATGACCCAAATCGGCTTAAATCCATGTCTGTTTCCTACTTCAAAGTCATTAGGGTCATGAGCCGGTGTAATCTTTACTGCACCCGTTCCAAATGATTTATCAACATACTCATCTGCAATAATCGGGATTACTCTGTTTGTAAGAGGAATAAGAACTTTCTTGCCGATAAGCTCAGAATATTTTTTATCTGATGGATGAACTGCTATTGCAACATCACCAAACATTGTTTCAGGACGAGTTGTATCAACAATAATTGCCCCCGGTTCATTAACAAGAGGATAGGATATCTCCCACAAATGTCCCTGTTCTGTTTCGTACTCGGTTTCTATATCAGAAATAGCCGATTGGCAGCGAGGACACCAGTTAACAATATATGCGCCTTTATAGATTAAACCTTTGTTATACAAAGTTACAAAAACTTCTTTAACCGCATCAGAACAGCCTTTATCAAAAGTAAATCTTTCTCTTGAACGATCAAAAGAAGCACCGAGTTTTTTCATCTGATCTAAAATTCTGCTTTTATGCTCATTAGTCCATTCCCAAGTTTTTTCAAGAAATTTTTCTCTGCCCAAATCGTGACGGGTCAAACCTTCCTTTGCAAGTTGTTTTTCTACAACATTTTGAGTTGCAAGACCGGCGTGGTCTGTTCCCGGAATCCACAATGCTTCATATCCGCTCATTCTGTGATAACGGGTTAAAATGTCCTGCAAAGTTTCATCAAGAGCGTGTCCCATATGTAATACGCCCGTAACATTTGGAGGCGGAATAACAATTGTGAACGGAGGTTTGTTTGAATGTGCATCTGCTTTAAAATACTCACCATCCTCCCAGAATTTGTATATTTTTTCTTCTGTTGCCCTTGCATCATATACTGTAGGCAAATCCTCAATCTTAATCTTGTCTAATGTTGCATTGTTATTCATAGCATTCCCTCATTTTTTAATCTATACTTATAGCCTATCACAAAAATATTGTCATACAAGGCAATCAGGGGGGGGGGTAAATGAAATTTTGTTTTTTTGTAAAACTCCACGATTATTGTCTTAGCAGGGGGGGGTAAATGTAATTAGGTTTGACGCTAAAGAAACAAGTTTGTCATTGCGAGGAGGCAGAGGCCTGCCGACGTGGCAATCCAGCCTTTGTAATCCGATGAACTGTTATGGTATTTGATTAAATGGTTGAATAGTTAATTATAGGTCGGCTTTACTAAGCCGACAAAAACTTTTTTGTATACTAATTATCAATATAATCAATATTACCTTATTTAATAATATTTTCTTTTTTTAATTCTTCAATAACCTGAATTCTGCGTTCCTTATACAAACTTCTTAACTCAGGATTTTGCTCCCAAAAATTTCTGTAATAGCCGCAAGTTACTCTCTTTTCTTCCTGTGTCAAATGTTCACCTGACATTTTCTTAGAAAGAACTTTTTTTACATAAGGCGACAGTGAACGTGTATAATTGTGCAGAGCATCTTTTATTTCAGGACACTTATCCCAGGTCATTTTGCTTATCAGTCCAGTACGCTTTGCTAATTCAGGATTTCGTTTATAGAAATCTATCATTTCCTGTTTCTTTTTTGCTCTGTATTCTGAGGTTCTATGGGTTTCTGCCGCTTTTGCCAATCGGCGTTTCTGAGCTTCCGGATTCGAGTAAATTGCCTGTCTTGAAAGTTCTGAAATACGGTTATTTTCATCTTCATGACTCATCTTAAATAATTTAATATAACTTCCGCTTAATTTTTCTATATTCAGTTTTTTATTAAGCCAAGATAGCAAACTGCGATTTGTAAAACCGTATTCACGAACCAGATTATCCTGAGAAGTCGGAGTATACAATTTTTTCAGATAATTAAGAGTGAAGTTTTCGGGTGACATTATCTTTTTAATTGCTTTCAATGCCTTTGAACGGTTATCACCCAATGATGTTAACTCCCTAATTCCTCTAAACTCAGGATACAGTTTCTTAACTTCTTCCAAAGAAGTTGCATTGAATAAACCACTATACAAATCATTATGAAGTTCATACAATTTAGGAATCTCTTTACTTTTGTCAGATAATATGCTTTTTATCTTTTCTGAAATTCTTAACGGCAAGTATTTTGAATGTTTTGTATAAACATATTCAAGAGTAATATCAGATGCAGAAGAAAATGTTATTCCCTGATTATTATAATTTGAAAATTGTATACTATTTTGAATTCTCATATTAAATACAAAACCCCAAAATATAAAATTTGCTAACTATGGTAGAATAAATTTATGGATATATTTATTATAAATACAAATGACGTTAATCACATATCTGAAAATTTGCTTAAACAATTTGAGCACAAAAATTTTTTAAACAAAAAAAAGCGGCAGGAACATTGTTTGTCATATTTAATGTTAGACAGAATTCTGAAAGAAGTTTATCAAATATCAGACAGAGAAATTGAATTTATCAATGAAAAACCATATTTAAAAAATAAAGAAAAATTTTTTAGTATAAGCCACAGCGGTGAATTTATTACAATTGCTTTTTCCGATTACAACTGTGGCGTTGATATTGAAAAAATAAAAGAAAGACCTTATAAAAAAATTGCAGAACGAATGAATTTTAAAAGCCAAAATCTTGAAGAATTCTACATGGATTGGACAAAGTATGAAGCAGAATATAAACTTAATGATACCCCGCGAAGCCTTTATCAATTTATGCACAAAAGCTATGTTATTACGGCTGTTTGTTCAAATATTCAGGAAAATTTTGAAATTTACATTCAAAACGGAGAACAGTTTCCTAATTTATAAAGCGTAAGTTATTAAAGTTTTCTGTTTTTTTTCCGATATTACTTCTGTAAAGGAGAGTTTTTATGGCAAGAATTATTGAATCTGGAAACGGAAACAGAAGAATTATAAAAATGACGACAGATGATATCGTCACAATAGTAAGCGAATATCAAAGACTTGTTCCCAGAGGTACAGATTATGAGAACACAAGAAATTATCTGGAAAACGCTGTCTTATACATTCCTGAAGATATTTAAACAAAATCATTGGGAGATAAATCTGCAAGAGCATTTCTTGCCTCTGCAAAAGTCGGGTCTTGCTCAAGAACTTCCATATACAGTTCTTTGGCTTTATCTCTGTTAGTACCTTCATATAAGAGAGCCAAATTGTATTTTGCTTGAATTAAATCAGGGTCATAATCAATTGCTTTTTTAAAAGTTTCTTCTGCATTCTTAATATCATGCTGCGCTGCATACATAAGTCCTAGTCTATATAAACCCTGAGCATTTTTTCCGTCAATTGCAAGTAAATCAGTAAGCGCTTTCTTTTCTTCAAAGAAATTTCCTAATTCATGCTGTGCCTGAGAAAGCAAGAGAAGATATTTTGCATGATAAGCATTATCTTTGTCATAATTTAAAGCTTTATTAATATACTCTACAGATCCGCCATAATTCTTTTGTTCAAAGTTATTAGACGCGATATGGAAGTATGCTTCCGAATTAACCGGATTGTATTGCAAAGCTAAATCCAGCAATTCTTTTGCCCGAGGATAATCATTTACATCACTTGCAACTTCCGACCACTTAATATATAACTCACAAATATAACCATTTACAGCTTTTGCTTCCTTTGAAGATGCTTTATCCAACAACACCAAATATTTATCAAGAGCCTTTTGATAATCACCATTGTTAATATATGCCTGACAAAGTTCTACAGAAACTTCAAATCCGTTTTGAGTCATCATTACAAGATCTTCAAGTATTAAAATACCGTCATTTAATTTTCCCAGTTTAAGATAGAAACCCGCAATTCTGTCTCTTGCTGCAAATTTATCAGAACCGGGAACATCCAGCAGTTTTTCTGCATAAGCTATTGCTTTTTCATAATCTTCTGTTTCTTCATACAAGTCAACAAGAGTTTCATACACCCACAACAGAACTTTTGGTTCTGTTACGAAACTGAGCATTAAAAGCAAAGTTTCTATAGCAACAGGATAATTACTTATTCTGATATATAACTCTGCGAGTTTTTTATTTGTTTCAACGTCTTTTGGATAAATAGCCAATCGTGCTTTATAAGCTTCAAAGGCTGCCGGATAATCATGAATTTCTTCATTTAGTTCGGCTATAATTGACTGAATATCAGCAATCTCTGCCTGTGATTGAGTTAAATCGACAAGTTCACCGTACACATGAACTGCCATGAATGCCTGATCAGTTCGGGTATATAATTCTGCAAGAGTTTTTACAACTTCTTTATCTTTTCGGTTTCTCTCATATACAGTAGTAAATTCAGTAATAGCTTTGTTTAAAAAACGTTTTTTGATATAACATTTTCCGAGAACATAGTGGGTTTCAACATCATTAGGTCGTTCTTGTAATATAAGATTGCATTGTTTTATAGACTGATTAAACTTTTTATCTTCAAGATAAGCTTTTGCCAAAAACTTTCTTACTTCAAGATGCGTAGGAACTCTATCTAAATATTTTGTTGCAAGAAGTTCTACTAAAGCGTACTCTTTTTTATCATACAAAATCCCAACCTGTTCCAATATATTTTTTGTTGTTAACTGTAGTTCATCACCTTTTTTTGTAACTGTAGGTGCCAGAAGAATTGAATACAAAGTATACATTGCTCCAAAACCGGCTACTACCGCTAAAATTATTAATACAAGATTAGACATTCCACTCTCACATATAAATAATTACAGATAATAATTATTATATATTATATTTATAAAAAAATACAGTATCTTCATATAAATAGCTTAGTCGTTTACAGAAGCAGCAAAATCTCTTTACTTTTTCTGAAAAATAGTTATTATATTATTGGTATGAATAAGACATTTGCATTTATATTATCATTTACATTATTAATATCGACAAACGCCTACGCTGACATTAGTTACGATAGTTATGCAGAGATTGATCACGCCTGGGACAATCAAAAACCTATCACAGATCAGGAATTTGAAAAAGCAATTGACACTTTAACCGAAAAACAAAAGAAGAAAGATGAAAAAGCCCGTAAAAAGAAGATAAAAAAAATCAGCGGAGGAGGAACAAGCCTTCATAAGGGACTTGAACCGATGGGAGAGATTAAAGAACAGGAGATTTTAAAAGAAAAAGATGAGAACGAAGGGCAACTTATTAATATTCCCGTAAGTTTTATTCTTGACGGCAAAGTGATTGAACCAGGCTTCTACAATATTTTTGGCGAAAAGGACAAAAATAACGACATATACCTTTCTTTCTATCAGGCTCATTACTTGATAGGAAAAGTAAAGGCTCGCCCTACAAAAAACGATTTTGATGCAGAAGAACTGGATTTTGTAAAAATGATTCCTTATGATGATAAATATATTCAGATTATTTTCGGGTCTTTGGATTTTAATGCCTACACGTATCTGCAATATTTGCCGGAAAAAAATTCTAAAGAACAACACAGCCCGTAAAACTATTAATCTGATATTTTATACACTTTTAATCCCCCGTCAAAGTTTGAATTCGGATATTGTTCTTTAATCTTTATTCCTGCCCGTTTAATACGTTCTTCTCCTAAATCGCAAAGAGTTTTAAATCCTTGTTTATACGCTTGTGACTCTTTTTTTACATCCTCAGGTTTTTGAACAAGTATAAATTTACGTTTCCCGCCATCAATTGCATTAAGCTCCATTACCGCGTGCGCGGTAGTTCCCGAACCTGAAAAGAAGTCCAGAACAGTAAATTCGTTATCAAATTTTTCGTTTTTGTAATCATATATAAGAGATAACAAATAAGAAATCAGAGAAACCGGCTTTGGATATGAAAATTCAACACCCTTAACCAGTTCTTTTAATTCTTTTGATGCGGTTTCGTTTGTGGTTACATATTTCCCAAATCTGCTCACAGTACAGAATTTATTGTTTTTATTTGTAAAAATAATTTGCTTTGGTGCAGTCTTTGAGATTTTTCCATCTCCATAAACTGCACGAACAGCAAAGTTTTCTGATTTTACCCAAAAAGTTGTTCCTTTTTTTAATTCTTCAAGAACTTTTTTTTGCGACCATCTTGATTTTAACTTTAGCGTAAATTCATTTACGTTTTTTTCGTTTTTAACTTCTACCCAATTTAGTAATTCGTATTTTGCAGAAGCAGCCTTTTTATACACACCGTCTTTTAAATTAAATTTTACTGTTCCCGCAGGAAACGTAAGCTCTGTAATATTATTGGATGCATTATAAAGAGGAGCATCCGCTAACTCGGTTTTTATGTTTTCCACCAATAATTCTTTCAGCTTTGTATTATACAAAGATTTTGCATAACATAAAACATACTCCGCATTTGAATATGTATTCAACTTTTGACGTCCAAAGTGTTGTGTTTTTTCATAGATAAATTGTGTGATAAAATTTTCTTCTCCAAAAACTTCTTCGCAAATTTTTCTTAAATTAGAAACCTCTTTGTCATCAATAGATATAAAAATTACACCGTCATCAGAAAGCAACTCCCATGCCGGCTTCAATCTTGACAAAATCATCGAACACCATTCTGAATGTCTTAACTTGTCGTGATATGTAAAATCCTTACCCGTATTATACGGAGGATCTATATAAATTACCCTGATTTTCTCAGCATAATCCTTTTTTAAAAGCTCCAATGCTTCTAAGTTATCTCCCTCTATATAAATATTTTCTGTTGTATTCCAATCAATACTTTTGTCTTTTAAAAGCATTAAACTTTTTTTATTTGCGGATTTCACAAATTCAATTCCTTATTTTATCTTTATCACCTTGAACCCGATATCTACGGATTTATTTTTACTTAACACCTGTTTTCCCGAAAGCCTCAATCGTTCTTTTGAAAGTTCCGTTATATAGTGTGGTTTTTTAATCTTATCAAGCATTTTTATCGCTTCTGATATATCATTTTTCACTTCACCCTTTGAATGTTTATAATTCTCGTCAAGACTTTCTTGTGTCTGAATAAGTATAAATTTTCTTGTTTGATTATCTTGAGCATTTTGTTCCATAACAGCATGTCCTGTTGAACCAGAACCGGCAAAAAAGTCTAAAATAATATCATTTTTTGAAGTTGTCATTTTGATTAGTCTTGTCAAAAGCTTTAGCGGCTTCTTACCGTTCTTATATTTTATACCGCCCTCTAAAGCTATTGCTCCGCTTGTTTTTATATCCTGCCAAAAATCGCATGGATTTTTATAAATGTTTTCATCTGCAAAAATTACTCTTAACCTGGGTTCTTTTGCATCTCTGTTAAAATCAGTTATATAGAAAAATAAAACATTGTCATTAGACAAATTGCAGGCAATCTCCTGATTTGGAAGTTTATCTATCTTGTTCACAACTTTTGATAAACTGGAAGAACCTACAGTTTTAATTATTCGGTACGCATTGTCAAAAAGCCAGTCATTTAACTTATCCTTTGGAATTCTTAATTCTTTGATTTTTGAAGAAAGAGAAACTTTTTTTACGTTTTTTAGTAATTTATTTATATGGTTAATATCATTTTGACAAAGTTCATCTTTCTCTTTATATTGGATAAGCTCATCACGAATTTTTTGTGTCATATTATCCAGAAAAATATTATTTTCTCTGTCCCAAACCGATTGTCTATATTTATCTATACAAACAAACCCATTAAAATTCTTCTTCTTATAAAATAAAATGTACTCCTTGAGTTTTGGGAAGCGCTTATTCTGATGAGTCATTTTAACTCCTGTTGCCTCACTCATTTTTACGGCAATACAGTTTACAAAATTTTCCTCACCAAAAACTTCATCACAAATCATTTTGAGATTAAAAAGTTCATTATCATCTATTGAGATAAAAATAACACCGTCATCCGACAGAAGTTTTTTAGCCAGTTTAAGACGAGGGTACATCATAGAACACCAGTCGGAATGCTTTAAATCATCTCTGTATACAAAATCTTTGCCTGTATTATACGGGGGATCAATATAAACCATTTTAACTTTTCCGAGATGAGTCTTTTGCAAAAGTTTAAGTCCGTCAATATTATCTCCCTCAATAAAAAGATTTTCCGTACAATCACAATTAACTCCGTCGGATTTATCTTCAGAAAAGACTTTCTTTGTCAGTGTTTCTGCCAGCTTTACGGCATCTCTTTTTCCTATCCATGAAAATTCATATTTTTCTTCCGCCAATATATTTGACATTTTTCCCCTAAAACTTCCACAAGCAATTTTAACATATTATATTGTCTTTATGCAAAAATCTGTTCCAATAGGCGTTTATTTTATATCAAGATTAGAACTTAATTAAACAAAATAATATATTTTTGAAAGGGAAGCACTGTTTTATCAGAGATTTATCGCATGAACAAATAGCTCGCTGACTTTTTTATTGTATTCCCTGCCATCATCTTTTGCAAAAAGGTTCTGCCAGTGGCTCTGAGGAGTTCCGTCTGTTGAATATGACGGATTTGACATCATTAGGTGATGGGTACTTGTATCATATCTTAGGGGGAATAAATCCTCCATCTGCATAAAACTTGCAAGTTTATCGCTCGGATATTCATACCCAAACAAAGAATTATTAATTCTCTTTAACCGTTCTTCATAACTTCTTCCACCCTCGTCATTGTCATTTGAGACTTCTATTCCGGGTGAATAATTGTTTGAATATTTATATTCTATTGCTTTATTTTTTACATGTTCAAAATCATCCGGTTCTATAAAACCGGTTCCGCTTGTTAACCCCAAGTTTTCATATCTGGCATAATCACCTGTACTCTTCTCTCCTATAAAACTTAAATGGGTATTTTTTGATCTGCTTCTTATCTCGTGAATAATATACTGCATTTGTTCATAAGCAGGTAATGCACCAACTCCGGTATAATTATCCATGTCATATCCGCCAATATGTTTTGCGGAATCAATAAAAACAGCTTCAAAACCACTATTTATCAGTTCAACGTGCTGTTGTATAAACAATTCTAGATGTTCATAATTATTCCAATTAAATGTTATATCTTCTCCGTTATCTTGAACGACCTTGATTTGGTCCGCAGATATAACCGTTCTAAAACCTGTCTTTAACCCATGGAAATGCGCTAAATCATTAAATGCTTTAAACTGTTCATTTCCGTTCATTTTATCCAGAATATCAGATACAATAATATTGGAACTGTATCCTGCATTAAGTTTTATCCCGTAAATTGAATTTTCTTCTGTCGGAGCTTTTATATACCCATCACCATATATGTTTGGAAATATTTGGGATAATATTATACAATTTGCCCAACTTTTAGCTGATGGCGGTATTGCAGGCAAAATTTTAATACAACTCAATATACCGTTTTTTGTAGTATTTTCACTCATTTCTGCAATTGCACGATTATTTATTTCAATATAATTTGCTATCCTCCCCCATTTGTCACCATAATCGGGTGTTAGTATCTCATTAGGGAATGAGTTATAAAAAATTCCCTCTTGGTTAAGCGTCATTAATGATTCGACTGCTTCTTTAAGAGTACGCTCCAATAATTCGCTTGGGCAAATATTTCCTATCCATTTTTTCATACCGGATAAAAATTGATGTTCTTCTGTCCATTTATCAACATGTAATTCTGTATTTTCACCAAGTAAAAATAATAATTTATTAACAGTATTCATATAAATAGTTTATAATTATCGTTTATTATTAGTATTCTCCACATGTCTATAAAAAAACAAAAGAAGTATTCATTAAAACTAAAAAATATCTGTTTATGTTCATTAATATGTAAACAGATAAGTTTGTGTTGGACATACCTGCACAACAAGAAGATTTGAGTGCAATTATTGGACAAAAAGTGCAATAAAGCGGACATTTTTGTTGCCAAAATCGGACATTCCGGACTTTCATACTCATCCGACTTCCAATCTTTAAAAATCGGCAAAAGCTGGATTGATTCAGGCTTTCGTCCTCACAATGACACAAAACATTTCCGAGCAAAAGTCTTGAAAAAAGGTATCAGCCATTAAAAAAAATCCATAAAGGGTTCTTTTTTAATGGCGGGAACGACGAGCGGATTTGCGGACGGACGACACGAAGTTAGTCCGGATAGCGAGGAAACGAAGCGACTAAACCGAGAGGTTTAAAAGCGGAGTTTTCTGAGCGTGGAGCAAATCCAAGACAGGCTTTCTTGGGTCGCTCGCATTAAACGTGTCTACGTGTTTTGCTTCAAAGAATTTCATTCTTTTCGCAAAAGCACTTCGCACTCTGCTCGCTCCCCGCTCAAACTCGGGCAGGTTTAAACAACCTGCGGCGAGTTCTCACCTCTTATGCGTTCGATAATATGACAATAAAAAAACAGACCTTACGGTCTGCTTTTTATTGTAAATGGCGGGGTTGACGTTGCAAGGTTCGAACTTTTTAAGAGTTATTATGAACACATAAATAATACCCCAACAAAAATATTTTGTCTTATAGCGTCAATAAAAGCGGTATAATATTATTTTAATCTTTCAATTATTCTTAAATATTCCTTCTGACTTTCCAAAACCATTTCTGAAATAAAATTGATAAATGGGATAAAGTTGTTGTGATTAGAATCTTGTAATGCTCTTATGTAATCTGCTCTTACAACAGGCGGAATAATAGTTATATTATAACCTGCTTGTAGTAGTGCTAAATTCATTAGCAATCGTGCAACTCTGCCGTTGCCGTCAATGAAAGGATGAATGTTTACAAATTTTGCATGTATCATTGCTGCATATTCAACAGGATGACATTGTGATTTTAGGTTCAGAATATTTTTTACAAAATCCTGCATTTTATCAGATAATTCATTAGGTTTTGGAAAATCAATATCAGAACCTGTTACAATAACATTCTTTGTTCTATACTCTCCTGCTTCTGTTTCAGATATACGGTGGAAAAATAATTTATGTAAATATTTAATGTTATCCTCTGTTATAACATCTGATTTTGCAAGTTTTAACAATTCATAGAAAGCATCCGAATGTCCAAGTGTTTCAAGGTGATCTTTCATAGGTTTACCGTTAATGGTTAAACCATCCTCAAGAACAACTTTTGTTTCTGCTAAATCAAGAGTGTTACCCTCTAAAGCATTTGAAGAATACGTAAGCCCAATTCTATAATATTCTTGAATTTGTTTAACAGTATCTTCATTTAACGGACGATAACTGTCAATTTTAGCTTTGTATTCATCATTATCACTAAATCTATTTTGATATATCATAGGTTGATTATATCATAAATTTTAAGTTAAAACATTTGGAACCTTTTTGGAACTTTTTTTAAAGCATTAAAAAAGAGGGTGTCTGAAACCCTCTTAAATGGCGGGAACGACGAGGCTCTTCTTGCTCGTTCGCATTGAACGGCAATTCCGAGTTTTGCCTTCGTGATTTCATCACTTGGCAAAAGCTCTCCAGCCTCCGCTCACTCGCGCCGAACTCGCAAAAAGCGATTCTCACCACTATCATTTCAGCCATTAAAAAAGAGTCCTTGCGGACTCTCTTTTTAATGGCGGGAACGACGAGGCTCGAACTCGCGACCTCATGCGTGACAGGCATGCGCTCTAACCAAACTGAG
>CADBUY010000015.1 GCA_902797965.1 uncultured bacterium
AGCTTTAGAAATTCCTGCTGATTTCGATTTCTACTACTTAAACAAAAAAGACAGACAAATGAGATTCAACAACGGTGGTGATCCAATCTATGCTATCTTTGATAAAATCGACAACAGACCGCTTTCTAAAATCGCTAAAGACTTCTTCAAAGAATTAGCTGATGATTCTATCAGATTTGTTTCTACTTTAGTTAAATAGGCTTTAATCAATCCATCTCTCTTTAAAAATCTTAAAAAACTCTCTATATCACTTACAATAAATCTCTCATACAAAATCTTTTACAACAATACAATCATAATTAATATCTCTTATAACATCAATAATTATACATATATGCACTTGGCTCTTGTTACTCAAGAGCTTTTTATTGGGGTAAATATAAACCACGAATATAGCCTTTTTAGGGGTAGCGGGGAATGTGTATAAGGCATTTGCAGGTATTACAGGTTAATTCTTGCACCTACGGAAAAGACCGCTCTATCTCTTGTTGAATTTAATTTATCATTATATTTTGTATAATTAAATTGTACTGAACCTGTATTAAATTTAACGCCGAGAGATAATCCTAACTTAGTTACATAATCTGATAAAGCGTTAAAACCGCCAATTCTTAATTGCTGCTTATCAACACCGGCTTCCGCAGAGCCAAAAATTGTAACATTCATTCCCTGTGGTTTATAAGTTGCCTGAGCATTTCCGCCAACTCCCCAATCTGTGGACTGACGAGTTACAACTGCATATCCGTCTACACCGGCTCCAAATGATACTTTATCATTAACTCTTGTCTGAAATACTGATGAACCGTTTAACTTTACACCCGGTGATACAGAAGGAGTTAATGTGCCGCTTTTTAAAGACATGTCAGCAACAACACCTGCACTAACCGCTGTACTTGATAAAGTATTTTTATCACCAACATTAAGTCTTAATCCTTCTTCCGCAAAAAGTCTGACATCTCCGCCAAATGCTAATGAACTTGTTGTTGTAACATTAAATCCAAGCAAACCGCCTACTTGCCATGCATTTGTTAATTCTATATTTCCATCTTTTACAAGAGTCTTTTCTTGACCAAAAAGTTTTCTTACAAACATACTAAGGTGGTTTGTATTAAAAGCACCTAACTCTTTTTCGTTTGGAACTTCATCTTTGTTGTAACCGCTTAATGTAGTAATAGAGCCTATGTTATCTTCTACATATTTTTCACGATACTGATCATAATTATCAATATTATCCTTATATCCTGCCTGCCTTTCCAGTACAAGCTCTTTAGCGCCGTCATATCGATTATTAATCAGATAATTGTCCCAATTGTACAATATTTGCTCATCAGCATTCTTTTTACCGAAATCATCTAAATCTTCATAAGCAACGCCGTCACCGCTTTTATAAACTTTATGTTGATTCGCTATATACTCTTCTTTTGTGATAGGAGAAGCTCCCCTATATTCCTCATCATAATTATCCAAATAACGTTGACAGCAATTATAATGCCAGTTTAAATCTTCAATACTGTTGTTTTGCAGATACTCATTATTGTAATATTCTCTGAGTTGTGCCAAATGTTCAGGGTCTCGGATTGTTCTGGATTCTATCGGTTGAATTTTATCATAATCTACAGTTAGTGCATTTGTATGCAGTTGACTATAGTCTACAACAACCTTTGTATTAGAGAATTTTTTACCTTCATCAATTATCTGTTCTGTCTTATGTTCATATTTTGCACCAACGCTTGTTGAACTATCAGCCAATGATGTTACACCACTTTTTTTGTAACCTACTGAAAATGTAGTTTCTTTAGATTTTGTATTATCTTCGTTATGGTAAGCAAGAGTTCCTTGAACTTCAGCAGAAACAGAGCCAAGATTTGAAATATTTGCTGTGCCTTGTATAGATGATTGTTTTGCCACTGAATGATTAAAAACTGATTGGTTGTTATAATCTCTTTTATCAAGTTCGCGACCCCAAACAGCTTCTTCTTTCATTGCAAATTCCTGATAAGAGCCATTACTGTCTACAAAATAGATATAACCGTTGTTTAAAAGTCCTAAATCTCGTTTATATACTTCTCTTGCAGCATCTTTCATGTTTGCAGCATCTAGAGTATACGAATGTCCATAATTACTTTGAACAAATTTACCATCACTTCTCTGCCACAACAAAGTTGTATGATTTGTACCATTAGTACCACCACAAAGCATTGTTGCTTTTATATCACATTCTTCCAAAAGATGCATCCCGAATTCAGATATCGTTGAACAAACAAATCCTGATAAAGACTCACCATCAGGAACATTCAGAATTTTTGTTAAAACCTCTTCAGATGTGTCACCCTGATGATTGCGAGTAAAACCCTCTTTTCCAAGCCAGTTATCAGTACTATAATCATAATAACCTTCGGCATCTTCTAATAACTGAGCAACTGCCCTTTGTACCAAGTCCGGATTTGTATCTTTGTTATTTAATATAAATGTCCTTAAATCAGAACAAATATCTGATACATTCTCTCCATTATCAATACGTTCTTTCATGTTTTGAATGGAAAATGTTTGCAAAAATTCATATCTGTCCTGATATTGTAAATCAAACTCCATTTTTTTTATATCAACTTTAACTTTATAATCCTCTTCACCCTCTATACCCTCGGTAAATTTTACCGCCATAGGAGCTCTCATAGCGGGATTGATATTATCATCTAAAATAGTCATGTCAGAAGTATTTTTGACTTCTTGCTCATGAGTATAACCAATTTCTCCTGAAACAAATGTCTCTTCAGCAAGGCTGAATTGTTCACTTTTCTTTTCTTTTTTCTTTTCTGACATATCTACTCGCTCTCGTGTTTATTTAATATATATATAAAGTATATTTGAATGATATAATTGCCTATTTATTAAGATATATTAATTAAAATTTTGTATAAATGTATTAAATTTGTTCACTAAAGAGTATCGAAGAAAAAAACACAGATTTTAGAATCTCAAAAATTGTAGATCAAGCATTGCTTGACAATAACTTTTAATCTCATTTAATGGCAGGCGATGCCTGAATTACAAACTATGCCAACAAAAATGTTATTGTCGGTTTAGTAAAACCAACCTACAAACTTGCCAAATCGGTAAAAGTTTGATTGCTTCGCCATCACAGGCTCGCAAGGACATGAAACCCTTCCGACCAAATGTCCTGAAAAAAGGTATGAAATTATAAAATCAAAATACTTCCGATCGCTATAATTTAGTGTTGTTGGGCAAGAAGGCCCAACCTACCTGCTAAGGGTGCGATTTTTTGCACCAAATATTTAAAAAGTGACTTTTCGAAATGGCTGTTGTTTAAATACAATAGCCATTTTGGCGATTATGCAAATTCAATGCGAAACAAAATGAGTAGAAAAAGTCACTTTTCGTCCGATTTGAAATTATAATATAAAAGAACAGTCGGTTTGAGAAGGAAGAACTGAGAGTTTAATATTTGTTTTTGTGTTAAAATTATCGATAAATTACAATTTAATTATATTATTTAAGAATCGTATGAAAATTTTTCCAATTAATTATAAATATAAAACATATCAAAACAAAACTGCTAACCAGAATAAAGAACCAAGTTTTAATGCAAAACTAAGACTTTCAGGTGATATATGCCGTTCTCAGAATAGTTTTAGTTTGATATTTGATCACATAAAATCAGGTTACTTTAAATCAGATGAATGGGGCAAAATAATAGAAACTTTTCGTATGAATCATTCTGATAATATAGTAGAATTGACCATCAAACAAACTAGACGTCAGACGCGTAAATGCAAGTATAGTGATGGTATAAAATTTGTTTATGGCAAAAATAGGTATAAATATAAGTTTGTAAATCTTAGAACGGGTCAGGTAAGAAAATATCAATTTGATTCAACAGAAATGTGCAGAGAGTGCCACGCAGAAGAAAATAAGATTATGGAATTACTAGACAAAATAAATAATGATAATTATTTTTGGAGTTATATAACCCCTGCTTTAAATTCGTAGGGTGCGTTTATTAAGCAGCTTAATAAGAGCAATTGGTTTAAGGCTTTTAAACAGAGATATTAAGAATTATTTTGGTGCAAAAAATATGTAAATAAGTGCAAGAAAAGTCACTTTTCGTTCAGTTTGAAATTCAGATTCTCAATCGTATTCCGACCGCTACAATTTTGTGGTGTTGTGAAAATTTGCCAATTATAAATTTATCCTCTTCCGAGCAAAATGGACAAAAAAATACACCGACCAAAAGTCCTGTTAAAAGGTACAAACTACTCAAAAAAATACACTAAAAAAAGGTACTCATCCCAAAATACAAGACAGCATAACAAAAGTTATACTGTCTTGTATTCAGAGGGGATGGGATTCGAACCCACGGTATAGTTGCCCATACACGACCCTTCCAAGATCGCACCATCAACCACTCGGACACCCCTCTTTGATTGAACTTCTTTATTATAATATAATTTCCTTTCTATTGCAAAAAAATTACTCTTGTTACAACTTCATCTCTTTACATTATCAACTAAAATTTATCGGAATTTTATTATTACAATTTTGATTATAAATATTCACCTAATAAATTCCCACTATAATTTTTATTTTGTTTGAGTAATAATATATTTGCCGATTATATTGTAGTACAGACTGGCAGGAGTCAATTCAATGAATATTCAAGTAACAAACACCGGTTTCTGCGGTGCCAATGTGTGTAAACTTATCCCACACAACAACAGAGAAACAAAGTACATGCAAGAAGCATGTAATAAATTGAGCGTTATTTTAGGAGAACCGACTTTTACAATTGTTGAGTTAACCAAAAATTCTGACATGAAAAGGTTTTCTTTTCTTCAGAAAATGGTTAACAAATATAATTTTCAAAACAAAGATAATATTGTAAGGAATCCGGAAAGTGTTCTGAACATATACTCTATGGTAGAAAAGCCTACCCCGATGCACTTTAGCATTGTATCAAAAACCAAAGATTCTTTTGAATCAATTGAAAAAATATTCTCACTTGCAAATGATGAAAAAACTTTGGAATTTGTTCAGGATGTTCAATATGGCGTTCTTAAAGACAGCGACTATACTTCAAAAATTATTATTGATATGCTTTCATCAAAAAACAGAAATAAATACATCAATAATGCAAAGGATTATGCTTCATACTTAAAACTACACGCTGACAATAAGGAAGCCATTGCCAATCTTGATAAATTAATTAACTCCGGTAAATTTAGCAAATTACGTTCTGACGCACAACTTGCCGTAAAAAATCTTATGAAAAAACAAAATATGAAAGTTGCAATGGCCGGAAAAACTCGTAATCTCGAAGCAGCATATACTTCAGAGCGAGAAAGTTTCTTAAAGAAAATTGTTAACAACTTTATTCCAAGAAAAAATGAACCAACAGATGCTACAAAAAATACTGTTGTGGATATGTATGAAACGCTTAATGCTGAAAATACTAAGTTAAGATATGAGATTATGGACAGATTTAAATACAACAGAAATGACAAAACTGCTGAAATTGTTGAAATGAAAGTCTTGTTTGATAGAATTGATAAAGACAAAGAGGCTAAAAAATTTGTTCAAAAAGCAATTATAAAGGATTTAAAAATACCGTCTATTGCAGAATTAAATGAAGTGCTTGACACAGTACCTTTAAGAAAAGCAAACGTATTTTTCAATAATGCAAAGAGAATTATTGAGCAGGCTTCCGGCGAAGAAAGAAAATCCGCATTGGTTAATGAGCTTGAAAATCCTTTCTTTAAAGCTAAAGAACCTCATAAAAAAGCTAAAATTATAAGAATGTACAGTCCTTATGAACGTCAGGAAGGATTTTTGTCAAAGACTGCAAGATTTATAGAAAATAAAATCAATCAATTTATATATAATCACATGGCTGTATAAAATCCAGTTAAACATTTTATTTTAATTTTATAATTTTCAAAGTATAATATTCGTAGGGGGTATGCTTATGTATACACTTGTATATTCAATTAATAACGAAAAAAATCCTAAAACTGTATATATAAATCTTACTAATGCTTGCACAAATTCTTGCATATTTTGTCTGCGGGAACAAAAAGACGATGTTTGCGGAAAAGATATGTGGCATGATGACAATTACACACTTGATGATATCATCACTCAGTTTAAAGAATTTGCTAACTCTGCGGAAGAAGTCGTTTTCTGCGGATATGGCGAACCGTTCTTAAAAAAAGATATGATGAAAGATTTTTGCCTGTACCTAAGAAAGAATTATCCTCAGATTAAAATTCGCGTAAACACAAACGGACACGCAAATGCAATTTACAAAACAAACGTAGCGGAAGAATTTAAAAAACTTATTGATTCAGCATCGATAAGTTTGAATGCCGCAAATGCAGACGACTATAACGAAATTTGCAAACCCAAAATATCTAATGCTTACGAAGAAATGAAAAAATTTGTAACAGCTTGCAAAACAGCAGGTATAGATGTAACAACAAGCATCGTAACAGGATTTGATAATATTCATGATATTGATGTTAATAAATGTCAGGAAATATCTAAAAATCTGGGTGCTAAATTTAAAATCAGAGAATTTATAACCAACGGATACTAAAATAAAAGGTAACAATATGCTCGTTCAATCAATCCAAAGCAACACAAATTTTTATGCGACCAAACCAAGATTTATAACAAATGACATGAAAGCATCTATTGAGTCTTTGCTTATAAGAATGAATGCTGATGTTTCAAGAGTTACGGATGGTGACCACTTTAAAACTACTATGACAACAAAACTCCATTATAATGACATTGCAAGTTTTGAGGATGAAAGACGATTAACAAAAATACTTAATCATAAAGAACAAATGCAAGGTTTTTCTGTTTTAAAAATTGGCAAAAAAACCGAATTGGATATCGATAACAAAAGTGGAGAAATTATAGATTTTATAAAGCCTTTTTATAAACCCTGGTTTTTTGTTATAAAGCAAGCTGAACACATACTTTCAGATATGAGAGCAAAATTCTACGATACAAGTTTTGTAAGAAAAGAATCCCTGACTGTTAACGAATTAACTCCTGATGGAAAAATAAAAATCAAACAACTTGTAAAACAAGTTGAAAAACAACGTCTTGAAAACTTACTAAAAGATTTGTAATAAAATAGCAAATAAATTTTTTACGATTTTTAATAACAGTATCTATCGGAGAAAATATGAAAATTAATAAATTATCAAATACATCATTTTACGGAAAGGAAGAAGTTGTAAAAAAACGCTTTTTAACTCCATACGCACAAAAAGACGTACAAAAACTTATGCGTAAAATGAACTACAATACGATATATACTGAAAACGAAGCTCACACAAAATGGATATCAGAGATTCTTGCCAGAATCAGCGTTGATAAAAAATACAATTTCATTGATCGCAGAATGTATATTGCACCCATAGAAAAACCTCAAGAATTTGCTTGTGACTGCACATTGGAAATGGGTAAAACAAAGTTAAACATAAATAGTTCTACAGGTGAGATTGTAAGCTACAAAAAAAGTTTTTTCCGTACTTGGAGTTCTATTTATGAACAAGCAGAGTATTGTATAAAAGGAATGCTTTCAAACTTTGATAATCCGGAAGTTGTCAAAAAACATTCTTTTGGAATATCCGGGTTTACTAAAAAAGGTCTTGAAATATTAAATAATGCGCATATAAATTACTACAGGAACTTATAAGAGTGATTAAATTAATACTGGCATCAAATTCGCCAAGAAGAAAAGCTATATTTACAAACATGGGGTTAGATTACACAATAATCCCCTCTGAGTATGATGAGAAATTGGACTCAAATGAATTTTCATACGAGAAAATTGAAGATATCGCAACTCAGAAATGTCTGGATGTTGTCAGAAGAGTAGATAAGGATTCACTTGTTTTTGCAGCTGACACAGTTGTTGTTTTGCATAATAAAATTTTAGGAAAACCACATACTAAAGAGAATGCTTATACTATGCTAAAAGAATTATCCGGCGAAACTCACATGGTGGTTACATCCATTTGTGCAATTAATACAAAAACAAACAGAGCAGTAACTCTTTCAACAACAAGCTATGTAAGATTTACAGAGTGGACTGACGAAATGATTAATCATTACATAGACACTTATAACCCGTTAGATAAAGCCGGAAGTTACGGGATACAAGAACTTCCTCCAAATTATATTGACAAATTTGAAGGAAGTTTTGAAAATATTGTAGGTCTTTGCTCTGAATCAGTAAAAACCGTTCTCAACCGTCTTGATTATCCTATTCAGTAGCATCATCCGGCAAACCAAGAGATATTCTTTTATCTTTAGGATTGAATTTTTCAATCTTTGTATCAATCTTATCACCGGCTGATATCATTTTACCATTTTTGTTTTGGAACGCGGAAACCGCAGACTGAGGCAGCAATGCTTCTACACCTGGAAGTACTTCAACAAAAGCACCAAACGGTTTTACTCTGGTTACAATGCCCTCTTTTATATCACCCTCTTTAAGATCTGCCTCGGCTTGTATCCAAGGATCCGGCTCTGTATTTTTAAGACTTAAGCTGATTCTTTGTTTATCGTAGTCTACATCAATAATTTCAACATTAATTTCCTGCCCTACCTTCAACAAATCTGTCGGGTGTTCTACCCACTTCCATGATATTTGTGAAAGAGGCAGCAAACAGTCCACACCACCTACATTAACAAATGCACCAAAGTCTGTAATTCTTACAACTTCACCCTTTACAATCTGACCTACTTCAACCTGTGAGAAAACACTCTTTCTTGTTTCAGCCATATTTGTTTCAAAAACCTTTTTATTTGATAAAATCAAGTTATTTTGTGCTTTATCAAGAGTTAAAATTTTAACATCAATCTTATCTCCCGGGTTTGCAACCGTTTCTCTTGCACAAAGCTGACCTTGCGGAATAAACCCCTGAACCCCTGATATATCAACAATCACACCGCCTTTTACTGTTTGAGTTAAAGTAGCTGCAATTGTTTCATCAGCCTCCTTAATCTTTTCCAGTTCTGCCCAGGTATGAGCTGCAGCAACTTTTTTGTATGACAACGTGAACTTACCATTTTCATCTGCATCTTGAGTAATTAAAAATTCATACTCTGTATTTTTTTCCAATACATCTTCCGCTTTAGCTTTTCTGTCAGATGAAACTTCATAAGAAGGTACAAATGCTGTACTTTTTGAACCGATATCAACTATTGCACCGTCAGATTCATAAGCACACACAACTCCATGAACTATGTCACCTCTTTTGAATTTATAGTCATACTTTGACAAAAGAGACTCAAAATCCTCGTCTGAATACTTCTCAACCATTTTCTTAACATTCCTTTCAGGACTGTGGCAAGGTAACAATGCAGACATCTTTCCTTGCCTAATAAACACGTGTGAATTATAACATATTTGTCAAAATTGGTCAATTTTTAAGAGGTTCTAAAGTTAAATTATTTCATATAATCCAGAAATTTAATCCTGTTTAAGCGAGCTAAAAGAGAGGTTGGAAAAACTAAAACAGCTTTTCGCAGCGTTTGTGCCGCACAATTATAATCCTGCTTTGCAAGAGTTATTCCATCATTCAAATCAGAATATTTTTGAATAACATTTTGCAATTCAGAATTAGAAGCTAATACAGGATTCTCTTTTACCATACTGATAAATTGTACTGATTTTCTTTCAAGTTCTGCATCTAAAGCAATTCTTCTATCAACAAATTCAGGTTTTAAACCTAAATCTATAACTTCTTCTCTGAGTTTTAATATATAGTCAATTAAAGATTGCTCAGTCATCATGCTGCTTTTTGATGCGGATATAATATTTAAAATCAGCTCATATCTTTTCTTCAATTCGTTATCTACCTGTTCAAATGCCTCAAACGCAGCATCTCTCTTATCTACAACATAATGATGAGCCCAAAATATCCATACACCAAACACACATAACAAAAATAATATTAGCATAATCCAATCTCCTATTATATAAATTTAGCATACGACAAAATTTTGATTATTTTTGTAAAGATATGTAACAATTTAGCAATATAGCCTAAAGATTTTTGCCTATTTGCCGATATACATATTGTAATGCTTTAGTAAGATATTGTTTTTTATATCGTTAGTAGGGTTCACAGATGGGTTTTGAAATAGATAAGTCTGCTGAGGAATTAAAGCAGAGTACATCAAATATTATTCAGAATGAGCAAGCTGTTGTAGAACAAGGAACAGCTTCACTTACTAATGCTGAAAACGAACATCTTACATTTAGCCTGTCAGGAGAAGCTCAATCAAAAGGTTTTACAGAGAAAGACGCCGAAGAATTAACAAAAAATTTATCAGGCAATAGTTCTGTCGATAATTCCTCTATTGCATTCGTACAAGGAAAAGAATTTCAGAATACTGATACATCAGATAATCTTATTTCGTTTAATTTACAATTACTGATAAACAAGTACCCTAATATAGCAAAAGTATTGATAAAAGACGGAATTGCCACTTTTGCAGACAAAAATAACAACATCATATCGGATAACAACGGCAAACCCTTAACAATAGCATTCAAGAATGTGTCCGGCATTAACATGTTTGCAGCACTATTCAAAAATGCTGCCGGTGAAGTGGATACTACACAGCTGATGCAAATTTCTTTTATTCAGGAAAAAATCAATTCAAAAGAAACATTTGAGAGATTCTTTACGGAGTTAATTAACCAAAATAAATACCCTGAAATTAAGTTAATGAATAGAGAAGAACTTAACAAGTTTATTGCATCTTTTCTATGCGAAAATTTTCTGAATAACAGCTTTCCTCCCGAATTAAAAAAAATATTAGATATAAATACCCCTGAGGAAACACAAAATAAGGCACAGATAGACATATTATACTATGATAAGAAAAAAGGAATAAAAGAATTAACTCCTATAGAATTTCGCGCAAAAATTAATGACGCAAATAATATAAATGAATTGAAAAAAATCAAAAAATCAATTGAAGAAATGCCTTATTCCAAAGCAGAAAAACAAATGCTTAAAAATGAATGTATAAAGCAGCTTGGCGTAATTCAAAACAACAGAGATACAGAAATGCAGCAAAATAAAGATTTTGTAAAATCCGAGCTTGAGGAAGAGGGCATAAAATCAAGAGTTGCGTTTAATTTGTTTAAAAATTGCAAAACACCAATTCAACGAGAATTGGCTAACATTATTTTGGGCGACAGAAGATTATATCTGGTTAAATCAAGTCATATTTTTGAAAAACTTACCAACAGATGTGAAACAGAAACTGATTTGAAAATAATAAAACAACTTCTTGAAAAAGCATTACAAAATCCTCATTTCTGCAAAAATGATGTCTTAAGTGAAAGTATACTAAATTCTATAAGCAACGCAACTGCTGAAACTTATGAACTTCAATTAAAATTAATTGAAGAAATGAACGCAAAAAATAATACAGAAAAAGTAAATAATTCTATTCAGATGCTGATAGAGCATCTCTTTAAAGATGACAAGCCTGAAATAATTAATTTTTGCAAAAAAATAATTCTTGATAACAATTTGATAAAAAACGAAAAAGCGCTTGATATTCTTAACTTTGTGCTAAAATCAAAAAACCTAAGCATAGATAGTTTAAACATCTTATACAGATTTACTCAAACAGATTTCTCGAAATATTCAGCCGAGGAACTTTTATCAGCAGCAAATTATGCTACAAAAAATCTCTCAAAAGAATTTATTGAAACATACATTAAAAGCGGATTTCACTCTGACAAGATAAAAACAAAGGATGAAGAGATTTTAAGTACACTGCTGAATGAAGATGCTGAGATTTATAAAAATTTTATCAACGGAAGAGATTTTTCAAGAGAACACCTGTTTGAATTATTTAGACATTCTCAATTCTCAGGCGAGAAGGATATTCTTGTAAATATCTCTGAACAAAATCAATATTCTGCTGAAAACATTATTGATATTTTAAAATATACTTCAGAAAAAACATCGTATGTCACAAAACAAGTCTTAGAAAAACGAAACATAACTGTAAATGAAAAAGTTGATGTTCTGTACGCAATAAGCAATAACTACTCTCAAATAAGTCTTATTAAAGAAATTCTTAACAATGATGATATTAATATAAAGTGTCTGCCTAAAATTTTAACTTCGATAAAAACACTTAATAACCATAATATTGAAGATAATGACAAAAACATAGACCCTAAAAAAATTGAAAAATATATTGAACTTATTCAAAACCCAAAAACATCACACTGGGTAGCAGAAATGCTAAATTCAGGATGGGATATAGAAACGATTTCAAAATTAAATAAAACAAAATTAAAATATTATGCAAATACAGAAGAAAAAGATCCGGACAGAAAATTTTTTACAGACATTGGATTCAATAGTGAAGAAACTGACGAGATTATTGACGCTATAACAAACAACGGAATTATTAACAACGAAATGAAACAAGCTGCAATAGGGCTTCTCCGTACCGGAATTCCTAAGCACAGAGTGGGCGGCGTTCTTAAATCTGCAATGACAACCGGTGAATATAACTCTAAAATTGCGACTGATGCTATGGCTATAACAAGCCTTGGTGTAAATTCGTTTATGGAAAGATTTTTGCCGATTGCTAATAATTTATCACTTGAAAACTTATCAAAAACGCTTAGTCCTGATATAAGAAAACTTCTGATGGTTATGATTAACCAGCTTCCTGCTTCAAAAAAACCTGCTCTTAAAGCAGAAGGTTTTGATTTAGACGGAATTATGACTAATTTACAAACACTGGATTCCGGTAACGAATATAATCTTTCTGTATTTAATTCAAATCACGCAAAATCAGAATTTAAAAAGTATATTACAGATAAGTACAAGCCATCAGATGAGATTCTGCAATCAGATTCGGCTGCTAACAATTGGGCAGAATTAAAAGTTGATGATATAAAAAACAACTACTCAACAAAAACTAATTCTTTTGATACAAAAAGAAGCAGTATCTTAAAAACGTGGTTTGATTTTATGGAAACAGACTCCGAAATCAAAAACAACACATTTGCAAAATTAGTACTCAGCGAATACATCACACGCGATTTGAACAACAAGCACGCAATGCCTCCTGAATTTAGTAAATCTCTTGCGGCTGCTATTCTTAATAGCGTTATTAATAATAAAGAAAAGTATCCTCGTACAGAAATGATATTAAACAAAAGAAAAATGAGTTGGCACACATTTGCACAATCTGATAATTCAAAAGAAAGCTCAGATAAATTAAAACAATTATCTGAGAATACAAGCTGGAACACAAAACAAACAGGGAATATTCACATACTTGTTGATGAAAACAATAAGGCACAGGCATACATAAGAGAAGAAAACGGCATTATTACAGAAATTCAAAAACGTAATAAAGATGGTTCTGTCCCTGTTGCATACATTGATTTTATTAATGAATTTATTTCACAAAAAGGTCTTAGCGGATATGAAGAAAAAATTAATTCCGCAAACAACGATAAACCTGCTTTTGAAGATACCAAAACAGAGTTACAGACTCTTGCAGAAAATAAAAATTACAAAGCTATACTCGAAAAAATGGGTATAGAAGTTAAAACCATGCCGGATGGAACATGGGAAATTTCTCATTATACTTCATTTATGAACGATTTAACTTTAAACGAATACGGCATAAACGAAACTGAACTTTTATCAAATGTTTCAAGAATAACAGGAGATGCTGATTTAAGAGATTCTAATGCGACTTCGCTTCACAATCTGAAAAATGTCGGCGGTAACATATTATTCGGGAACAATGAATTCAATGATTTAAGCACCCTTGAGGAAATTAACAAAAAGAAAATACCATGGGAATTGTCTTAACATTTATTTACAAATCATAAACAACAAGGCAATTTTTTAAAGAGAATATACTTTATATATATAAGGGACAGTATAAAATTTTAGGTATTATTTTATGAGCTACGGAGATGTCTACAATACTACAGTAAATGTAAATGGGAACACTGTTTTCAGAAGCAGATATAATACAGGCTGCTGTTGCGGTTCTATGTATTCATCTCGTATGAGTTGCTTTGGATATGGCTTTGGAGGCTTTGGTTTCGGAGGCTTTGGCTGCTGGCCCGGTTCATTTGAAGCCGGCTTAGGAGCAGGTATCGGATTTGCAGCAGGAAGAGCTTTGGTTCCTGCATTACCTGCAATTTTTAAAGGAATCGGTCAAGGACTCGGCTGGATTGGAAGCAAAGTTATTGCTCCTGCAGCAACATTTGCTTGGAACAATGTCTTAAAACCTGTTGGAAGCGCTGTTTGGAGCGGACTTAAATGGGCAGGCACAGGAATCTGGAACGGTGCTAAAGCAGCCGGCAAAGGCATTTGGAATGGCATAAAATGGATTGGGAATAAGATAGGAAGCCTATTCCACAAAAAAAGCAAGGTTAAAACGGAAGAAGCTAAGTAAGAGGGATTGGACTCTCTAACAAAGTTCTGTCAAACTCATTGAAGTTTTTTATTATTTGATAAACTTCCGGCATTTGCTTATAAAAATCAATTGGTTCAAGAGATGCTATTGCTACAATTTTACCAATATTTGCACTCTTTGCAGATTTTATTCCTGCTATTGCATCCTCTATTACAACACAATCCTCCGGTTTTATACCTATTTTTTCTGCTGCAATCAAAAATATATCAGGAGCAGGTTTTCCGGGGATGGTACCATCCGAGTAAACAATTTTATCTAAATCAAACCACTTTTCCAAATTAAATTCTTTGATATAAAATTCTACATTATCCCACTCAGACATAGTAGCAATCGTTCTTGGGATATTATTTTCTTTTAAATAATCCAAAAGTTCTGCTGCACCCGGTGCAAGTTTAAACTCATCAGGATTAAGCTTGCATCTGGTTCTGTAAACTGCTTCCTTTTCCTTTGCATATTTATCAACAAGCTCCTTTGACGGTTTTTTGCCTATCAAATACTCTATAATATCAGCATTGGTATGACCAAACATTTTTGAGCGCATTTCTTCATCTGTAAAGGGTTCTTTTCTCAATAAAGCTGAATACTCTCTCCAAGCATCATAATGAAGCTGAGAATCCCAATACAAAGTCCCGTTAAAATCAAAAATTATACCTTTCATATGTGCAATTATAATACAAAAATGTAGCAGTATCTTCAAAATATGATATAATAAGTGTATGAAAAGAATATTAATTTCTCTGATAATGCTGTCATTTGTATGTGTATCCGCATTAGCGGAATTACCGCAGAATAAACACACAAACTACCCGCAGGGTACATTTAAGAAAAACAAAAGCGGACAAATTATACAGTATGATAAAAACGGCAAAAAGCTGGGAGTATACAAAGTAACAAACAAAAGGTATTTAAAAACCAAATGAAGCTAAATATTAATATTGAAAATGTTAATTATATAAAAATCACATACAAGGATAAAGATGACTTTACTCATTGTATAAAAGCTTCTTTAAAACGCCTTGATGAGCGAGAGATTGTTGCCTGCGCAAAGTTTGATGAAAAACTGTTTCTAAATACCCCACAGGAAATAAAACTTAGTATTGCTTGTGATAACGGATTATACAAAGCAAGTACAATGCTTAAACATATAGAAAATGATGAGCCATACTGTTTTTTTACAATTAAAACTCCTGATGATGTTGAGTACCAGCAAAAACGTGAGTATTTCAGAGTTAAAATCAACGAAAATGCTCTTATTTCATATAAAATAAATAATGAAGTTAAGAAAATTTCCTGTGAAACTTTTGACTTATCAGGTAACGGAGTACGTTTAATTATAGATGAAAAATATAACCTTCCGGAAAATGTTAATCTAACATTATATTTACCAAAGAAAACAGTTGAAACAGAGGCAAAATATATTAGAACGGATGAAGAGGACAAAATCTTGAAAGCCTCTTTTAGCTTTATAAATTTGCAAGATGTTGACCTTGATTGTATTTCACAGATTTGCCTGCAAAAACAGCTTGAATCCAGAAGAAAAGCGCTTATGTAAAGTTTTGTAACGTTTTATTCAAAAAAAGGCAAATTTCTAATAAAAAATGTTTTTTTAGTAGTAGAAGATGTGTGAAGAACTCTTATGGAGGTTTGTATGACTACAACTATAGCATTTCGCGGCGGTGAGTCAACCGGCGGCGTGGCCGACAGAAAAATTGAGACTGCCAAACAAGAATCAACCGGAAGTGTTGGTGCGCGAAAAAATCAGGAATCAATTTTTACTGTCGATAATGAATTAAAACAGGATACAGTATGCTTCAGAGCAAATCCTTATCAGGAACAAGAAAAAGAAACATCAGTTTTAGGATTATTTGCTAAGATTATAGGTGGTACAATAGTACTGGGGGGATTGGCAGGTTTAGCGCATAAATATGATCTGGTTGGTAAAATTTCTAATGAAAAAGCTCAAAAATTCTTTAGACATACTGACGCTGTCACAAAACCTTGCCATGATGCTTGTTCATGGGTTAAGAAAAATTGCTATGATAAGATAATTAATATGTTTAAGAAATAGACATTACAAAAAAAGACGTAGGCGGTTTTGGCACAAAAATGCCAAAACCGCCTCATTATGATTACAGAATTTATACAAGCCCTTCTTTTACTGCTTTTACAGCAGCTTGCACTCTGTCATTCACACACATTTTTTGTAAAATTGAACAAACATGAGCCTTTGCAGTATGAACGCTAACAATCAACTCTTTAGCGATTTCTGTATTACTTTTTCCCTCAACGAGATGTTTTAAAACTTCGTGTTCTCTTTCCGTTAGCGGAACTCTGCCTTCTTCTGCACTTTTATCTGATAAAATTCCCAAAGTTTCCTGCTTAGGAAAAGAATCCAGAACCTTTCTTGCTATAACAGGATCTAACCAACAGACACCTTTTTTAACATCTCTTACAACATCTGCTAATTTAGACGGGTCAATATCCTTTAAGCAATAAGCCATAGCTCCGGCAGAAAGAGCTGCAATAACTTCTTCTTCCCTGTCATGAGAAGTAAGTGCAATAACCATTATATTTGGATTCATCTCTCTTACTTTTATTGTTGCCTCTATTCCATTCATACCTGCAAGACCCAGATCCATTAAAACAACATCAGGATTATGACGTTCTATTAAAGCAAGACCGTCAGTCGCATTATCACTTTCAGCAACTACATTTATATCCTTATTTGAATTGAGCGCACAACGCAAACCAACTCTTGTAAGTTTAAAGTCCTCAATAATTATAACGCTTATGGTATCCTTTTCTGTTTGAACCGGTGCAACCATGTTATTTATCCTCCTTTATTTTCTCTACAAATTTATTAAATAATAGGCAAGTTTCACAGTATATTACCCAAGTCGGCAATATTTTTTTTGTTAACACCTTAAAAACAGGTGAACTTGTGAACAAATACTGTACAGAGAGTCGAAAATAAACTATAATTAGAGCGGGTTTATATGGAAAGTGTGAAAATATGAAAAATAAGTATGTATTCCAAGCAGGAATTTAGAATCTTGGAACCGAGTTTTCATAATGGATACAGAATTTGGTGTTAACATTTGTAACAAAACTTGCATTTTTATTAAAGTTTTCAAAATTTCTGCCGATAAAGATAATAAGTAAGTAAAATTTCATGAGTTATTATATTAAGAAAGGAGACTCTAATGGGGTTTGACATTCAAGGTTTTATTGCAAAAGTAGAAAAATTTGTTAATGAAGGCAAAACAGACAGACAGGGAAAAACAGACGGAAAGTTTGATTCTTATGAAAAAGCAAGTTTGTTTAACAACAGAGAATTATTAAACGAACTAGGAACAGCCTGTGAAGAAGACTTAAGTGTACAACAGCAAGTTCAAAACGATTTAGGCATAAGCCTTTCGTCAATAAAGTCAAGGATTCAAGAACTTACAACAGCCGGTGCTAAAAGTACAAGAAGCGCCGGAGGAGATAACGGCGGAAACGGTGACACAGCCGGCGGCATCAACATATTCATTAATAACTCAGTTAACATTAATGTTGAAATTAACATATCCACAGAGATTAAAAATGAAATTAATAACAACTTAAGTTGCGGCTGCGGAGGTCCCGGTGGCGCTGATGTTGATGCATTAGTAGACATCTTAAAGAAACTTCTTGGTGATGGCGGTTCTGTTCAAGAATTTATTCTCTACATATTTAACCAATTTAGCGAAAAGCTTGGTTTAGATATGGGAAATATTCAAGAGTTATTGAAACAAATTTTAAGCAAGCTTGATTCTCAAGAACAAACTATTAACAAGATGAACGACTACCTTGTTGAATTAATGAAGCAAAACTACAATGCACTTGCTATGATGGGTCTTAAAATGGATACCTTAATTGAAATTGTTCAAAAGGGTAATGTTGATAATATTGAAATCTTAGGAAAGATTTATACTGCCATTATGGACTTAACAGGTCAATTCAGCAACTTTACTCAGGTTGAACAAAATCAATTCAACCAGATTATGGATATGCTGAAAAACGGCAACGTAAATCTTGAACAGGTTCTTGCTCTATTGAATGCGATTAAGAATGATACCTCTGAGAATAACAAAATCAGCCAAAATATACTGAAAGCTATTGTAGAAGGCAAAAAAGAAGTTCTTAATGCTCTTACCAAAATAGATGCTAACTTTAACCAATTCGGTGATGATATTAAAAATCAGCTTGTACAAATTCTTGCAGCAATTCTTAATAACCCCGGCGGTTCAGGTGGAACGGTTAATGTTGATTTGACAGAAGTCTTGAATGTTCTTAAGGCAATGCTTGATAAATTAGATTCTATCGACCAGAATACAGCAGAAAACAAAGAAATCAGCAAGAAGATTCTGGAAGCAATTGAGAAATTCGGTGTATCTATTGCAGATAAGCTTGCCGTAATTATAGACGGTATAGGAAATGATTCAACTAAACTTGATAAACTTATGGCATTCCTTGCAAAAATGGATGAAAACAACAAGGAAAGAGTTGATAAACTTCTTGATGCTATTGCTAAACTTTCAGTTATCGGCGGTAGCGGCGGAGGTGACGTCAATGTTACATTCGATGTTGACTCCATTATTGATGCCATCAACAAAGCCGGCGGCGATATGAACGCTAAGATGGATGAGGTTATCAAGCTGTTAAATAAAATCAACGAAAATGTTGTTAACGGAACAGAAGAAAATAAAAAACAAGCCGCTAAAATCATTGAAGCTATCAATAAACTCGGATTTGATGTTGCAGGCAGCTTGACGGTTATCATTGAAAATATGAATGGTGATTCCGCAAAACTGGATAAGCTTTATGCATTCTTAGAAAAAATGGATGCAAATAACAAAGAAAGAGTTAACAAACTTCTTGAAGCTATTGCTAAATTGCAAATTATCGGCGGTGGCGGCGGCGGTGACGTCAATGTTACATTTGATGTTGACGCAATCATTGATGCAATTAATAATGCAGGCAGCGATATGAATGCCAAAATGGATGAAATTATCAAGTTGTTAAATAAAATCAACGAAAATGTTGTTAACGGAACAGAAGAAAACAAAAAACAAGCAGCTAAAATCATTGAAGCAATTAATAAACTCGGATTTGATATTGCCGGCAGCTTAACAACCATAATAGAAAATATGAATGGCGATTCTGCTAAGATGGAAGAATTGTTAGCTTTCTTAAAAACTATGGATGCAAATAATGAAACAAGAAACAAAGCTATTCTTGAAGCAATCGCAAAACTTGGCGTTGATGTAATTGAAGCATTAAATAACTTGGATGTTCAAGTAACCGTTGAAGGCGGAGGTTCCGGAGGACCGGTTGACCTGTCAACTGTTATTGATGCAATCAACTCTGTTGGCGGCGATATTAACAAAACTCTTGGTGAGATATTCGATTTATTAAAAACACTTAACGGTAACGTTGTTCAAGGCAACATCGATAACAAACAAATGGCACAACTTATCCTTAACGCTCTTGCTAACATCGAAAATGCTGTAAAAGCAAATGGAGATAAATTAAATCTTGATGAAGTAATGGCAATCCTGCATGATATACTGGATGCAATCAAAAACCATGAAGTAACTATTACTGTTGAAGGTGATGGTTCTTGCCACTGCCACTGTCATCAAGGTGATGGGGATAGTGACAGTGACGGTGATGGTGATGACACTACTCACGAAGGAGAACAACAAGACTGGAATTCTGTATTAGGTGCAAGAACCTCTGCTATGATGTGGGATGACACTACTGGTGTTAATAAAGTTAAAAACAACAATGACAACTCTCAAGGCGGTGTAACAGTAAACGGCAGATACTTAAAACCGGGCAAATATACCGGTCCGGCTATAGGACTTGGTACAGGTGTTTACATCGTTAAAGACGGTAAAGTATTCGATTTAAGTGGTAAAGAAGTAAACTTCTAAATTTATAATAACAACCGGGGACGGCTATAAGTCCCCGATTGTTTAACACCTTTTTATCTGATATCAAATTAAGGAGCAATATATGAATTTTGATGTAGCAAAATTTATTGCCAAAGTGGAAGAATTTGCTAATAGTGACGCTGAACGACAAAATAAAACAGACGGCAAACTGGATAAATTTGAAAAAGCAAGCTTATTTAACAATAAAGAGTTAACTCAAGAGTTGACTACAGCGATTCAAAACGGTGCGGTCAATGAGATTGACGCTAAAGAAATATTCGGACTATCCAAAAACGACTATTCTAAATATAAACAAATTGCATCCAAATCATCTGCAGAGATGATGCAGGATGATGTACTGGATAGAATCTTTAAAGGCGGTTCATCCTACTTCTTTACAAATGATTCAAACAACCAAGTTGTAATTGCAGACGAAATAGACTGGGATACTTTAGTTAGTGACCTGAACAATCGTTTATTGGGTGAAGATAAACAGTCAGTAAACAGAGAATACTACGCCAAATTGATGGATGAAGTTACGAATGTAACTGATAAAGTAAAACAAGCGATGGATAAAGCTAAAGAAAACAGGGCAGACGGACAATCTTATGACTCCAGAGACGATGTTTTAAAATTATACGACCAGTTAAAAAAAGAACTTAAGGCTGACAAAAAAGATGAATTTGCAGATTTTAAATCTTCTGTGCTGAAAAACCTTATGTTTATTGTTGAAAAGCATCAGATTGCAAAAGAACAAAATAAATTAACAAATGCATATAATGAATTCAGAAAAAACGGACTCTCAAGAGAAGATGCTGTTAAAGCTGTTAAAACAGCTAAAGATGACAATGGCAAACCAAAATTTAAAGGTTCATATTATGAATCTTTCAGCAATCAATTTGGTTCAGTGGGAAGAAGCAATTCTCACAAAGGTCTGCTATCAGATATGGAAAGCGGAATTGTTCTTGAAGATGCTCGTCAGGAAGTTATGGACGCTATTTGGGCTCAAAGAGGCAAGGAAATATACAATAGTGGTGACGTAGAAGATGCCGCTAAAAAAGCATTAGGCGACCATAACGATAAATATACCGCTAAAATCTTCAGAGGTGAGCTTTCTCTTACAGAAAAATTAAAATGGGAACGTTCTTCAATAAAAGACTTCAGAAAAGCTGTTGCCGCATATAACAGGGTAGAACATAACAAGGAGCAACAATATACAGAGACACAATTAACTGACGTAGTGAAAGATAAGAAAATTTTTGCACAGCTGGTTAATGACGGACAACTGATTAGCTGCAATAAAGACAATAAAACTTATAATATATCAGGACTCTCTGATTTAATAAGAGATGCTGTCAGTTTTGCAGACTATAGGGCAAATTATCAAACAAAAGACAGTCGAGCTATTGGAGAGATAGAAAATGTAATAAATGCCATTTCTGTCCGAACTAATGGAGAAGTCAAAATATCAAGAACAGATGCAAAAAGACTTATCGATTTCTGCGGTTTTGACAGAGATAAGAAAAATGCGTTGTTAGTCATTTATAACGGACTGATAGGAAGCTGGTTGCCCGGAGTTTCCAGCCTTGCTACAGCACTCCTTGTAGACACTACTCCCGGTGGTGTAACACTTGATCCCTCAAACTTAAACAGCAATTTAAAAGATATGGAATTCCCAATAAACATTACAAGCCAAAATGATATTAAATTTAATTTAGATGTATCTGTTAAAACAATTGTTGATGGTGTTCCGACACAAAGTAAAACTACTATCAATACATATGAGATAATGAGAAAGCTTGCACAACAAGGATTTGGTCCGGGAGAAGCCGGTTTTGAAATTCTGGAAGACGGCACATTCAGATTATGGATTGATAAAGCATCAGAAGCCTCTACAACACAAGTGGCTCAACTGAAAACTATCCTCGGCGAAAACTTTGAAATTGATGTCAGAGATATTGATGTAGATAAAGAGCCGGATAGCGTTAACAGAAGTAAAGCATTCTTTGCAGGTTTAGCTATTGGTGCTGCTTTAGCAATATTAGGGGAAGCTCTTAAAGAACTTCCGGGAGAAAAACCAATACTTGCTACTAATCCTCAAGTCGACACTCTGGAAGACTATAAAAATGAACTTGAAACACAGGCTCAGTTACCTGCTCAAGCACGCACTGGTATCTTGAAAATTGCTGAATACTTTTATAAAAAAGACGGTAATCTAAATAACTATAGAAAATTCTTAGCAAGTGCTGCCGGTGGCGAAAGTGTATTGAATAAAAAAGAACTTTTATTTGCAATATACATAAAGCTTGCCGAAATCAAAAATGAACTTGTTAAACCTCAACCGGCACCTCAACCTGCACCTGTACCTGCTCAGGAAGAAGTTAAACAAATCGAATACGAAACTGACATGAAGAAAATTGATGAGGTAACTTATACTCCAAGAACAGTTAAGTTTACAGCTTGGCAAGACCTTGTCAACGGCTATGATTGCTTAAAGGACAAACGATATAACATTCCGGTAAAAACTCACAGCGGCAGGAATGTAATGCTTAACAACAGAATGGTTAAGGTTATGCAGGCAATCGACTTGTCTAAAGTTTCAAATCAGGAAACAATTGAAAGCGTGTATAATCTTGAAAAACTTGCCGCTTTTGCAAGAAAAGCAATTGAAACTGATATTGATACAGCAATACAGGAATTTCCTGACTTCCCGATTGACAAAGATAAATACAATGATGTTGTATTTGCATCAGCCGGCGTAAAGGGTTCTGTTGTTATACCTGATGTATACGATAACGGCACAAAATACGAATGGGTTGATAACGGTAGAGTCAACATTACACTTGGCGGTACAGATGTTGTAACTGTTACAACTACAACACGTACAATTAATGGAGAAGAACACTATTACAAGAGGGTGAAAGGCTCCAATGATGCTTGGCAGGAAATATCAAAAACAGATTATGACAGCTTACAGAAAAAATAACAAAAAAAGCGGTGATTAAACTCACCGCTTTTTGAGCTTGCGGAAAAATTAAAATTTTTCTCGCAAGCTCCATAGAACGGTTTCAATGCGGGTTGTGTGCTATCCCGCACACGACCCGCATTTCACACGGTCGTGTTTGAAAAAGTTCGAAAAATTGTCATTTTTCGACTTTTTCCGCACACTCTTTTTGTAACTATTTTGTAACAATAAGGCAATTTCATACAACAAACTGTTTTTATAAACATGGAAGAAGTGTTGTATGAATATTTATACTGTTAACAATGACTATAATATTTCCATGCAGGGAAAAGGCAAAAGCCCTAATTGGTTTAAAAAACAACTAAAGCGTGTTGAGCAGAAGTTTCTCGACATGATGCCTTGCAGCACTTCAAAAGAGAGTAAAAATTCAACAAAAAACTGGGATAAATCATCGCACTGGGTTGGCGATCCAATGTGGAACAGAGGAATTATGGGAGCAACGGCACTTCTTACCCAGCCGGCAATTGACTACTACAACCACAGAGTTGATGACGAAACAAGAACAGTTTCCAGAAACAGAACTGCTGCAAAAATTATTGCAGGTACAACTGTCGGAATGTTTGTTGTAAGAGGTCCTGTCTACAAAATGGTTGAAAAAATGACTGACTTAACCGGCAAAGGTAAATGGGCAAAAAAACTTCTTCCTAAAACATACATAGAGGAGCTTACAAAAAATCCGAATGCACTCAAGAATTATCGTTCTTCTGTTGCTATGGCATTAATCCTCGGAGTTAACTGCATTACAAACTTCGTACTTGATGCACCATTTACCATGTTTTTAACAAACTATTTTAACAAACAATCCGGTGTTGAAACTTCAGATAAAAACAAGGATTTTATAAACCCGGAAAAAGAAAAAACGGAGGTGGATAATGGCTAAATCATCTCTTTTCAGAAAACCAAAAGAATGGATATTTGAAACCTTCAAAGACGATACGTCAAAAATGATTATCGGCACAGGAACTCTTGGATGGATTATATCTTCACTTGCACAAATTGGTGCAATTGCAGGAAACCCGAAAATCTCATCAGAAAAGAAGAGCTTTCTGCTTCCGCAGGAACTTATGGATGCGGCAATTAACGTACTTGGATTCTTTGTTATAACCATGTTAACAAAAGTTGGAATCAAAAAAATGGCTTCTACAGGAAAAATAGCACCGCAAACAGTCAGAGATTTCTTAAATAAAAACAAAGATTTATATAAAGACAAAATCGGCAAAATTGATTTTAACTTAGATGAAGTATTATCAAAAAAACCTGAATATAAAGATATTTATAACTCATATAAATCTTATGAAAACTTTGCTGCAACTATGGGAACAATTGGCGCAAGCGTACTGTCATGTAATATTGTCACCCCGCTAATCCGAAACAAAACAGCATCCAGGGTTCAACAAACTTACATAGACATGAAAAACAACCCTGAAGCTTACAGAAACTCAGGCAATATGAAAATTTAAAATAAAGATATTTTTATTGATTACAAATTTTAAATTCTTAATATAATTCCCCAATAGTGTTATTCATACAATTAAACTATTGATTTTCCCCCTTGATGTAGTAGAATTAGTGCGTATAGGAAACCGTTTAAACCTAAAAAGGAGGAAATATAAATGGAAACTTATGGAATCGAAAAATGGGGGATTACATCTCCTAAGGCTGTTCACAGAAACTGGACACCTGCTCAATTAACAGAAGCAGCTCTTTTAAGAGGCGAAGGTAAACTTTCTGAAACAGGCGCTTTAGTTGTTACTACAGGTAAATACACAGGTCGTTCACCTAAGGACAAATTTATTGTTGATACAGAATCTATCCACAATGATATCGCTTGGGGAAATGTTAACAGACCTATCTCAAGAGAAGCTTTTAACTCAATCAGAGATAAAATCGCTAACTACTTAAACGGTAAAGAAGTATTTATTTTTGATGGTTTTGCAGGTGCAGACAAGAAATATACTCAAAAATTCAGAGTTATCAATGAATTAGCATCTCAAAACATGTTCATTCACCAATTATTAATCAGACCTACAGCAGAAGAATTAGCAAGCTACGGTGAAGCTGATTACACAATTCTTTGCGCTCCTGGTTTCAAATGCGATCCTGCTATTGACGGAACAAATTCTGAAGCTTGTATAGCTATCGACTACGAAGCTCACACAATTATTATCGCAGGTTCTCAATACTCAGGCGAAATCAAAAAATCAGTTTTCGCTACTATGAACTACGTTATGACTAAGAAAAACGTACTTCCAATGCACTGTTCAGCTAACATGGATCCTGAAACTCATGAAACAGCTGTTTTCTTCGGTCTTTCAGGAACAGGAAAAACAACTTTATCAGCTGACCCTGCTCGTAAATTAATCGGTGATGACGAACACGGCTGGTCACCTGACGGTGTATTCAACTTTGAAGGCGGCTGCTACGCTAAATGTATTAACTTAACAGAAGAAAATGAACCTGATATTTACCACGCAATCAAATTTGGTTCACTTGTTGAAAACGTAATCATGAACGATGAAACAAGAGAACTTGATTTCGCTGACGGTTCATTAACTGAAAACACTCGTGTAGGCTACCCTGTTAACTACATCAACAACGCTGCTATTCCTTCTAAAGGCGGAATACCAAAAGTTGTTGTATTCTTAACTGCTGATGCATTTGGTGTTCTTCCTCCAATCTCAAGATTAGACAAGAACGCTGCTATGTACCACTTTGTAACAGGTTTCACTTCTAAATTAGCAGGTACTGAAAGAGGTATTACAGAACCTGTTCCTACATTCTCAACATTATTCGGCGAACCATTCATGCCAATGGATGCATCTGTTTACGCTAAGATGTTAGGTGACAAACTTGACCAATACGGTACTAAAGTTTACTTAGTAAATACAGGTTGGGCAGGCGGCTCAGCTTCATCAGGCGCTAAGAGAATGAAACTTTCTTACACTCGTGCTATGGTTACAGCAGCTCTTAACGGCTCTTTTGATAACATCGAATTCAAGCACCACGATGTATTCAACGTAGATTATCCTACATCTTGTCCTAACGTTCCTGATGAAATGTTAGATGCAAGAGGAATGTGGGCTGATAAAGCAGCATACGATGAAGCAGCTAACAAATTAGCTACAATGTTCAACGATAACTTCTCTAAGAAGTATCCGAACATGCCATCAGAAATCGTAAACGCTGGTCCTAAACCATTGAGTTTGGTATAGGATATAAATAAAATATCTAAAGTAGGGTGGGCAAAATCGTAAGATGTGCCCACCTTTTAATTTAAACATATTATTTAGCAAAGTAGGGTGGGCAAAGCGAATGCGCGCCCACAAAGTAGCAAAGTAGAAGAAATATTAGAAAAAGCAGAAAAGAAAATTGATAAAATATTAAGTGATATTAATCAATCTTAACTTCAACTTCAAATTTTCTATTCCAGGGGTAAATGTAATCTATACTTCTTTTAGGAGTTTGCAGGGCACTAAATATAACATCTTCATAAGGTTTCATAAGTTTTTTAATATCACAAGGCTTATCAATTTGCCCTCTTACATTCGCCTGATACGCCCAGTCATCAAGGTATCTTATTGCCTGAAGCTTTTTGTACGCTTCATCATCATATTTAACAGCGTTAAACTTTACTTTTACTCCCGCAAGCAAACTTCCCAAGGTATTTGCACTTGTATTCCATGCAGAAAATCCATAATCAGGAAGAGGTATATTTTTTAATAACTCTTTTACGAACTCATTGTCAGCACCATTTGCATATCTGACATCTGCAACAGCAAAAGGTTTATTAGGTTTAACAAAGCCCCAGCTATAAGGTTCTGTTCCCCAACCCATTACAAGCTCTCCCTGTTTTTCTTTAAAATTATTGACTATTAACACAATATCAGCATCATCTTCAGCAGAAACTACATCGAACCCCCCAAGTTCAAGCTGCTCCATCACAGACTTTTGTATTGAAATATCCTCATAATTTGAAATCTTGTCTAAATATTCAGGCTCTATAAATTTCGGATAAACTTTTATATTTTTTTCTATAGCTCTTGCAAGAAGTGTTAATGGAATCTCATCAGCACCTGTTTTTGTTATAGCACCCCAGTTATCAAGCATTATTGCTTCCGAAACATTAAAACCATACTGAGCACAATCATCCTTAGAGAATATTAATGCATCAAACAAACCTTCTTTCTGCCAGTCAAGATACATTGCATTTATATTAAAATTACGCTTTCTTGTATTCAAATAATCATCAAGAATATTTTTTGGAATATCAGTTGGTATCGGCTTTTTATACTTGCAGGAATTATAAGAATAATCAAAAATCTTTTTACCCCAATCTTTCCAATATTCTTTTTCTTCCTCATTGTAATTATTATTTGAAATACGCATTATGCTTGAAAAAGCGTAAACCTTTTTACCTCTTAATATCGGTTTTATTTTTTCAATTCTTTTCTTAATATCCCGAAAACTGTCATTTATTCTTCTTGACGGAATTAACCCTCCATAAGCCAAAGTATCAAGCGACAATACCATAACATCTGTTTTGGGAATATTCGCCATCCAGTCAAAAATAGCATCAGTATCAGCATACTTGGTCAGACTGCCTAAATATTCCCTTGGCGGAATAAAAAGCTCTATATCCTTATCAATTGCACAAATATCTTTTGCTAAATTGTAACAAACCGGCCGATTATCTATAGGTATAAAACAAATCTTCATAGCTGAATTTTATCACATTTTTACGAGTTTTGTAAACAAATGTAAAATTTAATTGTTTTATATTAAAGTTTTACAAATAAATGCCGATAAATAGAGTAAAGGGAAAATAAAAAGAGAAAATTTAAATAAGCTTGGGAGGAATTTAACGTGGCAAATTTGCAGGGGAAAAGCAATGCACAAATTCAGAACGATTTCGAAACTTCCGTTGGAGAAATCAAGCTTGTTGCAATGGATACCTTTGAAACAACAAGTTTTGATTATCACAAAATACCGGAAATAGACGGCAATGCCAGAAATCACGCATTTAGAATTGCAGACAAGATTCAGGATGAAGCACATAAATTTTGGTTATTTCGAAGAAAAAATGTTATTAGAAACAGACTTCTGGAACTAAATAGACAAAACACATACAGTTTTACAGGATATATGATAACGACATCTGATTCTCAATCAGTTCTTGGTGATATTGAAGATTGTATTAGCTTTGAGGTTTTAAAACACATGTTAATATGTCTTTTAAAACAAGCGGAAGATTGCGGACTCGGCGATTCATTTCAATACAAAAAACTAAAAAAAGAGTATAGTTTATTAATTAAAACAGGGGGTTCTTCTTTAAAAAGAAAAGTAAATAAGAAACTTGTAAAAGAAACCAATATTCATATAGAGAATTTATATATGGAAATGTATAAAATTTTACACTAATAAGTTTTATAATCAAGTTAAAAAGACCGAAGAATCGGTCTTTTTTTGTTTTTTTGTAAATTTTTGTAAAATATTTAAAAATTTTTCTAAAGTTTAGAAAAAATTTGCCGATATATGAATTGTAATATTAAAGGGATTATGTAGAAGGACTTGGTTAAAAACTTACACACCGAATTTTACCTCAATTAAATAAATAGCAAAAATCTAATTGTAGAAGAAAAGAATAGCGGCATTTTTGGGCTGTCTAACCATTATGCCGAAAACATTTACCAGATGAAAGGAGCATATAGAATAATTATGATGATTTTTCTCAACCGTTTAAATCGCAGCGATTTTAAAAATTTTGCATTAAAAGTTTTATCAGAAGAAATTGTATTTAACCCCAAAAAAGAAATGATTTTTTGCAAACCTGAAGTAACATAAAATATGAATTTTGGCTCTAAAAATTGAAGTGTAGAAAACCGTTAAATTAATATCAATCAACAAAAGGAGAAATTAATATGACAGAACTATTCAACATGAAAGTAAACTTAAACAAAGTCTCAAAAGCTGTAAAACACTTTGTAGAAGATGTTGCAAAAACAGAGGGAAGCAAAAAAAGAATTGATACAGACAATGAGTTTAATCAACTTAGTATGTACCTGTCCGGAGCAGGAACAAGTATGAATAAAGATGAAATTGGATACATTCAAGGAATTATGTTTGAATATCAGGACAAAAAAGCAAAAGAATTTGAAGAAAATTGTGTAACAGAAAATACAAAAAAAGAAGTTTCAAAAATCGCAAAGCGGATGGGTGATAAAAAAATAATTGATACGGATGAAGAAGCACAAGCACTTGCTACAATGTTAAGAAATACTCATAATGACTTAAATCAGGCAGATATAATATATATTCAGAATCTGCTGTTAACAAGCGGTTACGCAAACTATTTACCAAAACCACCACAATCGCCTGTTCAAGTTGTCAATGTAACTATTAACGAAATTTACGTCGATGATAAAGAAGAAAAGAAACAAAACATCGGAGAAGAAACTACAAACGAAGCAAAAGAAAAACCAGTTCACAAAAGACACACACCAACTCCCAAAGTAAGACCAAATAAACCACAGAAACCAACAATTCCTACTAACCCAACCCCTCCGGAAGACAAAAAAACAGAAAAAGAATTTAAAATAGAAGAAAAAGACAGAAACAAAGGCTTTGGACTTGCTGACAGAATTGTCCACGAACTCAACAGTCATATCGCAAACAATCAAGTTATTAAAAATGCACTCGGAGAAGTTGACAACAAAAATGCTTACAGTTTTATAGGTAAATTCATAAGTGCGGCAAAACAAGGTGTAAACAAAGGAGTATTTAGTGTAAGCGATTTATTTAATACATTAAATTACAGAGATACCTTACACGTTATGAAAGCCCTTTTACAACAAGCAAAAAGCATTGGACTGGAAAACACAAAAGCATACAATACACTAAAAGAAGAAATAGATTATGCAAAAAGATATTTGTCTGAAAATCCGAAAGCAGATCCAACAAAAATGACAATCGAAAAAGCTGACAGAGCAGTTAAAAACTTATACACCGAAATGTCTAAAGTTTACAACTAAAATTTAATAAAATGCGGCGATATCTGATGATATCGCCGCTGCTTTTCTTCTCTCTCTTCTCTTTATTAAGCCTTTATGTTATTTTTTGATAAACTTGCTTTTAAACCTTGTGCCAAATCGTGTCTGCCACTCTTTTCATAGATAGCAGTCATTGATTCTAAGAACTTTAAGTTATCAATATTTGGATTTCCCTGATTTACGGGAGCTGTATTCACAGGAGTTGTATGTTTTTTAATAGGAGCTTGCTGCGGAGCCGTTGCCGTTGCAACAGATGTTCTTGGCTGAGCAAGTTGCTGCTGCATTACAGCCTGAGCCATCTGGTTACGCAGCAAAGGACTTACATATTGGTGCATTCTCGGATTATGGATAGGTGCTTGTTCATAAGGATTTTCATTTTCTTTCTTATATGCGTTTAAGCCATAATTTACTGTTGTAAACGGTTTATCAGTATTCATATAAGAATTGCCGGAAATAGGACTTACACCTTTATACATATCAATTTCTCTTTCATTCAAATTTTGCTGAGGCAAACCGATTTTTGTTTCCGGATCTTTGCGTTTAAATAATCTTACTACAGCAAACACAAGTAAACCTACTAAGCCATAAGAGAAAACTTTATTCATTGTATCTGATGCTTCACCAACAGAATCCTCTAATTCTGAACTTATTGATGAAGATTTGTTAGTTATTTTATTAAACAGAGAACTTGTTTTACTTTGAGCAGCATCTTCTCTGTAAATAGGAGCATAATTATCAATTGGACTGTTCAACTTTATTTGTTGCTTTTCAGGAGTTTTTTCAACAGCCGCAGGAGCCATTGAATCAAAAGTAACACTTGATTCCTGAGCATTTTCAGCTTGGAAGAAAATACTTATTCCGTTATTTCCGACATTTTCTACCATTACGGTATCAACATTTGATACATTATTATAAACCGTATTCAAAGTTTTAGAAGCTCTTATACCTTTCATATTGAGAGTAATCTTGTTTGGTGCCTGCACTGATTTCTTAACATCTACAGACTTATCTGCCACCAAAACTATATTGTATGTGTCCTTTACAGGAACAATTTCAATTGTCTGCAATACATTTTCCTCTGCACAAACTGTAAGCATGGATAATATTAAACCTATAAATAACAACGCTTTTTTCATAATAAAATACTCTCTCTCCCTTAACTATAGTTTACATGATTGCCATGACCATGCCATCAATCAAGAGATTAAATTTAATATGACTCAACCTAGACCATATGGTCTAGATTAAATTTTTTTGTTAGTATTTACAGCTATTAAAAACTAATAATGGATTTTATTTATTTTGATTATTTCTATATCCAATACCTGCTCGATATCCTGATATTGAATACAAAATCGGCAGTGATGGTTCAATCCACTTTAAGCCGGATAACAAAGATACAGTTGCTATGTCATCTGTATGTAAACTTAAATCCAAAAGTTCAGGAGTTCGTTTTTCTTCTTTTTTACCTTTAAACATTATTGGGTTAATAAATTTATTACCAATATAATTAGCTATTAAGCTGCCTCCTATAACTCCGGTTGTTAATATCCCTGCTACCATTCCTAAGCAACGTGCGGTTTTGGACTTAATATTCATCTGTTCTAAAATACCCAGCGCGATTCCGGCACCAATGTTGCATAAAAATATATTTGCCAAGTATTGATATATACCCTCATTAACTTTATTCGGAAGTTTCTCTTTCCAATCATCGCGATACAATTTATCAGCAGCAATCCCTCCTGCTATACCGCCTGCTACAGGGATAGCTCCATAGATAGAAAGCCATCCTATTTCTTTAAAGATATCTTTTGCTTTGATATAATCAGGAGGCGGAATCAGTTTATTTCCAATTTCCTTATCTTTCTCGAATAATTTTGCAACTTCTTTAACGCTCAACAAATTTTCTTTTGATTTATTTAATATTTCGCTAATCTCTTTTGAACCATTTGTATACGAATCTGCAATTACTTTATTTTCAGTTTTTACAGATGCAAGAGATTGTGACATTTTTCTACCGGTGATTACTGATGCTATTTTAGGAGCTAAAATAGCGGATAAGACAGTCATCCCCAGTATAATACCAAGCTTTCCGCCCTCTTTTTTACGTTGTTCTTTAGGAGTATCACAAAGTTCCTTTGCCAAAACTACTCCTGAACCACCTGTAAGTATCATGGGAATATGCTTATTAATCTTTGCTACTAAAATCGGCTGGTCTAAAAATTTTCCTATGGCTGAAATAGGAGTCATAAACTTTCCTTTTTATAATCCTCTATAACTTCTGAATGGCGCTTACAATAAAGAGTAAATTGACGCATTCTTTCCAGCACATCTTTTGATACAATGTGTTCAATCTTACATCCAATCTCCTCAGATTCTGCCGGACTCATTGCTAAAATTGTTTCAAAAAAATCTTTTAAAACATTATGCTTGTGATAAACATCAATGGCACTCATTTTTCCTTTTTCGGTTAATTTAATGGCACCATAACTTTCGTATTGAATTAATCCTTTTGTTACCAACTTTGAAAGGGCTTCTGAAACTGACGCGCGGGAGATATTCAGATGGCGCGCCAGCTCTGCACCCTTAAGTTGTGTCTTATTAAGTTCCGCAATGTAGATTGCTTCTATATAATCTTCTAATCCCGATGACAAATTATCTGTATTCATATTACAGAAATAATTGTAAGGTATACCTAACACTTTGTCAAGAAAAAGTTTATCTTATTCTCGAGTAATTTTTTCCTCTCCGGTTTTTAAGTCAGTGACTGTCTTTTTACCGTTTTCTACTACGGTTACTGTATTATTTTGGTGGTCTACGATTTTTTTATATGTTACTTTGCCTGTTTTAGAATCTTTCACTTCGATAACGTCTGCTTGGACAACAGAATCAAAGATTTTTCTTGTATTGTTTGTTTTATAATCTGTTTCTTCTATATAAGATTTATTACTTACCGGATCCTTTTTAAATTCGTGCGTTTTTGCAATTTTTTCGTTTTCGTCTGCAAATCCTATCAAAACAAGTTGTCCTGTCTTACTGTCACGTTGTTCTACCTGATACAATTTCCCATTCGGACCATCAATATATATTATTTTTTCCCTTCCGTCATCTGTCATAATAAGTTTATCATTCTTTCCGTAATAATAAACATTATTATTACCAATTTCTTCAGATATATATGTATAAGCCGATTTATCATCATTCAGATATGTATTCAAATACTGAATCCCTGCATTTGTAACACCTGCAATCCAACGACCCTGCTTGTCATAATAACGAACTTTGTTTTCAGCTTTATTTTCTCTCATGGAAGTGCCGTCTTTAAATTTTGTAATCATCCAGTCACCCTCTGTTTCAGTACTTACGACCTGAGATTTGTCATCTGCTTTTGTCTGAAAAGACGTTATTTCTTGTCTTATTGAATCCTTTTTGATTTCCTCTTTATTTTTATTAAGGTAATTTACGACAGCATTGTATGTATCCTTTGTCCATTCTGCCGCACCATCAGTATATTGCATAACAAATTCCGCCAATTTGCTTGTAGTACGGTTAAAATCACTTAAAGATATCTTACCGTCACCATCATCTTTTACAAAAATGCTTCCTATCTGCACCTGTTTAAACTCAAATTTTTCTTCGCTTCCTAAATCAGATACAACCCCTGACTTACTTACACTATTGCCGTTGATATTTAAAGACATAAAAAACCTTTCTTTTTACTCTCATAAATCTATTAACGGCATTATTATAAAAAACTTTAACGATAAAATAAAAATTGTTACATTTTTAAATATATTCAATTTTATAGTATAATTCTAATATGGTTAGATTGTTTGAAGATGAAGCAGCAGGCAAGGTTGCAAAATTAATATATTCTATTTTTCATTTTCAGGAGATATTTACACACATTCAACGTGTCAATTTTCCGGAAATTACTCCTTGTATATATGCAATGTGGCATTGCCATCAGATGTGCAATTACGGTCATCCGAATTTTGAAAAGCTGAACATTATGGTTAGCCGCTCTAAAGACGGGGAAATGATTGCACAAGTCATTGAACACATGGGGTTTAAAACCATTCGCGGTTCTAAAGGCAAAGAAGGTGCTGTAGAAGCTTCTATGCAGCTTATATCAAAGCTTAAAGAAGGTGAAGATGGAGCCATAATGGTTGACGGACCAAGAGGACCGGCAAGAGTTGCAAAAAACGGAGTAATAAAACTTGCTAAAATGTCAGGAGTTCCTATTGTTCCGGTAACGTGGTATTCATCAAATTTTAACTGGATAAAATTCCCTTCTTGGGACAAATTAGAAATGCCAATTTTAGATACCAGACTTATTAATTTATACGGTAAACCAATTTATGTTGCGGAAGAAGACGATATTGAAGAAAAACGAAAAGAACTTCAATCAAGTTTAGAAGAACTGGACATAAAAGCACCGGAAGCATTCAAAGAGGTATATCAATGGGGATTGTGGAAAAAGAAAAGGTCAGACTCCTCGCAATTCAGATGGAATCCATAATCGGAGAGCTTAACCTTAACATTGAAACTGTTAAAAATCTACTTATCGCAAACTTAGACAAATATGACGGAGCAGACTTTGTATTCTTACCCGAAGTTTGGACTGTCGGATGGCATACTCCGGATTTTATAAAAACGGCAGAAACGCTTGGAGAATCCAAAGCTGTAAAAATGCTGCAGGAAATTGCTGTAAAATATAAGACTAATATCATTGGAGGCAGTTTTATCAGAAAAGATAAAGATAACTACTACAACACTTGCCCTGTTATAAACCGTAAAGGTGATATCGTTGCAACTTACGATAAAAACCACTTATTTTCATACTATGGAGATAATGAGGGAGATTATATTACGAGAGGTTCTGCGCCTGTTATGGTAGAGCTTGACGGAGTTAAGCTGGGTTTAACAATTTGCTACGACATACGTTTTCCTGAAATATACAGAGCGTACAGAAAAGCGGGAGCAGATATTTTGGTTAATATGGCAGCCTGGGGAAAAGCAAAAAAAATTCCATGGGATAGCATGACAACATCCAGAGCCGTTGAAAATCAATCATATATGGTAGCTCTTACTCAGACAGGACTGCTTGCTGATAATAAAGAAAATCTCGGACATTCAATGATAATAAATTATGAGGGCAAAATATTAGACGAAATTGAAGAAATCGAAGGCGGAGTATATGCCGAAGTTAATTTACCCGAGATGTATGAATTCAGAAGCAAATGCACTGTTTTAAATGATATTAAACAAAGTTATGAGGTAATAATAAAATGAAAAAAATCCTATCCTTAATATTATTATTCGGATTAATAAGCTGCTCTGTTGACGCAAGAATAACAAACAGAGATTTTAACTCTATAATAAAAGAATCCGGCATACCTGCAAGTTCTGTTGCTATTTCTATAAAAAATATTGACAACGGAAAAATTATTTATACCCATAACGATAGAATTCTTATGCACCCTGCCTCAGTTCAAAAACTTCTTACAATAGTTCCTATTATGCAGGTTTTAACAGAAGATTACAATTTGACAACAGAACTTTATTCAAGAGGTAATAATGAATATGTAATCAAATTAGGTGCCGATCCGTATTTAACGGATTCAGATTTACGTTCATTAGTAAGCAACATCAACCCTGATAAAGTAAAAAAAATCTATATTGATGATTCAATAATAGAAAAAAAAGATTGGGGAGAAGGATGGCAATGGGATGATGATTTGAATACATGGATGCCAAGATTTAACGCCTATAACCTTGACGGAAATATTATTTCTTTAACAATTATGCCTACTGTTGAAGGACGTCAGGCTGCAATAATTAATTCAAGCAAATATCCGTTAGCATTTTTCAATTACGTTACAACAGGTAAACAGACAAATATCAAAGTTTCCAGAAACAACATTATTGCAGCTAACGCAATTAAGCTTGAAGGCACAGTAAATTCGCCCTACAAAACCTCAATAACAAATAATAATCTGAAAAGATATTTTGAAGTTAAATTAACTAATGCTTTGGAGGATCGTAACATTTACCTTAAAGAAGCATACGGAACAACAACAGTAAAACCTTCGGACAAAAAAATCGGTGAAGTTTTTCGTCCGATAAAATTTGCAGTAGATGATATACTTCAAAACAGTAACAACATGGCAATTGAATCAATTGCTAAAATTGCAGCAGGAAAATATTACAAGAAACAGGGTACGGATACAGATGCAATCAATCTGTTCAACAAATTTTATGAACAATACGGCTTAAATAAATCCAGAATTAAGATAGTTGATGCAAGCGGTGTTTCTAAAAACAATTTAACGGATGCTGATTTTATAACAGAATATTTGGTAAAAAACCAATCCGAAAAAGTTATGGACAGTTTGGCTCAACCGGGTGTAGGAACGCTTACGGAAAGAATGCTGCCACTTAAAAATAACTTAAAAGCAAAAACAGGAACGCTGTCTGATATAAGTTCAATAGCAGGATATTTAACAGCAAGAAATGGTAATAAATACGCATTTTGTATAATAATAAATGACCCTGCTTCAAGCAATTCTTCTAAAAAGAACCTTGAAAACTATATTCTGCGTGAAATATATATGAAACTATAAAAACGGTTGATAAAAAGAATTATGCATGATAATTTTAAATCTATGGAAGATGTTGTATCAGTCATTACAGAAGAGAGCGAGCCGGAAAAGTTTGTAAACGAAACAGGCGAAGAATCTGAGCTTAGCGATAAAAAAGAATTGCAGACATACGGTTTGAGCTGCAAAATTAAGTCTGTGTACAGATTAATACGAAAAAAATTATCGTCTGTATTCAAATATCACATAAAAAAAACCTGTACAGAGATTTTATATATTACAGACGGCAATGTTCCGGATGAATACATCTCAGCAATGCAAAATCGATACCCTGATAAAATTATCACAGTTCTTATTCCACACTTTGGGAATTTTAAAAAAGATGACAGGTTTGTTACGGAATTCAGCTATTTTGTAAGAAATAAAAAACATTCCGCAAAACTATACAAATATCAGCCAGACACTAAAAATATAAATATTTACGGAATATATTCAAAGATTTTTTCTGACATAACAGTTCCGTCAGATATATATAAAACGGAATTTTTGGTCCACTATTCCGTTTGCGCAAGGAAAGCTGCTGCAAAGCTAAAACCTGATATTATACATTCAGAAAACATTCCGTTTTTCTTAGGTCTTGAGTTCAGCAAAAATAATAAAATTTTACCAAAAGTCTTACAAACAATTCATAATTTTGACACCTATTCCGATATGGAACCCTTTTGGGCAGCAATTAATTGTTTGGATAAAAATGGTATGGACAGACTTTGCAAAGATAATATTATAAGGAAAAATCTTGCGGCTCTTTTTGGAATAAAAAATATTAATAATTTTTCAAAAATAAAAGAATGTTTAGAATATTTATACAAAAACTTTGAACTTTTCAGAAAAACCTATAATAAAGATGAAGAAACGAATGAAAATATTCTCATAAAAAGATTAAACGCAAGAACAGTCGAATTATTCAGCTTCGCATTCCCGCAGGATATGTTTTCACCGGTTTACTTCTCAATCAAAAACTCATATTTTTCAGCACTAAATTCTAAAGACACTGATGATCCAATCTGGGCAAAAGATATGTTTAAGAGAAATCACCTTAGAAAAGGCAAAAATCGCAAATTCTCAGGTAAAATTGCCCACCCGTTTGACGTTTCAAACTTTAGATATTACAGAGATTTTAATAAGCAGTATCTTGTCAAAGAATTTGCAGAAAAACAAATTAATACAAAGTTTGTAGACCTTAATCTTTTCAGCAAAGATGAAGTTAAAATATATGGTTTTCTTGATTCATTTTATAAAGGCGCCCTGTTATTTGCCGATTTTCATAATATGAAAGATGAAGATATAAAAATAGTTACAAATAGTGTTCTGAAGTGTTTTGAACTCAAAAAAAACATACAGGTAATTTTTAATTTACCGTTTAATTTTGAAAATACTTATATAAAATCATTTATAGATTTTTTAGAACAACAGCCATCTTTGAATGGAAAATGGCTGCTTATTGAGGGCGAAATAAATCTTCCGCAATTTACAGCATCTTGTGATATGATACTATTTCCGACAAGCAATATAATTGGAGTAGAAGATGTTTTATATACAGCTCTTCAGTATGGCTGCATTCCGATAACAACAAATTCAGGCATTTGTGGTGATATTGTTGTTGATATCTTTGATAATATTAAAACAGGGTTTGGTTTCAAAAATTCAAATAATGTCATAAACAATGAACAGGATACTTTTACAAACACACTGCTTAAAGGACTAAACTTCTATGTTCAGAACTTCTCCAGCTGGAAGATTTTAATTGAAAATGCCATCAAATTTGACACAAGCTGGAATAATGAATTACTTGAAGAATACAACAAAATTTATGACGATGCCCTTTAAACCTATCTTCCAAAGCGGATATCAGTATAAGTTTTTCCGTAAGTTTTCTTTATCCATCTTGAGATTGTTGCGTTGGAAAGTCCTACTGTTTTAGCGATATCATAGAGTTTAACATCATCTTTTATCATTTTATAAGTAATTTCTCTCATCATCTTATGAGACTGTTGATTTTTTGTAGTAAAACCAAACTTATTCATCCAATACGCAATTCTTGATATAGGACGTCCGGTTATTCTTGATATTTCAGACAAAGTCATATCTTTTGAAAAATATTCTTCCAGTTCATCCTTTAGACGCATAATCTCAGGATTTTCATCACGTTTAATTTTAATATCATTTTTTTGGCGAATTTTTATAATGCCATCACCATATTTATTTTTTATCCAAACTCTAATTTTGTTTCCGGAAATATTCAAAATCTTTGACATTTTTTCTATTGTAAAACCTTGTTCAATTAGCTTTGGGCATTCCTCTTCCAATTTTTTATTCAGAGTTTCTCGAGGTAAAAGCAGACCTAATTCCTGTAAACAATTCCTTGTCCAGGTTTCACTTTTTCCTATAAGTTTTGCAATCTCTTCAATACTTTTGTTTTCATTTATATATTGAACCATTTTTTCTCCGATAGCTTTTTTATCTGCCTGTATCAGAAAAGATTTTAATGTTTTACCCGTATATTCTTTTACCCATTTTAATATTGCTGACGGAGCTCTGCCTGTTATCTCAGCCATATGCTCTAATGAAGTATTCTTTACAATCAAGTCCGGCATTACCTGAAGCATTTGGGATTGAGTATAGCCGCCCCTTCTGGCGCAAAATGCCAAATTTTTATTAAATGAATTAATTTTTATATCCATGATTACCTTCCACGTTGTTAATAAAAACCGTAAAAATATTTTTTGCTCATCAATATTATTTAAAAACAAAATCGCCTTTTTGGTAGTTATACCATTGAGGCGACTTTGTAGTTTTTATTTTATTTTGGAATTTTGTTCAAAAAGCCGACAGTATGTTCTTTTCTTTTTGATTACTTTTTCTTTTTAGTAAAGAAAAAGTAATGTCTTGGATTATTCGGGTTCTCGCCGGAGTAACGTCCGGCTCAAACTTACGGGCTAGGCTTCGCCGTCGCCCTACCGAAAATCCGCTACATCATACCGCCCATACCACCCATGCCAGCCATAGCTGACATATCAGGAGCTTTTGATTCTTCAGGAATATCAACAACTGCAGCTTCTGTTGTAAGCAGCATTGAAGCAACTGATGCTGCATTTTCCAAAGCACTTCTTGTAACCTTAGCAGGGTCAACAATACCTGCAGAGAACATATCAGTGTATCTGTTAAGTAATGCGTCATAGCCATAAGCATCAGCTTCACTTCTAACATTATCAACAACGATATCACCTTTTGCACCTGCATTATCAGCAATAGCTCTCAAAGGTACGTCTAATGCTGCCATAAGAATCTTATAACCGCTCTTTTCGTCATCTGAATCAAATGTTAATGAATTTAATTTGCTTTCTAATGCTTGTTGAACTCTTATAAGAGCAACGCCGCCACCAGGAACAATACCTTCTTCGTTAGCAGCTCTTGTAGCATTTAGAGCATCTTCAATTCTCAATTTTCTTTCTTTCAGTTCTATTTCAGAAGCTGCACCAACTTCGATAACTGCAACACCGCCTGAAAGTTTAGCCATTCTTTCTTGAAGTTTTTCTTTATCATATTCAGAATCAGAAGCTTCAATTTGACGTCTAATTAATGCAACTCTTTCTGCAACAGCAGCTTTAGTTTCGTTACCCACAACAATCGTTGTCTCATCCTTAGAAACAGTAACACGTTTAGCTGTACCCATCATATCAGTTGTGATGTTTTCAAGCTTCATACCAAGCTCTTCAGTAAACATTTGACCGCCTGTTAAGATAGCGATATCTTCAAGCATTGCTTTTCTTCTGTCACCGAATCCCGGAGCTTTTACAGCAACTGCTCTTAAAACTTTTCTCATTGTGTTAACAACCAATGTTGCAAGAGCTTCACCTTCAACATCTTCTGCGATTAACAATAATGAACGACCGTCACGAGCAACTTGTTCAAGAACAGGAACTAAGTCAGCAATCAAGTTAATTTTTTTGTTTACACAAAGAACGTAAGCATCTTCTAAAACAGCTTCCATTCTTTCTGCATCAGTTACAAAGTATGGAGATATGTAACCTTTATCAAACTGCATACCTTCAACAACCTTTAAGTTAGTACCGAAAGATTTAGATTCTTCAACGGTAATAACACCATCGTGACCAACTTTTTCCATAGCTTCTGCAATAAGTTCACCGATTTCAGAATTGTTACCTGCTGAAATACCTGCAACTTGTGCAATTTCTTCTTTTGTTGAAACTGATTTTGATAAATCTTTAATCTTGTTGATAGAAATTTCAACAGCCTTGTCAATACCACGTTTCATAGACATTGGGTTAGCACCGGCTGTTAAGTTCTTCAAACCTTCTCTAACAATTGCTTGAGCAAGAACTGAAGCAGTTGTTGTACCGTCACCGGCTACATCATTTGTTTTAGATGAAACTTCTTTAAGAAGTTGTGCGCCTGCATTTTCCAACCCATCAGCAAGTTCAATTTCTTTAGCAATAGTAACACCGTCATTAACAATTTGCGGTGCGCCGAATTTCTTTTGTAAAATTACGTTTCTGCCTTTTGGTCCAAGTGTAACTTTAACAGCATCTGCTACTGCATCTATACCTTTAAGAAGAGATTTTCTTGCATCTTCTTCAAATACGATTTTTTTTGCCATTTTTATTTCTCCTTTAAAATTTTACTCAACTATAGCTAATGCATCTTTGATAGACAAAATCTTGTATTCAACTCCGTCCATTTTTACTTCAGTACCTGCATATTTAGCATAAAGAACGATATCACCGACATTAACTCCCATTGGCTCTTTTTCGCCTTTATCGTTAGTTTTACCTTCACCAACTGCAACTACTTCACCTTTTTGAGGTTTTTCTTTTGCGCTGTCAGGAATGAAAATTCCGCCTGCGGTTTGTTCTGTATCTTCAATAACTTTAATAACAATTCTGTCTTGTAACGGTTTTAATGCCATAATATAATCCTCCTTTTTATTTAAACCTTTTCTACATTCTAGTTATACTATAGATTTTCGTGTTTAACTAAAATGTTAATGAAAAATTAATTATTCGCTTCATAAATAAAAATCTCTCTCAATAATCTCTTAAGAGAGAGAGAGAACATTAACATTAACATTAACATTAACATTATCATTATCATTAGGTTTTCCTAGGGTTTTATTAAAAAAAGGGAGGTTATTAATAAAAAAGGGAGGTTTTTGTAATAAAAAGAGGGGTTATTTTTTCAATCTGTTTAATAATTCACTTGCATATTCCATTTTGAAAATTATGTTTAATACAACATAAATTATTCCGCAAGCAAACATTACTACAAAAATTTTCACAAGTTCAAATACATATTTTGGAAGCTGAATATATCCAAAATACTTGCACATAAGTAATCCTATTACAAAAGTTATTCCGCCTGCCACGCACATTTTCCCAAAGTTTATAAATAAAGATTTGTAATCCAGTTTAATTTTTCTATGGATAAATAATCCTAAAAATGTTGCATTAAAGAGAGTTACAAAAGATGTTGAAAGTGTAATTCCTGCTATACCCATATTTAATTTTAAAATTAGCAGCCAGTTTAAAAATGCTTTCAGAGCAATTGATGATGTTGCTATCACAAACGGAGTTTTCGAATCATTAAAAGCATAATAAACCCTTGTAATAGAATCTCTGAATACATAAGGTATTATAGAGAAAGACAAGAAGCAAAGAGCTTCCGACACCATAACAACAGCATTAGAATTAAATGCACCTCTTTCAAATACCAGAGAGATACCATCCTGAGCAAGAAGCAATATTAGTATTATCATTGGTATCGCTGCAAAAAATAAAACTCCGACACCTTTATTAAAATAACTTCTTATAGAATTTTCGTCACCTTCGCCAGCAAGTCTTGAAAATATTGGAAACAGAGGTACCAAAAATGCCGTAACCAATATTCCTACAGGGAACTGAAAAATTCTGTTTGCAAAAACAACCGCAGTCCAAGCTCCCAAAACAAGATTTGATGCAAAAAACATATCTATATAAATACTTATTTGCCCGATTGTAGAACTCAAAATTGCAGGGAACAACAATTCACAAATATTTTTAAATTGCGGATTATTTTTTATATCAAAATTAGGTTTTATTCTGTATCCTATTTGTCTTAACTTCGGAAACTGAAGCATTATCTGGCAAACAGCACCGACAGTAGTTGCAATTGCAAGAACATACCCTGATTTATCATTATGAGCAAGAGAAATTGCTATAATTACTACAAGGCTTAACACCATTGGCGAAAGATTTGGCAAAATGTATTGTTTATGAACAACCAACAATCCGTAATAAATACCTATAATCCCGCCTATTAAAATTATTGGTGACATAATCTTAAAATGAGCAGAAGCAAGAGATACTAATTCCGGTGTTCCTGCCGATATAATCAAGCCCATTATTTTATCTGCGAAGAAAAATCCCAAAACAGCGCATATTGCAAAAAACACAAATGCAACTGTTAAAAATGTATTATATAATCTGTTTACAACTTCATCAGGCTTATCTTCTGCACCGACAAGTTTTGAAAAAACCGCAACTGCCGCACTATGAAAAGGGCCGCCGACACCGCCTAAAATGATTATCGCAAGAGATGGTATCTGCAGAGCATAAAAATAAGCATCCGATACAAGAGTTGCGCCATAAAAGTTAGCAACAACCATATCTCTAACAAAGCCTATCAGCTTGCTTGCAACTGTAACAAGAGCAATAAGCCATGCTGCTTTCAGAACTCCTTGTGTTTCATCTTTTTTAGTCTTAATTTGTGATTCTTCCATATTTCTCTACCAGTTCAACATATACATTTGCCGAGCGACCTAATGACGGAGCATGAAAAGTTATCGTATTAAATCCGTCGTCTATATATCTTGAAATATCAATTTTATACTCTTTCTGGAAAACAGGTTTATAAATTCCAAACTCGTGTTCTCTTCCGTTTATCATTACAGCTAATTTTGGTGCATTAGTATCTGTTACAACAATCTGCGCTCTGCCTATAGGAGCCCAGAATGTTTGTTTTATATCCTCTCCGCTTACTGTCACAGGAACAGTTCCTAAATTTATACCGGTGTAGTAATGTCTCAGAATATTATAATAATCCTGATGAAGCTTTGTTGCCATATATCCTGCACCAAACTGGCTCATTCCGACACCATGTCCAAAGCCTCCGCCATACACAATAATTGACTGAACATTGCCAAGATTATCCAATTGTTTTTCAAATATTACATTCGCACTTGGTAACGAAACCCCGTCTTTTTGGAAAACTCTTCTTATAACAAGTTCTTTTGAAACAATATAATACCCTCTCGTTGTTTGTATCTCAACTTCCATTGCTTTTCCGGATTTACCGCGTTTTTTAACCACTATATCCTTGAGTTTTCCTATATCATCATTAGATTTTACAACCGGATGAACAAAACCTGTTTTTGATTGTGCAGGTAATGTCTTTTTAAGAACATCTTCCAATTCTTTTGTTCCCCATTCCTTTGTCCATCTGTAATACGGTGACTCGATATCAAATGACGGAATCCTGTTTTTATAAAATTCGACAGCTTTATCTTCTTCATCCAAAACCTGAAAATCAGATTTATCGGGAACTGCTGCCAAATAATGTTTATTTGGTGAAGGGAAAATTTTTGTATTAGGGTCAGAAAAAGCATTTGCATAACTTTCTGTATAACCGCCGGCTGTTGAACTATACAACGCAAGTATAAGTTCGTTATTATAAAGTGCAACAACTCCGTCTGTTTCCATAACCGCTCTTGTTGCAAGTTCTTCTTCTGTATTTGCTCCAAAGTATACCTGACTTGCAACGCTGTCTACCACGCTAAACTCTTTGTAAGCCTGTGTTCTTGGAGTTAACACGTAATTTCTTGCAGCAACTGCCTGTGCCTTTAAGGCTTCCAAACCAAATCTTACAGGCATCTCATTAGGAACTACGCCTTTTAAATATTCCTGAAGTTCAACTAAATTAACAAGGTAAAATCCATTTCTGCTGTCATTTTGTATAACTTCAAATGCGCCATGATACAACGCAGGAACACCTTTTCTTAACAAGCCTCTTACCCCTAAAAGTCCTTGTGGACTTACGATAACAATATCCTGTAATAAGGCATTCTGACCATTTATTGCAACTATTAATCCACGTTCCGAATTTTGAACACTTATGTCGTAATTTGCAGGAACTTTTGTGATTATTTTTCTGGTTGCTCTGTCGCACAATTCCATGTCAGATGTTGCATAAATAGTAATGTTCTGTTTTAAAACATTTTGAAATTTATTATCTGTAATCCCGACTCTTACGACATCAAAATCGTTTAAGGCACATGCGATATTAAAAGTAAGCGCAAATGATACAAATATTGCACTTAATACAACTTTCCACTTTCTATTTTTAACTTTCAACTATCCAACCCCTGTTTTTATTTAATTTTTAAGCTCCCAACTGGTTCCTTCTTTTGAATCTTTTAGAATAATTCCTGTTTTATCAAGAACAATTCTGATTTTATCAGCAAGTTCCCAATTCTTTTCTGCTCTTGCAGCTTTTCTCTTCTCTATAATCTCGTCCATTGAGCTAAAGTTTTCACCAAGTTCTTTGCTGATATCTCCTAATTTATCCCTCAGTTCTTCTTCGCTTAATGTTGCTTTTTCAAAAGTAAAACCTAATGTTGTTGCAAGTTTATGTAAAAGCGTATAAGCATAATCAACACCTTTATTTGCCTTATTTGTTAAATCGAACAAGACAGCGAGAGCTTTTGACGTATTTAAATCATCATCCATTGCTTCAACAAAAGCCTTATACTCATCATATTGTGTTATATCTAAGGTATCATTTATTTTCTTATTTACCCCCGCATTCAACATACGTTTTGCACCTGACTGAGCTGATTGCAACGCTTCATCAGAAAACTCTACAGGCATTCTGTAATGGTTTGTAAGAATAAAAAATCTTATTGTGTTTGAATCATAATTTTTAAGCAAGTCATCAATTGTTAAGAAGTTGCCCAAAGATTTAGACATTTTTTCTTTATTTATAGTTACAAATCCATTATGTAGCCAATAGTTTACAAACTTACATCCGTTTGCACATTCAGATTGGGCAATCTCATTTTCGTGGTGAGGGAATATTAAGTCTGCACCGCCTGCGTGAATGTCAATCGTTTTACCCAAATATTTTCTGCTCATTGCCGAACATTCAATATGCCACCCCGGACGCCCGACACCCCATGGTGACTTATATCCGAATTTTTCATCTTTCTTCCACAAAGCAAAATCAAGCGGATCTTCTTTTAATTCACCGACTTCAATTCTGGCTCCGCTTTCTAATTTATCTATAGGCTGACCGCTTAAAGAGCCGTATTTACCAAACTTCTTAACTCGGAAATAGACATCGCCGCCCGCTTCATAGGCATAACCTTTTGAGATTAAATCCTTGTTCATTGAAATCATTTCGCCTAAAGTTTTTGTTGCAAAAGGTTCTATATCGGGGGGTAAATTGTTTAGTTTTTTCATAGAATCGCTAAACCTCTGATACCAATATTTTGAAACTTCTTCAGGAGTTTTACCCTCTTTTTCTGATTTCTTCAGAATTTTATCATCAACGTCCGTTACATTTCTGCAATATGTTACATCATACCCTTTAAATTTAAGGTATCTGTATAAAACATCCCAAGTAATATAACATCTTGCATGACCTAAATGTGCATTATCATATACTGTAGGCCCGCAAACATACATTTTAACTTTATTATCTTCAATAGGTTTAAACTCTTCTACCTGACTTGTGTATGTATTATATAACTTTAACATTTTATCCCCTTAATCTCTCTTATAACTATCTGTTTTTAGACATAATTTCTATAAAATTTTATAATAAAAAGAAATACATGTAAATAATACATATAAATAAGTGCGCCTGCTAAACTCATTAGTGTCTAGGATAAAATATATGTAAAATATTGAAAAACAAATAATTTCGCAATAAGAAATCAAAACAAAAACGGTTGAGACAAAATACAGAAAAATTCCCCACCCGCAGTCGTAGATTTTGCTAAAGCTCAATACCGACATGCTCCCTCCCCGATTGGGGAGGGTTGGGGTTGGGATATTAAAATGCTATTGGACAATAATGTTCTAATCGTAAACGCATTTATTTTTGATTATATTATTATCTGCCGCACTAAAACTTATATTCATTTATATAACCGCCGCCGCGAACAAATCCGTTGAATTTATAATTTAGGTCTTTTCCCTTTGTGTAATTTACATTGACATTCTTCACACCGATTCCTTTGTAAACTTCATCATGATATTCATCATTATTAACATTTATTTCAGCATCAGTCATATCATACAAATACACCTTATCTGAAGTTTGAGAACCGTTAAACTTTAATCCTGTAAAACCATCGATAACTTGTTTATATTCTTTTCCCCACTCCGAATCTTCCAACAAAAATTCATTGAGGTTTGGAACTGACTCTTTGAAATTAAAAAATTCATATTCTTTTCCATCTTTTACTTTTTTACCTGAGTCGTAGACTTTTTGATTAATTTTGCAAATAGCACCGGTATTTACATCTTTTGCAAAAAAAGTATCATACTCTCTTTGCCCTTGTTCCGGATACTCTGCATAAGCACCGCTTTTCATCCAGACACAATAGATTGGTTTGTTATCCGAATCATACTTTACTTCTGTTCGTTCTGCATTGTAAACATTTGCTCCGCCAAATCTTATCGGCTCAATTTCATTCCCCATAAAAAAACTCCTATTTCTTACTTAAAATTTCCCTATGTCTTTATAAAGTATTTTTTATTAAAATAATTGATAAAAAGTTTACAAAAATTAACACATTTTTTTATGTTAACAAGATTGTTTTTATAACTTTGTGAAATTTATTTTTAGAATATAATTCGGCTATTACATAATAATTTAAGGCATGAAAAGACACAATATAAAAATTTAATATATTATGTTTTATAACTTATTTTTATAAAAACATTCTATAACAAATCTTTACATTTTCACCTAAGTTTCAATAATAATGCTTGCATTAAGATTTTTAGCAAATATGATTGTATAAGATGACGAATAGTGTTGTATGTTAAAAGCCGAAAATAGAGGAAAAACATGGCAAAAGACGTAATAGAAATTGAAGGAAAGATATTGGAATCCATGCCAAATGCTATGTTCAGAGTTGAACTTGAAAACGGACATGAAATTTTGGCTCATATATCCGGTAAAATTCGTAAAAACTTTATAAGAATACTTCCGGGCGACAGAGTAAAGGTAGAAATGACTCCATACGATTTGTCAAAAGGACGTATCACATTCAGACTTAAATAACGCTAATAATATAAATAGTAGAACACATATAAGGAAACAAAATTATGAAAACAAGAACATCAGTAAAACCTATGTGCGACAAGTGCAAGGTAATTAAGAGAAAAGGCAGAGTAGCCGTAATTTGCGAAAACCCTAAACATAAACAAAGACAAGGTTAGATTTGCCGTAGGCTGAAGCAAACGTCAGTGAGCGGAATGCCGAAGTCCCGCGGAGTTAAGTGAATGACAATTTTGCGGAGCAAAATAAAATGAACGGCAACGGAGCGTGGAGGCATAATCTAATACAAACTCAGTAAAAAAATATAAGTAGTAAAAATAAAGGAAGAAAAACATGGCAAGATTAGTAGGGGTAGACTTACCTCGTAACAAAAGATTAGAAATCGCTCTTACCTATATCTACGGAATAGGACCTGCAAGAGCAAAGAAAATTCTTGAAGTAACAGGAATATCTCCTGACTTGAGAACAGATGACTTAACAGAAAACGACATTAAAGAACTAAGAAATGCGCTTTCTGAATACAATATCGAAGGTGACTTGAGACGTGAAGTTACAATGAACATTAAACGTCTTCAAGAAATCAACTCATACAGAGGTATGAGACACAAAAGAAGCCTTCCTTGCAGAGGACAAAGAACAAAAACCAATGCAAGAACTCGTCGCGGTAAAAAGACTGCGATAGCAGGTAAGAAGAAATAAAATTTTCCGTAGAGTGACGGCGAACGATAGTGAGCCTAACTCGAAGTAGCACGAAGCGAACGAACGGAACTTTTTACGATAGTAAAAATGGAGTGAGTGACAGCGAAGTGTGAAGGAATAATTTTAGGTTTAATAAAAAAACATCACTAGAAAATAAATAGTAAAAAACATAAAGGAACAAAAAAATGGCAAGACCAAAAACTACAAAGAAAAAAGAAAAGAAGAACGTATTACAAGGTGTTGTACACATTCAGTCAACATTTAATAATACAATCGTAACTTCTACTGATATGCAGGGTAATGCTATTGCTTGGGCAACAGCCGGTGCATCTGGATTCAAGGGAGCAAGAAAAGGTACTCCGTTTGCAGCTCAATCAGCAGCAGAATCAGTTGCTAAAAAGTCAATAGACCAAGGCATGAAGAAAGTTGAAGTTCACATCAAAGGACCTGGTTCAGGTCGTGAAACAGCAATCAGAGCAATTCAACAAGCAGGATTGGAAATTACATTAATCAAGGATGTAACACCAATTCCTCACAACGGTTGCAGACCACCAAAGAAAAGACGTGTTTAATTAAACTTTGCGTAGGCTGAAGTGAGCGTGAGCGAACAGAACGCCGAAGTATCGCGGAACTGAACGAATGACAGTTTTGCATCAGCAAAACAAAATGAGTGATAGTGGAGCGTGAAGCAATAGTTTAAGAATTGACATTAATATTAACCGTCGGGGCTTGAGTTCTCGCCAAGAACACAAACCATAGATGCCCGACAAAGAAAAAAGGAGAAAATAAAATGGCAAGATACACAGGACCAAGTAATAAACTTTTCAGAAATAAAGGTGTTAAAGATTTATCTAACAGAAAATTAACATCATCAATGAGACAGACTGCATCAGGACAACATGGTGCTGACAGAAAAAAACCTTCTGAATACGCTATTCACTTAAGTGAAAAACAAAAAATCAGATTTACTTACTTAGTAAGTGAAAAACAATTCGCAAAATATTATCACGAAGCAGCAAGAAAGAAAGGCGTTACCGGTACAATTTTACTTCAAATTCTTGAATCAAGATTAGATAACGTTTTGTTCAGAGCTGGCTTAGGTGTTACAAGAAAACAAACAAGACAAATTGTTAACCACGGACACGCTTTAGTTAACGGTAAAAAGGTTGATATTCCTTCATACTTGGTTAAAGCAGGCGATGTAATCACTATCAAGTCAAGAAGCAACGACTTCATCAAGACTGTAATGAGTGCTATAGACCTTTCAGGCGTTCCTGCTTGGATAACATTAGACAAAGATGCTTTGAAGATTACATTCGAAAGAATACCTCAAAGAGAAGAATTAGACCCTGATTTCAAAGAACAACTTGTTATAGAATACTATTCAAAATAAGCTGATAGGAGAGAATAATATGGAATTAAAAATTAAAACCGTTAGTACAATGACAGGATCAGATGGTTCTCAATATGGTAAATTCACCATTGAGCCATTGGAAAGAGGATTTGGAACAACTATCGGTAACGCATTAAGAAGAGTTTTACTTTCCAGCCTTGAAGGAACTGCAGTTACTTCTTGCAGAATTGAAGGTATCACTCACGAATATACTGCAATTCCTGGTGTTTTAGAAGACGTAATTGACGTTATGTTAAACCTCAAAGGTTTAGCAATCAAGACAGATTCTAAAGAACCTCAAACATTAAGAATTGATGTTGACAAACCGGGCGCTGTTTTAGCAAGCGACATTCAGCTTCCTGCAGGTGTTAAAGTTGTTAACCCTGACTGGTTAATTTGTACAATTGCAGACGGCGGTTCTTTCCACGCAGATATCGTTGTTGAAACAGGCAAAGGCTATCAAGCAAACGATATCCCAAGAAATGCTAAAGCAGGCACTCCTATCGATATGTTGCCGATTGATGCAACATTTATGCCTGTTAAGAGAGTAAGATATGACGTTGAAAGTGCTCGTGTAGGCGACAACATTGACTTCGATAAATTAACTCTTGAAATCTGGTCAAACGGTACCATTGATGTTACAACAGCTTTAACTCAAGCAGCTGATTTGCTTATTGAACATTTTGTTCAAATCTCATCAATTGCAGGAACTTCTTCTCACAAAGAACTTGAAGAAAAAGCTTCATCATCTTCAGCTATTATCGCTGACGATACAGAAGTTGAAGTGGCTTCTGCAGAAGAACCTTCAATCACTATTGATGAATTGGAACTTTCAGTTAGAGCTTACAATTGCTTAAAAAGAGCAAGCATTAACTCAATGGCTGAATTATTGAAAAAATCAGAACATGATTTATTAAATATTAAAAACTTTGGTAAAAAATCATCTGATGAAGTAATCGAAAGACTTCACCACTTTGGTTTGGACTTAGCTCCAAATCCGGAATTGGATGAAGACGGTATGGTTATTGAATCAGCTGAATAATTGCATTTTGCGTAGAAGAGGTGTTTATTCACCTCTTCTGCAAAATATAAAAACGAAACATAAATAGTAAAAGACAATAAAGGAACAAAAAAATGAGACACCAAACAAAAAAACATACGCTTGGTAAAGCACAAGACCAAAGAAAGGCTTTGTTGCGTTCTCTTTGCACCGAACTTATTACTTATGGAGAAATAAAAACAACTATGGCTAGAGCAAAAGCTCTTCAACCATACGCTGAAAATGTTATCTCTATGGCTAAGAAAGGTGATTTGAACTCAAGAAGACTTGCAGGTCGTTACATTTTCGATAAAGAAATCGGACAATTTATTGATACTGCAACAGGTGAAGTGTTTGAAACTAAGCAAGACGGTAAAAAACTTGCACCACAAACAGTTTTAAGAAAATTATTTAGCGTAATCGGCGTTAAATATTCTTCAAGACAAGGTGGTTATACAAGAATCTTCAGACTTCCGCCTCGCAGAGGTGATGCTTCTGAGATGGCATTAATTCAATTGGTATAGTTAATGCGATACGCTCTGGATGTTCAGTATAGGGGCAAAAATTATGCAGGAAGCCAAATTCAGTTTGTAAATGGCAAGCAAATTGAAGAACCTACAATACAAGGTGAACTTGAAAGAGCATTAAGCACATTGATACGCGATAGCCGGTGTAAGCCGGAGTCGGGACACGAGAGTGTTCCGAGCATGGCGAACACTACGGCAAAGCGAATAAATAAACAAGACCGACAGGTTAAAACAATCTTCTCCGGAAGAACCGATAAAGGTGTTAACGCAATTGGGCAGGTTATTCATTTTGACACAGATAAAGAAATTGTTGCTTCAAGTTTTATCTATCATATAAATGAAATACTTCCTGCTGACATCTCGGTTGACAATTTGAGAATTGTTCCCTCTTCGTTTCATGCTCAAAAGTCTGCGAAGGCGAGATATTACAAATATGAACTTATTAACAGACGTTATAAACAAGCGTTTGACGGTGATATCTTAAGAGTAAAGTACGAATTGGATGTAGAGCGGATGCAAACCGCTTTGAACTTCTTATTGGGAGAACACGATTTTTCAAGTTTCAAAAGTTCCGGAACGCTAAACCCGAGCAAAGTTTGTACATTAACCAAAGCTGAAGTTGAAAAACAAGGCGACAGAGTTTATATCCATCTTGTAGGAAATCGTTTTCTTTATAATATGGTAAGAACTATAGTCGGTACGCTTCTTGAGATAGAAGGTCACAAACTCCCTGTGGAGTATATGAAAGAAGTCCTTGAAGCACATGACCGCCGCAAGGCTGGGCAAACAGTAAGTCCCTTTGGACTTACATTAATTAAAGTGGAATACTGATTGTGAAAATATTGTGAATCGGTTTTATAACCTCGAATAACGGCTCACTAATCGCTATTCCCGAAGTACAGAAACAAGAAGGAAAAAGAAAATGTCAAATAAAACATATTCAGCAAAGCCTCTTGAAGTAGAAAGAAAATGGTATTTAATCGACGCTGAAGGAGAAATCCTTGGTCGCTTAGCTACTCGTGTTGCAAACATTTTAAGAGGTAAAAATAAACCTGAATACACTCCAAATGTTGATACAGGCGATTTCGTTATTGTTATCAACGCTGAAAAAGTGTTAGTTTCAGGTAATAAAGAAACAGATAAAATCTATTATCATCACACAGGTTATCCGGGTGGATTAAAAGCAGCTTCTGTAAAAGAAGTTCGTGAAAAAGATGCAACTAAGTTAATTGAAAAAGCTGTTAAAGGTATGTTACAACACAATACTTTAGGCGATACTCAATTCACTAAGTTAAAAGTTTACACTGGTTCTGAGCATCCTCATGCTGCTCAAAAGCCAATTTTGTTAGAAAAGGAGGCTAAGTAATTATGGCAGATTCTAAAGAAATTATGGCAACAGGCAGAAGAAAATGCGCTATCGCAGTTGTTAAACTTGTAAAAGGTAAAGGCAGAATTTTCGTTAACGGAAAGAAATTGGCTGATTATATCGGCAACATGCCATCAGTAGAAATGATGATGTACAGACCTTTAGTTCTTACTGAAAACCAAGAAAAATATGATGTTAGAGCAAAAGTTGTAGGCGGCGGTATCGTTGCTCAGGCAGCTGCTATCAGACATGGTATTTCAAGAGCATTACTTAAATCTAACGAAGAATACAAAAATGTTCTTAAAGCAGAAGGTTTGTTAACTCGTGATGCACGTGTTAAAGAACGTAAGAAATACGGTAGAAAAAGAGCTCGTAAGAGATTCCAATTCTCAAAGAGATAGGGGTAAATGTAAGGGATTTATTGCAAATACCCTCAATATATACAAAAAAGAACTCCAAAAGGGGTTCTTTTTTTGTTGAGATATTTTAAATTCCGAAGCATAAAATATGTGGTTTTGTTTTTAACCCTTCTGATAATATAAAAACATAAGATAACGGCAAGTTGACTGCACTGCCATTTTCAATTTTTATTAAATATTGTTCTCTGATTTTAGTTTTTTGTGATAATTCTTTAATTGTAATATTCATTTTTTCCCTTTGTTTTCTAACATTTTCACCAAATATTTTTAAAACTTCATCTTCAGTCATGTTATTCCTTTCTTAATATGGACTTATAGGTCGAATTGTTATTAATATAATATGGAATAATAGACCATATGTCAAGATTAAAATTATTAGGAAACAATATCAAAAAATTCAGGAAAGCAAAAGGGTACAGGCAGATTGATATAGCAACTGCTATGGATTTATCAGAAGATTATATTTGTCGAGTAGAAAATGGTTTAAAGTTTTTAAGCCTTAGAAAATTATTTCAACTTGCTGACATTTTAGAAGTTAAAATGACTGACTTGATTGATTTTGATTAGGGGTAAATTCAAAGTAGTAGGGTAGACTTTAGTCTACCTATAAAAACTCTCTTCCTTAACCTACCTCTCAAGAAACGTGACATTTGTCTTGACCTGTTCGCATTAAACGTGTCTATGCAAAAAGACTTGAATAAAATTATTGTTTTCAAGTCTTTTAGGCTTCGCACTCTGCTCACAGGTCGCTAGTTACCTTTCTTTCGGCAGAGTCCCAAGGGAGGGGGTGTTAATTATGATTGAATAAGTTTCAATATACACCCCACCTAACCTCCCCTATTGAGGGGAGGTACAAAACTACTACTAACGAGCCTCATAATGACAACATTTGCACCCTCTCCTTTTGAGGAGAGGGTTGGGGTGAGGTTTATTCTTTCCCTCCCTAGTTAGGGAGGGTTGGGGAGGGTGTTAATGAGTTTTGATTGTATTAGTTTTAACAAACACCCCACCTAACCTCCCCTACTGAGGGGAGGTACAAAACTACTACTAACGAGCCTCACAATGACAACTAACCTCCCCTACTGAGGGGAGGTACAAAACTACTACTAACGAGCCTCACAATGACAACATTTGCACCCTCTCCTTTTGAGGAGAGGGAGCAAATACTTTATGACAAACCAAAATATACTTACCCCTCCCCACCATATAAAAATTTTATAAAGTTTTTGTAATTTCTATTGCAATTAAAAAAAAAATATTGTATAAAGGGGTAAATAAGGGATTAAAAATCTCCTTTGTAAGACAATAGATAAGAGGATTAGAGAAGTATGAACGAATACATAACTAGGGTACTTAATGACGTAGAGAAGAAATACGCTTGTGAACCTGAATATTTACAAGCAGTTAAAGAAGTTTTATGTTCTGTTGAACATTTGGTTGATAAACATCCTGAATACGAAAAATTAGCCATTTTAGAAAGAATGGTTGAACCTGAAAGAATCATATCATTCAGAGTTCCTTGGGTTAATGATAAAGGTGAAGTCAAAGTTAATAAAGGCTTCAGAGTTCAATTCAGTTCTCTTATAGGTCCTTATAAAGGCGGTTTGCGTTTTCACCCTACAGTAAACCAAAGTATTATGAAATTTTTAGGTTTTGAGCAAATATTTAAAAACGCTTTAACAGGTTTGCCTATAGGCGGCGGTAAAGGCGGAAGTGATTTTGATCCAAAAGGAAAATCTGATAATGAAATTATGAGGTTCTGCCAAAGTTTTATGACAGAATTATACAGACATATCGGTCATGACGTTGACGTTCCTGCCGGTGATATTGGTGTAGGCGGACGAGAAATCGGATATTTATTCGGTCAATACAAAAGAATTAGAGATGCTTATGAGGGCGGTGTGTTAACAGGTAAATCAATATGCTACGGCGGTTCTTTAGGCAGAACAGAGGCTACAGGGTTTGGATTAGTTTTCTTCACAAGAGAAATGCTTAAAACTAAAGGCGAAAGTTTCCAAGGTAAAACAGTTACAATCTCCGGTTCAGGTAATGTTGCAATTTATGCTTGCCAAAAAGCTCAGGAATACGGTGCAAATGTTGTTGCAATGTCTGATTCAAACGGCTGTATCTACGATAAAAACGGAATTGATTTACCACTAATTAAAGATATTAAAGAAGTTAAACGCGGAAGAATTAAAGAATATTTGGATAAACATCCTGATGCCGAGTATATGGAAAGAACATCTGAAGATTCTCCAATCTGGACGATTAAAACCGATATCGCGCTTCCTTGTGCTACTCAAAACGAAGTTACTCTAAACTCTGCTAAAAAACTTGTTGAAAACGGAGTTTTAGCTGTAGCAGAGGGCGCTAATATGCCTTGCACACAAGAAGCAACAGATTACTTACTTGAAAAAGGTGTTTTGGTAGGTCCTGCAAAAGCTGCAAATGCCGGCGGTGTTGCAACATCAGCTATTGAGATGAGTCAAAACAGTATGAGATATTATTACACATTTGATGAAGTTATAGAAAAACTTGATTGCATTATGGTTAATATATTCAATGCTTGTCGAGATAATGCAGAAAAATACGGATGTGCAGGTAACTACGTTGCTGGTGCAAATCTTGCCGCGTTTGACAAACTTGCTGAAGCAATGAAATGCCAAGGTATTGTATAAATTATTTATTTTAAGAATAAAAAAGCCGAGCTTTAAAGAGTTCGGCTTTTTATTTATGTTCTTTCTGATATAATTAAACTATAGGGAGATGTTTTAACAATAATGAAAAAGGGATTATTTATAACATTTGAGGGCGGTGACGGCTGCGGTAAGACAACTCAGATAGAACTTTTGAATAAATATTTATCTGGTAAAGGATATAAGACTTTGCTTACAAGAGAACCCGGAGCAAAAGGTTTGGGTGAAAAACTTAGAGAGATATTATTAAATTATGACGGTGAAGTTTCTCCAAATTGCGAGTCATTTTTGTTTCTTGCTGACAGAGCGCAACACGTTGACTGCATAATTAAACCTGCCTTAGAAGATGGTAAAATTATATTATGCGACCGCCACACTGATTCAACTGTAGCATACCAAGGTTATGGCAGGGGACTTAATTTAGAAAGAATATACCAACTAAATACTATTGCAACTAGCGGTCTGAAGCCTGATTTAACAATAGTTCTTGACGTTGATGTTGAAACATCCATGAAAAGAGTCGGAAAAGAAAAAGACCGCATGGAATCAGCCGGAATTGAGTTTTTTAAAAGAGTTAGACAAGGTTTTTTAGAGATTGCAAAAAAAGAACCGCAAAGAGTGAAAGTTATTAATTCCTCTGATACAATAGAAAATATACATAAACAAATTGTGGAGTTGGTTGAAATTTGCAAAAATTAGCCCCCTCCCCAAACCCTCCCCCAAAGGAGAGGGAATTATAATTGTTAAATATAATCAATAGATTATTACAGGAGTAATTGTAGTTTATGAATGTAGAAGAAATAAAAGAACGTATAAATAAAAATAAAGATTGTGTAAATCTCAATCTACTTCTTGATGAACAAAAAAAAATTGAACAACAATTACAGTCACCCGAAGTTTGGTCTAATCAGAATTTAGCCAACGAACTTGGTCAGAAAGTTCGTGAGATAAAAGATACAATAGAAAAATTTACCCGTTGGGAAAGCATTATAGAGGATGCTCAAGCTGCACAAGAGATTGGTGATGAAGAGCTTATAAAAGAAAGCGAATCTCAACTTGGTTTGTTAGAAAAAGAACTGGATAAATACGATATACAAAAAATGTTATCAGGAGAATATGATGAAGCAGACGCATTTTTGACAATAAATGCAGGAGCTGGCGGAACGGATGCACAGGATTGGGCAAGCATGCTTCTTCGAATGTATACACGCTGGGCAGAAACAAAGGGATGGAAAGTTGAATTAATCGATAAATCCGATGGTGAAGAAGCCGGCATTAAATCTGCAACGATTAAGATTACAGGAAAATATGCTTACGGATACTCAAAGGCAGAAAAAGGGGTTCACAGACTTGTAAGAATATCCCCATTTAATGCTAACGGAAAACGTCAGACAAGTTTTGCATCATGTGAAGTTTCACCAATTATCCCTGATTATGAAAAAACTATTATAATTCCTCCTGAAGATTTGGAAGTTGATACAATGCGTTCAGGCGGAGCCGGCGGACAGAATGTTAATAAAGTTGAAACTGCCGTAAGGATTTTGCACAAACCTACAGGAATTGTTATAAAATGCCAGCAAGAACGCTCTCAACTTCAAAACAAAGAAAATGCAATGCAAATGCTGGCTTCTAAACTGCTTGAACTCCGACAAAGAGAACACGAGAAGAAACTTGCAGAACTAAAGGGTGAAGCATTTGACATAAACTTCGGTTCGCAAATTCGCTCTTACGTTTTTCATCCGTACAAAATGGTTAAAGACCACAGAACAGGGTTCGAGATGGGCAATGTTGATGCCGTTATGGATGGTGATTTAGACGGATTTATTGAAGCGTACTTAAAGGGATAAAATTAAGCCTCATATTCGTATTTACCTTCAGGAGCTTCCGCTTCGGATTTTGCATAAGCAGCCGCAGCTTTGCTTGCACTTGAGGTTTTAAATGTTCCGTCATCAGATTGTTCTACTTTTGTATCTGATTTTTGTTCTTTTGTTTTGGCATGCTCTTTACAGTAATCAATATACTCTTTGTAAGTAACTTTATCATCACTATTGGCATCCATTGCTTCGTCGTACTTGGAATCGCCGCGTTTTGCATAAACATTACTTGAACCATCTGTTGGTTTAACATCTATCGGAGTAATTGAATTTGATTTGGAATCAGTTTGATGATTTATTAAGTTCTTACTAATATTTTCGGAAGCTTTTTCATTTGCCTGCAAAGTCCGATAATTATTAGCTTGTTCAACCATTTTCACCATTTGTTTTGGTGAAATATCATTTTCTTTACAATAATCTCTAAATTCGTCAAAAGAAACAACGCCATCTTCATCAGCATCCATTTCTTTCATGTACATAGGTTCGCCTTTTTTGGCGTAATATGCTGAATTATTATTTAATTTATTGGTATTTTGATTTATACCTGATGTTTTTGAATTTATTAATGATGATTGTAAACCGCTCAAAGATGAGGTTGCTACACTATTCAGGGGTAAACTCATGACCTACTGTCCTTTATACACTCTTTACTATATTCATATTATAAATCATTTTTTAAAAGTTTCAAGTGTTGTGTAATATAATTAAGTACACACCTCGGTCATTTTAAGTATATATTTCATCATAATTAATTCAACGGATAATAATTTTAGTTTTGAAATTACAAATTCATTCTTATTGTCAAACGCATAAACTAATAGCTGAAATTACTTTTTACTTTTAGCATATTCAATGGCATCAAATTTATCAGGATTAGCTTCCGGAACAGGAGTAAATACAAGCATCTTACCATCCGCAAAAGAACCTGTAATAACACCGTTTTCTGCATGTTTTACATTAAATACTTCTTCAGGTTCCTCTGAACCTCCAAATCTAAATTTTACGGCATTATCCGTCTGCACGCATGAAAACGGTAAACCAATACCCATCTCACTGTCCTCTGTGTAACCGGATTTTTCGTCATAAAAAATATAAAAATCTTTGTATGAAATTTTTTGGTCAGGAGAAGAAATCATATATACACCTTTATGAAAATAAACAGACGCTGCAGTTTGTGAATTCGAAAAAATACTGTTTTTTATACTTGTACATCCGGTTATAAAACACAAAAATATAACAGGTATAATAATCGATAATAATTTTATTACTTTTTGCATAAAATTTCCTAAACGACTACTTTAAAATACGAAAAAAAATGAGTGACTTATTAATCACTCATTTTATATAACTTAAGCTTCTTCGCCTTTATCCTTATTCAGCATACCCTGAAGTTTATTAATAATCTCTTCGCTTTTCTCCTGTGCTTCAGAGATTAAATCATCTGCTTTTCTTTTTATATCCTGAACTGTTTCGTCTGTTCTATCTGCTAAATCAGATGCCATTTTTCCTAATTGTTCTCTTGTTTCTTCGCCTGACTTTGGTGCTAATAAAACACCTGCTACTGCACCGATTGCTGCACCAATTGCAAAACCTGCTAAAAATCTTGTTACTGACATAATATTTTCTCCTTATCTTTACTTACACATTATACGTTTCAATCTTAGTTTAACCGATTGAAAAGTTTTTTGAATTGTCTTATTTGCTTACTTCTTTTTACCAAACATCTTTAAACCGGCAAACAATCCGCCGAAAAAGCCTTTTGTTACAGTTCCTGCAACTGTTGATAATTTGGTTAAAATTTTAAGCGGTGAGTTTGCAACAAAAGTTTTTACTTTATTCACGCCTTCTTCAGCTTTAATAATAATTCCACTGACTATTTCTACTGATTTATTAACATTTTTCAGAGTTGGAATGAGTTCTTTTTTTACTATATCAGCTGTTTCATTAATATTATTTGTCAATTTTGACAGTTCAAACAAAACTTTTACTAACATTATGCCAACAAGAATTACAATAATACCTGTTGCATAAGCTAAAAAAGTTAAACCTTGATATAATTGTCCTATTTCCATTATTATTCCTTCTTATTATTTCGGGCAAATATGCCCGGTCTGTATTTTATTTGTTATATTTGGAGTTTTGTTTAACTTACGGGCGTGGAGGATGTATTCTCTTTTATTAATATTTACCACTTTACCCCTAGTCGTGGTCAAAGTTGAAGTTTGATTCACTTTCAAGTTCTTTTGCTTTTCTCATTTTTTTTGATTTAAGCATACTACCAATTTTTTTGTATTGTTTTTCTAACTTGTACTTTAACAAGTCAATTGACTCCTTGGCCTGTTTTTTAGCTTCCTTTACTTCAGGTGAATATTTTTCTGCCAAGTCACAAACCGTATCCTTTACCTTTTCTCTCATCTCTTCACCTGATTTTGGAGCATAAAGAACACCGGCTACAATACCGCCAATGACACCTAAAAGTAATCCTACTCCAAAACCAATTGAGGTTTTATCTTTCTCGCACATATATTACATCTCCTATTTTATTATTCACACGCAAATGTATTGTACCATGTTTTTTCAACTTATTAAAGTACCAATATTACCCGAATTTTTTATCCGGCATGTTTTTCAACTTCTCTCTTAACAAGCCAAAAAGTAGCTGCACCCAGAGCGTTTTTAAGCTGTCCGATAACAATACTCATAAAAGCTGATTTTATCTGTTCTGTTATTAGTGGAGCAAACTTGAGCATCTGCTCAGAAATCTGACGCACTGTTTTTAATAAATCCTTTAAGTTTGGCTTTATTGCTTCAACTAATGAATTATACTTCCTTAACTCTTTGCTTAATTTAACAAGATAAAGCAGCAAAGTCGTTCCGATAATTAATTCTGCAATAAAAACTATAAATGTAAAAATATAAAATACCATGCTAATAAACCTTTTTTGTATTATTATAGATTATAATTCATATTAAACAATTTTTAAATACACTTATAGGGGGGATTTTTGAGGGGGAAATTTTTATTATCATTATTTTTAGCAAAAGCAATAAAGCTTGGATTGAATATAACAAAGCTCACGGGCGGAACTTCCGTTATCGGAAAAATTGTTCTGAAACTTTGTCCTGATTTTTTATCTCACGCTAATAAATATATAAAAACAAAGATTAATATTACCGGAACAAACGGAAAAACAACAACTTCAGGATTAATTTCTCATTTGTTGAAAGAAAGCGGTAATTCAGTTATTAATAACGCACTTGGAGCCAATATGATACAAGGCGTGGTTAATGCTCTTGCAACGGAATTAAACCCATTGGAAAAATATGATTATTCAATTATTGAATCAGATGAAGCATTTTTGGAAGTAATATACAAAAACTTTGAAGCAGATTATCTTGTTGTTACAAACCTCTTTCGTGACCAATTAGACAGATATGGCGAACTTGCCACGACAAAAAGATTTATTCAAAACGGTATTGATATGAAACCAAATTTAACGCTTCTTTTGAATGCTGATGACCCGCTTGTATCAAGTTTTACAGGTGGGAGTAAATGTATATTTTACGGGGTTCAGGGAGTAACGTATGAAGATGGTTTAAAACCGTCAGAAAGTCATACAGAAGAGGCTTTTAATTGTCCTAATTGCGGGAAACCTTTGGTGTATAATAAAAAGTTCTACGCTCAACAGGGGCATTATTATTGTGATTGCGGCTACCACAGACCGGAACCTAAATACAAGGCTAACGTCACATTGTATAAAACTCATTCCGTTTTAAATGTTAACGGTGAAGAATTTGAAGTTCCTCTAGTAGGCTTATTTAACGCATATAATGCACTTGCTGCAATTTCACTTTGTAAAGAACTCGGAATTGAAACCGATAAAATACAAAAAAATATAAAAACTTTTAAGGTAGCATTTGGAAGAAGCGAAGTAAAATATCTAAACGGTAAAAGAACGCTTATTCAGTTAATCAAAAACCCGATAGGTGCTAATGAAGTTCTTAAAACCGTTGATTTAGACTCTAATTTATTAATCATAATAAACGACAATTACGCAGACGGGCGTGATGTTTCATGGCTTTGGGATGCGGAATTTGAAGGGGTAGGAGTAAATAGACATGAGATTGTAGTGTCAGGCTCAAGAGCAAATGACATGGCTCTTCGTCTTAAATATGCAGGAGTTGGGGTAAATAACATTAAAGTAATTGGTGATATAGAAAAAGCTGTTGAATATGTAGGACAAATCGCGGATAATAATATTACAATTTTGCCAACATATACAGCTTTGTTAAAATTGAATAAAATGAAATCATTGAAAAGAGGTAAATAAAATGTTATTAGGTGTAAATATAGATCACGTTGCAACACTCAGAAATGCAAGAGGGGGAAATGACCCTGATATTTTAACAGCTGTCAGAATTTGTAAGGATTGTGGTGTTGCATCAATTACTACTCATTTAAGAGAGGACAGACGTCATATCAAAGATGCAGACGTTGAAGCTATAAGAATGATGCCGAGAGTTCGTCTTAACTTAGAGATGGCAATGACAAAAGAAATGCAAAGATTTGCACTAAAAATCAGACCTCACGCAGTTTGTATCGTTCCTGAAAAAAGAAAAGAACTTACTACAGAAGGCGGACTTGATGTTGCAGGACAGTTAAAATGGGCAATTGAATTTACAAAACCTCTTATTGATAAGGGAATTGAAGTAAGTTTCTTTATTGACCCTGATATAGACCAAATTTCAGCCGTATCAAAAACAGGTGCACCGTTTATTGAACTTCATACAGGAAGATATTCAAACGTATACGGAACACCAGAGGAAGAAAAAGCTTTTGAAGACTTAAAGGGTGCGGCTGTTTTTGCTCAAAACTTTGGTCTAAAGGTTAACGCAGGGCATGGCTTAAACTATGATAACGTACATAGAATGCATGAAATACCAAATCTTGTAGAATTAAATATAGGTCACTCAATTATTTCAAGAGCCGTTTTTGTAGGCTTGGAAAAAGCTGTTAAAGAGATGAAAACGCTGTGTGAGGTATCAAAATAATGAAATCAAAAGAAGAAATTGTTAAGGAAATGCAATTAGTCGTTGAACAAATGCGGCTTGATGATATAGAAGAAAACCCTGATTGTGAACATGAGTTTTTTACTTGTGATGCTTGCGGTGGGGTAAAAGATATGGCAGGATCAGTAACATACGGACATCATAGGCTGTGCAACGATTGTGTTTTGCTTGCGGAAGTTGGTTTTGAACTTGGACAAATCAAAGACATTCATGAACTGATTGACGCTATGGAAGACAAACGTCTGGAAGCCGATTGCGAATTTATTAAAGAAGAAGAAAAAAGACAGCAGGCAATCAATTCGTCAGAACTCAATTAAACCGTAAGCTTTATCTTACTTATCAAATATTTAGTTCTAAAGTATTTTCCCCTATGATATTTACCCCTACCCCTGCCCCTACTCCTAAACTTTGTATGAAATTGTTGAATTTTCAGGCAATTTGTATTCTCTGATAAATCCGTTACTGTCTTGATTGACTTTATCAAGAATTTCCCTTGCTTTCATATAAGAGATACTGTATTTATCAGCAATGTCATAAGCAGAGAGTGTTCTGTGCAAACCATTTCTTTTTAATTCAGCAATAATTGTATCTGTATTTTTAGGTAAGGTAAATTGTTTTGCTTCTACTCTTACATTATTATTTGTTTCCTGAGTCTGAGTGCTATTAGTCTGAGCAGATTGAGTCTGAACCTGTGTATTCTCATTATTAGTTTCTGTTTCAGTTTCATCCTCTGTTTCAATTTTTCTCGGAAAATTTTCTTGTATATCAGCCAGAGCTTTTCTTGTAACTTGTCCTCTGTCTGTATAAACTTTTTTATTTTCATCATCTTCTGATGATTGTGTATTTTTTGAATAAGCATTAAACGCAGCTCTTATCTCTGCAAAAACTTGCCTTGAAACACTGCTTGCACTGCTTAAACTTTCTGTCATTTTAATCCCTTTTCCCTTTTCAAGTTATATTATAACTCATTATATATAAAAGTATAGCCTGTTAAAAAAATTGCTCTGATGAGCTTGCGGAAAAATTAAAATTTTTCTCGCAAGCTCCATAGAACGGTTTCAATGCGGGTCGTGTGCTATCCCGCACACGACCCGCATTTCACACACTTTAGGCCGTGTTTGAAAAAGTTCGAAAAATTGTCATTTTTCGACTTTTTCCGCACACTCTAATTGTTAATAAATAATTAAATTTTTATTTAGGCAATATAAAATAATCTTTCTTTGATATAAAATTAAATAAAGATTACACAAATCACGAGGTATAAAATATGTGGGATTATTCAGAGAAGGTATTAGATCATTATAGAAACCCAAGAAATGTAGGGAAAATAGATAACGCAGATTTAATAGGAGAAGCAGGCTCGCTTGCCTGCGGCGATTCACTAAAATTGTATTTAAAACTTGATGGCAATAAAATTGTTGACGCAAAATTCCAAACATTCGGATGTGGTTCAGCAGTCGCTTCTTCAAGTATTTTAACAGAAATGATTATCGGTAAAACATTAGACGAAGTTAAAAAGATTACTAATAAAGATATTGCAGAAGAGCTTGGCGGACTTCCGCAAGAAAAAATGCACTGTTCGGTTATGGGACACGAAGCATTAGAAGATGCTCTTAAAAAATATTATGGGGAAGATGACATACAAGAAGATTTACCCCAAACCGCAGATAAGATTGTTTGTACTTGCTTTAATGTAACAGAAAATCAAATTTGGGAAGCAATAAAAATTAATGGGCTAAAGACCGTAGAAGAAGTAACAAATTATACAAAAGCAGGCGGTGCTTGCGGAAGATGCAAAGGTACAATTCAAGATATTATTGATACATACTATAAAGCTGAAAGCAAAAAGGAAGAAGCTCCGCTTACTGCCACACAAAAGATACTTAAAATAAGCAAAGTTATTGAACAGCAGATTTCACCCGAACTTCAAAAAGATGGCGGTGATATTGAATTTGTTGATTTAGACGGAAACAAAGTAAAAGTTAAATTAACAGGTATGTGCCAAGGATGCAAAAATTCAAGAATGACAATAAAAACTTTTGTTGAATCAATTTTGAAAGACAAAGTTGACAAGAATCTTGAGGTTGAACAAGTATAGTTTTGTTGGGGTAGAAACCCCAACCTACAAACTACAAACTTATAATAAAATAAAAAATTGTAGGTTGGGCATACTTGCCCAACAAAAACAAAAGGAGTGAGAATATTACCTCACCCCACCCCTCTCCTCAAAAGGAGAGGGAGAAAGGAAATGTATGATAGAAATAACAAATCTTGAAAACGCATATTCAACACTCAATGAATGTTATAAAGACTATGAAGGAAATCAAACTTCTGTTTTTCTAGAGTATATTGCTGATTCTTGCGTAAAAAGATTTGAATACACTCTTGAAACTGCTTGGAAATTGGTAAAAAAAATATTGATTCAAAAATACGGTAAAACCGATGCAGAGTTAACTATGAACAATATATTTAGATTTATGCAAGGGTATGGGTATGCTGAAGATTGGGAAAGGTGGAGAAATTATTACGAAAAACGTAATAATACTGCTCACGAATACAATTTAGTCAAAGCGAGAACTTTGGTTGATTTAGTTCCTGATTTTTTAAAAGATACAGAATTTTTAATATCTAAATTAAAGGAAACAGAAAATGCCAATTAAGGGTGTAACAGAAAATGAAGAAAATATTATAAAATCTGTTCTTGAACCATACAAAGATAAATATAATTTTTATTATTACGGTTCAAGAGTAAAAGGTAATTTTCGCTTTCTTTCCGATTTAGATATTATGGTAAGAGGAATTGAATTAGCTAATTTAAGTGATATTAATGATATAAAAGATAAATTTGATAAGAGCAATTTACCTTATGTGGTAAATATATCGGATTATCATAATTTGGATGAGAATTTTTACAAATTAATAGAAACAGATTTAGTAGAAATTACATAAGAAGTTATTGTCAGGCGATGCCTGACAAAAATAAATAGGATAACTGTAGGTCGGGCATACTTGCCCAACAAAAACAAAAGGAGTGAGAATATTACCTCACCCCAAACCTCTTCTCAAAAGGAGAGGGAGAAAGGTAGATACTGTAGGTTGGGGTTTCTACCCCAACACAACAAAACAAAAAGAGGCAAAATATGATATATTTAGACAATAATGCAACGACAGCAACCGATAAAAAAGTTTTGGAAGAAATGCTTCCGTTTTTAAGTGAAGAATACGCAAATCCTTCAAGTATGTATGATTTTGCAAAGAAGCCTGCCTCAGCTATCAGAGAAGCAAGAGTAAAAATGCGTGACTTTTTTGGAGCAAAAGACGAAAAAGAAATATTCTTCACATCTTGCGGTTCAGAATCTGCTAATATGGCAATAAAGGGAGTTCTAAACTGCAACAAAGAAAAACGCCACATAATAACTACGAAAGTTGAACATCCTTGTGTTTTGAATACCTATAAATGGTTTGAAAAACAGGGATATGAAGTTGACTATATTGGCGTTAACGCTCAAGGCGAACTTAATGTAGACGAACTTAAAGAAAAGCTGAGAAAAGACACTGCATTAGTATCTGTAATGTGGGCAAACAATGAAACCGGCGTTATTCATCCTGTTGAAGAAATTGCAGAATACGTTAAATCAAAATGTCCGGAAACAAGAGTTTTTGTTGACGGTGTTCAGGCTGCTGGTAAAATCCCGATGAATGTTAAAGATACTAAAATTGATATGGTTGGTGTTTCAGGACATAAATTCCACGCTCCGAAAGGTATTGGCGCATTATATGTAAAACCTGATGTAAGACTAACACCACTCATTAACGGCGGACATCAAGAGCGAGGCATGAGAGCTGGGACAGAAAATGTTCCATACATTGTTGGTATGGGAAAAGCAGCAGAACTGGCCGGGGTAAATATGAACCACGAATTAACAGAAGTTAAACGCTTGCGTGATAAACTGGAAGCCGGTATTTTACAAAATGTATTCAACGCACGTTTGAACACAGGAATTACCAACAGAGTTCCAAATACTACAAACATTGGTTTTGAATATGTTGAGGGAGAATTAATTCTTCTTCACTTATCAGATATCGGTGTTTGTGCAAGTTCAGGAAGCGCCTGCACATCAGGTTCTCTTGAGCCAAGCCACGTTTTAAGAGCAATGGGAATACCTTTTACTGCGTTGCATGGTTCAATAAGATTTTCACTTTCAAGATTTACTGAAGAAAAAGATATTGACTATGTTATTAAAAATATGCCTATTATTATGGACAAATTGACAAAAATTTCACCATTCCAAAGTGAATTGGAGGAATTAAGAAAACGCAAAGGGGTTTAATAAAAAAAGGAAATATGAAAAATGATTGATGATATTTTTAATACGATAGCTAAACCAATTTTTAGTTTTTTGGGAAAACACTCTCCGTTTATTATTGGTGTGGCTATTAATATTGCTTTAATAATTGCGATTAATAAGATTATAGACACGCTTGAATTTAAAATTACAAGTAAATTAAGAGAAAAACATTCGGATTCTTCTCTGGTGAATTTATTACCGATACTAATAAAAGTTTTGAAAGCAATAATTATATTTATGCTTCTGGCAGGATTTTTGCAAAGCTTCGGATATAATGTATCATCACTTATAGCAGGTTTCGGAATTACCGGTTTAGCTGTAGGTTTTGCGGCAAAAGAGGCGATTGGTAACGTTTTTGGTTCTCTCGGGTTATTGGGAGATAGAGTATATAAAATAGGTGACTATATAAAGTTTGATGATATTGAAGGGTATGTTGAAAAAATAAATCTTCGCTCCACATCAATAAGAACTTTGGACAATTTTGTAGTTAATGTTCCTAATAATACAATCGCCAATGAAGCAATAACAAATGTTTCAAAATGCAAAAAAAGAAAAATTGACATAACGGTTGGTGTTGAGTACGGAACTTCTAATGAAAAGTTAGACAGAGCTGTAGAAATTTTAAAAGATATAGCAACGAATGATGAAAAAATAATAGGCTCAGGTATGTTTACTTCAATAGAAGCACTTGCAGACAGTTCTATTAATATAAGGTTATTTGCTTATACCTCTGAAACAGCTTGGGCAAAATACAAAGTTATTAAAGGAAATATTATAAGACAAATCATTCACCGATTCAGAGAAGAAGGAATAGAATTTGCCTTCCCGTCAACAAGTGTTTATATGCATGAGTAGGGATAAATATAGAATTAGATTATGAAAATTAGAATAATTGCATAAGGTAAAATAGTTACCTCCCTCGCCCTATGGGAGAGGGCAGGGGTGAGGGGGATGTATTAAGATTAAAATTATTGCACTCGGAAAAATTAAAGAAAAATTTTTAAAAGACGGAATTGATGAGTTTATGAAACGTCTTACCCCTTATGCTTCTATTGAGATTGTTGAGCTTAATCCGATTGAAATTAAAGATGAAAACCTTACTCAAAAAGCTCTGGATGAAGAGGGGGTAAATATTTTATCCCACATAAAGGACAATTCGTTTGTAATAACTATGGAAATCAATGGTAAACAATTATCATCAGAAGATTTTGCACAAAAAATAAACGAAATTACAAATAGCGGAGTTTCTGAACTGGTTTTTGTAATAGGTTCATCTTGCGGACTTTCTGATAAAGTTTCACAAAGAGCCAATTTTAAACTCAGCATGTCCAAAATGACATTTTTGCACCAGTTTGCAAGGTTGCTTCTTGTTGAACAAATCTACAGAGCTTTTAAAATTCTAAAAGGCGAAAAATATCACAAGTAGAAAAATATTGTATATTTTGGAGTGGGTTATTTACCCAGCATTACCATTAAAACTGAAATATCGGCTGGTTTTACGCCGCCAATTCTGGAAGCCTGTGCAAGATTAGTCGGTCTGATTTTTTCAAGCAATTCTTTCGTTTCGGTTGAAATATGAGTTATCTTTGAATAATCAATGTTAGCAGGAATTCTGTATTTTTCAAGTTTTTCACTTGTTTCTACCTGAGCCAACTGACGTTTAATATATCCGTCATATTTAACAAGAACTTCAACCTCATCTGATACATCATGCGAAATATTAAGTGTACGAGTTTCTTCATCAAGTTCTTTAAAAACACCATAATTAATATTAGGTCGTTTAAGGAGTTCTGCCAGCCTTATACCGCTTTCGATATGTTCACCGTACTTAGCCAGAACACTATTTACCCCCTCTGTTGCAGGAAGTTTTGTTTCCTGAAGCCTTTGAATTTCTCTTTTTATATTGTCCTGTTTATCCAAAAATCTTTGGTACTGAACATCATCAATAAGACCTATTTTGTGTCCGATTTCGGTCAATCTCTCATCAGCGTTATCCTGTCTTAAAAGAAGTCTGTATTCAGAACGAGAAGTAAGCATTCTATACGGTTCCTGAATATCTTTTGTAACCAAATCATCAATCAGAGTACCCGTATAAGAAGATGCCCTTGAAAGTTCCAGTGGTTCAGAACCATTTATATAATTGACTGAATTAATTCCTGCAATAAGTCCTTGAGCAGCAGCTTCTTCATATCCGCTGGTACCGTTAATTTGTCCGGCAAAGAAAAGTCCTTTAATATCCTTTGACATTAGAGAATGCTGAGTCTGAACAGCAGGAACATAATCATATTCAACTGCATAAGCGGGCTTTATTATGTGTGCTTTTTCTAACCCCGGCAGGGAACGAATCATTTCTACCTGAACACATGCCGGTAAACTTGTTGAAAAGCCTTGGATATAAACTTCATAGGTATTTAACCCTTCAGGTTCAATAAATATATGATGCGACGGATTAGAAGCAAATCTGACAATTTTATCTTCAATAGACGGACAATAACGAGGTCCTACACCATGAATTAACCCCTGATACATTGGTGATTTATCCAGATTTGCCCTGATTATTGCATGAGTTTCTTCATTTGTTCTTGTTAAATAACAAGGATATTGCTTGCGGATAGGACGATTAGGTTTAAAAGAATAAAAACTTAATTCTTCATCACCCGGCTGAACTGTCATTTTTGAATAATCAATTGTTCGTTTATCAACACGAGCAGGCGTACCTGTTTTAAGTTTCTTTGTAATAATTCCATGATCTCTGAGTGATTGAGAAAGTCCGATTGCAGGACGTTCGCCAAGTCGTCCCCCATCATAGGAATTAAGTCCAATCCAAAGTTTACCCTCCAGTGAAGTTCCTGTAGTAAGAATTATTGCACGACAAGAATATTCAAGACCGTATTCATCAATTGCTCCAACGATTTCACCATGTTCAACTTTTATATCTGTTATACAAGTCTGCTTAACCCAAATATTATCAGTACTTTCGATAATATTCCTCATATAGCGTGTATATTCTTTCTTATCAGACTGCGCTCTTAACGCTCTGACAGCAGGTCCTTTTGAAGAATTTAGGGTTTTCATTTGAAGATAAGTAGCATCAGCTACCTCTCCCATAACCCCGCCTAAAGCATCTATTTCTCTAACTAAAGTCGATTTTGCAGGACCGCCGATAGCAGGATTACAAGGCTGAAGCGCAATATTATCTACATTAAGAGTACAAAGCAAAACATTACACCCAAGGCGTGCAACTGATATTGCTGCTTCACATCCTGCGTGACCTGCGCCAACAACAATTACATCAAATTTGTTATTCATATAATCCAAGCTAGTCATAAGAACATTATACAACGGACATGAAAAATAAAATTCTCTCTTTTATTGCTGTTAATTCTTGATTTTAGAAGCAAGTTCTTCCAGTTCATGCTGCTTTTCAAGAATTTCTTTTGATAAATTATCTCTTTCTCGTCTTGTAGATACAAAATAAATAGCCGATACTATTAAAACAAAAGTCCAAAATGGAACTTTTATAAAGAAAAAAGCAACTATAAAAAGTAAAATACAAAAAAAATCTTTTTTATTATTGTCCGCTTTTACATCTTTTAAAAAATCCAATTCATTTGTAGTTAATATTATTTGTCTTTGAATTTCTCTCTTTTCCTGCTTTGTTGAACTTACTGTATTTTCACTCATATATACCTCTTTAGTGCGTATTTATAAAATGCTTTATTCATCATCATCTTCTTTTTCCATTGCCCTGCGAATAATATTATCATCAAGTTTCTTTTTTGAATACTTTTTCTTTGACGCTTCCATAAGTTTTTCGCTCGGACGTTTTGAAGATTTACGTTTCTTTGTTATTGGTAGTTCTTGTTTTGGAAGTCCGTTATTTAATTCTTTATACCACAAAGACCAAAGTATTGAACGCAGGGGTAATGTATATTGAATTAATATCTGTGCAACTGTTGTTTCAATTGTAAACAAGGCTATATCTGAATGAGTTATTGAACCTAAACCATACTGTGAAAAATCCAATTCGGGAAGTAGTTTTACAAAGGGCATTATTGCATTAGAAAAAGCTATATTTACACCTATAGCATCTAAACCTTTGACTATAATCTGAGGAATTAGCATATATGTAATTAAGCCTACAAAAGCAAAAAGTACTAATGTTGAAGCAAAATGTCCCTTTACAAGTAACAAACTTTTTTTTACACAACCAATCGGAGATAATTCAGGCTCAAATGTAAAAACCTGAAAAACAAGAACAAAATAAATAGCAAAAACTGCACATACTACCCACATCAATGGACATACAGCAAAAATTGAAAATACTCCGAATAAAAGCCACAAGCCAATAAATGATACAGAGCGTCTTTTTATTAATTCTGTATGCGCTTCAAAGTCATAAACCTTGCCTGAACGCAACATATTCTCAAGCATTGAATTAACTGCACCATAAGCTACAAGGTATTCCCAAAATGCTTTACAAAAAATTGCAAGTCCCGGAAGTGATATTAAAATCGATATTAAAATCAATGTACTAAAACTGTTCAAATTAGGATACTTGTCAATAAGCTTGGGCATATTTATTGTATAAAAATATGTTGTTAAAAATACCAGAATAAGTCCGCAAATTTGTCCAAGCACAGGAAATGTCATGTACTTAAAAAATTTATCAAAATTCGAAAAGTACAAACCGACTGACTCTGCAAGTATTCCAAATGGTGTCTTAGCTTTCTTTACCATACCAATCTCCTAAAAATTATTTTATTATAAACAGAATTTTTTATCAAAAACACGAGTTTTTGTCAGTATTTCGGAAATAAAATATATTGTAAAAATACCCCCGTTTATAATATAATTAAGGACATAGACTTGGAGAAAAGAAGAATGGCAAATTATCATTTTATAGCAATAGGCGGAATTGGTATGAGCGGATTAGCAAAATACCTTATAGAAGAAGGTCATACTGTTTCCGGTTCGGATATAACAGACACAAAATATGTTGATAAATTAAGAAAACTCGGAGCGACTATTCATATTGGTCATAGTGCAGAAAACGTACCTGATGATTCAATCGTTGTTGTTAGCTCTGCTATTAGAAAAGATAATCCTGAAGTATTACAAGCAATGTCCAAAGGCTTAAAAATATATCACCGTTCAGGATTGCTCAGAAAAGTTTCAGAATCGGCACAGGAAAAAGGGAAATGCTTTATTGGTTTTTCCGGAACTCATGGAAAAACTACAACAAGCGGTTTATGCTCATTTGTTCTTGATAAAGCAGGTCTCGAGCCTTCTTTTGTAGATGGAGGAATTGTTCCGGGGTTAGACACAAATGCACAGCATAAAGACGGGAATTTCTTTGTAGCAGAGCTCGATGAAAGTGATGGAACTATCATTAAATATTCTCCGGATATTTTGGTTATAAATAATCTGGAAGAAGATCATTTAGACTTCTACAAAAACGGAATGAGTGACCTTATTAAAACTTTCAATATTGCAATATCAAATTCTAAAAAAGTTATTGTGAATATTGACAATAAAGGTACACAATCACTTAGCGGAAACTTCATTACATTTGGATTAAATGAAAATGCTGACTACTCTGCAAAAAATATTATTTACACTAAAGAATGCACAACATTTGATTTATATCACAAGAATGAATTTATAACATCAATAAAAATTCAGTTATCAGGAATTCACAATGTTTACAACACTCTTGCCGTAATAGCAGCTTTGAGTGAAGCTAATGTTAATATTAACGACATAAAAGATTACTTTGTTGAATTTACCGGAATGGGAAGAAGATTTCAAAAAGTCTGCGAATTAGACGGAATAGAAGTCTTTGATGACTATGCACATCACCCGACTGAAATAAAAGCAACTCTTGATGCAGCTGCTTCAAAATTTGGAAAAGAAAACATTGTAGCAGTATTTCAACCTCACAGATACACAAGATTAAAAGGCTTGTGGAATGAATTCAAAACTGCATTTGAAGAAGCAGGCAGAGTTATTGTTACAGACGTTTATGCAGCTTCGGAAGACCCTATTGATGGTATTAACAGCAAACTTTTTGCAGAAGACCTTAGCGGTTCAGAATACCTTTCAGGAAGCATTGGTGATGTTGCAAGAAAACTCCTGCCTTCACTACATGACGGGAATGTCGTAATTGGTCTTGGAGCCGGAACAATAACTGTTTTAGGTAAAGAACTGGAAAAAGAATATAAAGAATAAGAAAAAGATTGCGGAGAGCTAAATTGCAAATAGAAGAGAATTTTGATATAAAAAAATACACAACATACAAAATTGGCGGAAAAGTTAAAAAAGTTTTTTTTCCTGAAAATCAATCCGAATTTGTAGAACTTCTTAATAAGATTGATAACTACATTGTTCTCGGTAATTGTTCAAATGTTTTAATATCTTCTAACGGATACAACGGAAATATCATTTTAACAACAAAGCTTAATATGTTTGAATTCAGAGGATTAAAGGTGTTTGCTTCATGCGGTGTTAAGGGTCCTCTGCTTTCTCAAAAAGCAGCTGAACAAGGGTTAAGCGGGTTTGAATTTATGATTGGATTCCCCGGTTCAATTGGCGGAAGCATTTATATGAACGCAGGTGCTCATGGTCAATCTATATCAGATACGCTTGTTCAATGCTGTTTATATGATAAAAACGCAAAAGAAGTTGTATATAAAACAAAACAGGAAATGAACTTCGGATACAGGCATTCACTTCTGCAAGATGAAAGGTATATTCTTCTTCATGCAGAATTTGACCTGCAAAAATCTCCAACTGAAGAGATAAAAGCTCTTATGGACAGAAATCTTGAATTCAGAAAAAACATTCAACCGTCACTTGCTCATCCGAACGCCGGCAGCGTTTTTAAAAATCCGGAGAACGATTCTGCGGGAAGATTGTTGGATAAAGCCGGAGTAAAAGCATTTGATTTACCACAGGCAAAAGTCTGGGATAATCACGCAAATTTTATTATTAATAAGGGAGATGCAACATCAGAAGATATTCTGACACTTATGGTAATGATGTATAATGCAGTAAAAAAACAATACACCATTGAACTTACTCCCGAAATTTTGTTTATTGGTGATAAGACTAAAAAAGAGGAAGAATTATGGAATATATTGTGCCATTAGAAGCAAAAATTGCAGTATTATGCGGTGGAATGTCATCCGAAAGAGAAGTTTCTCTTCGTTCGGGCAAGAATGTTCTTGGCGCTCTTGAAAGACTTGGATATAAAAATGCCAAACTTGTTGATGTTTCTCCAAATGTTATGAACGATCTTAAAGGATTTGAATACGCATACAATACAATGCATGGCAAATACGGAGAAGACGGATGCATACAAGGTATTTTAGAAATACTAAAAATACCTTATACAGGCTGCGGCGTTATGTCCAGTGCAATTTGTATGAACAAAGAATATACAAAAAGAATTCTTGCTACTTGCAAAGATATTCCATTAATTAAATCAGTATTTGTAAAGAAAAACGAAGATATACAAAAAGCTGTTGAAGGACTTCAATATCCACTTATCACAAAACCTGTATCAGAAGGTTCGAGTTTTGGAATGACAAAAGTTAACAAACCGGAAGAACTTGAAGCTGCATATAATGAAGCCATAAAATATAATGATGATGTATTAATAGAAGAATTTATTGACGGATTCTTTGTAACAGTCGGTGTTTTGGGGAAACAAGGTGAAGAATTTGCTACAGAAATCTTAGAAATAAGAACAAAAACAGAATGGTACGATTTTGATGCTAAATATACCAAAGGCTTATCGACATTTATTGTTCCTGCAACCGGACTAAGTAAAGATGCAACAGAACAAGTTAAAAATATTGCAGTAAAGGCACATCAAACAGCAGGGTGCAGCGGCGTGTCCAGAGTTGATTTTATGATTAAAGACAATAAACCATACTTTCTTGAAATAAACACTAATCCGGGCATGACCGATACAAGCGATTTACCTGCACAAGCGAAAGTTATGGGTATTGATTATGACCACCTTGTTTTAATGATACTAAACAGTGTAGGACTTAATAAATAATGTCAGACGAAGAACTTCAACAGCCAAGACGTTTAGAAAGACGTCGATATAAACAGAAAAAACTTGAACGTCAGGTTAGAAAATCACGACGCAGACTTAATCGTTTACGAGTGCTATGGAAGTTTTTTATCCTTGTCACTCTTGTAACTCTATGCTGCATGCTTCTTAAACTGCCTCAATGGCGGTTACACACAAATGCTTTTGACAATCTTGACAGTCCCGCATTACAAGTTGTAAATAATAAAATAGTTCCGCCACAAAAAATTTTGTCAGCTTTAAGACGAAATAAGGTATCAACAAGACCTATATTCTTAGTTAAAACTGACAACTTAAAAGAAAGCATAAAGCAGCTGGAGCCGGTTCAAGATGTTTATATCAGGCGTTTTTGGTTTCCTGCCAGACTGAAAATAATTATTATAGAAAGAACTCCTGCTCTAACAATAGCTCCGGAAATTGAAGTTCCGCCAATAGCATTCTTCTCATCAGACGGGAAACTAATCGGACGCGACTACATGCCATTACCACCCGAGTTTAAAACTGTCCGCATTATTACATACGGTGTCGGTGATGATTACAGAAGCTGGGACAGAACCAAAGTGAATAACTTTAAAAAACTTGCAATGCTTGTCGAAGATGCTTCAGGAGAGCAGGTTGAATATATTGATTATCGTGATCCAAAAGACGTATATGTTAAAATACCTACAGTTAATATAAGAGTCGGAAGTTTTAATGCAGGAGTTTATGATAAAATTCAAAGATTAAGAACTCTTGTACCACAGGTCAAAATGCTAAACAAAAAGATTAAATATCTTGATTTAAGATGGGATTCAAACTTTATAAAACTTGATGAATAGTTAAAAACTGTATCAAAGAGGGATTTTTTATGCCAAATGCCTGTTATATTCATATTCCTTTTTGTAACGGGAATAAATGTAAGTACTGTAACTTTATATCCTTTAACAAACCCGAGCTTATTAAAGGATACATTTATTCTTTGCTAAAAGAAATCAACGAGAATTATCAGGGTGAAAAACTCAATACTTTATATTTTGGTGGGGGAACACCTTCACTTGTTCCTGTAAATTTACTGCAAAAAATTATCAATAAATTCTCTTTTTCCGAAAACGCAGAAATAACACTTGAATTAAATCCTGAAAACGGAAACGAAGAATATATTAAAGAACTAAAACAAATTGGTTTTAATCGATTAAGCATTGGTTCACAAACATTTGATGATAACTTACTAAAATTAATAGGAAGACGACACAACTCCCATCAAATAATAGAAACTGTTAATCTTGCTAAAAAATCAGGTTTTAAAAATATTAGTCTTGATTTAATTTATGGACTTCCTAACCAAACAACCGATAATATAAAGGAAGATTTAGCTAAATTTTTATCACTTGATATTCAACACATATCAACATACGGACTAAAAATTGAGGGAGGTTCACTATGGGGAACATTACCTCCTGACAATCTTCCTGATGAAGATACACAGGCTGATATGTATGAGATTATAAATAAAATATTAGTTCAAGCAGGATTTAACAGATATGAAGTCAGTAATTTTGCAAAAAACAGTTTTGAGTCAAAACATAACCTGACTTACTGGAATAATGAAGAATACTACGGTTTTGGAGTTTCAGCACATGGTTATGTAAACGGTTTAAGGTACTCAAATTATTGCACATTAGAAGAATACATGGATAAACCAACAATCCGAGAATACGGCAGGGTTCTAAACCAAAAAGAAATGCTAGAAGAAGAGATTTTTTTGGGTTTTCGTAAGACAGAAGGAGTTAATACACAGAAAATTCTTGAAAAATTTAATGTCATATTTGATAAAAAGTATAGAAAAGTACTGGAAAAATACTCTGACTATATAATAAAAACCGACAAGGGTTATGCTTTTAATCTCAAGGGAACTATGTTAAGCAACGAAATCCTACCGGAATTTTTAGAATAAGTTTAACTATTGATTAAACAAATTCCCAAAATTAAAATCTTGGTCAAAAATTCCACCTGAAGTTATTACAGATGGTGTTGGTTCAGCACCTTCCCTTGCTGCAGCTTGCTGCTCTAATTGTTCTTGCCTTGTTATTGTTGATAATTGACCTATAGCTTTATTTAAGGCAGAAACTAAATCCATATAATCTTTGTACTGAGCTAACGCAGCCATAATCTCTAATTCGTTTCATAGTTACAATTTATTACAAAAATCAAATAAAAAGAGGGAAACCACAAACTTTAGTTTCCCTCTTTTTATTTATTCATTACTGTTTTATAACTTATTAATCAGTGCCGAATGCTTGTCTGCAAATGCCTTTCCTCTTGATAAAATTGCCTGCTTTAGAATTGCCTGCAAATCAATTGGAGTCATTTCCTTATAGTTATTTGGAAGTCTTAATGACCAGTTTTGGTCACCGGATGTTCCGGGTGTATTATAAGTTTCATTTATCTGGAAGAAGTCAGTAAAGAACATTTGAACATTTTTAGCTTTTGAAGCAAAGATTTCCACCAGTTTTATAAATGTCAAATATTCTTTATCCTGAGTTAATCTTACGATAATATCATCCTTGTTATCGGCTTCTGCAAACAAATCCTCTACCAAGTTTTTAGCATGCAGGTATCCTTCGTGGGTATTTATCATTGATTCTGCCCAAGTCGCAATAGGATTATTATCGTGAGTTCCAACCATATTCCAAACATTTTCTGTAATATTTTTACATCTGTATGGATGTGCCGGTTTTTCCGGAACAACAAACTGGGTCAATCTCATGCCCTGTAATCCGTATTTTTTCATTACAGCATCAACAGGATTGGTAAGTGTACCCAAGTCTTCACAAACAATTGCATTCTTGTCTAATCCGCATTCTTTGGCAGCTGCTATAACAATTTTTTCAATCAATCTGCCATAAAGTTCAATTTGTTTATCGGATAAAGATTTTACTCTTTTTTCTTTATCAGCTTCCAGAGTCCAATCCAAATCCTCTTCTCTTGCAATTGCATATTTTTTAAGTTCAGGGTGTTCCGGTGAAGAATATAATCTGCCTGCACCTTCTTCACACATAGGTTTTTTACCTGCTTTATATACCCATGGGTCAATCAAACCAACAATATGGTCTATTCTTACACCTCCCGGGTTATCCTTAAACATTTTTTTGTACAAGTTCTTCATTAGGATTCCACCCTCGCCTAATGAACCATCTTCTTTATACATTTTATCAGGATCCATAACAGGGAATCCCCACGCTTGTCCGTCTTTTGAGAAGTAATCAGGAGGACATCCCAAAAACCATCCGTCTAAGAATAATGACTGATATGCCCAAGCATCTCTATCCGAAAATGCTACCTGACGATCCGCAATCATTTTTATTCCTTTAGATAGAGCATATTTCTTTGTTGCTTCATTCTGTTTTTCCAACACAAACTGACAGAACTTATAGAACTCAATCTCATCTGAATATTTTTCTTTTATCTCATTTATTCTTTTTGCAAAAGATTTCTTTTCTTCGTCATTTTTAGGATTCAACAATCTCTTATCAGTTTCATTTTTCCACACATACCAGTAATCATTATTATTTTCTATGGATAGCGCTTCATACAAAGAATCATTCTCAAGCCAAAATTCATTTTCTTTTTTAAAATGTTCAAATTCTCTTTTCAGATGAGAAGCAAAGAATCCGCCATGTTCTTTTTTCTTAAAGTTTTCCCATGCCTCTTTTAATGCTTCATTTTGAGCTTTAAAAATATAAGAGTAACAAGTTCTTCCTGTATTTTGTTTTGGATTGTTTGATACTACTTTTTTGAATGTATCTTCAGAAAGAATAGAATCCCATTCCTTTTCTGTTAACTGTTTTAAATCAATAAATAAAGGATTTCCTGAAAAAATAGTTCCGGTATAAGGAGAAGAGTCAGAACCTTTTGTTTTGCCGGCAGGTCCAAGTTGAAGTGCATTAAATATTCCTGAAGCATAATCTATAAGAGAATGTCCTGCTTTAGAATTATATGTTCCAAAACCGGTATCTTCACCGTCTACAGATGGAAAACTGCTTCCATGAATAATAAGTGCCAGGTTTTCTTTTCCTAAAACTTTCAAAGCCTCACTTACAAGTTTAGCGTCATTTTTTTGTGATGTTAAACAAACCATATAATACTCCTTTTCTTCTTATAACATTGAGTTTACCATTAGCACAGTTGAATTTCAATAATATGTTAAGTAAAAAGAGCGATTATTAAAATCGTTCTTTTTACCAATTAAATTTTTTTGTCCGTTTTGCTCTAAAGGGGGTAAATTTATAATTGGCAAATTTTCCTATATTCTTTTGAGCAGTTTGGTCGGAAAGAAACAAGGGTAGGTTGGGCATACCTGCGCAACACCACTAAATTGTAATGGTCGAAATACAATTTTTCAAACTTCTCCAAAAGTGACTATTCTTGCTTTTTTACTTATTTTTTGCACTATTCTTGTATACTTTTGCACAGAAATGCACTCAAGAGTTATTGTTGGGTTGAAAACCCAACCTACACAACTAAAAATTGCCTAATTTTTGAAAATAATTTACAAAACTTTACATTCCCCATTGAAAAATGGCTAAAATCCTTTATAATATAAATAGATAGTTTTGATACGGTAAATCTTGCAACCGGACCAACTGGTGACAGTGGGAAAGCTAAGTCCACATAATCAAAGCTATCTTTTTTATTGGCTAATATTTTTCGTATCGTTCTTGCTCAAGCAAGTGAAACGATTTTATATAATTTTCATCCTTATTTTTGGTTGTTTTAATAACTAATTTATAGAATTTATTATCTGCTTTGAATAACATTACATCATAACCATTTTTTGATTTAACTATTTTGTCAGGTTTTGATGATATTAACGGAATTCTTTTGTAATCTTCAAAAGTTACATCAGAATGTACAAGTAAATTCTTTACTAAATTTTCAATAGAAAATTTTAAAATATTGCTATTTGTATCAAGTATTGTTATTACATCTTTGCTGATAAATCCAATTTTTATAAATCCTCTTAAATCTGATTTATATACATTGTTTCTTGCATATTCTACTCTTTCTCCAGCAAGAAAGCCACTAGTTTTAGATTTTATATTAGAAACTAAATTATAACCATAATTATAAAATTCTTGAAAATCTTTAAATTCTTTCATACAAAGATTTTAGCATAAAATTCGTAAGTTCAAATTTTACAAGGTCAAAATTAGTGTTCTTTCTTCTCAAACCGACTGTTATTTTGCACTAATTATAAAAATATCGTTTGTTCTCTATCCGGTCCTACACTTATTATACCAATTGGTGCACCTATTAAGTCTTCAACCCTTGCAATATACTTTTTAGCATTTTCCGGCAAATCGTCATAACTCCTTATATTACTTAATGAGGTTTTCCAACCCGGTAATGTTTCATAAATAGGCTCCAAATATTTATGGATAAATACATCTGTAGGATATGATGTATAAACCTTATCATTTCTGCAATCTTTATAAGCAACACAAACCTTAATTTCATCAAAAGTATCAAAAACATCAATCTTTGTTAAAGCGACTTTTGTAATACCACCAACCAGAACAGCATACTTCATGATAACAGAATCAAACCATCCGCATCTTCTTGGTCTGCCGGTTGTAACACCAAATTCATGACCTATATCCTGAATTTTTTTGCCTGTTTCATCTGTAAGTTCCGTAACAAAAGGTCCTTCTCCAACTCTTGTTACATAAGCTTTTGAAACACCTACAACTTCTTGTATCATTGTCGGTCCATAACCGCTGCCGGTAGCAGCACCGCCGCCTATAGGATTTGAACTTGTTACAAAAGGATATGTTCCATAATCTATATCAAGCATAACTCCTTGCGCACCTTCAAAAAGAACAGTTCTGTCTTTATATCTGTTCAACATATCCTGCCAATCAAAAGCAACATAAGGTTTAAACAGTTCTGCATACTTTTCACACAGTGAAATAATACAATCTTTGGTATAAGGTTCCATTCCGTATACTTTTTCCAACTGTTTATTTTTTATAGGTAAGATTATATCCAGTTTTTCACTTAATGCTTCGTAAGAATATAAATCTTGAATTTTAAGTCCTATTCTTTGCATTTTATCAGTATAAGTTGGTCCGATACCTCTTTTTGTAGTACCGATTTTACCTTTTCCCGCAGTGTTTTCACTATAACCATCTACCTCAATATGGTAAGGCATTGTTATTGAAGCAAGCGGAGATATTTTAAGATTTTTAAAATCAACGCCCTGAGCTTTTAACTCATTATATTCCTTCTCAAAAGACTCAGGATGAATTACAGTTCCGGCACCAATAAAACAAACCGTTTTATCATACAAAATTCCTGATGGGATAAGGTGGAATTTATAAGTTTGACCACCGGTAACAACAGTATGTCCGGCATTACATCCGCCCTGATATCTTATAATCAAATCGGCTTTTTCAGCCAGCAAATCCGTAATTTTTGCTTTGCCTTCATCTCCCCATTGAGCACCTATTACAACTGTATTTTTCATTTTTATACTCCGTTAAAACTACTTCTCAATATTTTATTAAAATAAAAAGACCGATGTATAAATCGGTCTTTTTAAACCTATTGTTGTGCTTGCTTAGCAGCTCGTTGCTTAGCTTGAACATCCAGCATAGAATTATGCGCCATCATATAAACGGAACAAATTTTATAATTTTTCAGGTACCAGGCACAATTCTCTTGCATACATACAATTTCAACCTGAGAGCCTACACTCATTAGCGGGCATAAAGGTATTGATTTTTCATCTGATGCCATCTATTCTTCTCTCCTATATTACTTAGCTGCTTTCAGCAGGTTACATTCTTCAGAACGCTTACGTTCTTGATCCTTATATATTTTTGTCCTGTTTATAACTTCATCAAAATCAATTTCATGTGCATTAAAATCAGGACCATCAACACAGGCAAACTTTGTTTTTCCGCCTACAGTAACACGACAGGCACCACACATACCGGTACCGTCCACCATAATCGGATTCATGCTTGCTTCTGTATAGATACCTTTATCTCTTGTCATATTTGCAACAGCTCTCATCATTGGCATTGGACCAACCGCTATTGCATAATCAACTTTCTCATTATTAATAATTCTTTCTAAGACCTGAGTAACAAAACCTTTTTCACCCAAAGTTCCATCATCTGTTGTTATAAATAATTCGGTGCATGCATCTTTCATCTTATCTTCCCAGAAAATAAGTTCTTTATTTCTTGCACCCATAATCATATAAACTTTGTTTCCTGCTTCTTTAAACGCTTTTGCTATTAAATAGCAAGGAGCTGCACCATAGCCGCCTGCAAGGCAAACTACTGTACCGTATTTTTCAATATGAGTTGGCTGTCCCAATGGACCTACAAGGTCTACAAGTTCTTCTCCTACCTTAAGCTCAGCAAGTTTCTTTGTTGAATAACCAACAGCCATAAATACCAAAGTCAGTGCACCTGTTTCTTTATCAACATCAGCAATCGTTAAAGGAACTCGTTCTCCGTTCTCTTCTGCTCTGAATATAATAAATTGACCGGCTTTTGCATTTCTTACAACAAAGGGGGCTTCTACAGTAATTTCATACTGATTTGGACAAAGCTCTTTTTTTGATAATATTTTGTAACCCATGCTCTTAACACTTCCTTTTCAAAGTTAATCTTACTACAAATAAAGTGTATAGTAAAGTAGTTACGGACTAAAATAATACGGTTTATGTATGGTTTATTATATTTTTCTTTTTTTAAAATGTGCAAAAAAAAACCCATATCTTTTGGATTAGGGTTTGGAATTTTTTGTATAATTCCTCATGTGTAGAAGGTTAGTGTGTAGGTTGTATGAAAGGTTGTGTTATGTGTCTTTATTGTTGTCTTACATATATATAAAGTATATATAAGATTTTAAATTTCAGTTTTTATGTTTTTATTTACAATTCTTTACATTTAAAAACAATTGCATAAAATTTATAAACACATCAAAATGTATATTTTGATGTAGTAATAGTATTTCCCTCTCCATTGGGAGAGGGTAGAGTTTCATATCGAGAAACTACGTTTCGAGATATAGAAACTCGGGTGAGGGTTAAATATATCAAAAAGACTTGTTATTAATGAACTTCGTTTTCTTCTTCTCTTTATTTCGGATGTAAAGA
>CADBUY010000016.1:0-4324 GCA_902797965.1 uncultured bacterium
TCGTGAATATATCCTCTTATCCGTTCAGCGTAAATATCAGCCGTTTCACCATGACTCTTTCTGGTATATGACACCCCTCCTTTATCCTCCCCGTAAGGGGCGGAAACTCCATCCTTGGATGGATTCATACCATTCACTTCCTCCCCGGATGGGGAGGGTTGGGGTGGGGTGATTGAATTTCCCTCGCCATTCAGGGGAGAGGGGTTAGGAGTGACGGTGACTTCCCCAAACACCCTGTTACCATCTTTATCAAATACAGCTCTTGTGTTACCCACCCTTGTGTCGTGGAATGTATCATCAGCTTTTACTGCCTTCAAATCAGCATGAGTAAAGATAAGTGCCATATCAAACAGGTTTCCGTTTTGCATATCAAATGCGACAGATTGCAGACGTTTTGTAAGCTGTTCTTCTGATTTTGATTTATTAACAAAATTAAGCCACTCATGAAGTCGGGTTAAGTTAAAGAGTTTAAGTTCCTCATCTTCTGTTAAATTAAGTTTTTTACAAATGTAATATGTATCAAAACCGCCTTCTGAAGCGTGGGTGTGGTCTGATACACCTTCTGCTTTGGTAATATCATGAAGAAGTGAAGCTAAGAGCATTATTCTTTGGTCAGATTCGTCGAGCTTTTTAAAATCAGGATTTTGAGTAATCTTTTGCATAACTTTTAGAGAGTGCTGCATAACATCAAAATCGTGCGCGCCTTTTGTGCCGTTATTTCCATGCTGTGCTCTGCCTATCATAGAACGAATTTCAGGCATTGCTTCCACTACTTCATTAAGTAATGCTTCAACTTGCTTGTTTTCGCATCTTATTGGATTTTGTTCAGAAAATCTTATTACATCACTTCTTAATGACTCAACAACAGCTTTTGTGTTAGGGTCAGTTATCTCTGCTAACTTTTTACCATTATTCAGATTAACGGGATATCCGGTAAGCGTGTATTCTTTTCTTTGCTCTCTTGCCAATTTATGGTGAAGTTCAAAACCATAATAGTCATAAACTTTTTGTTTCTCTAACTGTGATAAACCTTTTGTTTTTTCTCTAACTGTTGATATAAAATCTTCTCTTGAAAACTCCTGAGTTATATGCAAACTTGCAAACTCTTCGTCTTTCAGACTTGCAAGAGATTCAGAAAGATTTTTCATTGAATGGTTAAACATAGTTATGCGCTGCTCAGGAGTTAATGGGTTTGTCTCAATACCTAAAGACTTAACAGTTGCACGCATTAACCCGCAATACTGGTCTACATCAGTAGGTATAATAGGAAACATCTGCTTCATCTCATCAGATATTTCAAACATACCGTTGTTGCATTCCACAAGCGCACGAATAAATTTTTTCTTACCGGCTGCTGTTATCTCATTAAGGCTTTTAACATTATAAACATCAACCATTTTGCAAGCAACAATCAAGTCATTTTCTGATAGCTTTTCAACATTTTCACGTCCCATTTTGTGTTGAAGCTTTTTGTACTGCTTAATATCTATGGAATTATTTTTTCTAACTAAGATTGGTAGAACATTAACATTACTAATTTCACCTTTTTGGTATTCTTTTAATACTTCAACATGTTTTTGAGTTGGGTGTTCTGCATTTAAAAATTTATAATACAAAATATCAAGTTTATCTCTATCTATTTCACCATACAATTTTTTATCACTTGTAAAAATTTTAAGCATTTCAAGATTATATTGTAATTCTTCTTTATTTTTATTTGTAGGAATTCCAGGCCAGACAATGCCATGATTTTTTCTAAGGTTTGTGCATTTGTCGCTAAATATTAAATCAGCAAATTCTGCTTGTTCCATAGTTTGGGTAATCTTACATAAAGCGCCACAGCATTCATACAAAGTATTCCTTGAGTCTGAGGGTAAATTTTTTAAATATGTATCCAAAATTTTTGCTCTGGCTTGAGCTATTTCTGTTGAAGTTGTTGTGATTAGTATTCCATCAAGACTTTTTAATAATTCTTCCTGATGACGAACTTTATCAAAAAATTCTATAAATTTATTAATTAAAAAAGTTTTTGCTTCTACCTGTTCCATAGTTTCAATATTATATACAATATAAGGGATTCTTTGTCTTATATAAGCTTGACTTTCCCAGTGATATGCCTTATCGCAAGCATCATTTATCGCATCAAACATTGCAATCTTTGCCTTACATACAGATTCATTTGTAGTGCGGTTAAGAATTCTTTGTATATTATCAGTTTCCATATAGGGTTGTTCTTCGATTATTCGATTGAGAATAATTGCTTGCTCTTTTGTTTCGACTAGAGGAAAACAACTACAGACATTTTCTATCTGTTCTGTATCTGTAAGCTTAAAAAAGTTTTCTTCATAAATTTTAGATATTACAGTATCTGGACCGTCCAGAAATGAATAAAATATATCAATTTTTAATTCATCTTCACTAGGCTTGTAGTCTTTAGGTTTTGAATATCTCATTGGACTAAGTTGTTTTAGAATAGTTTCTTTGGGGATATTTAATTTGTCTGCATAAAAATCGACAGCCTTTTTTATGTTTATGTAATAGCTCATATTTTCCAATATATTAGCTATAGTTGATTCGTTTTTATGTCCTTTGCCTGATTTTAACAGTTCTTTTTGATACTCTCTTTGCAAAGTGAACATATTATGTAATTCGTCTATTTTAACATCTTTTTGATAGAATATTTCGTCCATTTTTTCAAACATGTAAGAACGTAAACCGTAGTCATTAAAGTCTTCTTTCATTCCTTCAAAAGTTAAAATATCTTTTATAAATCCTGCATTTTCTTCATTCAGATATTTGGCACATAATTTTTGTAAATTGTATCCGTCATAGCCTTCTTTTTCTAATGATAAAATTGATTTTATACTTTCTAAGTTTGATTTGGTAATTGCAGTATATAGATTGTCTTTAAATGCAGCGTCATATTCTACAGCAATATCGTTTTCTTTTGCCCATTTACAGAAATCTGTTAATGCTTCTGCATTTTCAGGTTTTACATTAATCCAATCTAAATTACCTTGAATTTTTGCAAGTTCTTCTTCTGTAAATCCTGCTTGTTTTAAGTTTGCTCTTATTTGTTCATTTACAACTTTAGACTCAGTTTTTTGAGCGCTAGTCTTACCACCTTTAGCGGACACTTCACTCCCTCCCTGAACGGGGAGGGTTGAGGTGGAATTATTAGCTTCCCCTCCCCTTGCGGGAGGGGATTGAGGGGTGGGGTTAATCTTTGCTTTCACCCCTTTATACAAAGCTCCGCCTGCACGAACTACCGTTCCCATTAACGGTAAACCGTGACCGATTTCTTGACCGCCCTCGGCAATTTCTTCTAATGTTTTGCCTGTCGCAACTTTTACTGTTCCGTCAGCCACCATCATAGTCCCCTCTGCGCCAAAATACGAATGTATCACAGCACCTATGTATGGAGCAAGGGTAGAAGATGCTTTAGCTAACAAAGCTTCGCCGCCTGCAATAGCGCCCATTGTAAACAAGCCCTCTGTTGAGAAAATAAAATCACCCAAGCCTTGTCCGATATTATCAAATCCAACAAGAAGTCTTTGGGTTGAGCCGATTCTGTTTTCGTCTTTGCCTATCAAATCATCAGCATGTTCCGAAACAAATGACAAAACGTTATACAAAGCAGGTCCTGCCCACTTTGCACCCGTCAATCTTTCAAGTCCGCTTTTTATTTTTAACAAAACATTTTCATCAAATCCTCGGCACTCTTCTTGAAAGAATGAATACATAAGTTCTCCGGCTTTTGAAAATTCTCCATCACTTATTGCCTGATAAACGCTTAAAAACCTTTCTTTCTGATCGTTTGCAAATTTTTCTATCGACCAATAAGATTGTTCTTTGCTTGCGTCATTAATATCTTTTATCAATGTTTGATAAGCTTCATCCGTTTCAGGAAGTTCATTCAAATACGCTTGGAATTTTTCTATATTTATGGAGTTATCAGAGTTAATGAACACCCTCTCTACAGGGTTTCCATCCCTTGCGGAAGAGGATTGAGTGGTGGAGTTGTTAGCTTCCCCTCCACTTGAGGGAGGGGATTGAGTGTTGGGGTTGTTTGCTTCCCCCTCCCCGGATGGGGAGGGTTGGGGTGGGGTGATTGAATTTCCCTCCCTTGGGGGAGGGATTAAGGGAGAGGGTAGTTCTTCAAAAATAACTCTCTCGTTAATATAATTGTTTTTTCATCTTTTACAAGATTTCCGTTTTTATCTGCAAGATAAATCATACCATCCTGATAAATTCCTTGGTGAATATCAGGATTTATATTTTTGTAATAACTCAAACTATCTGCTGTTAACGAGATCGTTGAACC
>CADBUY010000016.1:4391-45822 GCA_902797965.1 uncultured bacterium
GATAATGCTGCCTTAATTTTCGCTTGTATGTCTTTTGTGAATTTAGAAAAATCTATTCCCACTGCTTACACCTTTATCTTTGTTTTTTGTTGTCGGCTTGGTAAAGACGACCTATTTGCATTTTAACTTTTTCCTGCTATTGTCGGCATAGTAATGCCGACCTACTACTGAACACATCTTTTATATCGGCACAGAAAGAATAAAACTTTATAGAAAAATATAAATTTGTTACAAAACTTTATAAAAATCTTAAGGATTTTTTAATTATTTCATTAGTTTTACCTCTTGATTTAACCCTTTGTTTTAATTACGATTGGAATGTTAAGAGAAAGTTTTACTAATAAGAAGGAGTAAAAATTATGGTAAACGTAGCAATTAACGGATTCGGAAGAATCGGTAGAAACACTTTAAGAGCAGCTATCAGAGAAGGCATCTTTGATAAGATTAACTATGTTGCAATCAATGACCCAGGTTTAAAACCTGAAGATGCAGCTAGAATTTTTAAATATGACTCTGTTATGGGTAAATTTGACGGTGAAGTTGAAGCTTACGAAGAAGGCATCATCGTTAACGGTAAGAAAATTAAATTCTTCGCAGAAAAAGATCCTGCACAATTACCTTGGAAAGATTTAGGTGTTGAAGTAGTTGTTGAATCAACAGGTTTCTTCACAGATGCAACTAAAGCTCACGCTCACATCGATGCAGGTGCTAAGAAAGTTATTATCTCAGCTCCGGCTACTAACGAAGATAAAACTATTGTTTTAGGCGTAAACGATAAAGAATACGATCCTGCAAAACACAACGTAATTTCTATGGCATCTTGTACAACAAACTGCTTAGCTCCTGTAGCTAAAGTTATCGATGAAAAATTCGGTATCGTTAAAGGTTTGATGACAACTGTTCACTCTTATACAGGTGACCAAAGAATCTTAGACGCTGGACACAAAGACCCACGTCGTGCAAGAGCTGGTGCTTTAAATATCGTTCCTACAAAAACCGGTGCAGCTAAGGCAGTTGCTTTAGTATTACCTCAATTAAAAGGTAAATTGGACGGTTTCGCTATGAGAGTTCCTACTCCGGACGTATCTTTAGTTGACGTTGTATTTGAACTTTCTAAAGATGTTACAGTTGAAGAAGTAAATGCAGCATTAAAAGAAGGCGCTGACGGACACGTTCTTTGCTACACTGAAGAACCGTTAGTATCTTCTGACTACGTTGGAACTTCTCAATCTTCAACAGTTGATGCTTTATTAACTCGTGTAATGGGCGGAAACCAAGTTAAGATTATTTCTTGGTACGATAACGAAATGGGTTATTCTACAAGATTAGCTGAAACTACTTTGATGGTTGCTTCTAAATTATAGGGGTAAACATTAAAAGTAGATTGGGTTTCTAACCCGACAAAAACTTAAAAAGTGTTCCATCTTGAATTCAAGATGGAACACTTTTTCATTACTTTTACAAAGTTTAAATTTATTAAAGGAATTAATACAAATAGATGATTTAATTAAAAGTTGTTAAAGTTTTTATATCTACAGCCGAGTAAATAGATATAATCATATTTTGGTTGGAGAGAAAATGACAAATACATTAAGCACCCCTATGCCGACAATTGGTGTCAAGGCAGAATCATTACTTGAAGAAGCAAGAAATGCACATGAAAATTATTTGATTAAACAGCAGGAACCCGACTTAGAACATGCTATTGAATGTTATGTTGATGCTATAAAAGCTAATCCAACAATTTCAGAGTCTTATTACAGACTTGCAAGTTTGTTATTAATGAAAGGGCAAATTTCTGTTGAGGGTGCGCTTGAACAATGTCAAACAGCATTGACACTAGAGCCTAAAAATGTAAATGCACATATTTACTCCGGCTATTTTCAATGTCTTAACGGCGACTTTGATGAAGCAGAAAAAGAATTTAAATTAGCTATATCAAATTCAGGGGTAAACTCTGCAAGACCAAGATTATTCATGTCAAAAGTACTTTATACAAAAATTAAGACTCAAAATTCATCATTCAAAGATACAGTAAAATTCTTATATTATTTACTGTCAGGAAGTATGATGATTATGTGGGACTGCCCATCAATAAAAATGTTTTGTAAATTCCTTGCAAACGACTTTTCGGTGTTTTCATATAAGACTCTCGGCGAAGCATTTGAAAAAATGAAACTATTCCCGTCAGCATTGGATGCATATTCAAAAGGATTAGAAAAGACTTCTCAAGGGAACCTATTTTATCAAAAAATGGGCGATTTATCCCTTGAATGCAACAATATTGAAGCAAGCATAGAATTTTTTAAAAAAGCTCATGAGATAAACCCATCAAATAGAGAAATTTTAATAAAACTTGCTACAATAAACCAAACATATTTTCCTGAAAACGCTGATGAAACAATTGATTATTACAACTCATTATTGGAATTTGGTATTGATTTAGATAAAATCTATTATGAACTTGGTCATTTATATTTAAATAAAGCCGATAAAGTTAATGCGGTCGGAGCATTTAAATTAGCACAAACATTAAACCCTGAGAATCCATATTACAACAACTCACTTGCTTATGCGTACATTAAAGCCGAACTTTATGATGACGCAATTGAATACTATCAGGAAGCAATCCGACTTAATCCTGATGCAGAATGGACAGCAATAGTATGTCACGCACTAGGTGCAATTTATTCAGAAGTAAAAGGTAACTATGAGGCAGCAGAAGCAACTTTTAACGCTGGCATGGTACTTGATCCTAATAACGTAGATATTCAATTGTCATTAGGCGATATGTATATGGCACAAGGTGATTTAGACAAAGCAATAAAAACATATTGCGACGCAATAGCAGTTGACCCCGAGAATTATCTGACATACGCTAAAACAGGTTTATCTTTATGGGAAAAAGACTATCTTGAAGAATCAATAGTTGCATTCCATAAATCTATAGAATTAAACCCTGATTTTGAGATTGCACAGAACAATCTGGGCGTTGTATATTTAGACGGAATAGGTGATCCAAAAGCGTCATTAGAATATTTTAAACGAGCAATTGATATTAACCCTAATTATACATTAGCATATTTTAACCTCGGAAGAGCATATCAGGCAATCGGCGACAAAGCTCTTTCTGCTGAATATTTCCAAATGACTTTAGACCTGAATAAAATTACTGAAGAACTTTCGGAAAAAGATATTCGCAAAAGAATATATGACTTATTTGAATAATTAATTCACAAATCAATATAATTATCATAGAGCTATATTTTTATAGCTCTATTGTCGTATAAAGAAGGAAAATTTAATCATACACTATTTGGATGAAAAATTTTATAAAAATTATACATTTTGTAAATATTTACTAAAGTTTTTTTCATTTATGTCGTTATAAAATATAGGTATAGGACATGTCATGCGAAAATTAAACGGAATCACTATAAACGGAGAGTATCTGGGTGATAGTGTTGTAATAAACGGTATGTTTAGAGCAATTTGTACTATTTCCCCGGTTATTATGCGCAATTTTGTCCAAATGCTTAACAAAATCGGCACACTTAATGAAGCCGTTAAAATTAACAATTTCCATTGCGGACATGACAATATAGATATAGAATTTGAAAACAATAATTCAAAAGGGAATGCGTCACTATCATTTAAACTTGAGGACGGAGAACCTATACTTACCGAATCTAAACTAAAGATTAATGATGACGAATACAACTGCGAAACAGGACAAATTATAAAAACTGCTAATCCAAATACGCAGAATCCTATACACACTAATGAAACTGTGCGAGAACAGAAAAAAAGAGAACTCAAAGAACGTAAAATTGCTGAACTTAAGAAAAAGCGTGAACAGTTAATGAAGCAAAGAAGAGAACAGCAAAATAACGTTGAAAACAATGCCACAGAAGCTTCTGAAAAAGAAGAGGATTTATCTAAATTAAGCCCTCAGGAAATTAAAGAAAAAAAACGTCAGGAACTAATTGAACGTAGAAGAAATGCAATAGAAGCAAGAAAAGCTGAACTTAGAGAAGAAAGAGAAAAAAACGCGCAAAATAATATTGTAAGCAATGACATACCTATACTTGAAACAGAAAATAACACACAAAAACTTACAGATTCCGGTGAAAATACAATCACTGGTTCAAGAGAAAAGCCTGAATACACAGAAAAAAGAGATGAAGAATTAAAAAATGAAAAGGAATTAAATTTACAGGAAGAAAACGATAAAATTGAACCGGAGTTCAGCAACACAACTATTTCCTCAGATGATAATAATGATATAATACAACATGCCGCAAAAAAAGAAAAACAAATTAAAAATAATAATTATGAGGAAGATTTAGGGTCTGAAGATAATTTAGATGAGATAGAGCCATTGGATGAATTAAAAAAATCGTCTGAGAACAAATCCTCTTTTAATAAAAACAATGAAGATTTTGAATTCGAAACTCATAAAGTTACAGACTCATTTGATAATTCTTTTAAATTAAATAAAAAAGAAAACAATTTTAATGAAGAATACTACGACGGTTTAACAGAAGAAGATATTGCACAAATTGATGCTGAATTAAAATCAGAATTTGGGGATGTTTTTGATGACATAGATACTTATAATACACCGTCAAAGAATAATGACAGCTTTGACTCATTTGGAAACTTTAACGACTTTAGTGAAAAAAATAACGATTATACATCCGCATCGTTAAGCAGTCCTGATGGCAAAATGTACACAATTATTGCAAAATCAATAAAACTTGAAATTTCAGGTGCAGAAAATTTACCTGAGAATTTGCAAAGCTTTAATGCTCCAACATGGAATAATTATCAACAAAATACAGATGCTAATACAGAAGGAGTTCAAAAAACTGACAGCAATAACTACAATATCGGACAAAATTATCAATACTTCAATACACCGCAGGCGCCATGGTTTGATCCAAATAATCCACAGCAATATCCATACCCACCATATCCTCCATATCCTCCATATCCATATCCATACCCTCCGCCAACTTATCAGCAGGTGCAACAAGACAACACAGGCAATAACAATCAACAAATTAGCGAACCTGTTCAGGCAGAAGCTGATGTTAAATATAACATGACTCCTCAACCAGAAGTCATAGAAGACGAACTGATGACGCTTGATGAATTCAAGGCTCAACAGGAAAAAAGAAAAAATGTTGTTGAGAAAAAACTTAGACAAAAATTCAGAATTGTCGGCAGCAAAGAGCGTATTAACGCAAGCGCTCTTGACGGCGGTGTCTTTGTCGCAGGAAATAAAGTTTACAAATGGGGTGAAACGCGTCAATTAGATGAATAAAAAGATTTTGACGGTATATTAAATGAACCGACAAATGTCTTATATTTTGGATCTTTATACAAATAAATGTCTATATAATAGTTTACCAAATCTTTTTTTGTAAATATATTACCCCAAAAACTGACTTCTACATCTTTTGTTTTTGCACCATTTGAATATAACGGATTCTTTTTGCTGACACAATGTACCGTTTTTTCATCTTTTTTATGTTCTTTTTGTCTTAAAATAAATTCAGCTGACATTTTATTTATATCTCTGGCAGAATTATTCTGGAACTTTAATGCAGCTTTAATTTTATATCTGAACAACACTTTTTTAACTTCAAAACTGCTAATATATGTTTCTATTTCGTCTTTATAAATAATTTTATTATTGATAAACAAATCTAAAGAATGAATTCTATATCTGTAGAATTTAGCTTTAATATTATTTCCCTCAATGTCATTTATATTTGCAGCTTTAATTAAAGCAGTATTATATACATTTGGGTCAATATCTTGCGGAATTTTTTCCATCAGATATTCAAAATATTCTACTGATTTAATCGGATCTAAATCAGCATAAATTATCGCCAATCTGTACTTTATTATATTATTATCAGGATCATACTTCAGAGCTTTTTTAAGGAATCTGACTGCATCACGATTGTAACCATTCTTTACAATAACGCCTGCTGCTTCTATATACGAATTAACTAATCTGCCTTCAAGAGATTTTTTTACAACCTTATCCTGCCGTTTCAGCCTTGAATAATAATAATTGGCTTTTTCATAATGTTCAGCTGCTTTTAAGTATTTAGAATCAGCCATATATTTATCACCAATGACAATATAAGCCCGAGTTTTAAACCTTATAAGATTAATATCACTCATATCCTGAACTTGATTTATAAGTTTTTCCGCTTCTTCTATCTTACCAAGCTCAATCAAAGTAACAACCAGCTTATAATAGGGGGTATAAACACCATTTGGGGCTTTTTGCATAGCAAGATAATATGCGTATTCAGCTTTTTGGTAATCACCTGCTGTTTCATACAATCTGCCAACCTGAAGACATATTGAATAATTACTGTCACTCAATGATTTTGTATAATCCGAATGCGCTACTATTTTTTTTGCAAGCTGACGTTCAAATTTTAAACGTTCACCTTTTTGTACATACAAATTTTTTATCATTTCACTTCTTGCATGAAATGATAATAATATTGTAAAAACAGCAGCAGCGATAAAAGAAATCGTTGCGGTTCTTAAGTATCCTAACAACTCATTTTCAAAGTCTTTTTTCTTATCTTTTCTATATTTTTCTTTTCTCTCTTTAATCATTTAATTCCTGCAAAGATATCGAATCTGTATCCGTCATATTAGATAATTCTTTATAAATATCATCAATAACTTTTTTATTAGCAAGTTCAAAAGATACTGAAATTTTTGACTTCTGTGGATTTTCTATTAGTTTTTTTGCTGAAAAATCTTTCATCTCATCAACTACAGATGTTAAATAAGAATACACATTTTTAACATCTTCACCATTACAATAAATAGAGATTTTAAATCTTTTTACTTGTTTAACACTTACAGGCAAAATCTGACGTTCAAAAATTCTAATTAATGTAAGAACCGCTATACTAAACACTGTTGATATAACAGCAACATCAAACATTCCTGCGCCACAAGCCATACCTATGCTTGCTGCTAGCCAAAGTGTTGCTGCAGTCGTTAACCCAAAAACCATCGGTCCATTTCTGAGAACAGTACCGGCACCAATAAAACCGATACCTGTAACAATCTGGGCAGCGATTCTTGCCGTATCTCTGACTCCTGTTGCCTGTTCAATAATTACATTATCACCATTAGCAAATGTTGGAAAGCCGTAAATGGACAGTAACGTAAATACACAGGCACCTAAACAAACCAAAATATGAGTTCTTAATCCTGCATATTTATTTGTAAGTTCTCTTTCAAGACCAAGAGCGAAACCCAACACCAATGCGGCAGACAATCTTAGCAAAAAGTCAATATTAAACAACTCCATAAATCCCTCACTTACTACTTATATTTTACAATAACTTCTTAAAAATACATAATGTAAATTTATTCTAACTAAATAATATACGATATACCTCTAAAATACAACATTTAGGGTAGTTAAAAAAATCTGCCGTTTTGTATAATTTTATTATGAATACTGAATTAAAAACAATTAAAGAACAATTAGAAGAACGTGAATTCGAAGTATTAAGTCCTTATGCAACAAAATGCAAAGATTCTAAAGGACGAGCAAAACCAAGAATTGATGAGTTTGAGATAAGAACAGAGTTTCAGAGAGACAGAGATAAAATTCTTCACTCAAAGTCATTCAGAAGACTTAAACATAAAACTCAGGTGTTTTTATCACCATATAACGACCACTTCAGAACACGTTTAACACACACTCTTGAAGTATCACAAATTGCAAGAACTATTGCCAGAGCTTTAAAACTCAATGAAGACCTTGTTGAAGCAATTTCTTTAGGGCACGATTTAGGGCATACGGCTTTCGGTCATTGCGGGGAGGGAACATTAGACTCGCTGCTGCCGAACGGTTTTCACCACAATTTGCAATCAGTCAGAGTTGTTGATGTTCTTGAAGATATGAATTTATGCAGAGAAACAGTTGACGGAATATTGACTCATACCTGGGGATATAAACCGAAAACTCCTGAAGCACAGGTTGTTCAATATGCAGATAAAATAGCTTATATAAACCATGATATTGAAGACTCAGTTAGAGCCGGTATCATCACAGAGGAAGATTTACCTCAGGACTGCGTAAAATATTTTACCTCTAATCAGTCAACTCGTTTAGGCAAAATGATAACAGACGTAATCAAATCTTCAACTGATTCACCTTTAGTAAAAATGTCGGATGAGGGTTGGTTTTATGTAACAAAATTAAGAACATGGATGTTTGATAATGTTTACTTAGACCCTATTGCCAAAGCGGAAGAAAAAAAAGCAAGAAATATCATACAATCACTGTATGAATATTACACCGAAACATTAACACAATACTACCCAAAAGAAGAAATTCCGCAGATAGTTACTGACTATATTTCAGGAATGACAGACCAATATGCAATCAGACGTTATCTGGATTTATTTATTCCAAAACCGCTTGCAGAACATACCAATGATGATGCTTTAATAAAAAAAGTTATGGCAGGTAAGTAGCTATGAGGTTCATACCATTCAGCATTCATACCGGTCAGGAGAACATGCAAATAGATTCAGATTTGCTTGATAACGCAATTATTGAAAAATCTACTGAACCAATTTTCAGATTGTATGGCTGGTCACCAAAGTGTATTTCTCTCGGGCGAAATCAGAGAAACTTCAATTGTGAGAATAAGGGAATTGACTGTGTAAGAAGATTAACCGGCGGCAGAGCATTATTGCATGATAATGAAGTAACATACAGTTACATTTCACCCATTTCTATCATTCCAAACGGAGAGAAAATAAGTGATTCATATAAATATATTTCCGGAATTTTAATCAACTTTTTCAGAACTCTTGGAATTGAACTCGACTTTGGAGAAAATAAAAAAATATCAACTCACTTTGAATATTGCATGCTGCTCTCAACAGGAGCAGATGTTTGCTACAAAGATCAAAAAATCATAGGTTCGGCTCAATACAGGAAAGAGGGTTATGTATTACAGCATGGATCTATTCTTTTCGGATATGATAAAGAACTCCTTGAAAGTATTTTCAACGAAGAAGTAAAAGGAATTACAACTGTTAAAGAAGTGCTGCCTGATATTAGTAAGGAAGTTTTTGTTCAGGAATTTGAACATTTTTTAAGTCAATTATAGCAACACTTTCAACATGATATGTATGCGGAAACATATCGAACGGCTGAATATATTCAACCTTAGCACCGTGTTCAATAAGGTATTTTAAATCTCTTGCTAAAGTTGCAGGATTGCAAGAAACATAGATTATCTTATCACGAGTGAGTTTAAGCGCATAATCAAGGCTGTTAACGGAACACCCTTTCCTTGGCGGATCAAGTATTGTTACTTGGAATTGACGTCCCAATAGTGTTTCTTTAGAGAAAAATTGACCTGCATCGCCTGAATGGAACTCAATATTATTAATATCGTTTTCTTTTGCTACAATCTTAGCTAATTCTACAGAATCCTCAACCTCCTCAATGCTGACAACTTTTGATGCAATATCAGACAAGCAGATTCCAAAAGCTGTAATGCCTGCATAAGCATCAAGGATAGACGGTTTATCAAAATTGTTTTTTATGTAATCTTTTATGTATCTAAAAATATTATCTGCAGTAGCAGGATTAACCTGAAAGAAAGTTTTTGCGCCAATCTTGAAAGTTTTATCACATAAATTTTCTTCTACAAAATCAAAACCTGATACAAATTCTGTTATTTCACCTAATATCAAGTTAGTTTTTTTGTTATTAATATTAACTCCGACGCCACAAACAGAATCAAAGTCAGAATATAAATTTTCGGCTAATTGTTTTACTTTTTTAGAAATCTTACCAGCATTAACTACTAATAAAACAAGATATTTATTAAAAGCACGTGAAGCTCTTATTACAACATGTCTTAATTCACCATTATGAGACTTTTCATTATAACCGGATATACCAAGTTTTTGAGCATTTTCTCTTATATATTCTATAATTTTGTCACATTCAGACGGCTGTATTGGACAATGTTTTATATTAACTAATTCATGCGAGCCTGTCTTATAATAACCGGCAAGAATACGTCTTGATTCCTTTGTTTGTCCTATCGGATATTGAATTTTATGCCTATATTCCTTTATAATTGGTGATGCTACAACATTCCTGACCTCTATATTTGAAGAACAAATTGACCTCATTGCGTCCTGAACAATTTCTTTTTTATATCTCAGCTGAGCTTCGTAATCAATATATTGTAATTGACAGGCACCACACACCTTTTGCATCTTACAAAAAGGTTCAACCCTGTTAGATGATGGCTCAACAAATTCAATAACATCAGCATTTGCGTAACTTTTATTTTTTTTACAAATCTTAACCTTTACTACATCGCCAGGGCAAGTATTCGGGACAAAAACAACATAACCATCAAGTTTAGCAATGCCCAAACCCAAATTAGATAATTTTTCAATTTCTAAAGTTAATTCATCAGGAATGTCATTTTTATTTATTTGCATGGCTTAATAACTTGTATATTTCTTGTTTCTGAGATTTCTTGACGAGCATCACGTATAATTTCTTTATACTCTTCTGAAAGACTTAAACCGTTGCATAACCTGTCAATAAATCCATTGTTAACTTTTACTGCTTTTTCTAATGCACCTACATCTTCCAGAACCTGTTTTATATCAGCCAAATCATAACCGAAAGATTGTTTTGACTGATAAATCATCATCTCGCCGGTTTCTGCAACAAGAGGTTCTCCGCCCAAGTCAAAGTGGAGCTTAAATACAGATTTTAAATCCTGAAGTTCAGCTTGCATTGTCGCTATACTTTGTTGAATTCTAAGATATCTGTCAAAAAGATAATCAACATTTTTTAACTGTTTTTTCTGCCAATCAAGTTTTTGAAGATAAAGCTTTTTAAGTTTCGGATATGCAAGAGCAAGTCCCATTGTATCAGCCATTGCTCTATGATGGTTAGTTAAATCAACTTTAAACCTGTGTGTAAGAGCTTCCAGGCCATGAGATTCCAGTTCCGGTGCAATCTCTTTAAACATCATTTGAGAATCTATTCTGGGATTTTCTAATTTTTCACCAAATACTCTTAACTTTGCCTCATTAAGGAATGAATAATCAAAAATAGCATTATGGGCTACAATGGGATAATCACCTATAAATTCTAATATTTTAGGCAATGCTTCTTCTTCAGAGGGAGCATCTTCTACCATATCCTGAGTTATTCCATGAACTGCTATACTTGATTTTCTTATATGCTGATGCGGATTAATGAGGGTCTGAAATTCATTTTTAATCTTTCCGTTCTCCAGTCTTACTGCCGCAAACTCAATAATGCGTTCTCTTGTATAATCAAGACCGGTTGTTTCCGTATCTAATACGATTTCTATTTCTTTTTTTCTAGGCATTTTGCATTTTCCTCTTTAACACCTTTTTTCGGGTAACATAACATTTTCAGGATATACTTACCCCTCCACTCATTAGTATAATAGCATAAATCATGAAAATATGGTAATATTAAGAAAAGAAAGTTAAGAAGGAGCGAATTATGGTTCAAAAAATTGATGTTAATAATTTTGAAGAAGAAGTTCTAAAAAGCGGAAAAATAACAATTCTGGATTTTTACGCAGATTGGTGCGGTCCATGCAGAAAATTATCACCAATCATGGATGAGATTGAGCAAGAACTATCAGATAAAGTAAAATTTACAAAAACAAATACGGATGAAAATGTAGAACTGGCTCAAAATTTTCAGATTAGCGGAATTCCAACATTACTTTTATTTAAAGACGGACAGGTTGTTGAACGTATGGTCGGATTAATGCCTAAAAATTCTATTATTACAAATATTGAAAGATATTTATAATATAAAAGCATAAAAACTATTGATTTTAAAATTTGTCCATGTTAAATTATAAATTGCCGGATGAATAGCGGACTGAGAGTATTTACTCCAAACGCTTTTCGGCAGTATATATGGCTATGGGCTGCTAGCTCAGGTGGTTAGAGCGCACCCCTGATAAGGGTGAGGTCGGTGGTTCGAGTCCACTGCGGCCCATATAAAAAAGACTCCGCAAAGGGGTCTTTTTTATTGCATTGGACTCTCACGCATTGTCTTTCGACAATGGGTATAGGTTTTCAGGACAGTTGTGATGGGTATAACCTTTCCGGACAGTTTGGATGGGACTTTTGTCGTAAGTATGCCTATTTAATGGCGATAGAGGCAGATTTATAGTCTTGAGATGTACCGGACTATTCTTGCACTTTTGTCCTAATTTTTGCACTATTTTGCACCAATATTTTGTGTTTTTAGTATTTCTCATGCCTTAAAATACTAATATGTTTGAACATTCACCCTGTGCAATAAAGTGCAACATAGTGCAAAAATAATTTATCTTTTAGTTTGATATGTGTCGAAATGTCTCTGAGATTAAGATGCGTGAGCCGGTGTGAAGTGCCGGTGTCGGCTTGCCCACCCCGCAGATGGCGGGGACAGGGGGCAAGACGAGCTGGGCACGAAACACTACGATGCCGCCGTTTCAAATCTGTGATTTGACAGGCGGAAAAGAGATAAAGGACTTGATGTTTCCGAGACAAAGAGCGATTAATGTGTGTATAAAGGAATACGCACATGGCAGAATTTACTACCGAAAAATGTAAAAAAATAGCTTTAGCAAGACTTGATATCGTTCATCAATGGCTTAATTTTAGAAAGCAATCTCAAAACAAACTTCAAGCTGATTATGATTTTGTGAAGTTGCATAATACATCAAACTCTCACTTATTTGAGATTTTAGGCAAAATATCTCGCGGAAGTTTGCACCGCTGGTATGTGATGCTAAACGGAACGGAAGATTATTCAAAACTCTTGCCACAGTATAATTACAGCAGTGTTAATGATTATAGAACTGTATTAAATGATGAAGAAATAAAGATATTTATGGGTTTGCTTTTACATCCGAACAGATTATCAATCGGCAAAGCTATCGCTCTTACAAAATACAAACTAAAAGAACAAGGTCAGAATTTCATTCCTGCGGATATTACATTCAGGCGTTATGCAAAATGGTTTAAAAACAATAATTACGATAAATGGCTTCTTGCTCGTGACGGAGAAAAAGCACTATCGGATAAAGTTGAACCATACATAAAACGTGATGCAAGTTTACTTGAAGTTGGGGATATTCTCGTAGCCGATGGACATAAATTAGCATTTCAAGTAATAAACCCATTTACAGGCAAACCTTGCCGAGCAACATTAGTAGGATTCTTGGATTGGAAATCAACAGCACTAGTCGGTTATGAAATAATGCTTGAAGAAAATACTCAGTGCATAGCAAGTGCCCTGCGTAACGCAATAATCAATCTTGATATAATACCGAAAGTTGTGTATCAGGATAACGGCAGAGCTTTTCGGGCAAAGTACTTTACAGATGACAGAGGATTTACCGAACTTGGCTTTCAGGGATTGTATTCAAAACTCGGAATAGAAACAGTTTTTGCAAGACCATATAATGCAAGAGCAAAAGTAATTGAAAGATTTTTTAAAGAATTTCAAGAAGGTTTTGAAAAATTATTACCAAGTTATATAGGTTCATCAATAAATAACAAACCTTCCTATATGATGCGAAATGAGAAGTTTCATAAAAATCTTCATAACGAATATATTCCGACAATAGAAGAATCAATAAAAATGATTGATATGTGGCTGAATTTTAAGAACTCGCAGCCTTGTCCGAATGCTCCGGATAAAACAATAGCAGAAGTTTTATCCGAAAGAAAACGACAGAATATTGATATAAATACGCTTGATGACTTGATGCTCGCAACTGAAGTTAAAACAATTCAACGAAATGGTATTAGGTTTTTAAACTGTGATTATTTTGATGAAAGGTTGTACGGCTTTAAAAGTAAAGTCTTGATAAAATATAATCTCTTTGACCTCACAAGTATTAAGGTTTACACCCCAAAAAGCGAATATCTTTGCACTGCAGAACGAGTGACGGAAACTCATCCAATGGCAAAGTTACTTGGTAATGTCAAAGATTATGAAGATTACAAGCAGAAAATTGTAAGGCAAAGACAGTTAAAAAAGAAAACAGTTGAATCAGTAAAAAAGTATCTTCAATGCGAGGACATAAAGTTACTTGAAACCCAAATGGAACCTGCTGAAATTCAACCCCCGTTCAAAACGGATTCAAAAAGGGTTCAAACACTATTCAAAAATAATTCAGAAAAATATGAATATTTAATAAAAATATGAATATTTAATAATCCATAATCCGCAAGACGAGTGGATAGAAAAATTTAAGCAAACAAAGGAGTACAGGCTTTTATATGAATAAGATTTTTGTAAAAACTACTAATGTGAAAAACTTTATTGGACTTGTTGAAAATCTGATTAACAAACCGAAATATATTCCGAAAATGGGACTTGTTTTTGGTGAGCCGGGACTTGGAAAATCACAAACCGCTTTATGGCTTGCGTGTAAATATGATGGGATTTATCTTCGTGCATCAAACCTTATGACAGGTAGGTGGCTTTTGGAAGAAATGGTCAAAGAACTTGATGAAATTCCGAGATTTTTGACTTCTGATAATTTTAATATCGTGGTTAAAAAGCTGAAACAAAATCCGCAAGTGATTTTTATTGATGAAATTGATTACCTGATGAATAACTATAAATCTATCGAAACTCTTAGAGATATTCACGATGAAACCGGCTGCCCGATAATTTTTATCGGAATGAGTTTGGCACACAGAAAGCTCGAAAAATACAGACACCTTTATGACAGATTTTCAGAGATTTTAAAATTTGAAACTTTTGGAGTAAATGATATCGGGCAAATAATTAATCAATTGTCGGAAGTTCCATTTACCCCCTATGCTATTGAATATATCCACTCAAAATACAACAGATTCAGGCAAATTGTTCAACTTATTAATCAAATGGAAACATTTGCTAAAGACAATAACCTAACAGAAATTACAAAAGAAATTATGGAGCAGATTTTATGAACATAGAAAAATTAGCACGACATTTAAAAGAATTCACTCTTGATGAAATTGAAATGACTGCTGAATGTGATTGTAAAACAGAACTTGAACAGCTTTTGAACGAGGGTAAATTGGTATTTGAACAAGGAAAATACAAAATTCCTGAAGAAAAACCTGACAATAATTTTGAATTATTTGTAATTCCAAAAAATAAAATTACTCCTATAAAAATTGAAGATGCTGTTGCATATTTTATGAAAAATTATGTTAAAGAATATTGTAAATTCGAAACTTACAGGAACTATAATTCAATCTTTAATTTTAATATTTTACCATATTTAAAAGGCTATTTTCTTAATAATATCGGTATTAATGAAATTAAAGTCGTTTACCATGCTTGTTTATCTAGAGGGTTAAAACCTCGCAGAATAAAAAACACGATGGCATTATTAAATCAACTTATAAAATATTATCAAAATCTTGGAATTATTGAAAAAACTTGCAATTTTCAAGTAAAAAGATTAACGGATAAAAACCAATTTAGTATTAACAGAATAATTTTTGAGGTATAAAAATGACAAAATTCAACCAACTGGCACAAGCCGAACATATGTATATTTATGACAAGAAATCTCTGGCGGAGATTGGAATGCAACTTGGACTTTCCCGCAGGATTTTGTTTTATTGGAAAAAAGAATACAACTGGGATAAAAAGCGGTTTGATGCTGAACATAACAAAGACAAATTTAGCGAAGAATTGCTTGATTTTGCAAGAAAAATGATGAATAAAATTTCTGCAGACATTGATAACAATCAAAAAACTCTGCCTCCGGAAATGTATTCTTTGATAAATATTCTCAAAAACGTTCCGCTTGTAAAACAGTACACAGATTCTCTGCAACCTCAACAAAAGGCGGAAAGGAAAGGTTTAACTCCAGATATTGTTAGACAAGTAGAGCGCGAAATTTTGGGAATGGAATAAGTAAAATGTCCAAATTTAATATACTTTAAATGTAATGACGCATAAAAGAAGTTTTCTTACTTGGTTTTCCACTTGCTTATTGAACTATTTAAAAATATTGCTAATGCGATTATCATATGAATCAAACTGCTTTTTATTTTCTTTTGCTATAGGTACAAAAGTTAATTGCTCCGGATGATTATTAACTATAATATTTGATTTTTCTGTTACAATTTGGCTTTGTTCTTCTTCCCATTCTTGTCTTATTATATTTGTTCTTTCTTTTACTCTATCAAGTAAATCATATTTTTTACTATTTTGTTCTTGATGAAGAGACTGTTCTGGTTCAATACCAAGTTTATTCAAAGATTTTATCAAATTTTCTATTGTTTGTGTTTTATTTCTATAATATTCACTTCCTCTAATTCTTATAAATTGCCATCCAATACGTTCTAAAATTGTTTGACGTTCCATATCTTCCCTAATTTTCTCGGCTCCGATATGATATCGTTCACCATCACACTCAATTGCAATTTTTTTATCTTTATAAATGACCACCATATGATTGGTATTCTGCGGTGTGTAGAAGCTATACAGTAACAAATTTTATATTGTTTCTTTTTCTTTTTTTGCTTTATTAAACTTCATTTTTGCGAAAAAAGATTTTGACTTATTTTTAAATAATTCAATCTTTGAAAGTTTTTGTTCAACAGTTGATTTATCTGCTTTTTTCTTTATTTCTTCTTGTTTTGTTTTTGTTTTATCAGATTCTTTCTTTGAAAAAAAATGCTTTGTTTTTAGTTTTAATAATTCAAGTTTTGAGTTTTTTTGTTTTCCGTATATTAATTCATCTATTTCCTCTTCTTCTTTTTGTTCTTTTTTAACTCTTTCTTGTTCTTGTTTAACTTTCAATTTTTCTTCTTTTGCTTTCTGTTTCTGAGCTTTCTTTTCTTCTCTTATTTCTTTTTTAGATTTTGTTGTATCAATTTCGGCTCTTACAAATTTTTGTCCGTGACTAACCTCTGTTTTTGTAGCAGGTTCTTCATTTCCATTTAATTCTTCTTTTACCCCTTCACCTTTTGGTTGTCTTAAAGCAATGAGAGTATCAAAGTCAGGAGATACACTTAAGTCAATATGAAATCTTCCCCAGCTGCTTGTTTCATATCTGTTACTCATTAGTGGGAAGCCCCAAGCCATTCTCAGGTTAATTTCTCCCGGTAAGTTGATTTTAGTACCAAGACCGATACTTGCGAGAAAATCGCTTCCATCATAGCTTTGATGTCCTTCTCCACTTCCTTTGTAAGGGAATATTCCTGCATGATCAGCAAATACAAAGCCTTTTACATAGCTGCCTATAAAAGGTGTCGGAGTATTTGGATGTTTTTTTGTATAAATTACTCTTGGTCCAAGCGGGAACATTAGTTCTGCACTAAGAATATATCCGTTTCTTCCGACCAAAAGACCTTCCGAGTAACCTCTTACGGTTGTTGCACCGCCGGCTAACATTTGATCAACATACGGAACATCTCTTTTGGGAATAAACTGATAATTTCCTCTGAATGTACCGACAACTCCGTGTCCAAAGTCATGCAGTCTTAATACTCCACCATCTACTTTCAGGTAATTAGAATTTTTATCAAATATCGGGAATGAGTATCCGACATTTTGATTAACATACCAAATACCTTTTTTTGTGTCATATCTGTATGTCAAACCTGTTGTCGCTGTCGTAACTTTGTCCTCAAATATATCTGTTCCGTCAAAACTTGTAGCAGAATGTTTATAAGCAATAGATGTCGTACTTGTTAGTTCCGTCCAAGGCTTTCTGAATATTGGCTGAGTATAATATAACGAGTAGTTCTGCGAACGGCTTTCAATGTTAAATATTCTGTAAGCACCGTGTCCGATTTCAGAGTTAGATGATGAAAAACTAAATCCTATTCTGCCATCTTTTTTATTAACGGGGTAATTATAATCAGCGAAAGGTGTTATTGCATGTTTATTAGCATAGAAGCCTAATGTTAAAGGGTCGCGATGTTTAGTTAAGCTGTCATCTCTCAACATTAAGCCGCCTCTAACCTCGCCAATAGACTTTCTGCCTGCATTATCAAGCATTCCTGTTATATGAAAAGGAAATTTCTCGTGAGCTTTAATTTGAACATCTGTAGTTTCCATCTCAGATTGTCCTGCGCTAAGAGAACCTGTCAGTTGAACACCGTTATTGTATCTGTTAAATACAACCATTGAACGTTCTAAATCTTGAATATTAAAGACATTCCCCTTGTGTAAATCAAGTCTTTCTTCAATATATTTTGACCTTGTCCATTTGTTCTCGGATACACTTACGTCACCGACTTTACCTTCAACAAGTTTAATTTTTACAACGCCGTTTTCTAATGTTTGAGGCGGCAAAAATGCTCTACATGTAACACAGCCGTTACGATAGTACCAATTATTAAATTTTGCAACAACTTCTTTTAACTGTTCAAAAGTTAAATTCTTGCCTTTATAATCTTTCAGAATTGCTTCTACGTCCTCTACTGTCATAATATAAGAAGGTGAAACTTCAAATTTATCTACATACACACCTTTTGTTGCGTATTCTTCCGGCTTAGCTTTTTCAATAAAACCTTCTTGTTTTTTTATTTTTTCGTCTTTATCAGCTTCTCCGCTTTCTTTTCGTTCTTCAAATCTTTGGTAATCCTCTTGTATTTGCTTTTCCAACTGATGTTGCCTTAGCATCTCTAAACTCTGACTATTAACAGTTCCTGCCTGCGGAATAATCGGAGCAATATCAGGCGCGGCATACACAGATAGCTGGACTACAGTAAGACATAATAATAAAAAACTCTTTTTCATCTTTCCTCTGTTTTTATGAAAGATGATACCATGAACTTTTACTTTTTTACAACTTTTTTTGTAAAATTTAATGATTCTTTTACAAAAATTATTTGTTAACTTTTTTATGAATTTTAAAAGGTAGTAACTCTATTTATTAAAGCATTTTAGCATTATTAAGTTTGTGTAAATTTTTGTAAAAAAAAGTTCTTTTTGTACTGCGATAATGGCGTTTAATTGTTAAAATAATAAAAAGGAATTTATATACGTTATTTAACTAATATTAGGAATAAAAAATGGCAAAGAAGTTTTTACAAAAGATTATGGCATCCCTAATTTGTGTTGGAATGCTTTTATTTGGACTACCAACATCAGTTTTGGCAACGGAAATTTCAAATATTACCGGTAATAACGGAGTGTATAATATTGAAGCTTCTAAAATCTCAGGAGAAACAGGATTTAGAGAATATGAGAAATTTAACCTGTCACAGGGAGATATTGCAAACCTTATATACAAATTAAACGGCTCTGATTTTAAGAACTTTGTCAACCTTGTAGATAATCAGGTTGTTATAAACGGTATTATCAATACGATGAAGGATAACAACTTTTATAACGGACATGCCATTTTTGTTTCTCCTAACGGTATAGTTATTGGTGCATCAGGCATTCTTAATGTTGGTTCTTTAACCCTAATGGCACCTTCACAAAATGCGTATAATTTGTTCAAAAAAACTTACGGGGACAATTTAGATCAATTTGGATATGATCCCAAAAATGATAATTATAAAAGTTTAATAACGAATTCTTCGGGCGATATTATTATAAATGGTAAAATTTTTGCAAGAGAAGATGTTAACGCATACGGCAGAAGAATTTTGACAAATGTTAATCCTGACGATGTAACTAAAACTGCAAATGCAACACCTGCTGTTTTTGCAGGTGTTCAGGGGTATGATAAAGAAATAACTGCAGATAGTGCTGCGGAAGCATTATTTAATTCTTTAGTATCTAATGACACGACAAATGCTGATAATATCGAATTAAAAGACGGTAAAATTGCTCTTGTAACAAATAAAGTTAATGAAGAAATCTTAACAACGGCAATAGAAAAAATTGAATCAAACAATAATACCGGAAATAATACTGATCCTACAACAACAAATTCAGATAATGGTTCGACAAACAACAAAACAACAACTAAGACTATTATAAACACTATAACAGGGCTTAAAACAGTTAAAACAACAACACCTAACCCTGATAGTACTTCTGACAAAGACAAGGATAAAACCACAACAACATATTCAATAGATAAAACCTATGAAAAATCATCGCTTTCAGAAAATTCTTCCGAAGTGAAAATAGATAACACTACTCTGGCTGCAGGAGAAATTAGTATTGAGGCTAATGACTCTTCTGAAAAAGAAGTATCAGATGATACAATAAAAGCATACAATGATGCGTTAAAAGCAGCTCAAAATAACAATCCTGACGGCAAAAAAGATGATACAACACAAGATAAAACAACAAGCAATTTAATTCATAAGAGTTTTAAAGATGTAGCACCGGATGCAAAAGCGACAGTAACAATTACTAATTCAAAATTAATTGCAGATGCGATTACTATTGAAGCAAACGCAAAGAGCTCTACAGAAACAAGTCTTCAACTTTTAGACACAATCTACGAAAAATGGATTGGTACGTTTGGAGCAGATGTCGTAATGGCAATCATGATGAAGATTAATGAAAAAGAACTTCCTGAAGGTACACCTGCTTATGAATGGCAGGTTTGGAAAGCAATTAAAAGCTACTTTAGTGATGATACTTATGATTTCTTTGACGGTGCAAAAGCAGTATCAAACATAAACATTACAAATACCGATATTATGGCGGCTGATTCAGTCGATATAACATCAAATGCAGAAGCAAATTTTGATATAAGTACTGCCACTATGGATTCTAGTTCTGCATTTATGTATGGTTTAGGTGCATCTACTGAATCAAAAGTTAACATAAAGGATTCTAAAATCTCTACTTCAGCAGATGACGGGGAAGTGAATATTAACGCACTATCTAACTTGACTGAAAAACTAAAATATGACGGAACAAAATTCTTGTCATTATTTACAGAAAAGAAAAGTGATAGTGGAAACGCATCAGACTCAGGAGAAGGCAGCAATACCGGTGAAAAACCGAATACTGGCTCAGATGGAGAAGGTAATTCAGGTGAAAAACCAAACTCTGGTTCAGAAGGTGATGGTAACTCAGGTGAAAAACCAAGTTCCGGTTCAGACAACAATCAGAATGCAGATAATGGAAATAATCCAGATTCAAATGACAAAAATCCTGATACAAATTCTGATACAGGTAAAGGAAAAACAAAACTTTTAGCTTCTGCTCAAGACAATGCAGATAGCGGATCTGATACTAATAAAGATGATTCAGGCAAAGATTCCGGCTCTGATAAAGATAAAACAGGCGGCGGTTCAGACGGAAAAACTGATACAACTTCAACCGATAATAAAGATAAGGACAAAGATAACGGCGGTTCAGAAGATAAAAATAAGGTATCTGCATACAACCTTGTTCTTTTAAATAACACAGTTAAAAATGATACAAATGTAACTATTGATAATTCTACTATTGAAACAACTAATTTGAATGTCAGAGCTATCGGATACAATGAAACAGATGTATCACTAAAAAATGTTTCTAATGTAGGTAAAGAATCTGAGCATACAGGTGTAGCAGCTGCTATGCTAATTAATCACTTTAGGTCTAATACAAAAATTGATGTAAAAAATAATACTAAAATTACATTAAAAGAAAAAGATCCTAAAATGAAAACCGTAACAAAAGACGACGGCACAACGGAAGAAGAAGTTGATAAAACTTATGGCGATGCAAAATTCATAACTCAAAATGTAAATAATATAAGTAATTCCGTAGAAAGTGAAGTCAAAGCTAAGGAGCAAACAAATAAAAATACAAAGACTGAGATTACGGATAACGAAAAAGGAATTCTTACAAAAGCTTATGGCTGGTTGAATGACAAGTTATTTACAAAACTTGGAGATAAAGTAAGCAACGTAGCAGATAAATTGCAAACTCAATTCTCAGGTTCAGGTATTTGGAACGATGAGATTAGTACATCTGTTGCAACGATAGATAATTCAACGATTAATTCAACAACTGTTGATGTTTCATCAAATCTTGTTGATTTAACATTAAACCAAGCAATAGCAAACGCTGGCGCTAATAATAAAATAGGAGCAGGAGCTGCTGTTGTAGTTGATGATCAGCATAATACAAGTAATGCAAAAATTACTAATAACTCAAAAATTACTGCAAAAGATGAAGTAAATGTTAACGCAACAACTCAAATGCCGATGAATCCTTTTGAACTTAAAATAGGACAAGAGGTTGCAGGTTCTGACGGTAATAAAACGGAACTTTTCTTAGGTGTCGGTTTTGATCAGGGTGATGGTGTCGCAAATTGGGATGCAGAATTTTTACATACAGAGCTTAAAAAGTTATTGAATCCTGATACTTTAAAGTCAGTAGGCTCAGCTCTTAAAAAACCAAGAGAGTTTGCAGGTAATAACGAATTAAGCATGGATGGTTTGTTCAATAACTTTGTAAAAGCTCAAGGTTCTGCTGAAACTGCGGCAATAGCAGGTTCTATATTAGTTAATACTCTTAAAAATGACACAGTTGCAGAAGTTGTTAACGGTGCGGTTATTAATGTAACAGGAAAAGAAGGAAATGTTAACATTAATGCTGCAAATTCTATTGTAAACTATAATGCAGCTGGTAAGGTTGATTTCTTGATAGAAGAGATTAACAAACTGATTTCAGAAAAAATAGGCGGCAACGATCCTGATAAAGACGAAGCTTCTAAATTTGGCTTAGGCGGTTCTGTATTGGTAAGCAATTTAGAAAGCAATGCAACTGCAAAAATTGATAACGCTAAAGTAAAAGTTGATTCAGGTGACATTAATGTAAACGCAGGTCAGGAAGAAGCTTATGTTAATGCTCTTGTTACAGGTGGTAAAGCAAGCACTTTTGTTATTGAAGGAAGTGTAAACGTTCAAAATGTTGGCGGTAAAACTGCTGCATATATAATAAATACAGATGATATTAGTGCTGATAGTGTTAATGTTAATGCCGGAAAAGGAACAATCGCAATGAAACAAAAAGGCGATGACGATCCGTTTGAATTTGATGAAGATACACACGAATTAAATGTAAAAGATCCAAGAGATTTTGATAATACTATTATTATAGTTAACTTTCTTGGTGTAAATGCCACTCAAAAAGGTTCAGGAAGCGGCAGCCAATCATCTTCATCAGGCGCTTCCATTGGTGCATCAGTAAATGTTGCGACCTTAAAACAGGAAATAGAAGCTTATATTGATAATTCAACAATTACTGCAGATGAAGTTAACGTAAATGCTGATACTGCATCTAAAAAGATTGACGTATTGCTCGCTGCTGCAAGTGCCGGCGGATACGACATGAAAGAATCAAAAGAAGAAGGCAAAAAGAGCAACGAAGCAAAGGCAGAAGAAAATAAACAACAAGAAGGCGATAAAACATCAACAGATAATAAAGATAAAAATAAAGATCAACAAACAACGGATAATAAAGATAAAGACAAAAATAAAGATCAACAAACAACAGATAATAATAAAAAATCTAAAAATATCGGAAACTGGATGGATATGCTTGATGAAGCAGGTGATGACGAAGAAGATGTTATGAATCTTAACGACTTGTTCAAAGAAAATGATGCCTCTGAAAAAGCTCAGACTTCAGTAAAGAAAAATAGTGAAGCAATTAAAACTACAGATAAAACTGTTGATAAAGACGGTAAAGAGAAAACTCCTACGGAAAAAACCGGAAGTACGAAAAAAAGTAATGCAGACAACTTGACTGATAATAAAAATAAAACACTTGAAGGTGACAGCAGTAAAAAAGCAGATACCGAAACAGCATATTCAAATTTCTCTTTAGCTGCTGCAGGTTCAGTTGATATCACAAAAGATGAAACAAAAGCAACTGCAAAAATTACAAACTCAACAATTAATACAGGTAAAAAAGCAGAAGTTTCATCAAGTTATGACGCATTTGTCGTTGATGTAAACGGAGGTTTTGCTAAAGCCGGAAATGTTGCAGTAGGCGCAGGGGTAAATGTATATAGGAATTTATCAAAAACAAGTTCACTTGTTGAAAATTCAATAATTAACTTTACATCAGCAGATGCCCAAGGACTAAACGTATTATCAAATACTGATATCGGATTATATGATGTAACTGTCGGTATTGGCGCTGCATCAAATGATGAAAAAGGCTTAAAAATTGCAGCAGGCGGTTCATTTGGCTGGAATACGCTAAAAAATACCGTGTCTTCAAAAATAAATAAATCAACAGTACAAAAAGAAGACGATGCAACAAATCCGAATGTAAATGTTGAAGCAAAAGATACATCAAAAATTTGGAATGTAACCGGCGGTGTTGCTTTTTCTAAAGGCGGTCAGGGTTCAACAGGTATTGGCGGAGGTATCGCAGCAACAGTCGATTACAGTTCAAAAGATATTATTGCGGAAGTAATTGACAGTAATTTAAAAGATGTTGGCGATGTTAAAATAAATGCCGATTTAACACAAGATTATAATACTATTGCGATAGCTGCAGCTATTGCAACAGGCTCTCAATCAAGCTACAACTTTGACGGTGCAGTTAATACAGAAGTAAATACAAACAACGTAACTGCAAGGGGCAAAGATTCTACAATTATATCAAATGGTGATGTTTCTGTTACTGCAACTGAGAATGTAAAAAATCAAAGTTTGGCAGGCGGATTAGATATGTCAACTTCTCAATCAGGTGTCGGTGTCGGTATCGGTGCAATTGTTAATGTTGACAAACCTACTATTACTGCTGAGTCTGATAATTTAAAAGTAGAAAAATCGAATTCAATAGATATTAATGCAAAAGAAATAGAAGATTTAAAATTCTTAGCAGTAAACTTGGGTATCCAAACAGGCGGCGGTCATACGATAAATGTAAACGGAATCGCTAACGTATTTATATCGGAAATTGTTGCGCAATCTATTAATAATTCAGTATTAAATTCAACCGGAAATGTTGGCATAAATTCTATCTATGATAATACTCTTCAAGGTATAACTGCTGTCGCAGGCGGTTCTATGAACGGAAATGCTATTGGTGCAAACTTACTGGCTAATGTTTATAACAACCATGTTACTGCTGAACTTCAAAAAGGTTCTAAAATAAAGACTGACGGTGATGCTTCCATAAATGCGAGAGCTTCAGAGGATGTAGTTCTAACTCCTGTCGGTTTAACTCTTTCAAATGGCGGTTCTGCAGTTGCGGCAAACATAAATGCTAACGTATTTGTTGACACAATAAAAGCTCAACAGTACGGAGAAGTCGAAAAGAGCGGAAGTGTTCTTGTTAATGCTTCAGATGTAACAAGTATAATAACAAGAGGCGGAACGCTCAAACTTTCAAATGGCGGCTCTGCAATAGGCGGAAGCGTAAATGTTGATGTTTTAGACAAAACTGTCACAGCTGAGATTAAAGATACAAACGTAAATTCAACAGGTGATGTTAATGTTATTGCAACAAGCGTTAATGCATTTGGCGCAACTAAGGACAAAGACGACAATTATGATTCTGCAAGCCTCGATTATGCAGAACAATATACAGCAGAAGATTCTAATAATGAGTATAAAGAAAGATCTGCAACTGATGAGGACAATAAAGATGCTTTTGCTAACTGGAACATGTTCTATGATTTAAGTGCAAGTTTTCAAGCGTCTGTTTCAGGTGCAATCGTAGTAAAAGTCGTAGATAATGAAGTTAATTCTTATATCCAAAATTCAAAGATTAATGCTGATGGTTTAAATGTTCTAGCGAAGGATTACACGGCAGCAAATGCCATTATAGGCAGACTTGCGTACGGAGGATCCGCATCAGTAGGTGCTAACGTATTTGTTCTGGCAGGAAACTCTGAGGTTAATTCTAAAATATTAAGTGGATCTATATTAGACATCAAAAACGATACTAATATAGCTGCTGAATCTTCCAAGAGGTCAACTCTTATCTCTGTCGCAGGCGGAGCTTCTGGAACAGCCTCCGTAAACGGAAGTGCAGTTGCGAATGTAATTAATGACAATATAACTGCAAAAATTGATGACGGCGCTAATGTTGAAACGGGTTCATTAAGTGTTAAAGCAAATAGTAATAACGACGTTAAAGGCTTGGTAGTTAATGCGTCAGGCGCAGGAAATGCCGCAATTGGTGCAGTTGCTTACATAAATAAACAAAAATCCGAAACCATCGCTCAAATAGGTACGGATGGCATGAGCGGTGCCACAGTAAAGGCTGACGATAATATAACAGTAAAAACTCAAGCAGATGATGCATTTTCTGCACTTATTGTAAATATAAATGGTTCAGGCGGAGCTGCCGTTGGCGCAATGGGATTATTGAATTTCATTGACTCTACTGTGAAATCCGGAATTTATAATTCAAATATAACCAGTGAAAACGGTAATGTTGATGTTATAGCAGACAGAGGCTTTAACAGACAGGAAAAAACAAGCGTAAATCCATTTAGAAGCTGGTTCAAAGATACTTCTATATACAAGACTTCAGGAAAACCAAATGAAGATGGTACAACATCAACCAAAGTTAAACCTTTAGATACAACGGATATAAAGAAGCTTGCGCCTAAAGTAGGACTATTCAGTGTTGCGGCTGCAGGAACTGCCGCGGTAAACGCATCAATTATATCAAATGATATGGAAGGCCATATCACTTCAGAAGTTAAGAATTCTACTGTTTCCGCAGAACAAGGCTTGAATGTTCATGCAAAACAAGATTTTACAAACTTTGATGCAATGGCGGCTATCTCCGGTGCCGGAAATGCTGCAATAAATGTTTCAGGTATAATAAATGTTCTTGAAGATACAATAACTGCTGAAGTAAATAATACAAAAGTTACAAAAGGCGGAGTTGATGTTGATGCGAAATCCGTTATGGAAGTAAATCAGGTTGTTATCTCAGGACAAGGTGCCGGAGTTGGTGCAGCTGTCGGCGCTTCTGTCGATGTAAATAAAATTAATGATAAAGTATATGCATACGTTAAAAACGGTTCTGAAATCCATGGCGGAACAAATGTTAACGCTGAACACGCTATTGAAATAAATAATATATTACTGGGCGGCTCTATTGGTGGTGAAGGTTTTGCAGGAAACTTCATTCCTGTTATAAATACATACACAGGAACAACCATTGCTCAAATAATGGCATCTGACGTAAATGACGGTGATATAAGTATCAATGCTAACGATTATGTTGATAACTTCTCTGCGGTAACAGGTCTTTCAGGAATGGGTATTGGTGCATCGATGAACGGCTTCTTAATCAGAAATGATTATGAAAACACAGTAGAAGCAGGTTTAAAAGATATAAATATAAATACAAATAATAATATTAATATATCCTCATCATCTGTTGTCGATAGTGAAAATGCCCTATTGTCAGCAGCTCTCACCGGTGTCGGAGGAGCCGTTAATATAAATATTATTATTAATTTAATTGATTCAACAGTTAAGTCATACATTGAAGATACCGTTATTACAAAAGCGGGAAATATAACATTAACTACAAACAAAGATAAAAATGGTAATGTTTTTCAGGATAAAATCCATAATCTAACAGGTAATGTAGGTGTAACAGGTGTTGGCGGTACAGCATCCACAAACTTAATTTATAACATGTATGAAAATACAACACTCTCTTATGTAGAAAAGACAGATATTCAAAAAGCAGAAAACTTGTTTGTTGAAGCACATGGAAACAAACTGTTTAAAGGAAATAACTATGGTATTGTTGCAACAGGAATTGGCGGTTCGCTTCTGGTTGATGCTATTGCTAATCAAATTGAATCAGAAACAAGAGCTTACGTTTTAGCAAATTACAAAGACAAAGACGGAAAAGCAAAGGATATTAATGTTGATAATAAAATAAACGTCACAGCTTATGACAGCATTGCAGCAAATTCAGACATGGGTTTTGCAGCATTAGCCGGAGCGGGCGGAACTGGCGGTATTAACATAAATGTAAGTAACTATAACGAAATTGTAAGTGCTGAAATTTTAACAGATGCTGATAATAAAGTAAATGCAAAAGAAGCTAATATAACTTCAAATGCAGAATACGCGCTTAGAAATACATTATCAGGTATTGCAGCCGGTATGGGCAGTATAGCAGGTGACATATCTGTTGTTAATTTAGGGAAAAGAGAAGTTGTCAATGATAAAGACAGAGAAGACAGCAAAATTAATGATGCCTTAAAAAAGGTACAATTACAATACGACAGAGCGACAACAACCGAAGATAAAACTGTCGAGAAACCGGCTGGTGACGGCAGATTTAATGTAACAACATCTTCTAAGGATAAAACAGGTGCTATTGCAAGAGTTAACGGTAATTTAGAAACCACAGAAGACATTAATCTGAATTCAGAAACTGTTTTAAAAGGTATTAACGAAAAAGGTGAGTCGGTAGATACTTTATCGTTTGATAACAAAAATATTGCTGCAGGTGGTGTCTCAGCCGGTGTAGGTGTTAAGTTGGTTAACTTCGCAAACATTACTGATGCTGAAATCGCAGGCGGAAATGTTAAAGCAGACGGAAATATAAATATTAATGCTGAATCCGTAAATAATGTTAAAATGACAAACAGCAAATACACAGTTGCCGGTACTTCAATTGGTGGTGCAGTAGGTATTTATGATAACAAAGCTTTAACCAATGCAAAAATTACAAATGCTGATGTTAATGCTAAAAATGTAAATATTAATGCAAAATCTTCCAATAAAGCAGATATTTCAAGTGAAGCAGTAACTGTAGGAGGTATAGATGTTAACGTTTCTATATCAAAAGTTATTGATAAAAATGTTACAAATGCAATAGTTACAGGGGATACAAATATAACAGCGGATTATTTGAATCTTCACGCAACAGGAAATGCTGATGTCGCAACATCTTTGCAAACAGATGTTGTCGCAGCTGCAAAGATTGCCGTTATAAATAGCAAAGCTGATGAAACATCTATAACCAGAGCAATTATAAAAGATGTTAACGGTGATATAAATGTTAAAGGATTAAATTTAGTTGCATCTTCGGATAAGCTGGTTGCATCTACAAGCACCAATACTACATCTGCAACAGGATTGGGTATAGGAACTACCAGTTCAGGTGCGAATATGAATGCTACTATGCAAGCCGGAATAGACAGTATAAAAACTCAAGATGATAAAAAAGGTTTGACTATTAATAACAGCGGTAAAACAATCATCTTGTCAGGTGCAAAAGCATCTAAAGTAGATATGGACAACTTAGCTGATTTAATTGAAACTAAATCAATAGACTCAGCAACAGCAGAAGCAAAAGCGTATATAGAAAATAAAAGCTTTAGTCTTTTTGACTTTTCAGTAATAAAACCAAAAGCTACAAATAATGTTATATCAAATGCAATAATGAAGTCAGACAATCACAATGCTGATTCTCTGAAAATGCTTGCAAAAATTAATGAACAAGCAAGTGCCGAACTTAGCAGTCTATCCACATCGGCAATAACAATTGGAGTTTCGTCATTAACGACTGATGTTATAGGTAAAGTTGGAGTTGATGTAGCAGGTGTTAATACTATTGCAAATGTAATTGATATAGAAGTAAACAGTAATGTTAAAAGTTCTCATTCTTTAGCTTCTTCTTCTTTTGGTGTTGTGTCCGGCAGTGGTCTTGATATGACAGCTGATGTTAATTCAAATACAACTTTGAATATCGGCGGAGAATTAAATGCTGATACTGTTGATATTACAACTAATACTAACAGACTTTCAACAATAGATTATTCTTCTTCCGCAGGAGGAGGTATTTCAATAACAAGAATCAGTGTAGATAATAAGGTAAACGGAGAATCTGTAATAAACTTAGACAATTATACTCCGTCAAAAGATTATGCTAATAAACTTACTATTTCTCATAATTCAGAAAATACACAAGATACAGTTTCATCATCTGTTTCAGGAGGTGCTATTTCTATTAGTACAGCAAGTGTAGGCGGAGAATTGGACAGTAAAACAAGCTTGAATATTAAGAACTCTGACATTAATCTTGATAATGACATTGATATTTCAGTAAATAATACCAATATTGTTAAAGACACTGCATCAATGACAAACGGCGGTGTTATCGCAATCGTATCAAATGATGTAAATCATACTTACGGTTCAGGTACTGCTATAACAGTTGATAATTCAAAAATATCAGCTAAAAATCTTATAATGAAAGCTACTTCTAAAGTTAAAAACGCAAGAGAAAATGATTGGGTTGATTACAGAGGTGCATCTTACGGATTTGTCGCAGGCAATGATACTAAATTAACTAATACTATTAATCAAACAAGTGAAATTGAATTTAAGAACGGTGCAGAAGTTAACGCAGACGAGAATGTTAATTTAACTGTTAACACTGATGCTAACTTTATGCAAAAAATTGATTCTTCCGGCGCAGGATTTGTTGCAGTACCAAAATCTACTAATAAATTGATTACTAACAATACAAACAGAGTAGCAATAGATGAAACATCATCAGTTTCAGCAAAACGCTCTACCGTATTTGATTTTGATTCAAATAACACATTGCACACACGTTCTTATGCAGATGCAAAAAACTTTGCAGGAAAGCCTGTCGCAAAATCATATTTAACATTAAATGTCAACAATAAACTTGAAAACAAAGGTAAAATTAATGCAGGAAGTGTTGTTGATATAAACTTTATGGATAACTCAAATAATGATTTAAACCAATACGCTCATACCGATGCTGATGCAGCTGTTGCAAGATCTAACCAGGATGGTTCGTTAACAAGAACTTATAAAAATCTTATTAGTGTTGCAAAGAATGCTTTAATATCTTCTAAAAAGGATATTGATATAAACTATGGTTCCGGTAAAGAAACTTTAAATTCAGAGATTTCATACAGATCTACAAGCTACGGTTTATTTGGTATTCCTATTACAGTAAAAGGTCATTGGAACTCAATTTCAGGCGAACCAAGTCACAAATTGGTTCTTGACGGTGAAATGAAAGCCGGAGAAGGTAATAACAGATACATGAAGATTACTTCTGACGGTAAGATTGATTTAACATCATTAACAGGATTTGGTAAGGGTGATTATTTCCTTTCAGAAGATGTTACCGGCGATAGCAGTGATATAAAGAATAACACAATCAAAATTTTACAGGCAAGAATTAGCGAAATTAATAAACAAATAGAAGAACTTGATAAAACTATTGCGAAAAAAGAAAAAGCAATTGAAATGTTTGACAAAGCAGTCAAAAACATTGAAGCTATGGAAAATGAGTTAAATAATCCTAAATATACACAGTTGTCTTTAGAAGAATTTGAAAAAGCAGGTAATGAGGATTATAAAGCTCTTGTTAAAAAAGCATTGAGCGATAATAATGCCGGAAGTGTTGATTATGAAACAATCACTACAGAATATATTGCTTATGTAAAAGAAATGAGATCTCAAATTGAGCAAGCTAATGATAAATTCTATACAGACGGAATTGAACCGTCAGTTAAAGAATCTGATATTATGAATATTGCCAAGTTTATAGATAGTAAAAAAGACGGTGATACTACAAATGTTTATAAAAATTTAACTGAACAACAAATAAAAATATTATCGGATAATGCAGATATTGTAGCTAAAAGGCTGACTGAAACCGAAAAAGGTAAGTATAATGTGTATAACGATAAATATATTCTTGTTCCTTCATTTACAGTTCCTGACGCAACTTCAGCAACAGGAACAAAAGAGATGACGGAAGCAGAAGCTCTGAGTACAATAAAAACATTATTTGCAGATCAGTTAGCTATTATGAAAAATGATAAAGCAAATGATCTAAAAGAAAAGAACTTATTAGCTAAAAATTCAAAAACTCAAGAAGAAAATTTGCTGGCAATAGTATTTTCAAAGATTGATACAATTGGGGATATACCATATTTTGTAGAATTAGCTGATATAGCAACAGAAGCATCAGGTATTTATATCAATGGAAATATCAGCGATGTAAATGATATTACGGGCAGTGGTGAATTTAGAGTTGATAGTCCAGCACTTACTGTTGATAACTACTCTACAAGAAGTGTAATTGTAAACTCTGTTATGTTCGGCGATGGTACTCATAACGGTTTAATAATTAACGGAAAAGGCTATTCTGATTACATGAATGATGATAACAAAGTAATTGGTACAAATGACGGTGTTCACTACAGGAGCATTGGAGTTGGTGGAAATGGTGATGTTAAAATTACAAATTACTATGATATCCTAAATCCTTTTGCAGGTACTCTTGATGTTCCTCACAATCTTCAAGAATCAGATATTACAATGCAAAGACCGATATTAACAAGCGGTAAATTGGATATATTCAATGACAGCGGAGATATTATCGCATTATCTGATATAGAAGCAGGAAGCAAACATTTAGTATCGACACGCGGCAATATTCAAATCATGCCTGATAATAAATTTACCTTCAAAAAAAATGATAGCATGTTTGCCGGAAAGAACATTCGTATAACCGGAATAGAAGCTGATATGGAAGAAGGCGGTACTATTCAAGCAGGTTATAGGGAAAGAAAACTTGTAATAACAGATGAAATGTTAAAGCCGAAAAACTTGGTTCTTGATCCTACTACAGGTGAAACTAATATGATTAATCTTGGCGCTACACCTTATTTAGGTGATGCAAACGGCAATAATATTAAAGCAATCTATAAAGACGGTCAAATTTATGTATTTGGTATAGACTATACGAATGGTACAGTTGATATGGATATCCAAAGCGGCTCTGTTGCATCAAATATTATAACAAAGAAGGGCGGTAACCCTATTACAATTAAAAATAATACAGATAAGATTGTTAATATTTCAAAGATTTTCAATCCTGTAAGTCATGGTGATTTTTATATGGCAGGTGAAGCTGATTATTCAAACCGTCAGCATAAACCTATAAATCTTTCTAATAGTGCAGGCGCAATTAACATTGATTCTAACGGAGGAATTAATTTTAATTCATACATAACAAACGAAAGCGGCAATATAAACATTACAAATAAAAATGGTGATATTACTATATATGATGAAATAATGACATATATGGATGATATTATTGTTTCGCAAAACAATGGTAATGTAATAAACGGAATGTCAGATAAAGTTTTAGACAAACATTATAGTGTCAATTTTGCAGATTATGATAAATGGGAAAAAATATATATTCCGAATTTTGTAACTAGCGGTAACTTAGTATTAAACGTAATTGACGGTGATATAGGTGTAAATTCTAATCCGAACGCAAAAATCGGTATAGATGCAACCACTAGAGATTATACTGATTCTTTGAATGTAGGAGTAATAGGAACAATAATTGCAACAGCTAAAAACAATACAAAGACTGATAAACGCTTAATAAATCTAAGAGGTCATTATTCAAATCTTAATCTTAAAGAAGTAACATCTGACGGTGATGTAATTTTAACCGCAGCTGATTGGAATACACCGGATTTAAGACCTACACCAAAGAATGATGAAGAATATTTTACAGGATATTCTATATTGAATGCTTCTGAAAACGGTTCTCCTATTAACGGTCAAAATGTATCATTAATCTCAAGTAATACAATAGGCTCTGCAGATAAGAAAATGGTTATAAATCAAGATACATTAGCTAATGGTGGAGCAAAAGTAAGTATAGAGGGTGAAAATAATGTATATGTTGATTTGAAAACAAATTCAAATAATCCTCTGCATATAGATTCAATAATATCCAAACGTGGTGATATAGATTTAACGAATGCTACAAATTCAATAATTAACTATATTACTTCAGGCGGAGATTTACATATTCTTGAAACAGGCAAAGAACTTACAATATATAATATTGGCGGAAATGCAATTGGCTTTGACGACATTTTATATCCTCATGATAACATAGGTAACGGAACAAATGCAGCCGTTCCTCAATCTATTGAGATTGAAGTTCTTGATGCTTTAGGCGGCGATAATGCAGATTCAACGCTTAAGATTTATACAGCTTATGTACAAGGCAGAAATAAAGGTCAAGGTGAATTTGACTCAAACGGAAGACAAATTGCAGATGTTAGCTTAATGGCAGATAATATTTATGTAAACTCCGCTAACGCAAAAGATTCTTCAGTAACTACAAAGAAAAATCCTAACGGATTTAAGCAGACAAATAAAACATATGCTGATACACAACTGGGACTTGTTGGTGACACAATATATCAAGCTCAAGGTATAAATGCATATGGTGAAGGCAAGGCTATTGTTCTTGATGTAAAAGGTGTAAGCAAAGAATTTATAGATGAAAACACTACAGCTGCAAATAGAACAAACTATAATATTCAAACACCGGTTGCTCCGGACCCAATGTTTGCTAATCCTGATAATCAAATAGTTGACCACGACTATAGAACTAAGAATACTGTTATTTCTGTGAATAACAATAGTTCCACAGACAGAGGCGCAGTATTCAATGCCATTTATGCGGATGATGCATACGTTGACTCAAAAGAGACTGATTTAAGCGTGAAAGACGGTTATATCAAAGATTATGCTGAATTTTCTAATATTGACAAAAAAATAACTGTTGATAACAATTACAGACGCAGACTTAGAGATGCAGATGCTCAAATATATACAGAAAAAACCGGCTCATTCTCTTTGGGATTAGATCGCACAATAGACATGAAAACAACAGCACCTATTGTAGGAAATGATTTTTACGAACTTGCAAATGATTATCAAAGCGAAGGAAATTTTGTCAACAGAAGCAGAAAAGATACTGCAAATCTAAATGATAATGTTGACAGATATAGTAAATTTGATAAACAAAATTATAAAGAAGAATTAAAACGTACATCTATAAGATTTGATACAACAAAGGATGCAGATTTAAAATCTAATGTAAAAATCTATGATTTATCTACAACCGGAGCTTCAATTAAGAATATTGACGGATTAAAAGTTGGAGATGAAACAAAAGTAAGAATTGCGTTTGATGATGTAGATGTAACTTTAAAATCTAAAGTTGTAAGCATTCAAGGTGACAGAGCCGGAGTTGAATTTATTGATATAACACCTGATGTAGCAAACAAAATTCTATACAGATATATGCAAAAACAAAACACAATGAAGATAAGTAAAAAATAGGCAGAAAAGGAGAGAAAAAATGAAAAAAGTTTTATCACTTACATTAATGGCATTGATTTTAGGTTCCGGTTTAGCAATGGCTGAACAACGAATTGCAGTGGTTGATGTTCAGGCAGTTGTTTCAAAATCAGCACAGGTTCAGACTTTGAAGAAAGAACAACAAGCAAAAATGCAGGATTTGGAAAAATGGTTAAAGACAGCACAGGCAGATGTTGAAAAACAAAAAACACAAGAAGGCAAGGAAAAACTTTTAAAGAAATATAATGCTGAATTTGCAAAGAAGAAAGAAGCAAACGCAAAAGATTACGCAGCAAGATTACAGGCTGTTGATAAGAGCATAACAGATACAATTGCTACCCAAGCAAGGTTAAAAGGTTATAATATGGTAATATCTAAAGGTGTAGTTGTATTTGGCGGAGATGACATTACTGCTGATGTACAAAAAGTTGTAAAATAGTGGAAAATATTAAATATTTTACTCAAATATCAAGATAAGCATAAATTAAGGGCAGATTTAATCTTATAATAATCTGCTCTTAATTTTTATAAAACAGCAGGTAGTATTTAATATTATAGGCATTAAAAATAACTAACATGAACTTGAGATGGTATTTAATGCTGCATCAAGTGTCCTGAAAGAAGAATTAAAGCAGGAAATTGTTAAAAAACGACACAAAAATATAACTTTTTATTGTAAAAAAGAACACACAGAACAACCTTATTCCTATCACAATCTCACAGATAGTTTAATCTTGTTCTGTATATTAAATTACACCTCCATTAGCTTAAATTTCATTTGAAAGTTTATGTAATATTCCACGAAAAACAGTACATTTAGTACTGTTTTTCTGTTCGCTAACGGAGTCCTTACTGCGGCACAGATAAAAAGGACAACAACTTATGTTGTTGTCCTTTTTATTTTGCTTGCAAGAATATGTGATGCATCTATCTTATTTAATGGGCTCGCTTTAAGTATTCAGTATGTGGTTAGAGAGGTCTGCCGAAGAAAAATCCGAACCATTGAGGATTTTTCTGAGAGGAAAAATTTTATCTTTAAAAGCTTCTACCATGCCATTAGGGGAATAATCCTTATGCATATGAAATATTACATTACCCTCGTTATCAAAATGCTTGGAAGCTATATCACGCTGATATTTATCAAGAACAAAACTTTTAACAAGATGATTGTTATCTTCATAATGTTCAATAACTTTATTATCGCCTTTTTATAGATATTTAAACTTTCACCAAAATTTATATTATTAAACTGTATTCTCATACACACATCTAATCTCATAAAAAATATTTTTGCTAAATCCTATTGACGATATTCTGTTTTATCGGTACACTAAATATAAGTTATGGATATTTAAAGAGGAGTTATAAGGGGTAAATTCTATGGAAGAATTAAAAAAATTTAACACTGCCAAATTTTTAAGTTTTGCATTGGGTTTCTTTGGTTTGCAATTCGCTTGGCAGATGAGAATAATTTTATCAGGTCCTGTTACTGAAAATTTAGGTGCTTCACCTTTTATTTTTGGTTTAATCTGGTTAGCAGGTCCATTTACGGGAATGGTTGTTCAGCCGCTTATCGGTGCATTATCTGATAAGACAACATCACGATTTGGAAGACGCAGACCCTACCTTCTTGGTGGTGCATTATTATCTGCTCTTGCATTATGGGCTTTACCTAACTCTGAATTAATTACAAATACAATAGGTTCTACTTTACATATATTGGTTCATCCGCTTGCGGCTTTATGTTTTGCGGCTGCAATGATTTGGATACTGGATGCTTGCGTTAACATTGCACAAGGTCCATACAGAGCTTTAATTCCGGATGTCGTACCACAAGAACAGCACTCTGTTGCAAATTCATACATAAGTTTAGCAATAGGTCTAGGCTCAGTTGTTGCGGCAGCAACAGCTCCATTCTTAAAGTGGGCATTTAATTACCAAATGTCTATTAATGCTCAGTTTATTATGGCAGCTCTTGCATTTACTCTTGGTATGACTTGGACTTGTTTGATGATTAAAGAACGCAAGTATGAACCCAAAGAAGATGAAAAAGCAGAAAAATTTGATTTTATTCAATCACTAAAAGAATTTTTTGCACTATCTCCTGAAGTTGGTAAAATTTGCTGGATGCAATTCTTTACTTGGATTGGTAACATGTGCATGATGATATATTTTACCCAATATGCTGTACACACAGTTTTCGGAGTTCCTGATTTATCAGGTGTAAGCGAAGTTGTTAAATCATCTTATGACCATGCTGTTCTGGCAGGAACAAACTTTTCTTCAATTTGTTTTGCTATATTCAATTTTGTAACATTCCTTGTCGCAATTCCAATCGGAGTTTTATCAGTAAAATTCGGAAACAAAAAAGTTCACATTATATCGATGATATCAATGGCACTTGCATTTTTAGGCATGGCATTCTGCCACGAACCAAAATTTGTTGCTGTTTTAATGGGATTATCCGGACTAGGCTGGGCAAGTATTTGTGCGTTACCTTTTGCAATGCTTTCTCAATATATCAAACCGGGAACTGAAGGTTCGGTAATGGGTATATTTAATATCTTTATAGCAGGACCTCAAGTTTTTGTTTGCACACTTGTTTCTTGGTTCATTAACAGATGCTCATTCAATGTATTTGACGGAGTTAATTACCACTGGGAATACACATTCATAATAGGTGCTGCGTGTCTGCTAGTAGCTTCTGTTATTGCAGCAAAAGTTAAGGATAAAGCAACAGCATAATAAGAATTCATTAACACACATATATCATGACAGAATCACCAGAAAACAGAAAAAGAGGAAAAGTTTATTTTACGCAATACAACGCTTCTTACCTGCCATCAATTGCGGATGCGTGTGGTTATGAGATTAAAATAAACATCAGTAGCTCGATTGAATTAATGCTCAATGATATTCTGGAATTTTCGCCTGATTTTATTGTATCAATTATTCGGTTTAAATTTTACAAACCACAAATGGAAGCACTTGCAAAAATAAAAGAACTTCTGCCAAAAACAAAAATAATTGTAACAGGTGAACCATTTTTAACTTATAACAACAATGTTACATACGAAAATCCGTTTATTAGTTATGCAATTACAGGTGAGCCTGAATATACTTTGCGTGACATCTTAAATGGGACACCTGATAATGAAATATTAGGAATTTGTTATACTGATGACAACATGCAGTCTGTAAAAAATGAGCCAAGACCTTTCATTGATAACTTGGATGAACTGCCTTTTCCTATAAGAATAGCAAACAAAAATTCTGTAGAATATATAGAAGTTTCCAGAGGATGTCCACATCACTGCTTTTTCTGTATGGCAACACCTCTGAGAGGAAAAGTGGTAAGATATCGTTCTGTTGAAAATGTTATAAATGAGATTAAATTCTGTATAAAAAAGTATGGAGTTACAGAATTTGTATTCAAAGCTGATAATATTTGTGAAGACAGATGCTGGCTTCTAAATCTTTGTGAAAAAATAATAGAAAACAAGCTAAATATAAATTGGTCAACAAATATTATGCCTGGGGAAATTGATATTGAACTTGCTAAACTTATGAAAAAATCAGGATGTGTATTATGCAATATCGGAGCAGAAAGCGGAAGTTTAAGCATATTAAATAACATTGAAAAACATATATCTATAGAAGATATAAAAGCAACAAACAAAATACTCAAACAGAATAAAATTCATGTAAATAACTGTTTTATGTTTGGACTGCCTTGGGAAACGGAAGAAACGGCAGAAGAAACTATAAAATTTGCACTAGAACTTAATTCTGATGAAGCAACATTTAATATAGCTTCACCATTCCCCGGAACAAAATTTTTTGTTTATACAATGCTTAACAGGCTTATATCAGCAGATCTTGACTTTACAAACTCTATAAAAGGAGCAATTGTAAGAACCCACAAATTATCGAAAGAAAAAATTACGGAATACATGCATCAAGCCGTAAGGCGCTACTACATACGCCCTAAATATATTTTAAAAACACTGTTTACTCTTAATTTTAAACTTATTGTCAGAATGATGAAAATTTATTTTTCAGCTTTTAACAAAAATAACAAAGATAAAAAGAAAATTTAAACGCATAAGTCTAAACAATTTTTTAAACTTTTTGAGAGATTAAACCGGGTTCTGCATCTGAGCCTGTTACTTTTTTACGCAGGAAGAATATAAGTTCCGGAAGAGCAGCTGCTAAAAGGAAACTGCTTATACCAACATTTGCTGCAATATTAGCAGATTTTACCTTTAATGCTTTCTTTGCATATTTACTAATATCCTTTGATTTTCTTGCCTCTGTTCCGAATTTTTCAAGTTCTTTCCTAAATTCATTTATCTTATTGCTGTCAACAAAAGCTCTAGGATCTCTGATACCGTTTTTAAGATATTTAACACCACAATATTCTTCACACAATTTAGCAAATTTTGAATTAGGATTTTTATCTAAAAAAGCTATAATTTCTTCTTTATTTTTAGGCATTTCAAGTTTATTTTCTTTTATAGAATCAAGAAAGTCATTATTAACCATTAGTTTTGGATCCAAATTGACATTTATATTAAATAGTTTCATTGAAGCCTTATCCAAACCTTTAGCCAGATAAATAGGGAATACAAAATTCAGAAACATCATCATTGCATTTTTAAAACCAAGTTCCATTTGTTCATACCTGTTTCTGCCCGTCCATACCCTGCCAATAGTAAGACCGCCATCTGTAACAGCCATTTTATTTACGTTTGACATATTTGCCATCGTTGAAGCTAGCCCTTTAAATGAAGTTGCTCCGCTTTGTTCAGGTTTATTTATTATAGATTTTTGTTTTTGCTGCTTTTCATTTATTTTTTCAGTTAATTTAAAGTTTAATTTTGGAAGTATAAATCCCATCAATGTGATTGGAATTGCTGTTGACAAGAAAAACTTAACTGCCTGCAAATTTTGATATTTACCCTTATTTTTAAGAGCTTTTTCCAAATCTTTAACTGCATCAGGAGCTTTATCTCTAAATTTTTTAATATTATACAATATTCCTTGATCTTTGCGTTCCTTGAACAAACTCATATTAACATCAGAATTAAAGCCGAATTTTTTAATTGCCCAATTACAAAATCTGTCAATAACAATCGGTCCGCCCATCCAAATTGCAGATGTACCATATTCATCAATCAAACGCTCTCTTGTAGCATTATTGGCCATTTGCCTTGAATCTTTGAGATTTTGATTATAAGTTAAGCCTACTTTTGTCGGGATTTCAATACAGCAATCACGAACAAACAAAGGTGCAATACCTCTGTTATTTCCGACTGCTGATATTATATTAACTAATGACATTTAAATTTCTCCTTTACAATCTGACTCATCTCTCTTTAATATCCCGAAAGAGCCGATTGAAAAGAGTTTTTAGAGAGTTCGCAAAACTCCCGACACTTTCGGGTTGAAATGAGTATGATGATGTTTTGCGTAATATAATGTCATAACTAATTCCTTCTTTTTTATTATGTTAACACATAATAAAAGTTTGTAAATATTGAAAAGATATATAATATCCGCTCATTATAATAAATTATCAATCTTAATACATTTAAATTTAAAGAACTTGCCTTTGAAGACTGTATTGACAATTTATAATTTATCATGTACTTTTGAGAATTTGGAATAGTTTGAGAATTGTCTCAAACTTCCGGGGGTAATTTTCTCAATCTCTCTGATAATCTACACCCATTAAACCCCATAGAGAGTATCATGAGTATCTATATACACAAACTCTTAAAAGTGCCTAGGTTGTCTTGCTGCGCTCGCATTAAACGTGCCTACGTGTTTTGCTTCAAAGAACTTTGTTCTTTTTGCAAAAACTACCTCTCACAAAACGATACTTAATCGTTTTGTTCGGCAGAGTGCACTCTGCTCGCTTGCGCTGGACCCGAACCCGTGAAGTCTTAAAACGCTTGCTATGTCACTATTCATCTTAACTCACTTTTACAACAAGTCAGCTCTATCAATCAATAATACCGCACATTTCAAACACATTTTTTAACGTGGGCTGAAAACGAACCGATGACAAAAATAACTCTTGATTATGTATTGACATAATCAAATGAACGTGTTATTTTTTTATTATGAAATGTTGTCAAAAATCCAATTGGGGCGGAAAACGTGAAATGGCAGGAAGAAAGAAAACCTGTCTTAAAAAAGTACCGTTCAATAGAAGAAT
>CADBUY010000017.1 GCA_902797965.1 uncultured bacterium
AGGTGTGTGAGAGTCAGGTCAGGTGCGGGATAGCACGTGACCTGACTCGAAACCGTACCCCGAAGTTTGCAGGAAAAATTTTAATTTTTCCGCAAACTCTATAGCTATAACATAGTTAACTAAGATGCTTGGCAAATGTGAACAAATGTAACAGTTTTAAATCAACATGGTGTAATTATTATAGAGTTAGTCTATAATAATTGTATACATGGATATGTGATGTATATATAACATCAAGAGAGAGAAAAAATTAAGAAAAATACAAACAACTATCACGTTTGTTTGAAAGGTTAGGGAATGGCTCTTGTAATTAATACGAATTTAGCATCAATAATGGTGCGGCATAATTTAAATGCAGCAACAACTGCATTGAACAAGTCCCTTGAACGTATGACTACAGGGTATAAGATTAACCATGCGAATGACAATGCTGCAGGCTTTTCAATAATGAATAATTGGACGACTAAAATCGGTTCTCTTGATATTGCTGCAGATAATGCATCAATGGGGAATGATTTATTATCAACTTCTGAAGAAAATTATTCATTGCTGACAACACATTTGCAGCGTATAAGAGATTTGACTGAGCAGGCATCAAATGGTACTTATGGCTCTGTTTCTCTAAAAGCAATGCGTTCTGAGGTTCAGGCAAGATTAGAAGAAATCAGTCGTGTCGCAGTAAATGCAGAATTTAATGATATTAAATTAATGTCAAAAGGAGCTCCGTCTACTAACGGCTTATCTTTGCAAATAGGCTTGGATGCAACGAATGACAGTGTTATAAAATTATCATCAGACTTGTTTAATGATGCAACAGTAAGTGGTTTGTTCCACGATAATACTGCTTTTATGGCAATTGCTAAAAAAGCAAATAATAATCAGGATATTTCTGAAATAAATAGTGAAGACGGATATAAAGCATTATCTGCAGCATTTACGGGTTTAAAAATAAGTGGAAACGATTTTGTTAAACAAACAGACCCTGCTGCAAAACCAAGTGCTACTTTAGCTGCAATTGATGCTGCATTAAGTGAAATTTCATCCAGAACAACACGCTTAGGTGCCGCTCAAAGCAGAGTAGATAGTGCTATTTCTGCAATAGATGTCCGTTCTACAAACCTTACGTCTTCTCTTTCAACATTAAGAGATACTGATGTTGCAGAGGAATCCTCAAAATATATTCAGGCTCAAATTCTTCAACAAGCGTCAGCAACGCTGCTGGCAACGGCAAATCAGGCTCCTAGTGTTGCATTGAACCTGTTATAAAAAGTTTAATTAAATTGTTGTTGATTGGGATATGTACTTATATATGAGATTGAAGAAATTCAATCTCTTTTTATTATACAAATTGGGTGAAATCTTAGAAGTCGGATTTTTTTACAGCTTTGTATTCTTCAATAGCATTTATAATTACTGAGGAAATTGATTCGTTTTTATAACCACTTTCTTCGTTTCTTATAATATTAATAATCTTTTTTGCTATATCAATGTCATTTCCATTAAGGATTTCAAGTATTTTTTCAATGCAATATGCAGTATACTTGTATTCAATTTGGCTTGGAGAGATTACATTTTGGCTATTAATTAAATGAGAAATGATATGAGGATATTTTTCGTATGCTTGTAAAATTAATCTTAATTGATATCCATTAAATCTGTATTCAGTAAATCCGTTTTTTTGGTTTATTATTAAATTTGTGAATTTAGGTTCTTTTTCCATAGATTTAATAATTTGTAGTATGTCAATTGCACCAAATCTCTGGCTTCCGTTTCTCATTTTCATATTAGCAAGACTATATATATATGTTGTGTTATTTTTTGCGGGTTCAAGTAAACTCGGAGAAATTTGGTTTAGTTTAACAATTTTGACAATTTCTTTGAGTGAGTACAATTTACCATCTGCTTTTTTTTCGTTGAGAAGTATTTCTGTAAGCTCTGGATTAATATCATGAGCTACAGCAATTGCCCGAAGGGTATTGGCAGTTACTGCACCTGATTTATTAGATTTTGAACGTGAAAAAAGAATAGAGTCAGCTAAGGCAGGTTTTGTAGTGTATAGAACTTTTAATTCTTCTAATTCTTCTTTTGACATACTAATCTGATCAAGTTTGCGTCCTAATTTATCTGAATAATCAGCTTCAAAAGGATATGTTTTACCGTCTGTTAAAAAATTTTTTGATAAAGTAGTTATTTCCTGTGCGGTATTTTTATTAGTTTCACTTGTTGGTTTTCTCATATACGCAGTATTTTTGACTTTATCAAAGAAGTTTCTCAGGTTTGATTTAGCGCGATAAAGAGATGTAACAACCAGATGAATGGGGATATTTAATTCTTTGGCGATATTTTTAACAGTAAGAGTCTTTTTGTTATCAATATGTTCTTGAATTTTTGATTTAATTTTATTTTCCCTTTCAGATAATTCCAATTCGTTGCATCTTGTATTGCCCCCTCTTTTTGTGGATAAATTAAGAGTTGTAATTCCTGCTGTAACAGTAGCTGTAATTTGTTTTTGCTTTTTTACTAAAAGATTGTTTTGTTTGGCACTGAACGCAGTTGAATTATCCGATTCGAAAACTATTTTCATATTTACTCCGCTATTATTGATATTAATATCTCTAAATATTTTTTTTGTTATGAAGTAGTTTTTTACCGTTACATTACTTAACATTTAACGCTACTATATTTCTTTACCCTCCTTTTTTTGATAATATTTTGGGGTGAGGATGTGTTAATTACAAATAAAAATTAATTGATACAGTTCTTAAGTATTTAAAAGAGGAGTTTTTATTTATGGATTTAATGAAAGGTAAAAAAGGTATTATATTTGGTGTTTCTAACACTCATGGTATTGCATACGGTATTGCAAAACAGTTACACGATGCCGGTGCTGAGATTGCGTTCTCTTATGCAGGTGAAGCAATGGAAAAACGTGTAAGACCTATTGCTGAATCAATGGATGCAAAAATTATTATGAGCTGTGACGTAACAAAAGAAGACGAAGTTGCTGCGGTATTCAAGGAAGTTGAAAAAGTTTACGGTAAAATTGACTTTGTTGTTCATGCTGTAGCATTTGCACCAAAAGAAGCATTAATGGGCAGATTTATTGATACTACAAAAGATGCTTGGGATACAGCTTTGGGCGTAAGTGCATACTCACTTGTTACCGTTGCTAAGTATGCAGAACCTATTATGAACGAAAACAGTTCAATCTTAGCCTTAACATATCTTGGTTCAATTCTTTCTGTTCCAAGTTATAACGTAATGGGTGTTGCAAAAGCTGCATTAGAATCAGCAATGAGATTTTTAGCTGTAGACTTAGGTCCTAAAGGAATCAGAGTTAACTGCTTGTCTTCAGGTCCTGTTAAGACACTTGCTTCAATGGGTATTTCAGGATTTTCTAAAATGCTAAAAGCAGCAGTTATGCGTTCACCAATGAAGAAAAATGTTGCTCTGGAAGATGTTGGTAAAGCAGGTTTATACTTAGCGTCTGAACTTTCTTCGGGAACAACTGGCGAAGTTATATACTGTGATTGCGGTTGTCATTCTGCTTATGGTTCAGCAGAAGAAATGGATACGCTTGCAAATGCTGAATAAACTAAATAGAAGGATTTAGTATGAGAAAATTATTAACAGGTTTATTTTTAATATCATTTATTGTTTTTGGTTCAATAAAGGTTCAGGCAATATCTTTTGATGATGCAATTAGAGAAAAGAAGCCTTGTGCGATACTATTATATGCGAATTGGGCAGATAATATTAATACTATTATGCCGGCATATAATACAATAGAACAGCAGTATGGTGATAAATATAATTTTTTAAAAATAAATATTGCAAATGAAGAAGCAAAAAGTTTTAATAAAACAAATTATATTTATCCGAATTTGCCTTATGTTTTATTGTTCAAGGAAAGAGGCAGAATGTCCAGATGTATTACGCAGGATTGCTTAATGAATGATACGTGTATTAAAGAAAAATTAGACTTGTTTGCAAACTAGATTAAAAAAAGGCGGATTTTAAAATCCGCCTTTTTAGCAATGGAATTATCTGCCGTTACATCCGAATGCAATAGTTACATGTTCACGAGGGTTAATTGAAGATATTTTTTGACCTTTCGCATCTACTAAATAACCAATTTCATCACCGGTTGCTTGAGCAAGACCGATAGTTCCTGATACAGCAGTTCTTGTAAAGTCAATAGGAGCTTTAACTGTCTCATAAAGTACATCACCAACACTTCTTGCAGCACCGCCGAATTGACCTTGGAATGTTTCACCAAGCGCAATACCTGTGCCTGATGCGATATTTTCCAAACCGTTACCAAGGCTTGAAATCATACCGCCTGTTGTACGACCTACGATACCAAGCATTTGACCTGACCATGTTAATGGTGCGGTTACAATTCTTGAAATTATGTTAGGAGTGTTTGATTTGCTGATATCAGCATTAAGAATTTGTTTTGGTAACGTTGCCCTGTGTCCGCAATTTTCAATTTCTTGGAATGCGAGTTTAAGCGCACCTTTTTGGCATCCTGAAGGTCTTACAACTTCAACAACTTTACCATAAACATTTGAACCTACAGGATATAATTGACCGTTAATTGTCACGTCTTCCATAGTTTTAGCTGCAAATCTTTGTCCAACGTGAGAAGATTTTGCGTTGATTTGGTCTTTGAATTTAAGTTTTAATGTAGGAATTTGAACAAGTTGTTCTTCTTCTATGAAAGCTTTTTTGTCAACAGGACAAGTCGGACAATCGTTGTTTGCCGTAACAGGGTTTTTATCTAAGCCGGCAGCCAAACGTACGTTTTGCAGCATAGCTGCGATATCAGCACGTGTTGCTTCTGCAAATGGATTAATTCTGTTTGGGTTTGGTGAATTTTTTAAAGCACCGTTATCCAAAGCTTTTGCTATTGGAATTATTGCCCAATCAGGAACTTGTCCTCCGTCAGAATATTTAGATAAGATTTCCTGAGCTTTACATTTATCCAATTCTTCGCAAGGTATTGCTTTTGACATAGCACATAATGCTTCAACTCTGGTTACATTATTGTTAGGTAAGAATTTTCCGTTAGGATATCCTTTAAGCAAGTCGTTACGAACGGCAACTGTAATTGCGGAGCTTGCCCAATGGTTTGTCGGTACATCTGTGAACAGTTTTTCATTCTGTCCCAAATACACATCCTTGTTAAATCCTTTAACTAACATTGTAGCAAATTCAGCACGAGAGATGTTTCTGTATGGTTTATAAAGTCTGTCAGGGTAACCTACAACAACATCATTCATAGCAAGTTTATCTATTTCGCATGCAGCCCAATGACTTGCCGGAACGTCAGGGAACATTTGTGACATGCCTGCAGCAGCACCTGTCATGCCCTGTAAATTTGCAAACGGGCTTAAATCAAAAGGGGCAAGAGTTTTTTTAATTGCCTGAATTGAATTTGCAGTATGCATTTGAATAGGACATCCTGCTCCATCCATGTTTGATTCGTTGCGAACAATAGGGGCTCCTGTATGGCTTGGCATGTCGTTTAGACATGGGATATTTGAAGCTGCACCTGTGATAGAACCATCGGAAGCTACGGTTGAACCCATTGTCATAGCGTTTAGACCGTTATTTCGCGTTAACGGAGCTCCATCTAAACTATAGCCTTGCGCAGAGTAAATAGAGTCTTTTTCTGTACCTACAAAATTGTTAGTACCATAGATTGCGTTAGGGTATGAATATACCTGACGCATATCTTCTCTGGCTACATTTTTAGCTGTAGGGCAAAGAGCACAAGATGGTGTAGGATCAGGTTCACATTGCGGAATCTCATCACATCCGCAAGTCGGTTCAACAGCTTTTTTTTCGCATGGACATGCATTTCCTGTTACAACAGGCAAGTCATTACATCCGCATGGGGCTTGTGTAACAGCAGGGCGCTGTTCGCATGGGCATGCCGCATTTGCCGTATTAAATGAACACGTTGCTATACCAACGGCAATCGCAGCTGCCACAGTAAGTTTTCTAATTGTCATTTTACCTCCTTTTTCCTGAATTATTATTCAAGAAAATTCTTGATATTATTTGGGTTTCTTTTACCCATAATTTACTAACCAAATCATTATGCGTTTTTTTTTAGTCTAAAACATTACCATAACTGGTAGTCCTGTAAGACAATTAACGAATTTTATAAATTTGTTTTAGGATATCACCCTGTTAAATTAGTTCAGATGTTGTATGTACATACTATTCGTACTAGACTCTTTATTTGAATTTTTTGGCATGTGTTGACAGGGGGTAAATACGAAGCTACAAGGGGATTTATTCCTACTGCTAGACCATGTGGTCTATATCTTCTTATCTAGCCTAAATACAGTAAAATAAATCTTTTTATTGATGAAAATATCCTCTATCTACAGGTAATATGAATAGTGTAGAGAAATTGATACAAAAATTTACAATTTAATAATAAGGGAGAGAGAAGAGAGTATGAGACGTGAGTTTAAGAAAAAATCAAGAGTATTGTTAATTGATGACAATTATGATCATTTATCAGGAATCAGAGAACTCTTGAATTTGGAAGGAACTTTTGATGTTGTAGGTATCGCTACAAACATTACTGTAGGTTTGAATTTGATTAAAAAGTATCAGCCGGACATTGTATTATTAGACATGAACATGCCTGAAAAAGATGGTTTACAAGGTATTATCGAAATTGGTAAATTGGGTTTGGGAACAAAAGTTCTTGCACTTTCAGGATATGATGATGCTGATTTAATTTTTAGAGCAATGAAAATTGGTGCTAAAGGTTATGTTCTTAAAACTATGGCATCTGCTCAGCTTATTTATGCTATTGAAGAAGTTTTAAACGGCAAGATTTATTTACCGCTTGCACTTTCTTCCAGATTCTTTGAATATTTTCAACAATCATTCAGAGAAGAAAACGAAAGAAAAAGCTCTGAGTCTGAAGAAGAAAATCTGCTTGACGCATTAACTCAAAGAGAAGAAGAGGTTTTGGAACTTTTAACACAAGGCATTACTTATAAAGGTGTTGCTGGAAAATTGTTTATTTCTGAAACAACAGTGAAAACACACGTTAATAATATTTTCCAAAAACTTCAGGTTAATGATAGAACACAAGCAGTTCTATACGCAATTAACAATGGTTTCTTAACAAAGAATAAAATTGCGGTTTAAGATAATGACAGTAGAGTAAATAGAAGATAGTATCTTAAAATTTATTCCGGAAAAACAAGGAATACAAATGAAGAAAATAGTAAGACAACAAAATTATTTAAAAGAGCTGATAGATTCTCAAAACAATCAGATTATATCAAAATCGGCACTCAGATGTATGCTTCGTGCCGCATTGGAACCTTTGGTTGACAATCCTGAAGAGGGTGTTGTTCTTCACAGAATAGAAAATAAATCAGGGATTGTCGGTCTGATTAAAAGGTTGGAATTTTCTTCAATACCGTCTTATGATTTTACTGATGAGGGCGGACACTTAAAAGAAAAAGTATGGGCAAATACCGAATTTTTCTGTGTTATGACTCACAGATTTGTTTCCATTGTTATTTGGGATAACAAGACTGAAAGCAAGCATTTTGTCAGATATTATTCTATATACAATTCAAAACTGCAAAATGAGGCATTAGATATTATTGACCGCAATACTGATGTTAATATTAAAGATTTTCAGGAACGCTTTAAGCCTGACAGACGTGATAACCCGTTATTGAATGTTTCTATAAGACGACTTGTTGAAAATATGGATGAAGCAACAAAAGATGCGGTTTTAGGTTTTGCTCAGGTACAATCCGAGAAAGAAGAAGCTGAAGTTAGTCAAAACATTAGAGAATTGGGTCATGAGATCAGGAATCAGCTTTCAATTTGCGATTTGTATACTGAAATTATTAAAAAGACATGTGCTAAAAACGGTATAAAGGAAGAATCTATTACAAATGCGGTCAAATGTATTTCTAGGGCGGTAAAAATGGCAGGTAATTCCCTTATTTCATTAAAATCTGCCGAAAAAGGCGTTATTAAACCGTATAAGCTAAAAGAACTTATTGAAAATGCAGCTGATTTGACAAAGGTGTACTTCGAGAATAAAAATGTTGAATACATATTGGAAAATGATTTAAACATAAAAATTCCTGTAGATGAAAACAAATTTATAGCGGCAATCGTAAATATTGCAAAAAATGCCGGTGAAGCATTTAGTAAAGAGAGCGGCAGCCTTGAAGTGGTAAAAAACGGAAGCGGTGATACAGCTTCTAAGTATATTAAAATTAAGACTGAGGAGGAAAATGATTTTGCGGTAATCCGTATTTCTAACAATGCAGGCAAAATAGAAGAGCCTGATAAAATATTTGCAGAAGGATTCACTACAAAAACAACAGGCTCAGGACTTGGGTTAATGATTTGTAAAAAATCAATAGAGGAAATGTTTGGTAAACTTGAACTTGAGGTTAATACTGATGAAAAAGTTGAGTTTGTCATAAAAATTGCGAAAGTCGGATAACTATGGACTTGATAACAAACAGAACAATCGAAATTACGCAGCTCGGTATGAATGGGTTGATGGACAGACAGCATGCTATAGCAAGTAACATAGCTAATGTTATGACTCCAGGATATCAGAGAAAAGAAGTAGCGTTTGAAAGCCAGCTTGCAGAAATTAGGGAAAAAGAAGAATTAAAAGATTATATTAAAGGTTTAAACAGTGTAGAATATAAACCTCCGGTTATGGATGTATTTACAGGTGAAGTTCACAAATATAGAATTCCTACTTTGCAAGAAAAGGCTTACCTCCAGTCAAACGTGTATGATCAGTTTAAGCCACAGCTTGTAACAGATATGTATAGTGGTACTGACAGCAAGGGAAATAACGTGGAACTTGAACGTGAAATGATGGATTTATCCAAAACCGGTACAAAGTTTCTTGTTCTTTCAAACTTAGAGAGAAGACAATTCTCAGGTCTTAGCGAAGTAATCAGAGGACAATAGGAGAGAGGTTAAATGAGTTTTAACATATTTGATATAGCCGGTTCGGGTATGACGGCGCAAAGAGTAAAAATGGACACTATTGCGAGTAATATTGCAAATATTAATACAACTCGCCGTCCTGATGGTTCAAAAGGTGTTTATATTAAAAAAGACGTAGCTTTTAGAACTATTTATGAAGACCAACTTAATCGCGGTGCATCAAATTTTGCAAGTAACAGTGCAGATGCTCAGTTTGATCCGAGAACAGGTAATCTTCATATAAATGCTAATATTGCTTTAAACGAGGGGTTATTAACAGGCGGTGTTGAAGTTGATGAGATTTATGATTCTGAAAATGGTGTTAAGACAGTTTATGACCCTTCCCATCCTGATGCTGATGAGGATGGTTATGTAGATTTACCAAATATAAATGTTGTGGAAGAGATGGTTGGTATGATATCTGCATCACGAGCATATCAGGCTAACGCAACCGTTGCAGAAAACGTAAAAACAATGATGCAGAGTGCAATGAACATATAAAATATAAGCCGGTGTAATATACTTTGATAATAACGAAAAGGGAATATACAATGGATTTTTCGACAGGAATATCAACGATTAATAGAACATATAGTTATGATGCAATCGATAATTATAATGAATTTTTAAAAAACAATTCATCATTTAGATTTGACAATGAAATATCAACAGAGTTTGAAAGGAATTTAGAAGCAGCATCAAAGAATTATCCGCTTAATGATAAAAAAGACCCTCAAGGACTTGGCAGTTTTGCAACCCAAATGGGAAATGCGTTTAATGATAGTCTTAATGCAGTAAATAAAGCAAGAATAGAGGCAGACAGAATGCAGGAAGATATTGCAATGGGCGGTCCGACGAGTATTCATGATGCAATGATTGCTGCTGAGAAAGCGTCTTTAAGCATGCAAATGGCGGTACAAGTTAGAAACCGTATACTTTCTGCTTATACTGAAATTACAAATATGGCAATTTAGTTCTTTAGGGAAATAAAAAACGGGTTTTCCACTATTGCTGTGAAAAACCCTGCATAACCCAATCATCTCCAACCCCAAAATTCTGTTTTGTCCTCAAATCTCCTCTAATATTGATTTATTGTGATAAATGATATTTCAAAAATACTATACTGATTTGTGTCGGGTTATTTTTTTCATAAAATTCTTTAACTATCTCTCAATTTTTCATGTACTTAATTCCTGGGTAATTTTCTCTCTTTTTTGAACCGCTCCTCTTTTTTTCGGTTCTTTTCCTCCCCTTTAAGTCCTGTAGCCATCACTCCTTTCTGGTATGTTTATATAGTATTCTTACCAATTATTTTTATCAAGTAAAGAATTTGGTAAAAATTTTTACAATTGACCATGCTGCCCATGTTTATTAGGAAAAATCAAAATTTACAAAAATTTACCTGAATTTTAGCCATTTTATTATTGACAAATTTTTTTGATAGTTAGTCCTGTATAAACATTGATATATAAGGAATTTTTAATTATTCAGCGTTAATTTAATCCATCAAAATGTATATTTTGATGGGTTAGTTAACTTCATTTTCTTCTTCTCTTTATTTCGGGGGTAAAGAGAAGAAGAAAGCGAAGCAAAAGAAGAAGAGAAACGCCGGACTAAATGGATAACCACAACGCACTTCGTGCGTAAAGATTGAATGGCTGGTTTGGCTAAAGCCAAATCTAACTGCGTAGCTTTCGCAAGAACGGCAAATACCCTCTCCGGCGGGAGAGGGTGAGGGTTAGTTATTTTGTGAACGTGTGGCTTTGCTGCAATAGTGAGCGTAAGAGCGCAAGCTAAAGCTTGCAGCATCAATTTAGTCTTGTGCCCTCTAGGGCATCGTGGTTGGTTTTTAATCGCGTGTTTTTCCTTTTTGTTCTTTGGTACTTTCTTCCTTTTCCTTTTTCCTCGCAAATAAAAGGAAAAAGAAGAAAGTACGTATATCTTAGATATAAATCCATCAAAATATACATTTTGATGAATTAATGGGTTAATTATTGATTGCTTTCGTTAGCATTGTTTACATCTTGTACACAAGTTCCAAATTGACAACCTGAATTGTATTTCATGATTGAACTGTTCTGCTCTCGTAATTGATTATTTAACTTAGTATTTTGTCTGTAAGAATTAAAATTGCTTGCAGAATTATTTATATTTGAAGCAGCATTTGGCGACTTAAAAATCGGCATAGAATTGCTGTTATTTGGATTTGAGATAGAACATATACTTTCGCCTGATTCTATTGAACACAATGCGAACGCAGGAACAGATATTAAAAATAAACATAAAATTATCAACTTTTTCATAAATATTACCTCCATTTTCTTTTATTCTAAAATTGCTTACAAATTTTACATTCCCCAAGTTGGCTAGATAATTCTGTTAGACATTAATCTCTGTTTGTGTTAAGATTTTTGAGCGTTATATTATAGTTGAGAAGAAGGAGATTTATAAATGGCACAACGTATAGGTGTTGATGTTGGCGGAACAAACGTCAAAATTGCTTTAGTAAGTGATAAAGGAAAAATTATATATTCAAATTCAATTCCAACAAGGGCAGAAATGGGATATGAATATACAGTAAACAGCATGAAAGATGCAATAAGAGATTTACTTAAAGAAACAAAAATGAAACCATCAGACATAGAAGGTATCGGATTTGGTTTTCCGGGACAAATTGATTGCAAAAAAGGTGTTGTAAGACTTGCTCCAAATATTCCGGGTTGGGTTAATGTTCCAATAGCAAGTATTATGGAAAAAGAATTTGGTATTCCGACTCGTGTTGATAATGATGTAAGAACAGCTGCACTCGGTGAACTTAACTATGGTGCAGGTGTTGGGTGTGAAAATCTTGTTTGTATAACAGTAGGAACTGGTATTGGTTCTGGTCTTGTAATCAACGGTAAACTCGTTCGTGGTGCAAATAATGCCGCAGGCGAACTTGGTCATATCAAATTAAATATGCAGGGTGGTCCGCTTTGCGGATGCGGTGACAGAGGATGCTTGGAGGCTTATGCTTCAGGTCCTTCTATTGTTGCTATGGCTGAAGAATACATTAAAGGCGGTAAATCAACAAAATACAGAGAACTTGCTAACCCTGATATTACACCTTATGTTGTTGCAGTAGCAGCTAAAGAGGGCGATCCTGTTGCAAGACAAATATTTAGAGTAATGGGTGAATATATTGGAATGGGTTTAGTTAGTGTTGTTAATCTTCTTAATCCTGAAAAAATTATCATTGGCGGCGGCGTTGCTGATGCAGGTGATATTTTGTTTGACCCGATTAAAGAAACAATAGCAAAACGAGCTATGACTATTCAAAAAGAAGTTGAAATTGTACCTGCACAATTAGGTAATACAGCAGGCGTAATCGGAGCCAGCTTATTGATTAAATCATAATGGTAGTAAATATATGTAATAAAAGCGACAGTATTGTAATTATGCTGTCGCTTTTTTATCTTTATGGAGAAGAAGATGAAAGACAGGTTATATCTGTAAAACCCTCTTTTTGCAAAGCATTAATCATTTCTTCAAAAGTTGAACCTGTCGTACATATATCATCAATAAGCAAAATTGGCATGCCAAAATCTTTTTCTTTATCAATAACAAATGCGTTTTCCAGATTTTTCATTCTTTCTGTTCTTGATAAATTATATTGCGGCTTTGTATCTTTTACTCTTTTTATTAATTCAAAATTCGGTGTAAAACCTGAAAGTTTGCAAAACTCTTCCGCAACAAGCTCCATGTGATTATATTTACGTTTTCTTATTCTGTTTTTATGCATCGGTACAGGAACTACCTGATACTCGTCTTTTATACGAAGTTTTGAAAAATATTCGTACATAAATTTTGCAAGATAATATGCAAGTTCTTTTTGTTTGTGATATTTAAGTCCTCTGATTAATTTTTGCAATTCTTTTTCATACATACCACAGGAAAAAACATTTATACCATTAATGATTCTGTTTGCGTTAACATAACCAAAGTTTAACTTATCATAGCATTCAGTACACATCTTTACTGAGTTTTTAGATTTTCCGCAAAAATAACACTTTTTCTTGTAAATTAAATCTAATAATGAAGCAAAAAACTTTTTCATAGGAAAATTATATCAAACGATTTAATACTTCTCAAGCCAGTCAACAAGATTTCTAATTTCGCCAAAATCAAAATCTTTTAAAACATTTTGTGTATCGAGATTATCTAAAACCGGATTAATTGTAATTTCGCCGTTTTCATATACATCTGCATAATTTTTCCCATTATTTACGCAGAAAGGCAGTTTAACGGTATTATCTTTACAAATATAAGCAAGTCCGTGTACTCTGCAAATAATTGGTCTATAGGGGTAAATCGAACATTTTTTATTGATTAAAAAAGGGCATGCCCCTCCTGTTTCTATCTTTTTAATGTTATTTTGAACCTGAACTTTTGTTTCATTATTTAAAGAAATATATCCTTGCATTAAATATTCAAGTTCTATCTTTGATAGAGGATAGTCACCTTTTTCACAACACGCAGAACATCCAAGTTTACAATGAATAAACTTCTTTTGAGTATTAAAGTACTCTCCGAGTTTCTTATCTAAATTTTCTAAAAATTCAATGTAATTCATACTACAGAATTACAACCTCTATTTATGACCCCAAAATCTTGCCCAGAAACTTTTTGACTCTTTGCTTTCCAGTTGTTCTATACGTTTAGAAAGTTCATTATTGTGTTCAACCAATTCTTTTACCTGTTTAGCCAAAATCTCATTATCACGTTTATATCCGCCGGCTTCAATCAGTTGTTGAGTCCAGTTTGAATTCGTAATATCGTCACTGATTTTTTTTGCGACTGCTTCTGCAAGCATTTGAAGCGTTTGACTTGAAACATCAAGTGTAAAGCTTTTGCCTTGAGGCTGCTGCAGAATTTCTGCCTGAGGCTGTACTCTGGGTTGTTCTTGGGCTACTAAGTTATTTGCAACCTCTTCTAATCTTCCCTCAATTTCTTCGCCTTTTTCATCAAGAATAACTGGCTGGACTGGTTTTGGCGGCTCTTCATATTTTTCTACTCGAGCTTCGATTTTTGCAAGTTTAGCAACTATTTGTTCATCTGTATATCCTTGAGCTTTCAGAGATATACCTCTTTTAATTTTTTCTAATGCCAACTCATCATAAAACTCAAATCCGTTTTCATCTTCATATATTGATTCAATTCGCCAATCTTCCAAAAATAAATCCAGCGAATGCTTGTCTATGTAATAGTTTTCGGTATTTAAACTTTTTAAAATGGTATCTCTGTTAAACATCCGCTAATCCTCATCTTTTCATAAGTCGTTGAATATCTCGTTCCTGAGTTTTTTTGGTAATGGCTTCACGCTTATCATAAATCTTTTTACCTTTTGCCAACCCGATTTCTATTTTAGCAAAACCTCTGGTTAAAAACAATTCTAACGGAACAATTGTTACACCATCTTTTTTTACTTTGTCTTGAATTTTTAAGATTTCTCGTTTTTGAAGAAGCAATTTTCTCACTCTTTCCGGCTCGTGGTTAAATCGATTTCCATGTTCATAAGGTGAGATATGCATTCCGTATAGCAGCATTTCATTATTTTCAATTTTTGCAAATGAGTCTTTTAAATTTACAGTACCTTTTCTGATTGATTTAATCTCAGTACCTGTAAGCACAATCCCTGCAATAAATTTGTCAAAAATTAAAAAATCATGAAAGGCTTTTCTGTTTGTTGTAACAACCTTTTTTTCCATACTAATAATTATAATTCAAAGTGCTGTTTTTACAAGTTAATGCAATACGACTATAATTTTACAACAGCAAAATGTCTGTCTTTTGTTCCGTTTTCTTTTCTGTAAGAATAAAATAAATCATTATTACAAGAAGTGCAATACGGACAAATATCAATTTTTTCTACACCAATTTCTTTAAGTTGCCTTGCATTAATTTGTTTTAAGTCAACATTTCTGTTTTCATACAAACCGTCAGTATTTTTAACCGTACTCAAAAGTTTTTCTTTAACTTCTTCACTTACTTCATAACAGCATTTTGAGATGGCAGGACCAATCAGGGCAATAATATCTTCCGGCTTTGAACTAAAATTCATAACCATTTTAGCGACAGTTTTAACACCAATTCTTGCGGCTGTTCCTCTCCAACCGGCATGTGATATTGCCGCAATTCCCTTAATTTGATCGTAGAAAATAAGCGGAGTACAATCTGCAAAACGAAGATAAATAAGAGTTGATGGTTCTGTCAGGATAAGTCCGTCAGTTTCAGTGTATTCTTCTTTTTCGTCTACAACAGCAACATAGTCGCTATGAGTTTGATTTGGAGTCAAAATTCTCAAAGGTTCAGAAAAATATGGAGATTTTTTTACTAATCTTTCTTTGCCATTTTCGTCTTTAATTTGGAATTTTCCACCCTCTTCCGGTATGGGACATCCTTTTGTCGTAAAAAATGCGTCAATATCTGTCAGGCAATCACTTTTTAAAATTTTGTATCCGTTTAATTCATCAAAATAAAACATACAAATATTATACCAAAAAAGGAGCCGTACGCAGGTGCGTACAGCTCTTATTTAAATCACACACACAATTTATTATGATCATTAGAATTTTTTATGACTCTTTGTCGTCTAAGTATCTGTAATCCAGCATACTTCCCTCATATTTATCAGAGTCGCTTCCGTAGAACATTGATAAATTATTTACTGTTCGGTTAATATCAGCGGTTTTTTGTTTCTGAATGTCGGAATTAACTCCGTATGCGCTGATTTCCTGACTTGTAACTTTGCCGTCATGGTTTGCATCAATGTCATCAAAATGTGATAAAACGGTTTCTTGTAAGCTGTTTGTCATGCCGCTTACAGAACCGAGATTAATAATTTGTTCCCTTGTTAATCCTTGTGTTGCGATGTTATTCATGTATGTTTGAATTTCATCTGCAGAAATTTTTCCGTCACCATTTTTGTCTACGCTGTTAAAGTTGCCCGTTAAATACGACGCAAAAGTTGAACCGTAAGCAGTATTGGTTACGTTTGTGTTACTCAGTGCTTTGTTTAGGTTTTCTAATGATATATCGCCCTGATATTGATTAGAAAGTAATGAAAAAGTGTTGGTTAATCCTGAGTTAATACCTGTAAATAGAGATGAACCGTCAAGTCGTTTGCCCATACTATCTCCTTATTATAGTTTGTTCTATACTTTAAGTTTAATGAGAGTTTGAGAAAAGTCAAACCTCCAAATGAATGAGATTTTTATTTATAAAAAAGCAGGTTTGTTTTACAAAACCGATAAAAACATTTGGTTGACATAGTATTGCTAAACTACAGGATTATGGCAGATTGTATGACGAGAGTTAATTTTGTTGCAAAGAATTGCACCCTACACACTTACGAAAGTAGCGTGTTTACTACATTATGGTAAGCCCCTGAGGGGTAAATAAAATAAATTAGGGTGACATTATGGTTGGAAGTTTGTTGATTATTTGCCCAGCAAAATGTTCGAAATGTCCGATTACGGTAACAAAAATGTCCGCTTTTTTGCACTATTATTGCACATTTCTGCATATAATTGCACCAAAAAGTTGTTGTCGGGTTGAAACCCAACCTATTTACTGCGATAAAAGAATTTGCTCTAATGGAAAATAGGGATTATCATAAGGTTTACTATGGTGAGATTGTTAATGCGTATTCTTTATTAGTTTCCTGATAATGTATCATAAACTTTAGCGACTATTTTCCATTCGCCATTGATTTTATTAAGGTTCAAAATATCTGTAAATTTGTATCCATGCCAGTTATCTTCAATAACCTGAACAACAGCAATAGTCTTTTCTAGCATTAAAATATCAATTCTTGAGATATAATCATCGCCGCAAGCACCAAAAGTGTCAATGGTTTTATAGAAATCTTCTATCGCGCCTGATTGATAGGTTGCCTCGTTTAATTGTCCAAAAAAGCAAGCTTTTTCATAAAAATACGGTTTAACGATTTCGCTTTTTCCTGCTTTTACGGCTTCACAAAACTTTTTTGCAACATTTTCTACTGCATTATATTCTTTAATATCATCTCTCATTTTATGTCCCTTTCCTTTTAACATTATTATGATAAATTATTAGTATCAATTTAACAAGTACGGCAATAAAGGTAACCGCTATGAAAACAAAAGAAAAAGATTGCTTAATAAGTGTTGAAAGTTTTGATAAAACGGGGTTTAACTATACGACGTCCAAAATAAATGGAAAATATAAATTGACCGCTTTTTGCCTTTTTGTAATTTTCAATTGCGGACTCATATTCTTTTTCCAACTGAACCCATTTGTGCATTTTTTTGAACTTGTTTACCCTGTTCTTGCGCTTTTTTCAATAACTCGAAATAAACCTCTGATTTTTTTATACTCGAACCGATTTTTCTTTTGTAAAAGGGTTGAAAAAGCATGAAAACATGGTATAATGAACATGTAGTTGCAGTATTTTATCTAAGATTAAACAAAAGTTGATACAATTTATCCCAATTTATGCAAAGTCTTCATGATGAAGTATACGCTATGTAATGGAACACGTTAAGATTTTAAGCAAGAGGTCTGATGACAATATCCTTTGGCGGATTAGCATCCGGAGTAGATACATCTTCATGGATTGAAGCCCTGGTCTCGATGAAACAAGCGAGTCTAAAGACCTATGAGCAAAAAAAGGAGGTTTTAGAGCAGACTACAAGCATCTTAGATAATGTTAAAAGTTTCTTCAACTCGTTTAAAAGTGTACTGACTAACGTGACCAATTCTAATTTAGGGATTACCTCTTTTGACTTATTCATACAGAAATTAGTAGATACAACTAATGCTGAAGTTGTAACTGCGAATGTAACTACAGAAGCTCAGGAAGCCTCTTATGAAGTAAATGTTGAACAGGTAGCTACTGCAACTGAGGCTAAAAGTTCATTTTTAACAACTTTAACTACAACTACAGAATCTATTGCAACACACAATTCATTATTGAGCAGCATCGGGATCGGGACAGGGCAAGTCGGGATTGTCGTTGGCGGAGTGGAGAGAATGATGACATTGCAAAGCAATGACACCATATCATCTTTAATTGAAAAATTAAACAAATTAGGTGTTGATGCAAGCTATGATGCACAGTACGGTTACTTCTCAGTAAACTTAGGTCTGGAGGATATCAATGATACTTATGACAATACAGGTATTAAAGATGCGTTCTTCTTAACGAACGTAAACTCCGGTTATGCAAGCGATTTATTGGAATTATTATCTACATTTACAAATGTTATTACTGCAACTGAAAACTCTAAGATGAGTGATTTTGGGGTTACAAACGGGGAATATATCGTAACGGATGCAAACGATACTAACATTTTCTCTACACATACTATTGATGTAGACAAGACATTCCGAGAATTTTTTGATGAATTGCAAACCTACGGATTTGATGCCGGCTTCAATGATGACGGCTCTATCACAATGGTAGCAAATGGCGGATATTTATTATCCGGCGCACTGGCAGAAGCACTGGAGCTTGTAACTTTAGATAACTCTAAACAAACAACGACAAAAGCGTCCTCAACCGTCAGTGCATTTTCAACTGAAACCATTAATATTGATTTTACAAGTACATTGGGTGATATTGGAGCCATAACAACCGACAATGACCAACTTGTTATCTTAGACAGAAACTACAACACAATCGAAGTAATTACAACCTTAGATAAAGATTCAACCATAGACGATTTATTTGGAGAACTAGCAAAATACAGTATAGCGGGAGCTATTGAAGGCAATTTCATTACATTAAATTCTAAGACAGGAAACATAATAAGCGGTTCTATTGCTGAGAACATGGGTATTGATACATTTGTTGATTCTACAACTACAATTAAAGCGGGGAACAGTACGACATCCACATCGCTTGTATCTTATGTTGCAAGTGCTACCGACTGGATTTCAGACTGTTTATGGGATGTTTGGGATAGTTATTCGGACGAGGATAAAGTTATTACTGTATCACACACAGACAGATATGGTACAGACCAAGTTTATACATATACCGTTATTGAAAAGAATTCTATTGCTCCGAACGGCGCAGTGCTGAAAGGAACACAGTTCCAAGACATTATGAATTGGTTTAACAATGAATTAGATACTACTTCTACACTTAAATTTAACGAAAACGGTCAAATTTATATTGACTCAAACGACTGCTTCTACTTTGAGGGGAGAATTGCCGATTATTTGGGACTTAGCACATACAAGACAACTTATACTTGGACAGAGGGTATTACAACTACACAAAGTACTGATACTTTATCATTCAGAGTAAGGAAAACAGATTACATTGCCGATACTTTGTGGGATAACGGCTGGCTTAACTACACAGACGATCAGAAAGTAATTTCTGCATATCATACATCAGTAGACCACATAAAAGATGGGGTAGAAGATCCGACATTCCAGCACACTGTGGTAACACTTGTTGGTACATTTACGATTAAGGAAAGTCAGACGGTTGTGGGCGCTGACGGAATAACTACGACAATTGTTCAAGGTACTACTTTTGAAGATTTAACATACTGGTATACAACGCAAATAGATACAACCGCAACATTCCTCATTAACAATGACGGAACTATTACCATTGACTCTAATGACACATTTAAACTTGAAGGTCAGGCAATTACGGATTTAGGATTGGGAATAAGCACATATCATCAGGTATGGACAACCGGCATTGAAGAAACGCAGAGCTCTACAGCTATACAATATGCTTCAAAAATGACCGACTTCATTATGGATACTTTTACTGCTAATGAATGGTCTAAGGTGAACAAAACCATTTCTGTTTACACTACAA
>CADBUY010000018.1:0-17630 GCA_902797965.1 uncultured bacterium
AGGTGACTAAATGTCACATTCGAGCGAGAGGTAGGTAGCGCAAGCTAACGCAAGCCCGTTAAAATTGAATAAATAAGTCGCACACAGTGGGCCTGTGGCGCAGCGGTAGCGCAGAGGACTCATAATCCTTTGGTCGTGGGTTCGAATCCCTCCGGGCCCAAATTTAAAAACAAGATAGCAAGAGTATTTCAAGCCTCTTGCTTTTTTTATGCAAATTTTAAAAATTAAAATTGGTATATTTTTACATTTTAACAGGACATTTGGTCGGAAGGGGTAAATAAATTTAGCTAGCAAAATAGCCAAGTTTAGTAGATTATGGCAATTTTGTAAGGTCGGAAATTGGTTGATTAAAAAAGTCCGAAAAGTCCGGTTTTGGTAACAAAAATGTCCACTCATTTGCACTTTTTGTCCAATAATTGCACTAAAAAGTTATTGTTGGGCAGGTATGCCCAACCTACAAGCTTCAAATTCAGTAATAGCCTGAAACATGCAATTAATTTGATTATTTCGGTTAGTTTGATTTTTTCGGAAAGTCCGATTTGAAATTTTTGTGCATAGAAACAAACTCTTACTCATACAAAATTTTATTAAATCATTGGACCATTATACTTTTTGTACAATGCCATTACATCATCTGGGAAGGTCTTACCTTCCATTAATTGAGAAAATGTTTCAGCAACAAATTCCAATGGCGACTCTGTAGCATAATCAGATACTTTTCTAGCTGTTTGTTGTATCTGTTTATTGGTTACAAACTCTTGTGTTATATCTGATACAGGTTTACCCAAAGTCTTAAATTCTTCAACCTTCTTCATCATATCATAATTATTAATACATTCTTGATGTCTTAAATGCCCTAATTCATGATTGAGGTAACTAAAATCACTATAACGAATTTCCTGTTGTTTCCCATTTACTATTTTACCATCTTGTAAGCCTTTGATATCAAGAATTATCCTATTCTTTTCTTTGAAGGTTGTTGTGCTAGGATTATATTCATTCATACGTCTTACCAAATCTTTTGTAAACTCTGTATTATATGCTTCATTTGTAATGACATACTTTCCAGCTTTGTTTTTAGCTATAACACTTCCATCACAAATCCACTTATCCATAGAACTACCAAAGTTCTTTAGGAGTTGCATATTTACACCCATTACATAACCTTCTTGATTTCCATTCTTTAGCACACCATCACACAAGCAAGCCAATGCATCATCTTCCAAAGTAGTGGTATTAGAAATGAATTTAGGATATGAAGATTTGTCAATCACCTTACACTTATTATGAATTCCTGTTAACCATTCGTTGAAAAAATTCATTGTTTCTAAATCTTCAATCTCATTATAATGAACCCCTAATCTATCTTTAGCAAAAGATTTAGCTTCTTGGATTGTTTTAGCTGGTTTGAAATCTAAATGCTCTGCTAACTGTTGCACTTGCTTTGAACCTGCTTTACCCCTCGTTAGCACATAAGCTAGTGCACCAAGTCCCAGTACAACACCTGTACCTATACCCCACTTTGCACCATTAGACATACCCGTTTTCTTTTTACCATTTATCTCAACAGTATCTGGTGGATAGTCTTTAAATGGCACAGCTTGAGACCTGAATGTCATTTGTGCTTTCTGTTGAACAGGTTTATTAAAATTTATCGTTTGAATACTTGTACCTACAGACATAGTTTTCCTGTAATCTTCTACCACTTATATAAAGTATTCTAAAGCAAAAAAATTGCTTAATTATTACAAAATTTTTACAAACAAAAAATCCGAAATAATCAAACTAACTGAATTGAATAATCAAACTAACTGTTCATTTACACCCAACACCACTAAATTGTAGCGGTCGGAATATGATTGATGATTTAAATTCCAAACTACTCCAAAAGTAACTTTTCTTGCAATTTTTTACTCATTTTTTGCACTATTTTTGCATACTTTTGCACGCTGTTGTACGCAAGAGTTATTGTCGGGTTGAAACCCGACCTATTAGCTGTTGTATTACATCAAATATGGATTATTTTCGATTATGACAAGGGATAAAAATGGGAGTACACTAAAATCTGAAATTATCTTTCAGTTGCTTGTCTTGTTTTTCAAAAACATCTTTTAAAGCTCGATTAGCTGTCTCTATTACTCTTTTAATATCTATTTCATACCTGTTATGTTCGCGATTTACAATTTCAGGATTGTTTATATTGTCAACCATGTTAGTCAGCATATTTGTAATATTTTTAAATAATGTTTTTGTATTTTTTTCTTCAGTTTCAACAATAAAACCAGGTTTTATAATAATTTTATTACCATTTCTATCAATAATGCCATTTGCGGTAACGAAACCTTCTACATCATTATGCTTGTATTTTATTTTCCAATCACCAAAATTCCCAATAACATATTTTCCGTCTTTACTGTAAGCAATGTCTTTTACTGATTTTTTGAAATAATCATATGAATCTAACAATTTCATATCCAGTTTGTTTATTGGGCTTAATTCGATTTTCATATATTTATACTCTATATAGTATTTTTTATATTTTAATATAAAAAATCTTTTTTGTTTGTAAATATTCAAAATCTCTGTTAGCAATTCTTAAACTGACTGTTATGTTGCAATTGGTACAAATTTGGTTGAAAATAAATAACATATTTTTTTTAACTTTATGATTTCGGGGAATATGCGTTATTCCTTTATACAACAAGAAATAAGCTATTAGCTTTTAAGTGGCTGATAAAGAATAATTTAGAAAAATATTTTAAAGACATCACTAATATAAAATAGCTCGCTTTTATATATTTAGATGACAGAGCTATTCAATTTAACGGTAATTATAATGATGCAATAAATCAAATTAAAAACTTTCAAGTTTATTGGAAGTAAATATTAAGGGTAATGATATTTTCTTTATGTTAAAATCTATATTAGATTTATAAAAGAGGATATTACAGATGGAAAAATTTTATGCAACAACTGCAATAGATTACGTTAATGGCGCTCCGCATATCGGGCACGCTTATGAAAAAATATTGACTGATGTTATCTACAGACACTTTACCCAAAGATGTGAAAACACTTTCTTTTTAACAGGTACTGATGAACACGGTATTAAGATTCAAAAAACATCAGCAGAAATAGGTGTTTCTCCAAAAGAATTTTGTGATATGAACGCAAACAAATTCAAAGAAGCATGGAAGGCTCTTAACATAGGTTATTCAAAATTCATAAGAACAACAGATGAAGACCATGAAAAGGTTGTGCAAAAGATTTTCCAAAAACTTGTGGATAAAGGTGATATTTATAAACACGCTTATACAGGGCTTTATTGTTCAGGCTGTGAAGCATTTTTAAGCGAAAAAGATTTAACTGAAGACGGACTTTGTCCGGATCACCAAAGAAAACCTGAAGTTGTAAGTGAAGAAAACTACTTCTTTAAACTTACCAAATACAAAGATGCAATAATTAAGCATATTCAGACACACCCTGATTTTATAATGCCTTCTTGGAGAGCAACAGAAGTTCTTAACCAGCTTGAACACATAGAAGATATTTCTGTTTCTCGTTCAAAAACAAACGTAAGCTGGAACATTCCTGTTCCGAATGATGATGAGCAGGGAATTTATGTTTGGATAGATGCTCTTTCAAACTATATTACTGCAATCGGGTATGACCCGGATGGAAGCAGCGAATTATTTAAACAATTTTGGCCTGTTGACGTTCATGTTATCGGTAAAGATATTTTAAAATTCCATAGTATCTATTGGATTGGTATTCTTATGGCTCTTGATTTACCTCTTCCAAAACATATTTTTGCGCACGGCTGGATTACTATTGACCAAACAAAAATGTCAAAATCATTGGGTAATGTAATCTCTCCGACTTCTATTTTAGAAGCATTCAATCTTGAGATACCAGATCCGCTCAGATATTACATGGCAGTTGCTGCACCTTGCGGCAAAGATGGTAACTACTCGGATGATGATTTTAAAGAAAAGGTTAACGCTCATCTTGCAAATTCAATGGGAAATCTTTTGAACAGAACTCTTTCAATGCTTGTAAAATATTTTGAAGGTGATATTAAGCCTGAATTTCTTGGCAAGAATGAACTTGCAGAAAAAGCAATGGAAACAGTTAAAGCGGTAAAACACCATTTTGACTATTTTGAGATTGCTGAAGCCGGTCAAAAGATTATAGAGCTTGTTGATATTACAAACAAATATGTAACTGATAATGCTCCTTGGACACTTGCAAAAGAGGGGAATATGGAAAAATGCGGTGTTGTATTAACTAACGTATTAGAAGTAATGTGCGTTATTACATCATTGATTTACCCCTTCTGTCCGAATATTGCACATGCTATGTCAGAACAGCTAAGCTATGATTTGAATACAAAACTTGATGATTTAACATGTTCAAATCTTAAAGCTGGACATTTGATAGACAAAGAAAATATTAAGCCCGTATTCTTGAGAATGGATAGTGAACTTGCTGATAAAACCAAAAAGGGGTAAAGGGGTAAAAGGGTAAATATATATATAAGAATAAAAGATAATAAAGGATAGTTTTTTATGATAATGATAGCTGTAGGATTACTTTTAAGTTTGGTTTTGTGCTTACTTTTAGGAGTACCGTATATTGATTTTTTGAAGAAAAAAACAATAGGACAGTATGTATTGGATTTGGCTCCTGAAGCACATGCAAAAAAACAGGGAACTCCAACAACAGGCGGTGTATTTATTATACTTGCAATTATAATTTCATCTGTTGTAACGCTTCTTATGGCACAACAAATGAGCAAAGCGGCTTGGATTATACTGATTACACTTTTATTTATGGCGCTTGCAGGTTTACAAGATGATTATTTAAAAATTAAAGGCAAAGAAAATAAGGGATTGAGTCCCAGAGGTAAATTAATCAGACAAATATTAATTGCTCTAATCCCAACAATATATTGTATGCAGCATGGCGGAACTATTTTGACTCTTGGTTCCAAAACGTTTGATATTGGTTTATTTTATCCCCTATTATCTGTATTTATTATAACAGGTGCATCTAATGCTTATAATTTAACGGATGGTCTTGATGGACTTGCTGCATCTACCGGAATTCCTGCATTCTTGGCTTGTATAATTTTGGCATTTATGACAGGTCATACTGATGTAGCAATAATATCTGCAACTGTAATAGGTGCATTAATAGGTTTTTTAAGATACAATAAACCTAAAGCTCAGGTATTTATGGGCGATACAGGTTCTTTGGCATTGGGCGGACTGCTTGGAACACTTGCAGTTATTGGTAAATTTGAACTTCTGCTTGCTGTTTTTGGTGGAGTATTTGTAATGGAAACTCTTTCAGTAATAATTCAGGTTACAAGTTTCAAACTAACAGGAAACAGAGTTTTTAAAATGTCACCTATTCATCACCATTTTGAACTCTGCGGACATAGCGAAACTCGCATAGTAATAGAATTTACTATTGTTTCTCTAATACTTTCTGTTATTGCTGTTTGGTTATATTTTATATTCTAAAATCTCTTTTCAACAATATTGAAATTTTCATCCCATACAAGTTCGCCATTGGGTTCAATATTGTGGTATTTGTATGAATTTTCAATATATTTAGGTTTAAACATGTTCTTTTTGCCGAGTATTTTTATAATATCAGGAATCAATTTTGTACTTCCAGCAAGAGTACCTGAGCCTGAACGGGCTTCTTTTCCGTCATAGAATATAAGAGAATCAGCAAATATAGTTTCTTTTATATCACTATGTGCAATTGGAAGTGCATCACTTACTAATAAAACTTTGTCTTCCGGCTTTGTTTTAAATAGGAGTTTGAGGGTGTCGTCATGAACGTGAACCCCATCTGCAATTATTTCTGTATAAACGTCATCATCAATAATCGCTGATAATGATGTAGACTGCTCTTTGTGGCTTATTCCTGCCATTGCATTAAACATGTGAGTTACACCGTCCGGCTTTTTTTCTCTATCTGCCCAACCGACACAGTGCCCTGCCTGAACTTTTACATGTTTTGATTTAAGGTATGAAATTAAGCCTTCGTCTAATTCAGGAGCAAGAGTAACTATTTTTATAAAATCGTCTTCTAGTTTTTTGTAATTTTCAATTGTTAATGCCATAAAGTGTTCGACGTTATGTATTCCCTTTTTTATTGGATTAATAAATATGCCTTCCAAATGTATTCCCAAAATTCCGCTGCATTCTTTTGATGCTTTTTTAATAACATCAATTTGTTTTCGAGTGTTTTCTACAGAATCTGTAACAAGAGTCGGGAAAAAACCGCAGATACCATCATTACGAAGTTTTTGTGAAAGCATTTTTATTTCATTTACGCTTGCTTTGTTAAAATCGACTCCGTATGCACCATGAAAATGTTGTTCTATAATTGGTAATGTTTTCATTATTCACCCACAAAAATTTCTCGGACTTTTTCTCTGTCATCAAAGTGAATTGTCTCGTGAGCCAGAATTTGGTAATCTTCATGCCCTTTCCCTGCAACTAAAACAATATCGTTTGCATTTGCCAGTTTGTATGCTTCTTTGATAGCAAGTTCTCTATCCGGTTCTACAATTACGTTATTTGTACTTTTGAACCCCGCAAGTATATCTGTAATAATTTGTTGAGGATCTTCTGAACGTGGATTATCGCTTGTTACGATTACTTTGTCTGCAAGTCTTTCTGCAATAGCACCCATTTTAGGACGTTTTGTCGCATCTCTGTCACCGCCGCATCCGAAAATACATATTAGATTACCACTTTCAGGTGTTATTTCTCTTGCTGCTTTAAGAACATTTTCCAAGCCGTCAGGAGTATGTGCATAGTCAACAATTACTGTTGGTTTATTCACGACAACTTCAAAGCGGCCTGCAACGCCGCTTATTGTTTCTAACGTTCTGATAGAGTTTTCTATATCAAAGTCTAGAGCTAATGCTGTAGTGATTGCAGCAAGCACGTTATAAACAGAAAACATGCCATTCATTTTTAGTTTAACATCATATTTTTTGCCCTTAACATTGCAAGTGAAAGAAGCACCTGTATTATCAAAATTAATATTTTCTGCTTTTACATCTGCATCATTTTTAATTCCGTATGTTAATATATTCACATTTGATGAAATTACTTCCATAAATCTTGCAGCATATTCATCATCTATATTTATTACGGCAAAATCTCCTGCACATAAGTCTTCAAATAACTTAGCTTTTGCCTTAAAATAATTATTCATTGTTATGTGGAAATCAAGATGGTCTTGAGTTAAGTTTGTTAGGACAGCTCCATTAAATTCACAATAGTCAACTCTGTGTTGTGCTAAAGCGTGAGAACTAACTTCCATTACTACGTTAGGAATACTTTTTTCATATATGTCATAAAATAATTCCTGAAGTTCAGGAGCCTGAGGAGTTGTATGTTTTGCATCGTGATAACTGTCATCAGATGACATTTTGTTTCCCAATGTTCCGATTAATGCACATTTTTGGTTTTCTGCTTCATAGAGTTTCTGTATGAGATGGGTAACGGTTGTTTTTCCGTTAGTACCTGTAACGCCAATGAGATTAAGTCTTTGTGATGGTGAGGAATAAAACAAATCTGAAACTTGTGCAATAACTTGACTTGTGTCTGCAACAACAATTTGTGGAATATCAAGATTTAATCTTCTTTCTACTATGCACAGACAAGCGCCGTTTGTAACAGCTTCTTCTGCATATTCATGTCCGTCTACGTGTTCTCCTGTTAAACAAATAAAGACATCATCATGTTGAGTCTTTTTTGAGTTGTAAGATATGCCTTCAATCTCATTATAAAAACCTTCAATGTTTACAAGTTCAATATAGTCCAGATTGTCAATCAGCGTTCTTAATCTCATTTTTATCCCTTTCTGTTAATTTGCTTCGATTTTGTCAGGCTGCAAATTTAAAATTCTTGCAATCTGAGTTGAAATTTCTTTAAAGATTGGTGCGGCAACTGTGTTACCCCAAATCTCACCACCCTGAGCAGAGTCAACGATAACATAAATTAGCACCTGTGGATTGCTTGATGGCATGTAACCAACAATTGATGTATATAGTTTATTTGTATACCCTGCGCCATTTTCCTTTGGTTTAATTGATGTACCGGTTTTCGCTGCAATATTATATCTTGGGTTTTTAATCGGAGATTTACCCCGGTTAATACTTTCTGTTAATAGCTCCGTAACAACTCTTGCATGTTCAGGGGTCATAACCTGAACTCTTTGAACTTTTTCTGCTTCTTCTTCCGGAGAATATTTAATAACATGCGGTGTTACACGAACGCCATCATTGGCAAGGGCGGACACAGCTGAAACCATTTGAATTGCAGTAACTGAGGAACCGTATCCGTAACCCATTGAGGCATGATCCGAGGCATCCCATTTGTTAGGTGATTTTAACAAACCGGAAGATTCGCCGGGAAGGTCTATTCCTGTTTTATTTCCAAAACCGAATTTTTTAAGAATATCATAATATTCCTGTCTGCCCATCATTTGTGCTACTACAACAGATGCTACGTTACTGGAGTGTTCAAATAAGTACACCAAATCAATCATGCCTGGATTCGGATGACGTCCGTAGTCATAGTTTTTAATTGTCCACCAACCGATTTTAATTTTACCTGTATCGTTTATTTTTGAATACTTATTAATCTTTCCAAGTTCTATTGCTGAAGCTACAGTAATTGTTTTAAATGTTGATCCGGGTGGAAATACGTCTGTTAAAGTCCAATTTTTAATTTGGAAACTTGTTGCACTTTTAAAATTGTTAGGGTCAAAATACGGATAAACAGCATAGGCTAGTATTTCCCCGTTTTTAGGGTTCATAACGATTACTGCACCACGGTGAGCGTGAAATTTTTCTATTGATTTCATTAGTTCTTTTTCGCAAACATGCTGCACCGCTGCATCAATAGTTAAAGTTACATCTTTTCCTTTCACTGGTTTAGTAGCGGCAACAGGGTCTGTAGTAATGTTATAAATAACCTTTCCTTTTGGTGTCATTTCAAAAGTTGCTGTTTTTTCTGTGCTTTCAAGTTTATCGCCGGCGGTTTGTTCAACTCCCGATGCAACATCAGCATCAAAATTATAATATCCTAAAATATGTGCAGCAAGAGTTCCCTGAGGATATGTTCTTATGCTTTTTTTATCCATAGGGATTTCTCTGAGGTTAAGTTTTGCAATTTCATCTCTGGTATGTCGATCTACATTTTTCTTTAATGAAACTAGAGAAGTATTTTGTCTTAGTTTTTCAGTTAAATCATATTGTGAAATTTTAAGAATTGGAGCTAATATTTTTGCAAGCTCTTCAGGTTCGTGAACATAGTCTGCTCTTCTTGCAAAAATATCATAATAAACGGTATCTGTAGCAAGTTTGATACCATTTCTGTCATAGATATCTCCGCGCATTACAAAAGCAGAAGCTCTTCGCTGGTTTTTTGCTTTGACTCTGAAATGACGAATATCAAGAACCTGTATGCCAAATAAATACAAAATAAACAGTATTATCGCAAGTAAAAACAATGCCTGAATAATTGTTAATCTTTTCAGGAATGTTTGGTTTCTTTTTTGCTCTTTTTCTTGGTCATATCTCCCCATAGAAATATGATATCACAATATGGAATAAAGGTTAATAATGTTTAGAAATCTAACATTTTGAATTATTAAATTTTATTCAATAATTTTATTTCACCAGATATATTTGCTGTTTATTTATTCCAAATATTAATTTTTTGTTTATTTTTTAATGATTTCTTGAAAACAGTGGTTAAATGATAGTGTAAGAAAAATATAATCTAAAAAGGAGATAAAAAATGGCAAAAACAATAGGTATTGACTTAGGTACAACAAACTCAGTTGTAGCAGTTATGGAAGGTGGAAAACCAACCGTTATAGCAAATGCAGAAGGTATGAGAACAACTCCTTCTATCGTAGGGTTTTCAAAAACAGGTGAAAGATTAGTAGGTCAATTAGCAAAAAGACAAGCAATCTTGAACCCAGATAAAACAATTGCATCAATCAAACGTCACATGGGTGAAGATTACAAGAAAAATATTGACGGAAAAGATTACACTCCGCAAGAAATTTCTGCAATGATTCTTAGAAAATTAGCAGAAGATGCTTCTAACTATCTCGGAGAAAAAGTTACATCTGCTGTTATTACAGTTCCTGCTTACTTTAATGACGCACAAAGACAAGCAACAAAAGATGCAGGTAAGATTGCAGGCTTAGATGTTCTTCGTATCGTTAACGAACCTACTGCAGCAGCTCTTGCTTACGGCTTAGAAAAAGATAAATCAGAAAAAGTTCTTGTATTTGACTTAGGTGGTGGTACATTTGATGTTTCTATCTTAGAAATCGGTGACGGTGTTCACGAAGTTCTTTCAACATCAGGTGATACTCACTTAGGTGGTGATGACTTCGACCAAAAGATTATTGATTGGATTTGCGAAGAATTTAAAAAACAAGAAGGCATGGATTTAACAGGTGATAAACAAGCTATGCAAAGAATTAAAGAAGCTGCAGAAAAAGCTAAATGCGAATTATCATCAGTTGTTGAAACAACAATCAGCTTACCATATATTACAGCTGATGCTAACGGTCCAAAACACTTGGAATTAACTCTTTCAAGAGCAAAATTTGAAGACCTTTCAAGAGATTTGTTAGACAGATGTAAAAAACCTGTTGAACAAGCTTTATCAGATGCAGGTTTAAGCAAGAATGATATCAACGAAGTAGTTCTTGTGGGTGGTTCAACTCGTATCCCTGCTGTTCAACAATTGGTAAAAGACTATACAGGCAAAGAGCCTAACCAATCAGTTAACCCTGATGAAGTTGTTGCGGTTGGTGCTGCCGTTCAAGCAGGTGTTCTTGCCGGTGAAGTTAAGGATATCGTACTTCTTGATGTAACTCCGTTAACACTTGGTATTGAAACATTAGGTGGCGTAATGACAGCTTTGGTTCCAAGAAATACTACAATTCCAGTTTCTAAATCACAAGTGTTCTCAACAGCTGAAAATAACCAAACAGCAGTAGACATTAATGTACTTCAAGGTGAAAGACCAATGGCTACAGATAACAAATCTTTAGGTATGTTTAGATTAGAAGGTATCGCTCCAGCTATGCGTGGTGTTCCTCAAATCGAAGTTACATTTGACATTGATGCTAATGGTATTGTTAACGTATCTGCTAAAGATAAAGCTACAGGTAAAGAACAAAAGATTACAATTACAAATTCTTCTAACTTGTCTGAACAAGATATTGATAAGATGGTTAAAGAAGCTGAAGCTAACGCATCAGAAGATAAGAAGAAAAAAGAAGAAGCAGAAATCAAAAACAACGCTAATTCATTCATCTCTTCTGCTGAAAGATTAACTAAAGACTTTGAAGGCAAAATCTCAGAAGAAGATTTGAAGAAATTGAACGAACAAAAAGACGCTCTTCAAAAAGCGTTAGACGAAAATAAATCATCTGATGAATTAAAGAAAATGAGTGAAGAACTTCAACAAACAATGTTCTCTATCTCACAAAAAGCATACGAAGCAGTTCAAAAAGAAGGTGGAGATGCAAATTCAGAAGCAAATAGTGCAGGTGCTGCATCAGAAGATAAAAAAGATGATGATGTAATTGACGCTGAGTATACAAAAGAATAAAAACTTTTGTTTAAAAGAGAACATAAACAGGGCGGTTTGGAATATTTTCCGAACCGCCCTTTAATTATTACGAATCTGTTACAAATGCTAAATAAAAGACAATTTCTAATAAAAAAAATACTTTATAAAAATGTAAGAGATTTTATAAGGGATAATATTATGCTAGCTAAATTAAGCCGGTTAAAAAATTTTTTTCGTGCTGGAATAAATTATTCTAATTATGAAAAAATATTGCAAAATACCGAACGTAAGACGGTTGGTAATATTCCTGATGATTTAAAAAGAAGTCTTTTTGCACTGCACACTGAAAATAAAAGGGAAGCAATTTTGGATGTACAAAATGTTTTTGAAGAAACAGCTGCAGTTCTGGGTAAAGTTAATATCTATGAGAAACAGGCAATTTTCAGAATGTCATCAACTCCAAGAGCACAAGAAAGGCAGGTTCATTGCCTAATAAAGGGAAACCCGCAAGAGCAGTGGGCAGATTCTTTATATAAAGAAAAGACACTTGAAACAGTTATAAAGGCAGAAGAGGTTATGCTTAATGGAATAAAGAAATATTTTCCAGATGTTCAGAATGTTGTAATTACGCCTTTAGGTAGCGGTGTTTTTGGATATGGATTTAGGTGTGAGATATTTGGCAAAAATGGTAAAAAAATAATTGGTGATAAGGTTTTAAAAGTATATAGAGAACAGGGACTTTGCGAAATGCTGGCAGAAAAAAACGAAAGATGGTTAAATATTGTGTCAGATGAAGAACTTTTGGAATATACACAAAGATCTGTCAGAATGTTAAATAAAAACAATTTGTCATATCAAATTCCTATGCCAAAATCGGGTACAAAAATAAGGAAATCTTTACAGGACCAGCATAAAATGGCAAATGATTTTGCGCAAGAATCTCAAAAAGTTCATGGTGCTGCGGCAGAGGCAAACACTTCAGAATATTTGCGACATGCGGCAGGTCACAAATTAAAGCCTGAAGACGGTATAACTATTCCTTATATGTTTGGTTTGGGTGATACAAAGTTTGCAGTTTCGGAATTTATAGATAAAAGTAGAAAAGCAGCTAAAAAATTTGAATTTGGCAGATTGGGCGTTAGACATGGTGATTTTGAAATGAACCCGGGTAATAATTTTAACGGTATTTGCATTGACCTGGGAGGAATATCACCTCTATCTGAGGACTTAATGTCAAATGATACAGCTTTAAAATTTTTAAAACGATTGTTTCAAACCTCTCCAGATAGCAGAAAACAAGTTCTGGAACAGTTTAAGACAACAGTTTCTCCAAAAGAAGTTTCTCAAAAGATTATATCTGAAATTGAGGATTTGCTCATTGCTGTATAAGTTTATATAACAAAGAAGCGGCAGTATTTATACCGCCGCTTCTTTATCTAAATACTTTATAAAATCTCCATTACAGGATCTGAGTTTTTGATTTCAGGAATTTCATTAAGTTTTGGCAGCTCAAAATCTATAGGAGCTGTATTAACTTCCATTTTTCTTTCAGGTAAAGAAATTTTCTTTTGGCTTTTAATTTTTGCTATAGCAGGATCGGGATTCTTTTTCTGATTTTTATAATCCTGCATAATTACATTAACAAATCTTTTTGTTTCTGCATAAGGCGGAATTTGGCCTCCGCATCTTTTAACGTTGCCCGGACCTGCATTATATGCAGCAAGGGCAAGTTCAGTTGAACCAAACATTTTATACATCATTTTATAATATGTAAGTCCTGCTTTAATATTTTCGCTCAGATAATATGGATTGTATCCCATTCTGTGTGCAGTAGATGGAAGCAACTGGAATACACCAACAGCTCCATGCCTGCTTCTCAGCTCGTGCTTGAAACCGGATTCTTTTTTAGCAATACTTAGCGCAAGTGCAGGGTCAACATTCATCTCAATTGAATGCTTGATAATAATTTCCTTAACTTTGTCTTCGGAAACCTGACCGGCTTGAGCCTGTGTACATAGCAAGTATATCAATGCTATGGCAACTAAGGCAGTCTTTCTAATCATTGAAATCCTCTTTTATATTTGTAAATTGGATTCCGTATAATTACTACAGAAAATCCTCCTTGCGGTTTCGCTATGTTCTCGATTGGTTCGTATAGAAGCGTCTTTCCTAAATTCTTTTTACCTAATTGCCTCAAGAACTTGTTAGGCGACTATCTTGAATATTCCCCGCTCTCCGATTTGGATAAATAATTATACAGAAAATATGTCATGAGTATTTTAAATCAAAGAAAAAGAAATTTCAACCCTTTTATTGTAATTGTTACACTTATTGTTAACATGGATAAAGTTAATATACCCAAAAGACTTAGTATACATTGATAGCATGCCTTTTAGACAAAATTTTACAAAACTGTGAATTTTCTGTTTAAAAGTTGGTGTTTGTCTGCTATAAAATCCATTTCTGATACAAAAAGCGGAATTGTTTTATCCAGATTCATACTTGTTAAAATTGCAAAAATATCAGACGGAATGTTGAACAGGCTTACATTTTTAAGGTTTTTTATTCGGTTGATAAAATCAATTGTGCAATCATGAACAAAAGAGAGGTCGATACCAATTCTTTTGTCTGTGCTGTTTAATATTTCGGCTTCCAGCTTTAAACTTTCTCTTTCGTTAAGTTTCGGACTAAGCGGGGTAATAATGTAAATTTTTTCTGTCTCTCTGATTTCCATATTTTCATTTTATATTATTTACCCCTTTGAAATAATTATGCAAAATTATAAAAAATCTATAACTAAAGTTTGAGCGTGGGGGGGGGAAATATATGGAGGGAAATCTCAAAGATAGATTAGTGACATGGGCTAATTTATAAATCAACTTTTGAAATATCTGTTAATTCAGAAACAGTTATATTAAATGCAACTGCAATCTTAGCAAGCGTTAATGCTGATGGTGTGCTTTGCCCACGTTCTATTGCGCCGATAGATGTGTTGCTAATTCCGCAATATTCACCAAGTTGTTCCTGTGTCCAACCTCTTTTGGTACGCTCCATTTTAATTTTTAAACAAATTTTTTGGTTAATAATAGTAGGTTTGCTTGTCATAATATTAATTATACTTATTGACATATATTCTACAATTAAGTATACTTATTAATATAATAAGTATACTTAATAAAGAGGTAAGAATGAAAACATTTGTTCATAATAAAATTACAATGTATTTGGATAAAATATCTTTGTATAGTAATTATGCAGATTGTTTATCTCGAATTCTAAACGATTATATTCAAAATGGTGATGATAATATAAAACCAACAGATATTTCTAACCTTGCAGAGTTATTAACAAAGTTATCAAGTAGGCTTAATTATAATGTAAATTGCCTTAAACATGAATGGGAATTTAATGATTAAATGCTTCTTCTATTTTTTGCTTAATCAATTTCATTTCTTCCCTTGTCAAAAATGATGAAAAACGCATGAACTCATACATTGCATCATCATAAGAATATTGCCTTCTCTCGACTTTTTGCAGCCATTCTCTTACTTCTCTTGTTATCATATTATTCCTTATAAAAATTTGATGTATTTACAATATTATCATATAATAAAAACGAAATACAGGCTAAAGATTTTAACAGACATTTCAGCTAACGAAAGGAGGTTAAAATGTTAGTTGAAATTAGCGAAAAAGAGTTAATGCCCTTAATTGCATTAACTCTTGCACTCAAAACCCTAATTAGTTAGGGTACGGGTGAGGGCATTCTCGCTGCCCTTGCCTGTATTTTTATTTTAACTCATTTTTGCAAAATTTCAACCGGCTAAGTGCTATTTATACATTATCTGCTAATGTAAATCTCAATGTCCCTTTATCATCAACAACCTCATTCCACATTCTTAAAGGTCTTACCCAGGTGTCACCTGTTTTAAGCGGACTATAAATAACCATATCTTCCAAAGTTTCTGAGTGTTTGGCGAATCCGATAACTTTGTATAAATTCCCTTTAAAATGTCTGTACGTTTTTCCGATAATTATATTTTGCATATCTTCTCCTTTGATTTTGTTGGGGAGAACCTCCAACCTATCTTGTATATTGTTGGGTAGGTATGCCTAACCTACTGTTTCTTCTGTGTAGCTTACCCATTTATCCCTTTACTTATTTACCCCCCCTGCAGGCTTCATCTTCCATGTCAGTTTTACCGTCATAGTTGTTATCAAGACCGTCTGAACACGATCCGATTGAATCTTTGCCCTCAGCTCTCGGTGTAAATTTTAGCCATTTATCAGGAATCTTGTTCCATTGATATAAGAAAAATTCCTTATAAAATTTTGCGGCACCGGAATCTTCCAATATAATCAAATTTTCGTCATTCCTGTTTTCGCCGCTGTTTGAAAAATTCATTGAACCTATTATTACAAATCTATCATCAATAATCATTGATTTTGAGTGCATTTTACCCGCATAATTTTCAGCTTTAACTAATATTCCGGCGCTTCTTAGCTCTTTGCTTTTTGAGTGCTGAGTGGAAGAATTAAGTGCATCTGCGATTATTTTAACGTCAACTCCTCTGTGTTTGGCGTTGATTAATTCATGCGTAATTCGTTTTTCCGTTATTACAAAAGACGGAATATAAATATAATTTTTTGCACCTTTAATAAGCGGCAAAACTCCGTTTGTAATTGCTTTATCTTGTGGTGAAAAATAGACTTTAATATTTTCATATCTTTTATTAGGAGTTGAAGTCTTATCATTATGATATTTACCACCAAACATTTGATTAAACTCTTGAGTATAAAACTCTGCTATGCGAGGGGAATTAATCACTATTATAGAGTTTGAATTATATCCTGACATATCGGTATGGGATAAATTAGCTGAACCTGTTATAACTTTTTTGTTATCAAAAATATAAAACTTGTTATGCATTGTGTTTCTGACTTCGGCAGAATTTTTGTCGTTATTATTCGCATTAAACATTTTTACAAATTTAAATGTATCTGGATAAATGTTATTCCCTTTAGCATCAATATCATATATAACTCGGATTTTTACTCCCCTTGCAATAGCGTTTTTAAAAGCCTGTTCTATTACGGGTGTTGAAGAATAGCCATAAATTGCCATATCTATACTTGTTTTAGCATTATTAATTCCTAATAAAATCTCTTTGCAAATATCAGATGAGCAATTTCTGTCAGGAATAATCTTTGAAGTTAAATCTGAAACAACGATTTTTACATCAGCATTTTTAAAAGTGGTATTTCTTAAAATGTCATGTTCTGCAAATTGAGTTTTCTTTACAAGAGCTGATTTTACATGGCTTTTTCTGACTATAACAAAATTCTTTAATTTATTAGTATTTTCTTTTGATATTGGATAAATTTTATCACTATCCAAATCAACTAATACAAATTTACCTTTACGAATAGTTTTAAGCTGTTTTTCAAAAGCAAATTTGTTGGTAGGTTGACCATTTCGCAAACAAAAAGCAGAATTTTGTAATCTTTTTATGTACCCAAATCTGTAATAAATAATATCATTTTCTTTAATTGTAATTTTTCGCCCGTCAAGAATATTCTTTGCCCAATATTTACCAAAGTTCCCGAGTAAAAACGCTTCATCTTCAGATATATGAAGGTTTTGTGCCAAAATTTTGTTTTTATTTGTGTAATCTTGATCAAAAGTATCAAATCCACCAAGTTTAAATTCTCCATTATTCAGAATAAATTCTATTGGTGAGTTAACTTTTACAACCTTTCTTTCGTTAGGATGCCTGTATATATCTATAACAAAGAATGTTATAAATATTGATATTAAAACGATTACACAAATTACTTTTTTATTACGCTCCATAACTAAAATTATATAAAAAAAAGCCTCGAGGTAAATAATACCAAAAGAGGCTAAAACTTTTTTAAGTAAGATGTAAGATTATATAAGAGAGTTATTGTAAGTTTGTTGTAAGTGATTTAGAGAGTTTGTTTGTAAGC
>CADBUY010000018.1:17657-38712 GCA_902797965.1 uncultured bacterium
TGGTTCAGTCACTCCGCTTCTTCGCTATCCGGACTGACGTCCGTCCGCAAATTCGCTGTCTTGCTCGCTCGCGTTGAACGGGTCTGCGGCTTCGCCTCCACCCTCCGCTCGCTCGCGCGTCTTGAATTTGCTCCACGCTCAGAAAGCTCCGTTTTTGAACCTTTGGTTCAGTCACTCCGTTTCTTCGCTATCCGGACTAACGTCCGTCCGCAAATTCGTTAAGCGATGAAGTTGTTACCGAATCTGTTAGCACCGTAGAAGAAAGATTCTTTCATAACTTGTTGTAAGTTTCTTTTTCTAACGATTTTGTTACCAACGTTTGTATTAGCGATATCTTCAACAGATTTTGTGTATAAGCCTGATACTAAAGAAGTTGATACAGTTGCTACTTCGTTTTCGAAAGATTCAAAGAAGTTGTTGATTGAGTTAAGTTCTTCGTTTTCGATCTTGTTTGTTGTGAATAACATCTGTTCTCTCTCCTTGCGTATCGCTTACATATATATAAAGTATATAACTAATCAGAAATTGCCTTTTTTGTCTTTAATTGTTAAGAAATGTAAAATTGAATTTAAAAAAATGGTAATTTTGTAATAAAAATTTATAAAAAGCAAGTGTTATTATTCCACATATCGCACTTATACATCAAAATATCTTTTTTGATGCAAAACCTTATTTATTATGTGTTTGATAAAAACTTTCTATTCTTTTTTCTCTTTTGTTTACGAGGCAAAAGAGAAAAAAGAACAGAAACAAAGAAAAAAGAGAAAACACGTGGTTAAATGGATAACCACATCAGCCTTCGGCTGAAGTGATTAATTCGGCAAAGCCGAATCTAACTGCGTAGTTTTCGCAAGAACGGCAAATTCCCTCTCCGGCGGGAGAGGGTTAGGGTGAGGGTTAGTTAATCGCGAACGTGCGGTTTTGCCGCAATAGTGAGCGTTAGAGTGCAAGCTATAGCTTGCAACATCAATTTAGTCTTATGCCCGTTAGGGCATTGTGGTTGTTTTTTTGTTGCGTGTTTCTGTCTTTCTCTTGGTTGTTGGCATTAAACGTGCCTACGTTGTTTGCTTACGCAAATCAACTTCGCACTCTGCCAACAATCCGCTTTTTGCTTCTGTTTTCTTTCTATCTTTGCCTCGCAATCTGCCTCGCAATCAAAGATAGAAAGAAAATAGAAGACTATAAAAATATAAGTATTTATATTTATGATTTTAGATTTTTTGCATCAAAAAAGATATTCTGATGTATTAAGTGGGATAATTTTGATAATAAATAATGTGACCTAGCATTTTTATTATGATATGATTAAGAAAAAAAAGAGGATTTAATATTATGTACTATCAAGGACTTATTAATAAATACAGAAAATATTTACCAGTTACGGATTCAACACCGATTGTTACATTAAATGAGGGTAATACTCCATTAATAAAAGCAGAAAATCTTGCGAAGAAAATAGGATTAGAGGCAAACATTTATTTGAAATTTGAGGGGTGTAATCCGACAGGAAGTTTTAAAGATCGTGGTATGACAATGGCTGTAACAAAGGCTAAGGAAAGTGGTGCAGGCGCTATAATTTGTGCATCTACCGGTAATACATCAGCATCAGCAGCGGCTTATGGTGCTAAAGCAGGAATTAAAACTTTTGTACTTATTCCGGACGGATATATTGCGTTGGGTAAACTTTCACAGGCTATGATGTATGGAGCTGAAATTATTGCTATTCAAGGAAATTTTGATAAAGCATTAGAGTGCGTTAGAGAAATTTCTGCAACTTATCCGATAACTCTTGTTAACTCTGTTAATCCATACAGAATTGAAGGTCAGAAAACAGGCGCATTTGAGATTTGTGACGCACTTGGCAAGGCTCCGGATTACCATTTTATCCCTGTTGGTAATGCAGGAAATATAACAGCTTATTGGAAAGGGTATAAAGAGTACCATCAGGCAGGAATTATAAAAGATTTACCCCAGATGATGGGGTTTGAGGCAGAAGGTGCTGCAGCTATTGTAAGAGGGGAAAGAATTATGAATCCTGAAACTATAGCAACTGCTATTCGTATCGGTAATCCTGCAAGTTGGAAACAGGCAGAAGCCGCAAGGGATGAAAGTAACGGTAAAATTGGCTGCGTAAATGATGAGAAAATAGTAGAAGCGTACAAACTGCTTGCTTCTTCTGAGGGTATTCTTTGTGAACCGGCTAGTGCAGCATCTGTTGCAGGACTTATTCAGGCTCATTCTCAGGGACTTGTTAAAGAGGGTTCTGATATTGTTTGTATTTTAACAGGAAATGGTTTGAAAGATCCTGATAATGCTATTAAATATTCAAATGCGGATGTTAAAAAGACTTCTTCAGACTTGAAAGATGTATTAAAAGCAATGAATATATAAATAATGTCAGGCAATGCCTGATAAATACAAAAGGTGAAAATATGCAAAGAGAAGAGTTTATAAAGGCAAAAAGAATTGTAATAAAACTTGGAACAAATATTATACGAAATGAAGATGGCGAAGTTGCTCTATCTCGCATCTATTCTTTTATTGAGGACATCTCAAAACTTGTTAAACAAGGAAAAGAGGTTATTCTTGTAACTTCCGGTGCTGTTGGTTTAGGAAAGAAAAAACTTAACCTTGACTCTACTGCTGATGAGGGTGTAAAACAAGCGTGTGCTGCTATCGGACAAAGTCGCTTAATGTCTTTTTACGAAAGCGGATTTGGTGTTTACGATATTCCTATTGCTCAAATTCTTTTAACGGAAGACGATTTTTCTTTGCGTCATAAATATTTAAGCCTTAGAACAACAATGAACAAGATTCTTGAATTTGGTGTTGTTCCGATTATTAACCAAAATGACACAGTTACACCAATTCAATCAGGTTCTGTTAATACAGGAGTGAAAGTTAATTTTTCTGATAATGATAAACTTTCGGCTCTTGTTGCAAGTGAATTAGATGCAGAGTTGTTGATTTTGCTTACTGATATAAACGGGCTTTATACGGCTAATCCGAAAGAAAATCCTAATGCAGAGCTCATTAAGGAGGTTGAAACCGTAACTGAAGATATTATGAAACTTGGTACAGATGCATCTGAGGGTGGTCGTGGCGGTATGAGGACAAAACTGGAAGCCGCTAAACTTGTTACGCGCTTTGGCGGAAAAGTACTTATAGCAAACGGCAAAACTCCGTTAATAATATCGAAGATTTTTGAAGGTGAAGATGTCGGGACAATGTTTCTTCCGGCAGAGGGCAGCCTTGCTGATAAAAAGCGTTGGATTGGATATGCAACAAATATTTTTGGAGGTCTTGTTGTAAACGAGGGTGCTAAAAAAGCAATATTAGAACAATTTTCAAGTCTTTTGCCAATCGGTATCATAAATGTAGTGAATGAATTTAAGCAGGGCGAAGTTATCTCTATTATGGATGAAAACAATGTTGAATTTGCACGTGGAATGGCAAATTATAGCTCGGCAGAATGCAGAAGAATTGTAGGTTCTCACTCAAACGATATAGAAAATATCCTAGGTTATAAAAATTATGACGCTGTTATAACAAGAGATAATATTACAGAGTTAATATAAAGTATTAATAAATTTATTTCAGTAATTTATATATTTCTATTTCCAAAAAATTCGCAATTTTTGCAAGTTTATCTATTGTGATATTTATTCTTCCTTTTTCCAACTTTGAAATATATGAATTATCGAAACCTAAAATTAATGATAACTCTTCCCTTTTTAGTTTCTTTTTTACTCTATATTTTTCAATATTTTTTGATAGTATATTTCTAATTTCTTGACCCATACTCCATATTATGAAATTTTTATGATATTATATACAGGAATGACAGTCCATAAATGCAGGCGGTTAATATGTATAAAAAGAAAATTTTGATTGATTTAGACGGAGTTCTTAATGAGTATGGGAAAGAACCTTATGACGAAAACAGCATTCCTGACATAAAAGACGGAGCTGTTGATTTCATAAAAGAGTTAAATAAAATAGCTGAATTATATCTCTTTACGTCAAGGAATTTAATGCTTTCAACCAAATGGTTGGTAAAAAATAAGATTGACCAATATTTTAAGGATGTTACTAACATAAAAATACCTTCATATTTGTATATTGATGACCGTTGTATTTGCTTTAAAGGTAATTATGATAAAACTTTAAATGATGCAAAACAATTTGAAGTATATTGGAAATAACAAATATCTTCTATATATCTATTTTACCCCTGCAAATACTTAGTAGAAATATACATGTTCATATAAATCATTCCCGAAAGTATAAAGTCAAGTCCTGTAAGTATTCCAATGAGCCAAAGAGCTGCAGATTGAAGCATAACAATAGTAATAAGTCCAAAAAATAATTCAAGTATAGCCAGAAATATGCACATCCACCAAAAGTTAAGAGTTTTTCTTGTTTGAACGGAAAAGGCACAAGTTGAAAGGCTCCTTAATATAAAGTAAATGCCTGCAATTCCAATGAAAAGCATAACATCAAAAACAGGTATTATAAAAAGTAAAAAGCCGTTTATTGCAAGTGTTAAGCCCAATATAATATCAAGAATATAATGCTGAGAAAAATTTCTGGTAAGAATTGTGCTAATAACTTTGTATCCACCGTACCCGATAAAAGACAAACACATTAAAAATCCAAATGAAAGCATAGAAACTTTGGGTAAAATTAGCATTCCTAAACCTAGAGTTAACATTAATATGCTTTCTGTTAATACAAAACTTAAAAAACGTTTTTCTGTCATATAAAAATCCTTTCAATGTAAGAATTACATAAAATGCTGAGATTGCCCACCACCATATGGATATATATAAACCCATAAAATGTATATTTTGATGAATTTTATTGTAATTTATGTACTTTTTTCTTTGTTCTTTTATTTGCGGGGTAAAAGCGGCTTGTCGGCAGAGTGTGAAGTTTGTTTGCGTAAGCAAACAACGTAGACACGTTTAGCGCCGACAAACAAGCAAGAACAAAGAAAAAGGTACCAAAAAAGAAAAAAGAAAAGCACGCGATTAAAAACCAACCACAATGCCCTAGAGGGCACAAGACTAAATTGATGTTGCAAGCTAAAGCTTGCACTCTTACGCTCACTATTGCAGCAAAGCCGCACGTTCACAAAATAACTAACCCTCACCCTAATCCTCTCCCGCCGGAGAGGGAATATATTGTTCTTGTGAAAGCTACGCAGTTAGATTAGGCTTTAGCCAAACCAGCCATTCAATCTTTACGCACAAAGTGCTCTTTACCCCCGAAATAAAGAGAAGAAGAAAATGAAGTTAACAAGATTGTTACTACATCAAAATATACATTTTGATGAATTTTATTTCAGTCCTTGCTCTGGGTGTGCAGAATTTGATTTAATAATCTCATAGTACTCATTTTTATCAATATTTACACCCATGTTTTTAGTATCTACAGTAAATTTTTTCTTTTTTTTGGTATTTTTTGGGCGCATATCCATAAATCAAATTTACCCCTCAATAATTTGGTTGTTTTCGCCAACTTGAACTATTGTTGGCTTGTGGGTTTTAATTTCTTCTTCTGTAAGCTGAGCATAAGTAACAATAATAATTTTGTCACCTTTTTGAGCTTTTCTTGCTGCAGCACCATTCAAGCAAAATACTTTTGAACCCCTTTTGCCTTTTAGTGCATAAGTTTGAAAACGTTCACCGTTATTTATATTTAATATTTCGACTTTTTCCCATTCTAAAATATTTGCTTTTTCTAAAAATTCTTCATCAACAGTTATAGACCCTACATAATTTAAGTTTGCATCTGTAACGGTTGCTCTGTGTATTTTTGAATTTAAAAATTCTCTTAACATATATTTCGCCTCTTTTGACATGGTATCACAAAAAAAATAGCAAAATAAATTTTTATATAAAAAGGGATAATAAATAATATTACCCCTTTTTTAGATTATATCATAAACCAATTTTTCTTTTTAGTTTTTCTAATAGAGATTCTTTTTTAGATATATTTGTATAATGTTTTTGGGGAGTGGTTCTTTTAATTTCTTCATTCATATATTTTTCTATGTTTCGTATAAATTCTTCACGAGTCATTTCAGGCTCCCAATCAGCATTGGTTCTTCTTTCAACAGCCATCGATTCGTATTTTTTGTAATTGTATCTTATATTATCTGGTACTGCAACAGGATTGTATAATACTGTGTCGTTGTAGATACCGATTCTTTGAGAAACCTCTTGCATTCGACGTTCTTTATGTTCCATGTAAAGTTTTTTCATAATCTTTGCAAGTGTTTTTTTATCTTTTGGAAGAGATTTAGATACATTTAACTCTAAAAATTCACCTTTTTGAATAAATCCGTTTGTCAAGAAATAGTTAATCTGTGCTTTGTTAAAAAGATTTATAGGAATTTTAATTTTGCCATGAGTATCTGAAAATAACTTCGGATAAGTGAAAATATCTTTATCTTTTATAAAACCATGAGCTTTCATCCAAGTTAGTTGTTCTTGATTAAAAGATTCGGGAAGTTCATTTGTTCTGCCAATAAATTCTGTATTATTTGGTTTAGCGGGAGATTGTGTTTGATTTAAGGAAACCTGTTTTTCTGCTTCTTCTTTAGCAAATCTAGCATTGCGCTCCGCTTCAGCCTTCAAAAACATTTTTTCATATTCGGCTTCACGTTTAGCATTTTGTTCTGCAAGCAATTCAGCGTTGCGAGCATTGCTTTCTTCTATTGCTTTCTTTGCTTCTGCTTCTTGCTTGTCTATAAATTCAAGGCCTTGTTTTGTGTATTCATCTAGTGCATTTTGTCTTTTTACAACATTGCCATCTTTTGTAATTCTATAAGCACGCTTATTTATTAATTCCCCTTGAATTTCTAAAAATCTTTGAGCAGCAGGGTCAGTTGTATTCATATTCTTAACAGCATTTTTAAGTGCTTTATATTCGAATAATAATTCTTTTTCAGTCATTTTGTTAAGCGGTTTTGATAAGTCAATATTACCAAGAAAGTCAATAGGCTGCGGTATTGGTTTTTCGTAGAGAATATTTTTTGCAACCTGAGCCAAATCTGTGCCTTGATATAAATCTAACTGAGCTTGTTCAATTTGTTCTTGTCGTTTTAACTCTTCTGCTGATTTTTTAGGTTTGATGTCGATAACTTCTTGTTCCGGTTTCGGTTCAATAACTGTTTCCGGTTTTGGTTCGGCAATTGATTCAGGTTTTGGATCAATAACTGTTTCCGGCTTTGGTTCAACAATTGGTTCCGGTTTTGGTTCAGCAATCGGTTCCGGCTTCGGCTCATGTTTAATCACAACAACTTTTGTTCCGGATTTGCCACCTCCACCAGATTTTGGCATTTGTGTTTTTAATTCTTCTTTTGCCTTATTTACTGCTTCATCAACTTTTTTATTTATATCTTCAGCGGCTTTCTTTGCGTCTTCTGCCGCTTTCTTAGCTTCTTCTGCAAGTTTTTTCTTTTCAATTTCAGCTTTTCTAAGAGCTTCTTGTAATTCTTGTTTGGCATTTCTGCTTTTGACTATAGCTACAGCGGCTATTCCTATTGAAGCTAAGACACCTAAAGCTGCTACTATATCTTTTGTACTTCCTTTTGATTCAATTTGCTTTTCCCCAGTCTCTCTTGCTAATTCTTTTTTTGAGTATTTACTACTTGTTGCGTTGAATTAATTCCTTCAATAGACATAATTTATCCCTTTATAATCTTACTTATATTATAAGAAAACTCCTAAAAGCATGAAATTGCTAATAGAAGTTTTATTTGTAAAGTTTTATTAAAATTTAAAAATAATCTAAGTTCTTACACCAAAATATATATTTTAATGTTAAAAAGGATATAAATGAATTATTCAGCCAATAATTTGTCTGCTAAAGGTGATTCGACTTTTCCGTTAAGAGTTTTTGAAACTTTCTTAATATTTTGAGCTAATGCTTCCATTTCAGGAGTCCATACAAAATAGTCATTAACATATTTTTCACCTCTAGAAAAATCTCCGCTCAATTGAACTTCAATAATCTCTTTCAGCATTTTTTGAGCAGTAGGAACCATTTTATCAATATTAATATTCAAAACACCGTCTTTAGAGATTTCAATTGCTCCCTCTTTTAGGAAGAAGTAGTTTTGCATAACTGAACGAACTCTGTGAGCTTGACTAAGTGTAGGTTTAGCCATAAGCATATTGTCGGCTGCATAAGTAACTATAATTTGTTCTCTTTGTTCAGGTGTATACATACCGGCTTTTGTTAATAAATCAGTCATTGCTAGAGAGACCATATCGGCTTTATTTTCTTCAATGATTGATTTATATTTGCCTAAACCCTCCGTTCCTGATTTTGGACCAAGAGAGTGTCCGTTTTCATGTCCTACTGTAAACCAATGGTCAGCTTCGTCGTTGTAATATTTGTGTAATTCAGGATTAAGGATTGCATCCAACCTTTTTTGCATTTTTTCTCTGGCGTCATCAGATGTTATCAAACGAATTTGTCTGTGATATACATTTCTTCTTCCACCATCAAGCTGACTGACAGAAACTTTATCATCATTTGGTAAATTTTCTGCTAAGGTAATGCCTGCACGATATTCACCAACGTCACCATAAACACCAACAAGGTCAACGTCAACCATCGTTTGTTTAGATTCTTTATCTGCAGAAATATTTTGAATATATTTATCATTTAAAGGCATATTTTGTGCCATTAGGGGTAAATACTTCTTAACATTTAGTATTGCATCCGTACCTTTTTTGTTAACAATACCGACTCTACCGCCAAGGCAGTCTTTTGAAACCGGAACAATTCCATTTTCATCTAATAGTTTTTTGAGTTCTGCGTTTTCAACAACGGATTCTGTCATTTCATCAGAATAATTTTCTCTCGTAATAGTAAACTCTAGCGGAGTATCTTGTAATGTTGCCCATTTTTTGTCTGCATATCCGTCAAGCATCGGGTCTGCTTTTCTTAATGCTTTTGCCTGAAGTCTTAAATATTCATTAAAATCTTCATTGGTAGAAGTTTCTGCAGCCTTTTCAAGTTCAGTTGCCATATATTCAAAATCTTCTTTAAAGTAGTCAACATAATCTGTTGCCTTAAGTTTGTCGCCATCTCTTTCAACAATAGAGCGTTGATTTAATATTTTTGCAACTTCATCAACTTTTCCCTCTTTCATCATCTTTATTAAAATAGAATGAAATTCTTCTCTATCAAGATCAGCGGGGTAAACACCAATGCCTTTTTTAGGTTCAAGTCCTTTTGCTAACTTAATCATATTTGAATCTCTATCAAGAGCAAAAATACCTTTTTGTGCGTCAAAAAGAATTTTTGTTAATTCTGCATCTTTATTACCTTTTGTAATTTCTTTTTCCAAGTATTCCTTGAATGCTAGGTTGTTATGGTCATCTATAATCATTTCGACTTTATCAAGTCTTGCAGCTGCTTTTACCAAATGTTTAAGTGCCTCTTTATCACCATCAGCTAATGATGTGTATTCAGGTGCATCAACTTCCAGCATTTTTTTAGTTGTTAAATAATCTTTATGCGTTCTTTTTTGTAATTCTTCAGTAGACAGACCTAATTCAAAATCTTTTTTTTGAATGTTTACATTGTTAATCATACTCATTTTATCAAGCTCTCCTATTAGTTTATCAGAATTATCAGACTGAGGTAAATTACTTTGTATGTATTTACCCCCTACATATTTTATACCTTTTGGGTCAATTTGAACTCGACCATTAATACTATTATTAATTCCATCCATCTTTTTTGCTCCTGTTTTTGATGTCAAAAACAATCCCGCAGTCATAATAAGCGGTACACCTATTTTAACACACTCGGCTTTCATACACATATTATCCTTTTGTTGACAGGGATTTATGTGTCCTAATGTATCACTAATTTTAGTATATGACAAGCTGTTATTAAGTCTGTCTTTCAACAAGGTTCTCAAACCCTGTCATCTCAGAAACCTGTCTTGCCCATTCCTTTATGATTTCATCTTCTTTCATTGTGTATGGGATAGGTTTTCCGATTTTTATGGTCATGTGTCTTTGGAACAACTTTGTAGCGTACCATGTAAATCCGCAAACGCCAACAGGAACAATATCTGCCTGATATTTTTTTGCAAAATAGACAAAACCGCGTTTAATATTTCTAATTTTTTTATCTTGCCTTATTCCACCCTCAGGAAAAATTCCAAGTGACCAACGAGTATTAAAAATTCTGTCAACGGTACTAAATGTTTTCATTTCTGGGTCTTCACGATTAACTTCAAATGCGCCTAGTGTGTGAGCCAAAAAGAATAGCACTTTTCTGCCCGTCATAGACTTAATTGGCATTTTTGCATCCATGTGGAAAAGCTCACGCTTTGCCATAAAAGCAATATGTCTCCATAATGCAACACCAACAAACGGAGGGTCACAGTAAGAAACATGATTTGGTGCAATAATTAATCGCGTTGTTTTGGGAAGATTTTCTTTACCCTCAACTTTCAGGTTGTACATTAATTTTGCAACAGGTCGAATAATCAAAAAAGCAAAAAGCCATACGAATACTGTTCGCCAAAAGCCATATTCTTTTTCATATCTTTTTGTATAGTCACGTTCTTTTTTCATAATTATTAACAATTATTAATAATTATAGGTCAGTATTATTATACCGACAAGTATTAATTAAATTTAAAAATTTCAAATAACTCTACTTCCAACGCTTCTGCTATTTTTATAAGTACTTTAAGACCAGGACGATTTATATTTACTTCAATTTTTCCTATATAATCAAGGCTATATCCAGTTTTTTCTGCTAATTTTTCTTGAGTAATATTTTTCATTTCACGCAAATATTTTATACGTTTTCCAATTAAAGAATATGTTTCAGTTTCGTTCATTTGACAATTTTACTGGATATAGTAACATTTTATTACTGGATATATGCCAGTAAGAGAGGGTATTCTATGAACAATTATAAAAAGAAAATACTTATTGACCTTGATGGTGTTTTGAACGAATACGGCAAGGAAAAATATGATAAAGTTATAAAGTTTAAGGAAATAATAAAAACGCTCAACTTTTTTACAAAGCGAGCGTTTTTATAAAATTATGTTTATTCACTACTCAAGCCTTTATAAAAGGTGGAGTAAGCTGACAATAAAGCTGTAAGCTTTTCCCCTAACCCAAGTCAGAAGTACAATGTGGACATTTTTTAGCGTTGATAGGAATAGATGTGCAGCAGAAAGGACATTCTTTTTCTGTTGCTGCTTCCTCTGCTTTTTCTTCCTTACAAGCTTTGTCTTTAATTGTATTCACAGCTTTAATAATAGCAAAAATTGCACAAGCAACAATTAAGAAGCTGATAACAGTATTTATAAACAGACCATAATTGATAGTTACTGCACCTGCAGCCTGAGCCGCATCAAGTGAATCGTATTTTTCGCCAAGCGGGAATAAAGTAAAGTACAGGTTTGAAAAATCAACTTTACCTAAGATAAAACCGATTGGAGGCATGATGATATCTTTTACCAAAGAATCAACAATTTTTCCAAATGCAGCACCAATAATTATACCGACTGCCATGTCCATTACGTTTCCACGTAAAATGAAATCTCTCAATTCCTTACCTAAATTTTTGAACATAATAAACTCCTTTTTTCTATGTTGCTATGGTATCAAAAAAAAGGAGTTTTAGCAATTAAAATAAATTTGGAATTTTATACAGAAATTTCAAAAAATCTCTCCAATATTGCTAAAGGTATTTGTATTGAGGCACTATTAGAATTCGGATTGGATAACATTACCATTTTTGTTTCAGGATTATAATCAACAATACTTAAAGCATGATTTTCAATAACGGAAACACCATTTGATAATATAATAGCACCTATAAATCCATATCCGTATTCATCATCGCTGTCACTACTTTTTCCACCTACAAATTTGTTAGCTAAATCCATAAATTCACCAACTGGCATATTATCAATTTGTGAATACAAGGGACTTTCTTTTCCAAGCAAAATCTTTAAATTTGTTCTTGCATCTAATTCATCACTTTTAGTTGCAAATCCCCAGTGTGCAGATATTATATTTCCGTCTTTGTCAGTAATCTCAACCATATTTTGGTATAAAAAATCGGCAGGTAAGCGTGTAACCGACTGTACTGCAATAATAGGATGGTTGCCATCATTTAAAGCTTGTACAATTTTATCCTCTGATATTTTGTAACTTTCAACTGTTCTTTGCTCTTCAGGAAGCACTCTTTTTTCTTTTTCTTCCGGGAATGTAAAAATTTCTTCAATCATCTTAATATCTGCACCATAAAGGCTTATCCATGTACCAAACCGTTTCATAAACGCCATTTCTAACAGCATCGCGTCTTTATCACCTTTTGAAAAATCATTAAGCTTGTATTCTTTACCATCATTATCTTTTATTTTAATCTCACCACTTTCTAATTCTTCTTTTGTAACAGTAACAGCTTTTTCTTCATTGCCATAATCTAGTGGAAAAGTTACTATATAGTTTCCTGAACCTTCAGGAACTTCTTGATATATATCTTTCAAGGTGTTTTTATCTAAGCCGTTTATTTTTGATAAAAGTGTACAAGTTCCGTGACTACCTTGTGCAAATGTTCCTATATGATAGTCTACTATATTGCTGTTTTCATCATTTTTTATATTAAATTCTCTTGCTTCTTGTAGATATTTTCTGAGAATATCCATATCGGTTTCATCTTTTATTATATAGTCTTTATCATATTGCAAAAGCTCTGATATAATTTCCTCTCTTGTCATAGTTACAATCATTTTTAAGTTTTTGTGTTCAGGATAATTTACTTCTAATGAGGGTTTTTCTTGAGTATTATCTTTTCTTGTATTCATTATTTTTTTGTTTTTATTTAGCAAAAGTTCTTCATATTTTGATTTTTGTTCTTCTGTCATTTCTTGTACATTTGCATTTTCTTGAATTTTATTGTCTTTATCTTTTTCTTGATTGATTTTTTCAAGTTCATTCTCAGAACATCTTGTCCGTATTTCAGCTATATACTTATTATTACCATCAAAACCTGATAAAAAATCTTCTGCTAAATGGTTAAAAGGATGAGATATTTTGTAAATATAAAATTTGACTTTGTTATATTCTTCTTTGGTAATTCCGTCTTGCCCGTCAGAATTTACTATTTTGTATTCTTCTTTTCCTTCTTCAAAATAATTATTCCAAACAGAACTGCCTTTTTCTGCTCCACTTGCATTAGCATAATTTTCGGCAAATTCGGATTCAGTAGTACCTAAATCACCTTTTTCCTGATTACTTATTCTTAGCAATTTTATAGCTTCATTAAAAAGTTTGATATTTTCTGACATTTTAACTTTCCTAACTTGATATATAAAGTTGTATCGGCATTTTTTATAAACTTTATACCAAACAAGAGCTTTGTTACAAAAATTTACATAAAAAGATTCATTTTTGCTAATTTTTGTTATTTACCCCCATGTTTACATTTACCCCTGTTTATGTGACAATATTTTCAGACTGATTATCAGTATAATCGTAGTGTGCATTTCTGCACAAACATTGTAGGTTGGGTTTACTAACCCAACATAATATAAATAGTAGTAGGTCGACTTTATTAAGCCGACAAAGAAAATAGAAGGAAAAAGAAAAATGGCTAGAAAAACTCCATTAGAAAAAATCAGAAATATTGGTATTGCCGCTCACATTGATGCAGGTAAAACCACTACAACTGAACGAATCCTGTTCTATACAGGTAAAACTCATAAACTTGGTGAAGTTCACGATGGTGCAGCTGTTACTGACTTTATGGAACAAGAAAGAGAAAGAGGTATTACAATTCAGTCAGCTGCTGTTACAGCAGAATGGAAAGGACACCAAATTAACATTATTGATACCCCTGGGCACGTTGACTTTACAATTGAAGTTGAACGTTCTCTTCGTGTATTAGACGGTGTTGTTGCTGTATTCTGTGCTGTTGGTGGTGTTCAATCACAATCTGAAACAGTTTGGAGACAAGCTAACAGATATGAAGTACCTCGTATGGTATTTGTTAATAAAATGGATAGAACAGGTGCTGATTTCTATCGTGTAGTAGACCAAATCAGAACTCGTTTAGGCGGAAACGCTGTTCCTATCCAATTACCGATTGGTGCAGAAGATAAATTCACAGGCTTGGTTGACTTAATGACAATGAAAGCTGAAATATATACAAACGACTTAGGTACTGATATCAGAGAAGAAGAAATTCCTGCTGAATTACAAGAAAAAGCTAAAGAATACCATGATGCTATGGTTGAAGCTATTGCAGGTGAAGACGATGATTTGATGGAAAAATTCTTTGAAGATCCTGATTCAATCACTGTTGATGAATTGAGAGCAGGCTTAAGAAAAGCTGTTTGTAACAACAAAATCGTTCCTGTATGCTGTGGTACAGCGTTCAAGAACAAAGGTGTTCAATTACTTTTGGACAACGTTGTTTACTACATGCCATCACCTGTTGATGTTAAAGCTATTGAAGGTGAGCTTGAAGACGGTACTAAGACTGAAAGACATTCATCTGACTCTGAACCATTCTCAGCTTTGTCATTCAAGGTTATGACTGACCCATTCGTAGGTCGTTTAACATTCTTAAGAGTTTACTCAGGTGTAATCACTTCAGGCTCTTACGTTCTTAACTCAACTAACGGTAAAAAAGAACGTATTTCAAGATTGGTTCGTATGTATGCTGACCAAAGACTTGAAGAAAATGAAGTATATGCCGGTGACATTTGTGCGGCTGTTGGTCTTAAAGATACTACAACAGGTGACACACTTTGTGACGAAAAAGCACCGATTATCTTGGAAAGAATGACATTCCCTGAACCTGTTATTTCTGTTGCAATTGAACCAAAAACAAAAGCAGACCAAGACAAAATGGGTATCGCTCTTCAAAAACTTGCTGAAGAAGATCCTTCATTCAGAGTTAAATCTGATACAGAAACAGGTCAAACAATTATCTCCGGTATGGGCGAACTTCACTTGGATATCATCGTTGACCGTATGCTTAGAGAATTCAAGGTAGAAGCAAACATTGGTAAACCACAGGTTGCATATCGTGAAACAATCAGAGGAACCGCTGATCAGGATTCTAAATTCATCCGTCAATCAGGTGGTAAAGGTCAATACGGACACTGTAAAGTTAGAATCATGCCAGCTGAAGAAAATGCAGGATTCGTATTCGAGAACAAAATTGTCGGTGGTGCTATTCCTAAGGAATACATTGAACCAGCAAGAAAAGGTATGGAAGAAGCTCTTGAAGGCGGTATCTTAGCAGGATATCCTATGATTGACGTTAAGGTAGAACTTTATGACGGTTCTTACCACGAAGTCGACTCATCTGAGATGGCATTCAAGATTGCAGGTTCTATGGCTATTAAGGATGGTTGTAAGAAAGCTCAACCATGTATCTTAGAGCCTATGATGAAAGTTGAAATTGAAATTCCTGATGAATTTACAGGTACTATTATCGGTGACATCTCAAGAAGAAGAGGTAGAATCGAAGGTCAAGAACCTCAAGGAAACACCGGTAACGTAATCGTTAGAGCAATTGTACCTTTGGCTAACATGTTCGGTTATGCAACTGACTTACGTTCAAACACACAAGGTCGTGGTACATTCTCTATGGAATTCCAAAAATATGAACAAGTTCCTGCTAACGTTGAAAAAGAAATTATCGAAAAGGCAGGTGCTTCAAAATAAGAAATACTTAAAAGGTAAAAAAAGTAATGTGGGCAAACCAAATGGCTTGCCCACATTTTTATATATACATACAAAATTTATCTAACCTTAACCCCCTATTCAAAAGACACTACTGTCCGAGATATATTTGCTAATAATTCCGGAAATAAACATAGATAGTATTTTATAACTGTTAAATATCATGTTGAATTCACAAATAATAGTTAACAAAAAGCTGGACTTCTCGGATGCGGGAGCGGGAGTTGCGTAGCAACTCATTCCCGCAAACAATGCCTCGAAATGACATAGCGTTTAAACTATCAGTAGAACGTCATTTTGAGGAACTGTGTTCCGAAAAATCCAGCCTATTATTAATCTCTTACGTTTGGATTTTTATTTACTATTTCAGAATCAATACTAATTGCTTTATTGTAATCTTTAAAAGCATCATCTGCAATAGTTGCTAAAAATTTATCGCAAGACTTTCCGCTTATATTGTATTCATTTGGAACTATATCACTTTGATGGAATTTTGCCATAGAACGTAAATAGTAAGCCCTTGCATCATTGGGATTATGTTTTATATAATCATTTAAAAATGAAACTATATCATTACAAATATCTATTGGTGGTTGTTCCCAAAAATCTTTAACAACCAGTAAATTATATGCTTCATTAATATTTGTTATTTTTGTCATAACATTTATTATATAAGATGTTATGTTAATTCTAAAAAAAACGTAAAGTTTTGTAACAAAAATAATATGTTGCGAAAATAAACTTTTTTATTAGACTTTATATAATGGAGAGAGCTATATAAAAGAGGTGCTTATTATGAATATTCTTGATGATTTTGTTTATTATGAAAGTACAACTTATGATTATTCACAATCAGATGAAGAAACAAGTGTAAATAAATGGCTTGATGACTTTGGATGGGTTTAGTTTTTAATAATAAATAAAAAAGCGAGAAATCTAAATTCTCGCTTTTTTATTTTAAGTGTATATCTATTTGTTTTCTTGAGGTAGTTGAGCTTTTTTAGCTGCTTCTGCTTTACGTTTCTTATCCAGTTTGTTCGTAATGTATATATTGAGATTTGGAATGCCAAGACCGAGTACTAAACCAGAGAATATATATCCTGATAGCTGAGCCATATTTAATGCTCTTAAACGTTTTTTAGCTGCTTTTTTGATTGTTTCGTCTTTTAATCCGTTTAAATCTTTAAGCATTTCTTTAAATGATTTTGCAATGATTTTTCCGTTTTCTTCTTTAGTTGTTTTAATTCCTTGGTCTGCAAGTGTCTTAACAAGTATTTCATCTCTTGTTTTTAGGTTCGCAAAGAACATTTTCTTTAAGTAGTTTGCTTTTTCCGTTCCTTTTTTGATATTCAATACTTTACATTTATCATTATCAAAAGCAGAAGCAGTCATTCTGTTTACAAAGTCACCTAAAACCAGCCAGCTTAAGTAGCCGAGCGTATCTTTTGTAAGAACTTCTCTGAGTTCGTCTTTGTCACGTGCAGAGAAAATTCTTGAAATGATAGTTACACCATAAATACCTTTTAATTGGTTGATTGTAGGCATTTTACCAGAGAAAGACATTTTATCCATAAACTTCTTAGGCGTAAACTTAAGCGGATTCATATTTAAAGTTGAAAGAATCATGCTAAAGAATGCAATGCTGCTCAATCCTTTTAAACCAAGGAAGCCTGTGCTTGTATCTTTAGAGCGCCCTTCTACTCCGACAAATCCATCAGTACCTGTTTTTAATTTTGTTAAATACATGTTAATAGGTTGAACTGATAAGCCTATAGCACAAGACGCAGCAAAGCCTAATCCTGCACGAGTTTTCATAAACTTGTCCAGACCTTTGATAAAGTTATTTTCTTTTACTGTTTTATTTGAAGTAATTTGTTCTTCAAAAGCCTTTTTAACTTTTTCTCCGTTAAATGAATCTGAAACGATAAATATGTCATTTAGTAGTGATTTAAGTGATGTTTTACTTTGAATTTTTTTATCAGCAGATTCTAAAATGAAATCAGAGCCTGCGCCTGTGTCAGCAATAATTTCGTTCATTATTACAGTTCTTGATCTATCTGATTTAGATTTTGTCCACTCGTTAAAATCAGCTTTTTTGTTTAACAATTCATCATAGTATTTTGCTATTTTATCAATAGTTTTGTCAGATAATTTTATATAACCATCATTATCTATTTTTCTATCTGGAGCTGAAAATGTTGGGTTATAACCTTTTACATTTTTAAGTGTTTCTTTTATGTATTCAATTTGAGATTTGTTGTTTTTAATTTGTCTTGCTTTATTATCAGCTAAAATATGCAGAGTATCCGGAGCGGTAAATATTTTGTTTACTTTTGTTTCGTATTTTTTAGTCATAGCACCCGCAATAGCAGCACCAGCTGCGGCACCAAATAAACCGACACAAGAGTCATTAATCGTACCCATAATTTCACGACGTCCGGTTTCCATTCCTGCAGCAGGACCACGTTTAATTCCGTCATTTACAGTTCTTGGAGTAACCATAAATGAAAAGTCAACGAGGTTTGCTCCAATTGCCTGATTGGTTGCTAAATATCGCAGCGTTGTGTCAACAGCACCCTTGAAATTTGTTTGCTGCTTAATATTTTGTACTTTTTGTTGTTGTGAGATTGGTTGTATGTTCATAATTTCCTGTACTTGCTATTTATGTGTCTATGCTGTTTTTTCTTTATTATCTGCTCTGAAGCCTGCTGTTAGTTTCGTATATTGTACGTTCAGAGGAGTAACGGTAGTTTCTTCTTTTTTGTTTTCGGTTTGCGTATTATTCTGTTCTCGGGCTAGTTTTAGAGCTTGTTCATGCTTACGCTTAGTGTTACGACGAGTAAATATAGGAATAATTAACCCTAACAAAGCTAATGATACACCTAAATTAGTTACTTGGCAATAAGAACGATAATTGACTGCTTTTTTAAGTTCTTTTTTAATTATTTCTGTTTGTTCTTTTGTCGGTTTAAGCCCTTTTTCTTTCAGAGCTTGTTCTGTTTTACTTATAACTTCGTTTGATGCTTTTATGTTTATATCTTTCATCCAATGTTTGAATTTATCCCAAGCGTTAGCATTTTTATTTAATGGTTTCGTGTCATTAAGAAGAGTAACACCTGTTTTCTTTTGGATAATTGTTGCAGCGCCTTTTGCAGCTACATCACCTAAGTAATATAAACTTGCAAATGTTGCAATATCTCTAACGGTTGCTTCTGCTAATTCATTTTTGTCATCAGCTGCTGCCATACGAGAAGCAAATGTTGTAGTTGAAATAATTCTTGCCTGATCCATTGTCGGGAATATACCTTTAAAATCAAGCATTTTCCAGTTTGGCATTTTAGTTAAAGATAATAATGATACTGCAAGCATAGATGATATAGATATTAATTTTTGTTTTAGCAAACCTTCTTTTGCTTTTGGATTTTCTTCTATGTTGTCCTTGCCTTTGGCAAAATCGTCATAAATTGGTGCACCTTTTGTGCCTGACAGTTTACCCGTAATCCATCTGTTGATATATTGCATAGATGCTGCTAGAGGAAGAACGACAGCAAGTCCCAGCAAGCTTTTTGTTCTTACAAAATTTTTGTTTCTTTTAGCAAATTCTGTCATTGTAATTTTTCCATCAGCTCTTTGGAACTCACGGAAAAATTTAACAGAATCTTCAAGTAAAGAATTAACGGATTGAGCATCAATTTTTTCTATAGTTATATGTTCAGAAACTTTTGTTTTCTTAATGATTTCATCTGCAATTTTGCCTACTTCTTTTCTCATTTCAGAGTTTTTAATATCTTTGCGGCTTATTTCAGCAAGTTGTTTCGCGTATTTATCAAGATCTTCTTTCAGATGTTCAGCAAAATTAACCTGGGTGTTACCATTGTAACCTTCAGTATTACCGATTAGTTTTTTCAAAGATTCTTCAACTCTGTCTTTTGATTGTGCTTTGTCATAATATTCTGCAGCTTTTTGGATCATGTCTACGCCGGCCCAACTGCGTGACATATTAACACCTTTTGGCATGAAAGCCGGGTTTAAGCATTTAGCAATTCCTAAAGTAATAAAACTAGGTATAATACAGTTAACAATTAATCCGGATGATTCTCTTCTTAATGCTTCAAAGCCTGCAAACCAGTTTGTCATAGATTCAACAATAGTACGAGGTAAAATAGCAGAAAGCATGTCAATGACAGCTACGTTAATCATTGGTACTTGTTCACATTTTTGAATACCGGCAAGCGCAATTGCACCCAACCCCTTAAAATTTGGGTTTTGTGTCCCTTCTTTATGTTGATGGGCAAATTTGCTATTTATTTTGCCAGCATTGTCTTCTACACCGATTTTGTTAATCATACGCTATTTACACATATACTACCTAAGTTGATTATAACAACTTATATATATATTTAAAAGACAATCAAAACAGAAATTGCCTAAATTTTTGCTATTGTTAAGAGAATGTAAAGATGATTTTTTGAATATTTTTATCATATAAAGAAACTAAAACTGTTTTTTTAAATAACAGTATTTAATTTGTAAATAGAAAAACATAAAAGTTCCAAAAGAAAAGAAAAAGCGGAGAAATTTTTTTGTAAATTTTTGTAACAATTTAGCCAGAATGTAGGAATTAACACTAATTTTTTATGAAATAATACTTTAGAACTACTACCCAAGCAGATTAAGAAGAGGTAAATATAATGCTATAATAAGAATGTAAGTCGAAGGCAGCGAGTGATATTGTCGAGTTTCGACCATAAAAAGTTATGATTAGGCATTTGTGTATGTGTTCGGCTTACTTCTAAAAAGCAAACCAAAAATCTTTTCTTCATAATAATTAGCCTTGCTCCTTTTGTTTCTCTTCCGAAAGGAGCTTAATTTTGCATCAAAATACTATTTTGATGCATAATAATCTTGTTAACCTCTATTTTCTTTCTCTTTTTAATTGCGAGGTAAAAAGAGAAAGAAAACAGAGGCAAAAAGCGGATTGTTGGCAGAGTGCGAAGTTGGTTTGCGTAAGCAAACAACGTAGGCACGTTTAATGCCAACAACCAAGAGAAAGACAGAAACACGCGACAAAAAGCCAACCACATTGCCCTAGCGGGCATAAGACTGAATGAATGTTGCAGGCTTTTGCCTGCACTCATACGCTCACTATTGCAGCAAAGCCGCACGTTCACAAAATAACTAACCCTCACCCTAACCCTCTCCCGCCGGAGAGGGAATATATTGTTCTTGTGAAAGCTACGCAGTTAGATTAGGCTTTAGCCAAACCAGCCATTCAATCTTTACGCACAAAGTGC
>CADBUY010000019.1 GCA_902797965.1 uncultured bacterium
TAAAGAGAAGAAGAAAGCGAAGCAAAAGAAGAAGAGAAACACCGGACTGAATGGATAACCACAATGCACTTCGTGCATAAAGATTGAATGGCTGGTTTGACTAAAGTCAAATCTAACTGCGTAGCTTTTGCAATAACGGCAAATTCCCTCTCCGGCGGGAGAAGATTAGTTAATCGCGAACGTGCAGCTTTGCTGCAATAGTGAGCGTAAGTATGCAGGCAAAAGCCTGCAACATCCATTCAGTCTTATGCCCGTTAGGGCATTGTGGTTGTTTTTTAATCGCATGTTTTTCTCTTTCTTTTTGCCTCTGTTTTCTTTCTCTTTTTGCCTCGCAATCAAAAAGAGAAAGAAAACAGAGGTTAACAAGATTGTTACTACATCAAAATATACATTTTGATGTAGTTTAACAAACTCTGTTTGTATAGATGCCTTTTATATTATCTCTTATATTATTAAAAGTTGTTTCAAGTACATAATCAATATATTCATTAGTATTATAAGCTAATCTTGGAGTAATAATAACGTTTGGCATATCCAAAAGCTTTTCTGTGATTTTATAATTTTCTTTTGTGCTCATCGTTTCATTTCCAAGATCTTTTGATTTTCCTTTAACATAATCGCTTTCTAAAATATCCAGCCCTGCACCTTTTACTTTTCCTGCAACAAGATTGTTATACAAAGATTCTAAATTTATGAGCTCAACGCTTGAAGTATTAACAATATAAACTCCTTTTTTCATCTTCTTAAATTCTTCTTCTCCGATAATTTGGTAATTTTCGGTTGTAAATGGCATGTGCAGATAAATAATATCAGACTGTGATAGTAAAGTGTCAAAAGGTACAACGTCACAAACTTTTTCAAATTTTGGAGATTCTTTGTATGATGAAACTAGAACTTCCATATTAAATTGTTTTGCTACCTTTGCAAGTTGAACTCCTACTTTTCCGCATCCTATTATTCCGATAGTTTTCTTATATAAAAGCTCTCCTTCGTAGTGTTTTAATGAGATGTTGTGATTTCTGATATCAACCATTGCACGCTTTATGTTTCGAGTTAGGTCAATTATCACACCTAACGCAAACTCTGCGACTGCTTCTTCTCCATATTGGCCGATATTAAGTACATTGATTCTATTCCTTATACAATAATCTAAGTCTATGTGAGTAAATCCATGTGAACGAGTAGCTATTATTCTTAAATTTTTGAATTTTTTAAGAACATTCTCCGTAAGAATTGAAGAACGATATACACATAAAATGCAAGTATTTTCGTATTCTTCTTCTGTTAATTTTGTCTTTTCCGTTAAAGCATCTTCTCTAAAATCAATACAGAAATCAGTAAAATTATGATTTAAAAAAAAAGGTTTTTCTGTTTCTCTTAAATCAAAGAATAAAATATTCATTTAATACTCCTTAGTTAAATACTCAATACAAAGTATTAAATAGAGTTTAAAATATTACTACTACACAATTGGACAGAATTAACTGCTATACCATATACATAATCTTGCTACAACAAGCACTTACGGTTCTATTTGTTGCAGATATTACCTGATGCAATGCACTATTTTTTGCTGCTATAGCATCATATTTTGCATCTTGTATTGCAAGCCCTTCTTCATATTGTTCACCGGTAAGCTGCGAAAGAAATGAAACACCATTACTTGCAAGAAAACTGTTAAAATTCCTTCTCAATGTTCTTACACTTTCCATAGCTTGATCAAACATATCACCATACTTTTTTACATCAGCTTTACCTTGTTCAATTTCCTCATCAAATTGCGATTCACGTTTTTGCTTGCTTGCCTGCTCATCAAGTCTTGCTTTAACAGTCCAAACTGTATCATATTCATAAATTTGAACACTGACACCATCAATTTTAACAAAATATTGTCCGTCTTTTTGTTCAACCTCAAAACCTCTGGCTTTTAAATCTGTATACGCCTGAGGTGTTTTTGATGAAGTTGTATAATCTGCGAAACCCATAGCTTCTCTCCAATATTCTGCTCTAATAATATAAAGTCATATACCTGTTAGAAATTGCCTTTTTTTAGCTTTTTTATTAAGATATGTAACAAAACTTGACAAAACAGTTTACTTTTTTTACATACTGTTGCAATAATATGGTATTAAGAAGTATATATCAGAGGTAAATGTTATAAATTCTATAACAAGATTTCCTCACCTATCACACTAAGGGTAAATGTATTCGGGGTAAGGACCACGACACGTAACGGATATGTTTTACAAAAAAGAAAAGTATCGGAATAGTATTCTAACAACTTTACAAGGATAGCAAAGCGGAATACAAAGTACATGGTAGTAAAAACCGATTACTTACTAAACTATAACGGATAAGAAAGAGAGTGAAGTCCGTTAAAGGATATAGTACTTAATGTTTATATCCCAAAAACATACCAATAAATTTGGCAAGTCATCAATAAGACAGATAAACTAAGCCAAAGTAAGCCTCATAAGCAAGGCTTATTCGGACTGTGTTTAAAATAGTTAAACACTACCACGGAGTAAACTGTGCATTTTTCAGTTGACATTAAAACTAAAAAGAGAGAGAGAACATAAAAAAGTTATTCAAGGATGAGTAACTAAAAGTACGTATCGTAAGAGAGAAAGGAGATCAATTTATGTCACTCACAATCAACACAAACATTGCGTCTATCATAGCCGAACGCAATTTGAACAATGCAACTAACAACCTTAACAAATCACTGGAAAGGTTATCAACAGGCTATACAATTAACCACGCATCAGATAACGCTGCGGGATACTCAATATCTGATATGTGGACAACACAAATTAGTTCGCTTGATATAGCTGCCGATAACGCATCAATGGGTGGTGACTTATTAACTACTGCAGAACAAACTTATTCTCTGTTAACTGAACATTTACAAAGAATTAGAGATTTAGCAGTGCAAGCAGCAAACGGTACATTTGGTTCGACTTCGTTAAAGGCTATTCAATCAGAAATCCATGCCAGACTACAGGAAGTAAGCCGTATCTCAGCTAATGCTGAATACAATGGCATAAAATTAATGTCTTATGACGGAACTATGAAAGGTACAGGAATCAGTTCAGATGGAATTGATTTACAAGTAGGTTTGTATGCAAACAAAGATAGCATTATTAAATTAGATGTTGATTTATTTAAAAATGCAAGCGTAAGCGGATTATTTGCTAACAAAACATACGGTTCAGATAATATCTCAGTATACGTAAATGCCGCTGCAAACAGCGTTGTTACTATTGCTGCTGATAAATATAATACAGAAGATGCTTATCAAGCAATTGCAGCAGCTTGTTCAGGATTAAAAATGGCATCAAAAAGTACCGGTGATAATCCGGTTTACAATTTCTATATACAAGACGATGGCACAAAAGGTGCAGAAAAAATGATTGGTTTCATAGATAATGCCATTAACGAAATAGCAAATCGTGTAACAAGAATTGGTGCAGCACAAAATAGAGTTGAGTCAGCAATATCAGCTATTGATGTACAATCACAAAACATTACATCTTCATTATCTACTTTACGCGACACTGATGTTGGGCATGAATCATCTAAATATATTCAGGCTCAAATCTTACAGCAAGCATCAGCTACATTATTATCTACCGCAAATCAAACTCCTAGTATTGCATTAAACTTACTATAATTTGTGAGGTAAATAATGAAGTACATAATCATATTCTGCAATGTTGTTGGTTAGGGATTAAGGTCATTAGAAGAACTAACACAATTCTAGAAAAGATTAAAGGCATTTGTAATTATCAAATGCCTTTTCTTTTGCCAACTCGGCACTACTCTGTAAAAATAGTTCATGATATCATTAAACTATGGATAATATAAGAGCTTTAGTCAATAATGACATAAACACGATTGAAAATAACATATACAATCTTATAAACTCAAATAATGATATAATTAAAGATATCGAGAAGTTCATAAATGGACCGTCTAAAAGAGTACGTTCTATTATATGTTTGTTATATTTAAAAGCAAATAATTTAAATATTAACAAACCTATTATAAAAATTCTTTCTGCAGGTGAATTAATTCACAACGCATCTTTGCTGCATGATGACGTTATTGATAATTCAGATATAAGACGAGGAGAGATTGCTTTTCATAAAAAATATGACCCTAAAACATCTGTTTTATCCGGCGACTATTTACTATCTGTAGCAGTAAAAGAGTTACTTGAACTAAAAAATGATGATATTATTCAGATTTTTTTAAATGCAACAACAAACATGAGCATTGCGGAATTACTGCAATACACAGAAAGACATAAAAACACCAGTATAGAAAACTACCTTAAAATCATTGACGGAAAAACAGCTTCACTATTTGAAGCAATATTAAAAAGCAGTGCTTTACTATCAAATATTGATAGAATACAAGCCGGAGAATTTGGTAAAAAATTTGGACTGTTGTTTCAGATAAATAATGACTCTCAGAATGACTCTATCATAAACGACAAAAAGAACGGAATTAAAACAATAATTGATATTATAGGTATTGAAAAAACAGAAAGTTTAAAGGATAATTATAAAAAAGAGATGAGAGAAATTATAAAAAGTCTTCCGAATAAACAATATTCAGACGGACTGGAGGATTTGATTAATTTATTATGATAGATAAAGAAAAATTAAAAGCCGGATTAAAAGAGACATGGGATACAATATTATTTGTCGTTATTGCTTTAATAATCATAAGATTTTTTATAGCAGAGCCGCGATACATTCCGTCAGGTTCTATGCTTCCGACTTTAATCGGAAAACCGGGTTTCTTTGGAAATGGTGACAGAATAGTTGTTGAAAAACTATCAAAATACCCTAATATTATAAGAACACATCATTTCGAAAGTACTCCTAAACGCGGAGATATAATGATTTTTTATCCTCCGTTTGTAAAATTAGAAACAAATCCTATTGCTGTATTTAGCCGACTTACAGGATTTTTCTGTAAAGATATTGCATATATAAAAAGAGTTATAGGGCTTCCGGGAGATAAGTTAGAAATAAAAGCAGAGCCAAACGGAGCTCATAAGGTCTATATTAACGATAAGCCTTTGAAGGAAGATTACATACTTAGTGAATTCGACTATACTCCATGCAAACCTAATATGCATTGCGGTCCTCTTATTATCCCTGAAGGACAATATTTTATGATGGGTGACAACAGAGGAAACTCACTGGATAGCAGATATTGGGGAACTGTATCAAAAGAACGATTTATAGGACGTGCTATTTTTATTTTTTATCCGTTTAATCGTATAAAAATACTTAACACTGATAATTAGGGGAATAAATAGTGGATAACAACGGGAAATTACTTGGAGCTTTTATAATACCTACAGGTATAGGAGCATCTATTGGAGGATTTGCCGGAGATGCCAGCATTTGGGCAAGAGAATTAGCAAAGAAGTGCAAACTTATTGTTAACCCAAATGTTGTTAATGCTGCTTGTTTTTCAGGCATTACTGAAAACATGTTATATGTTGAGGGGTATACACTGGATAATTTTTTCAGAGGGAAATGTAATCTTACACCATCTATCAAAAATAAAATAGGTATTGTTTTTGATAAATCTATCTCTCAACAAGTTCTTAATGTCCACATAAACACAATTAATGCCGTAAAAACGGTATATGGCATAGACATAATAGGGTATGAAGTCACACAGGAAAACGTAGGCGTTGATTTCTTTGTTGACAACTCAGGCGCATCAATGGGAAATGTCAAAAATTTAGAAACAATTAAGCAAGCCGCTGATAAACTAATCAAAAATGGTGCGGAAGCAATCGGTATTGTATGTTCATTTCCTGAGGATGATGGTGATAATTATGCTAACGGAATTGGAGTAGACCCCGTTGGAGGAGTAGAAGCAATTATATCGCACTACATATCAAAAGAGTTGGAAGTTCCTTGTGCGCACGCACCGGCTTTTGAAAATATTCAGATTTCTACTGATATAGTAGATTCCAGATGTTCAGCAGAATACATTACACCGACATTTTTACCATGCATTTTAATCGGATTAAGCATAGCACCAAAAATCAGCCATAACAATGGAATAAACATAAAAGACGTTGATTTTGTTGTTGTTCCGCATAATTCTATGGGTGGAATACCGGTTCTTGAGATGAATAAATTAAACAAAAAAATATATGCAGTAAAAGAAAATAGTTCAGTATTAAACGTGACTAACGAAAAACTCAAAATAAACTGTAATATTATCGAAACATATCAGGATTTAATAAACAGCTTATAATTACCCTCTTGTCTTGGTATTTTCAAAAATTGCACGACTTTGACTGAGTGCCAGCAGCCTTAATGAACAAATACCGTTTGTTCTTTCCATTACACCGATACTTGACAATCTCGCTACGACAAACTCATTTAAATCATTCGGTGAAATAAATAATGAGCAAGTATTGTCACACTCTTTATTTGAAGCAAAAGGACAAGTTTTGGCAGACATTATATTTCCCCCTGCAAATCTTTTAAAGCGATGCTTAATTCTTCATCATTTGGAGCTTTACCATGCCAGCCTGCTTGATTTTCCATAAAGGATACACCTTTCCCTTTAATAGTATTAGCAATAATTGCGCAAGGTCTGTTACACTTTTTAGCCTGATTGTAAGCATCATATATCTGATTATAATCATGACCGTTAATTTCGATAACATCCCAGCCAAACGCTTTAAACTTATCATGAAGACTATCTAAAGCCATTACTTTTTCGGTATTACCGTCTATTTGAAGTCGATTTCTGTCAACAAACAGAATTAAGTTATCTAATACCTGATGCGAAGCTTCCATAAAAGCTTCCCAGCAAGAGCCTTCCTGAAGTTCACCATCACCTGTTAATACAACAACTTTTGCATTATTATTATCTAACTTTAGTCCAAGAGCAATTCCACAAGCAATTGATATACCCTGTCCTAAAGAGCCTGTAGATGTTTCAATACCCGGCAAGCATCCTTTTGACGGATGTCCCTGTAAATTTGAACCAAACTTACGGAATGTAATTAGTTCTTCTTTAGGGAAAAATCCATTTTGAGCAAGAACAGAATACAATAATGGTGATGAATGACCTTTTGATAATATAAATCTGTCACGATTTTCAAAATCTTTTGACTTATCCCAATCAGAAGGTATATTCAGACACTTATAATAAAGAACATTCAAAATATCAGCACTAGATAAAGCACCACCCGGATGACCGGATTTTGCAGAATGAACCATTTTTAGGATATTAATCCTCGTTTCTTGTGAGATTTTTTTTAATTCTTTAAGTTCTTCATCGTTTAGCATAATTGCCCTCTTTATAAGTTAATGATTTTAAAACAAACAATGGAAGCGTCGGAAATATACGTTTTATGCGTTCCGGTTGAGAAACGGTTCTGTATAACCATTCCAGACCTAACTTTTGATAAATCTCAGGTGCTCTTTTGGTTATTCCTGACCACACATCAAGACTTCCTCCGATTCCGACCATTAAACAGGGATGCAAAGTATTTTTTGCATTATAAATAAAATATTCCTGTTTGGGCGAACCTAATGCAACTAATACAAGATTAGGCTTTGCACTCTCCAAACTTCTGTATATATCTTCATTATTATCAAAATAACCATTATGATAATAAACAATATTTAGACCATTAATCTGATTTTTTAAATTTTCAACCGCTTTAACAACAACTTCTTCTTTTGAACCGACTATTGCAACATTTTTACCGAGATTGGCACATTCCTGAAGCAGCCTGTAGGCAAAATCAATTCCTGGAATTCTCGATGCATTTTTACCATTAAGCATAAGCGCAAGTTTTACTCCAACCCCATCAGGTATAACCATTTCTGCTTCATCAACTATTTTTTTAAACTCAGGATTTTGTTCTGCTTCTTTGTACATTTCAGGATTAATTGTTACAACCTGAGAAACTTTATCAGAGCATATAAGTTCAATCCCCTTACTTACACTCTCTTCAAAAGAATAATTATCAATATCTACACCCATTAAACGTACTGTCATAAATACATTATATAAAGAGTTAACAAAAATTACAATTACTTGAAATATCTTTTTTTATATTCTAAAATCTTGTTAAATAAGAAAGGAGTTAACTATGAAAAAAGTTTTAACAGTTTTGGCATTAATCGTATTTACAGGTTCTTCAGCATTTGCTGCAAACGGATTTACTAAATTTACTAATTCTGTTAACAGCGGTTTAAACAAGGCTGTTCAAGCGGAACAAAATCTAAACAATAAAATAGACAAGGCTCAAGCAGAAAGAGCAAAACAAAGAGCTGAAGCTCAAAAGAAAGCAGATGCACAGGCAGCCGCTTTAAAGAAACAACAAGAAGCACAAAAGAAGGCTTACGAAGCTGAAAAAGCAAAAATTAAAGCACAACAGGATGCACATAAGAAAGCTGTAGCAGATACAAAAAAAGCAGTTGATAACGAAGTATCATTCTGGAAAAGCCTTAAATTCTGGAAATAACAGATAAATAACGAAAACAACAGGTAAATTACAATATTTACTTTTATTCAAAAGACGGTTGTTAATCAGCCGTCTTTTTTAATGTATAATATTTTTATGATTGACAGATATTCAAGAAAAGAAATGAAAAATATATGGGAATTGGAACAAAAATTCCAATATTACCTGAAAGTTGAACTTGCTGTATGCGAAGCATATTCAAAACTGGGCAAGATTCCATCTGAAAATTTGAATGATATAAAGGAAAAAGCAAGTTTTTCAGTTGAAAGAATAGACGAAATAGAAAAAGAAGTTAAACATGACGTTATTGCTTTTTTGACTAACATAAATGAGTCTGTCGGAGAAGATAATGCTAAATATATCCACATGGGACTAACGAGTTCTGATGTTATTGATACAGCTTTTGCCTTACAAATAGTTGATTCATCAAAAATCATTTTGCAGGATTTGACGGAATTATTAACTATACTTAAAGAAATGGCATTCAAATATAAAGATACCGTTTGCATCGGGCGTTCTCATGGGGTTCACGCTGAGATTACAACTTTTGGATTTAAATTACTTAATTGGCTGGACTCAACAGAAAGAGCAAAAAAGAGCTTTGAGTATGCTCTTGACGAAGTTGCAGTCGGACAGATATCAGGGCCGGTCGGCACATATTCAAACGTTAGCCCCGAGGTTGAAAAACTTGCTTGCGAGATCTTACATTTACCGCCCGCAAAGATTTCAACTCAGATAATATCACGCGACAGACACGCAAAATTTATGGCTGCTCTGGCTTCGATTGCCGCGATAATTGAACAGTTTGCAACAGAGATTAGACATCTTCAAAAAACAGAAGTAAGAGAAGTTGAAGAAGGATTTGGCAAAGAACAAAAAGGCTCTTCTGCTATGCCTCATAAAAAGAATCCCGTTTTATGTGAGAATTTATGCGGATTAGCAAGAGTAGTCCGTTCAAATATGATTACGGCATTTGAAAACATAAATTTATGGCACGAAAGAGATATTTCACACAGCTCTGCTGAGCGAATAATTTTCCCGGACTCACTTTGTTTGGTTGATTTTATGCTTCACCGCTTCATTGGTGTAATGAAGAATTTAGTTGTACACGAAGAAAATATGCTGAAAAATACAGAATTATACGGCGGAATTACTTATTCTCAAAAAGTATTATTAAAACTTGTTGAAAAAGGATACACGAGAGAAGATGCATACAGAATCGTTCAGAAACACGCACTTGCAGCTCTTAACGGCGGCGACTTTAAAGCAGGACTTTTAAATGATTACAATGTAACTTCAAAATTATCAGAAAACGATATAAAAGAATGTTTTAATTCAACAAGTTATTTAAAAAATATCAAAACTGTTTTTGAAAGATTTTAACAAATTTTGTTTAGCATGTTCTAATACTAATAGATGATTTTTACAAATCAGTTACGTCATAAAGACGATTTTTTAATATTTATATAAAGTATCTACCCCTTTTTGACGATTTACATATTGACTTAACGTAAAATATCATTAAGTTAAGTGTAAAGAACTACAAATAGGAGAGTCCGTCATGGGAATGGCAGCATCACAAGCTAGATACCTAGCCCTTACAGCAAGAAAAACAAACACAGAATGGGAAGGACAGCAAATAAACCAAGCAAGAACAGCGTTATCCAATCAAAGTGCCGGTTTATTTAACAGATTACTGAATATGGAAGTCCCAAATGCTCCTAAAAGTACCGATTATACAAAACTTCAATATTCCTATTCTGACGGAGATAATGAATCTGTATTTGAAAACTGGCATCAAATAAATGTTGCAGACCCTAATTACAATTATGTAGTATCCCACTACTATATGGCTGATGTCTTTACAGGAATTAAACGATTACTGGAAAACCCTCAGGTTCAAATTAGTGACGTACTCAAAAAAGTTGAATACAATTCTAAAACTACAGATGTAACAAAAATAAAAGACGGCAGTATAAATGTAAATTACAAAATAAACGGCTACGGATATGATCAAGGATATGATAAAATTACAGCGGAACAGGTAGAGTCTGATGAAACATTAAAAACAGCTTTAACAAACTTTGAAAAATCTGCCGGATTACTGCATACAGACGGAAGTATAACAACAAGCGGCGTTTATGGATATAAAGATGATAACAACGCCTGGCACTTCTTTGTAGCTTATGACTACAATAAGATTCACGAAGGTGATGTCGAAACAGAAACAAAATCAAATCTAAAAAAATCTTTTGAAATATACGAATCAGATAATGAATTATTTACGTCTGATCCCGAATATACATTTGACGGAATATATAAAACGCAGGATGCTGACGGCAACTGGAGCTTTATAAACATAAATGATTATAAACAACTGAATAAAGACAATGTTGAATCAATTGGTCATGAAGCGGTAAAAGACGCATTATATCAATATGAAAAAGATAATGGTTTACTTAACGAATACACAACTCTAAGATACAACAATGTATATGGGAAACAGGATGCAGAAGGGAACTGGAGTTTTGTTAATACTGTTAACTATAAACCTGTAACGAGAAGCGATATAAATTCATCGCCGGAATTAAAAACAGCACTGTATAATTATGAAAAAGAAAACAATCTGATAAAACTGACATATGATACGGTATATGGCAAAGTTGATATAGACAATAATTGGGATTTTGTTAATATTACTGGATATGATACAATCACAGAAGCAATTGTTGAAGCTCCCGGTGCTGAAAATCTTAAATTAGCATTAACTAACTATGAAACCGAAAACAACTTGCTTAATCCTGACGGAACACTAAGTTATGACAATATTTATTATGTAAAAAAATCGGATGGTTCTTGGGACTTTAAACATACTGTAGGATACACTCAGCTTACGGAAAATGTAGTAAGTTCAGATACAGGAACACTAAAAAATTCACTTACTGATTATGAATACAACAATAATATGGCTGAACTTTCTCTTGAAAATGTATATATTCATCAAAAAGAAGATGGTACATGGGAATTTAAAAATACAGTTGGATATAATGCTGTAAAAGAATCTGATGTAGAAAGTTCAGAAGCATTAAAAACTGCACTTACAAACTATGAAACAGATGAAAATATCTTGGTACAGCACGCAGATTTAACCTATGATAATATATATGGAAAACAAAATGCTGATGGTACCTGGAGTTTTGAACAGTTAAACAATTATACAAAAGTAAGAAAGAGTGACATTGATACTGCAGAGCAGGATAAATTAGCTAATGCTCTTAAAAAATATGAAATTGAAAAAGGAATCATTGATGAAGGTGATGACTTATCATTTAATAATATTTATGGCAAACAAGATGCCGACGGCAACTGGAATATTATAGATACAAACGGTTATCACGCACTTACAGAAACAGAAGTTGAAAGTTCAGAAGCATTAAAAACTGCACTAACAAATTATGAAAGAGAACATGGTTTATTGAACGAAGACGGTTCGTTAAATTATGATCAAATTTATGGTGAAGTAGATTCAGAAGGAAAGTGGAATTTTGTAAGTACAAAAGGATATGACTCAATTACAGCTGAAGATGTTGATAAATCTGCACAGATGGCAATAAAAAAACCTTTTACAGACTATGAAATTAAGAATGATTTACTAAAGTCTGCCCCCGGTTTGAAATTTGACAACATTTATGCAACAAAAAATGCTGACGGTTCATACGCATTTGTAAATACGGAAAATTACAAGACTTTAAGTCAGGAAGTTATTGATGAACCGGGAAATGAGCAGTTAAAAGAAGCATTAATCAAATACGAAACAGAAAATGACTTGCTTGATGATGAAGGGAATTTGGTATTTAACGGAATATTCGGATATCAAAATGCAGATAACGAATGGAATTTTATTAACACCAATGATACCAATAAATATACAAAAATGACTCAAGCAGTTATTGATACAACTTCTAATCAATCATTAGAAGAAGCATTAAGAAAATATGAAACTCAGCATAATCTTTTAAACCCTGATGGTTCACTTTCGTATGATGGCATATACGGATATCGTGATGATGATGAAATTTGGCATTTTATTGTTAATAAACAAAGTGAAAAAGAACAAATTATTCAGCCAAAAGACTATATAGATTATTCAACAGTAAACAGTCCTTCTTTTGTAGGGAACTCTAAACTTACAGAACTTAATCAATTAATTGAAGACAAAGAAACTGGAATTAATCAGGTAACTGATTTGGCTCAAATTTTAAGAGATTGTCCTGATTCGTCAATAAATAAATATGTAAGTTTTGACCCGCAAGGAAATCTTCAGTATGAAGGAAGCGGCATTTATACATTTGAAATGCAAGGGAAAACATACTATACAACAAAATCTGATTTAATAGAAAGTGCAGAAAATGCTCAAAAGCTGAATAAAATTGATGATCAGGTAAAACTTACATACTATAGCGCAGGTTATGTTCCTACAAAAATTGAAGCAACAAACCAAGCTATGATAGAAACAGGTGATAACGGCAGATTCAAGAGTGTTAAATTTGACAACGACAGTATTGTATACAACCTGAATGTTGAAGAAGTAACGGATGAAGCAGCTTATGAATCAGCAATGAATGATTATCTTTATAAAAAGGCTCAATACGAAAAAACAATTGCAGATATTAATGCTAAAACTTCAATGATTCAACAAGAAGACAGAACGCTTGAACTTCGTCTTAAACAGTTAGATACCGAGCAAAATGCCCTTGCAACCGAAATGGATGCAGTTAAGAAAGTTATCAAAGATAACGTTGAAAAGACATTCAAAACATTCTCTGACTAAGTATAAATTTGTTAATTTTGCTGAATTATTTAAGACTGAATTTTCTTTGAAAGTCTTTTATATTCATTTATTAAAAGCTGCTTAGACGGATTTGATACTATGCAATCCCATGGAAGAGGTTCTTCAAAATCAAATTCGCCTGTGGATTTTGAAATATCAATGTTTAGCTTTTTAGCAGCATTTTTGTATGCACCGATTTTCCCGCCATTTTTATAAACTTCTACTAGAAGAGAAGCTATCTCGGAATCAGAGCGTGACAATACTGTTTGCCAGTAATCCCATTTTGCACTTGAAAACTTAGACTTTATACCAATCTTTGATAACTCTTTTTCTATATATTTTTGCTTCTGTTCCAAAGATTTAGTATCCTCTCTTTTTGACCACTGAAATGGTGTATGAGGCTTGGGAACAAATGTTGAAAAAGAAAATTCTATATTAAAACCTTTGTTTTGATTTTTTATTTTTTTTGCTAATTTAATAAATTCATAAATATCATCATCGTTTTCAGTTGGAATACCAATCATAGAATATATTTTTAAGCCTTTTAATCCGTTTTCTCGAGATATATTTACAGCATGTAATATTTGTTCTTCATTCAAATTTTTATTAATAAATTTTCTCAGACGTTCACTCGCTGCTTCAATAGCAATAGTCGAATGTTTTTGTCCGCCTGCTACAAGAGTTTGAACCATTTGTGGAGTTACGGAGTCAGTTCTCAGCGAAGATATCCCAAGTTCAATATTTTCACCATTATCAATTTTATTTTTTAAATAACACATAATGTCATTAAACTGAGGATGGGCACTAATTTGCGCTCCTAACAATGCAATTTTATTAGTATATTTTAAACCAAGTTCAATAGCTTCAATTATTTTTTTATAATCATAATATCTGAACGGTAAATTTAAATAAGAAGCAGTGCAAAATGCACACCTGTTCATGCATCCTCTTGCAGCTTCAATGATAAAAGTATTCTTAAAGTAGCTTTTATCACTTATTATTGGCGAATAAATAACATTATTTAAACTAACACAAGAACGAGTTACTATTTTATTGGGAATATAAATACCATCAAGTTCGGAAAGTTTTGATAAAGTATCATTTTTAGACATTTTTAATCTTAAAATATCCAAAATTTTATCAAACAACTCTTCCCCGTCACCTATAATCATAAAATCAAAAAACTGCTGATATGGTTTGGGATTAGTGGTAATAACAGGACCTCCCGAAAATACAAGAGGATAAGCTTCATCTCTGTCTCTTGAGTAAAAAGGTATTTTGAGTTTATCTAATATCTGCAATACACCGAAATAGTCAAAATCATAAGACATGGAAAAAGCTATTGCAGAAATTTCATTAGAATTAACACTTATATTGTCAGTTGATATTCTTTTAGCATCAATTCCGTCTTTTTCATCTGCAATTTTATAAAGCCACATATACCCAAGAGAAGAAAGTGCAAATTCTTCAACCGCAGGATATGCCATTACAAAATTATAATCACCGCTTTTTGTTTTATAAAGTTTCATTATAAATATAATAATACATAAATGTTTTTTTACATAATTACTATTTTATCAATATATTTTCAATTGTTAAGCTAATCTAAAAATTGTTACAATCGGAGAAAACCGTAGTAGTAGCAGTAGTAGTAGCAGTAGTAGTAGTGATTTTTTTTATTTTTATTAAAGTTTTAAAAAATATTGCCGATAATAATAATAGTCAATTGAGCAGAGTAGATATTTATAAATATGAGGAAAAATAGATGAATAACTTCTTCTATCAACAAGCATCCACTAGTGATTACGAGGTAAAATCACATACCGAACAAGCAATAAGCTACAATGAGCTGCAATACAAAATGATATCCTCAAATGAAAACAAATCTAAAACAGAAAAATTTAAAGAGAGATTGAATGAATTTTCTAAGATTAATACTCTTTTAGAAGCCAAAGAACTATTAAACAAAATAATGCCGGTAGCTGAAGAACGCACAATATTTTATGTTGGTGATGCAAAATGCATTATAATTTGTAATGAAAAATTATTAAAAATTACGTTTGATACATCAGATGAATTTATCAATTATAGTTTCGTTTAAATATTAATTAACTTATGATGGAGATAAACAATGACTAATGGTTTGAATTATTATTTGTACAATATTATTGAGAATAGTTTATTAAATAGTACAAAGTCAGACAATTTGAGTAATGAGGAGAAATCAGATTTAGAAAAATTAGGTATAACTTCTGAATCAGACTTAAAAGTTTACAAAGAAAAAATGGCAAGTATTAATGCTGAGGGAGCTCAAGAACGAAAAGCAGTAATGGACTCTTTAAATGTAATCATACAGGAAATATTGAAAAAAGCAGGTGGTGATATAACAAAAGTTCGCGATGCAATTATAAATGCTCTTAATACATTACCACAAAACAGTCCAAGCGTAAGTGACTTAGCGGAAGCACTTAACGCAGCTTTAGGTAAAATGCAAACTGACTCACAGCCTTCCAATGAAATAATAAAGCAAGCTGTTGACGGAATAATCAAAGATTTTATCAAAGGTAATATGACGCAATCTCGTGCAAAACAAGAGCTTGAAAAATTGGGAATAAAATGCGATGTTTGTGATAACACTAATAACAGAGTATTAGAATTTACTTTTGATAACGAAAAATACCATATTGAATGTTCAAAAATAGCCGCTGATGATGGCAAAGGCGGGAAAATAGTTTCAAATATAGATCCTAAAAAAGTGGAAGAAATAGTTCAAACATATGGTAATGATGCAAAAAAATATTTCACAGAAATTGCAAAAGCAGGTGATAAAGTAATTGCATACACATATAATTTAGAGAATTGGCCTGCTGGAGTTCTTAAAACTATAGCAGCGATAAAAAAATATTTATCAACACCTGTTGAAACAGAAGCAGAAAAAGCATTAAACAAATTTATACAAGACTTTGTAAACGGAACTACTGTTGAAGATAAGGATTTTGTAAATTTAAAAAGTATGCTAAAAGAAGCTGGAATTACTCCGACAGAAACAAGTGCAAACAATGGAGAGAGAAATATTATAACATTTAAATTCAAGGGAAAAACTTATAGATTTGAAACAAACTCCGGCGTTCCGAATGAACTAAAAGAGGCAGTTGAACAAGGATTTGACAATTTTGATGAATTTCAGAGTTTTATTGGTAACCTAAAAGGTGCGGAGATAGTAGAAGCTACTGTAAATGATAAAAATTCTACAGTAGAAATGACTATTAAATATAGAAATAAAAATTATTCTATAGTCATAGATAATACAGGAACAGGAAGTGCAAGAAAAGCTGCAGAATATGGATATCTGCCTGAGGCGTATCTGTTTAGTGATTTTGGAATATCTGATATTTATGAGGGTTTTCTTGGAAATGATAAACAAGCTC
>CADBUY010000020.1 GCA_902797965.1 uncultured bacterium
GAAGTTCCAAGAGTATTTATTTAATTGTGTTTTGCGATAACTTTCAAACGCATCCCGAATTTCTTTTGCAAACTTTTTCCTGAATTCAGAATACGGAATGTCCAACGTTTCTTTGGTTAATTTATTTTTCAAAATCATCTTCAAACCCTCTTATATTGTCAAGTTCTATATTATAGCGTTTGCCTGTTTTATCAACACAGGTTGAAAAATCTACAGTTTTATCAGCATATTTGTTTTCCCATAAGCAAATCAGTAGTCCGATTTCTTGTGTTTTTAAATTCAAAATCTTTGTTCCGTATAACTTATAATCTTTTTCAATCATCATTATTAGCCTTTCTTACTGTGATATTTGAATATATGTCATCAGGTTTTTCAGGATCTATTAAAAACTCTTTCAAAAATACATATAATTCTCCGCAGGGACTTTCGCATAAAACTGTATCTTCACTATAAAAACCAATGACCGTATATTCTCTGTTGTCATTGATTTCCCATCCGCGGATTTTCTTTAATCTGTATCATATTTATTCCTTTTGTTACACAATACATCACTCTTTTTAGATAAAATATCAACTTGGATTCCTGAAATCGTATCATTTGGACACAAAACATTGGATTATTGCTCCACACTACGCAGTCGTTCATTTTATTCTGCCATGGCAGAATTTACATTCACTCTGCTCCGTGCTACTTCGGCATTACGTTCGTTTACACTCACTTCAGCCTACGCAAAATCCAACTTGATGTTTCTGCGAAACAGAGTTATCCTGTGTGTATCAAAACTTTATTTACCCCGAGGTTAACTATGAAAAAACAAACATTGGCGCAAGATGCCTTTAAGCTTTATGCCGAGAAATTTATGTCATTAGAAGATATCGCAAGACAGCTTCATTTGAACGAAAGAACACTCCGCCGCTGGAAAAAGTCCGATGATTGGGAAACTAAAAAAGCTGAATACCTTCGAACAAAAACAACGTTGCATTCGGATTTATATGATTTTACCCGAAGTTTGATAAATTCTATCGAGAGGGATATGGAGAATAACGGTAAAGTCGAGCCTGCAAGGTATTATGCCGTTACTAAAATGCTGAAATTGATTGGGCCGGTTAAATCTTATGAGGATGAAGTGATAAGTGAAAAACAAAAGCTCAAAGAGGAAAAGCCGAAAGGTTTAACGCCGGATGTTATACGAGAAATTGAGGAACAAATTCTCGGCATAACACAAGAGGAAATTTGTGAACACCGATTAAACACCTTTTAAATGGTATTTAAACTTCAACATCTTTTTCGTGATCAATAAAGAATGCATTTAAAACATCTGCATCATTACGCAGATGTTTAACTACCGGCGCAAGATTGTAGCATTCTTCAATTTCCGGTTGATTTGCAACAAAATAATCTATAACAACTGCTGTGTTATAAATATTTTCCGCCCACTTGCTTAATTGCTTAAACTCCTTTGGAGTAATATTAAATCCAACTTTTTCCATACGACCTCCTTTATTGTGTCGTATTCATCACTCTGAAGTTGTAAAAAGTCAAGTAAATTGTTATATGCCAGGTGGTTTGGGTGGAACAAATCCTTTTTCATATAATTCAAACATTCGAGTATTATGCTCTTTGTTTATACGTTGTGATACTTCTGGTGTTTCTATTATATGTGCAAATGTTTGATTTAAAAAATATTTTTCATATTGTTGCTTATATTTTTTTGTAAGTCTACTTGAATCTACAATAATTTCAATACGATATCCTGCCATTTGAATCAAATACTTTTTAAAAGTTCTTGTTTTTCCTTTAGCAATAAGGACTTCTTGGTTGATATCTTCAGAATAACAGTTTTTATATATTAAAATCTTGAATAATTCGTCATACGTTCTTTTGCCTTTTAATATTTCAAAAGCTTTTTTCTCGTAACCACCTAGGTTTATGTTTGACCATTCTTCTAATTTAGAAATTGAAGCTCGCCATAAAATTGAAATAAAAAATCTTCGGAGCTTTTCATAATCAAATTTTGTATTATCAAGCTGATAAATTCTATATTGTGGATGTAGTTGTATATATTTGTACTTGCTAAAATCACCAAATAATATTCGATAACCTTCTTTATCAAACTCTCCTATAATATGGTTATCACAGTCTCCGCATAAGATATTTGAATCATACCCGCCTTGTTGTTGAATTATATATTCTCCTGTTTTGGAATTTATACACAAACATTTATCTTCTTTTATTCCTAAATAAAATTTTTTAGGAATAATATGAGCTTTTATTAGATTCTTTTCTTGTCCACAAAATTTACATATGGTATTTGATCCTTTAGGCATATATATTTCCATATTTTAATTATTTAAATATACTTCTTTAAAATCCTCAGGAAACTTAATTTTTTCTCTAATATTGGTTCCAACTAATTTTGTGTCATTTTCTTTAAACCAACTTTCAATATACATACAAAATGACCACACAAAAGGATTTCCTTCTTCGTATTTAATTTTTTCGTTTATTTTCTTTATCATTTCATTTGCGAATTCTTCATTTGATTTAAATTGTAAGTATGTATCCAAATCAGAACATAACACAGAGAAAGCTTTGCTTTTTTCTGCAAGACGGTCAGTAGTATCTAATTGTAATATTTCTTTTGTTTTTCGAACCTTATCTCTGATTTCATTTTTTTTGGGTACTAATCGACCGGACATATCATAACATATAGATTGAATATCTGACTTATTTAAGGGGTTTAGCAAAAGAGGTTCTTCTTTTGAAATATCATCTGTTGAAATTTTTGCTCTTTTAGTTTCATCTTTAAGTGGGAATTTGTTTAATTTCTTGTTGTTACAACATTTACAACTATATATATAGTTTTTAAGTTCAAATTCTAACCAAGGATACATGTTCTGAGCTTTTGGCCGCCAATGATCAACTTCAGCATAACCTGTTGCGGGAACGTAATGTTCGCAGTACCAGCAAGTTTTTTGGCTGAGTTCAGAAAGTACTTCCTTAACACAACTCCAATTTCTGCACTCTTTTAATCGTAATTGTAGCTCATCTAAATTTTCTATTGAATTTATGTCAATATATCTCAAAATTATTCCTCAACTTTCAAGATATTTTTTAGAATTTTTACACTTTGTTCATATTTTTCTTTAGGTAATTTATTATTTATAGTATTGAAAACTTCCGTTCTTGCTTTTAAATAATTTTCATATAATGGGTCATCATGCATTATATTATAATCATAGTCTCCCAATCGTTCTTTTAATTCCTTCAACTCATTATTTTCTTGTTCGGTTCGATCGTTTTTAAATAATAAAATAGTTTTTCTTTCTATATCATTTTCCAATTCTGGAGATATGGCACTATTTAATTCAAAAGCATCTCCAGTAAGAATTCCATCATAACTTGAGCCTCTAGGGTCTTTACTAGGATGTTCTGCTATAATTTTGTCGTTATTATATTTCATTATAATTACATCTTCTTTTTTCATTCCTCCAATTAAGACAGGATCGTGCGTAGTAAGAAGGACATGTGTCTTTATATTTTCATTTGTTATTAACTCTTTAATATATTTATTAACATAATCTCGACTCCAATTAGGATTTAAGTGAGTGTCTGGTTCATCAAGAAGGAATAAACTATTTTCCGTATTTGTAAATTTTAGCAAACCTAATACTGTAAATAATTGCATTTCACCTTCACTAAGGTCATTGAAATTAATTGAAGTATTTTTGTTTTTATTAATAGTTGTTTCTATAAAGATATTTTCTACTAAATCAGATATGTACATGCTTTCAATTGCTTTAAATAAATAACGGTCAGGTGTCTCATCATCTTTCATTTCTGAGAGTTCCATCAATTCTTTAAGTTTTTTTACTTTGTCAAAATATAAATAGATATATTCTGTCTTTTCTCTTTTGGGCTGACCTTGTTCTCTTTTTATTGTTTTTATTGCATTTAGTTTAATTGGTGCTAATGCTTTATCGTACAATTTATTCAAAAATCTACTTACAAAACCTTTTGATCCCCAGAAATATTTGTCTTTATCTTTAGACCAATATGGACGATGTAACTTAAAAAATGCAATTGATAAAGATTCTATATTTAATATCTCATTTAACAAATTTTTAATAGAAGGGTCTTCTAGCAATAAAAAAATTAAAAGAACAAACAAACTATGTTTTTTTTCAGCATATAAAAATCTTCGTGTTTTTATTTCATCTTCACTTTTTAGAAATTTATCCTGGAAAGAAAATTTTGCTTTATCAAATCGTTTTTTTAATCGGTCATTTGCTCCTGAATAATATGCAAAGATAAATCTTGGTAAATATTTTTCATATGCTTTTGGATATTTAGTATATGTTTTTTTGTCTTTGTTATTATTTATAATAACTTTATATTTGTCATTATAAATAATAGTTATGTCAGTATTTTTATTATCTATCCACAAAGAATAACTTAATTCATAATTAGATAAAGGAGTTTTTCCTTCATCAATATCAAGGAATATTTCCGAAATAAATTCAAACAAATTAGATTTTCCACAACCGTTTTGGCCTAAAATTGCAGTAACATTCGAATTTTCAAAATCTATTTCAAAATTTTCTAAATTTTTGTATTTTTGTATTTTTAGAGTTTTAAGTTTCATTTTATCCCTTTTTTATAACTGTATAGTAATGTTTTGAATCTTTTTCTTCAATTAATTTTGAATCCATTAATTCGGATAGTTCTTTATAAAAAGCTATAATATCTTCGTCAGTATAATTTGTTTTTGAATATTTCGATTTATTGAATAAATCTTCAGGAAATATTCCATTTGGATAATCTTCTATAATTTCTATTAAATTTTTTTTCATCTTTATAACCTCATGAATTAGTTTCTCATATGTGATAGTTTTATTCTTATTTTTTATTTCCATTTGTTTTTCATTTATTTCTACCGGTTTGTCATTTGGGTCTTGGGGTACGAGGTTGCCTGTGAAAGCTTTATGCAAAATTGACTGAGTGATTCTGTCTGTATATGATTTAGCTTTCTTGTATTGCTCCTCTATCTTATCAAGTTTTTCAAATGCTTTCTTAACTTGTTTTACGATTTCTTCCTGTTCTTCCATTGTAGGTACTTGAATTTCTATAGAACCTAGTTCACTTAAATATACACCACCTTGTGCCGCTCCCTTTGTCTTATCTATTAAGCAATTTTGATATATTGGACTGCTCATATAATAATATACATACTCATTATTTATGTTTGTATCAATAATAGCAATACTTCTTTGAGCAATTACTTTTTGATTTAGCTTATATATCGCTATATTACCAATAGAAGCACCTATTATGCCTAAAATAATATCGCCATATTTAATATTTGTTCTTTTATTTTCTTTTAAGAAGCCTTCTTCATCAGTATATCTTTCTACAGTATCAATAACTATTTGATTATTTTTAATATTCTTTGCACTTATAACAGGATATCCCTCAACTTTTTTCGGAGGAGGATTATGAGAACCATCTGTTAGTTTTGTAGCAATTGATTTAAAAGTTGTCGTTTCCCAAGATTCTGTTATATTATGTTCTTTACGCCAGTCTTTTGTTAGTTCGCCTGTGATGGCTTGGTTTAGAATAGATTGGCGAGCTCGTTTTAAGATTAAAGGAACTCTTTCCAGTCTTGAATTAACTTCATCAACCTTTGGAATAATAGCATCAAGCTTTTTAACAATTCGCTTTTGCTCATTTTTAGGTGGTAATGGGATTTCCATATTCCAATACAAGTCAGGATTAACGTGAGGTGTACCACTTCCTCTTGGTTTTGAGTTTATATATTGATATTTTGAAGAAAGATAATGATATAAATACTTAGTATCAATACTTTCACTTGCAGGTTCTATATCAACTAGGGTTGAACCGATTGCTCCTTCACAAGGAGATATGCCAACAAGTCCAGCTCTTGCTCCATCCCATACAACTAATATATTGCCTTGTCTCGTGAGTTTTGCAGTTAACTTTTCTGTGTATTGCTCTATAATATGTTTTTCAAAAGCTTTAATATCTATATATGGAACATAACTTTCATGTGGTTCACGATATAAATTATCGGGTTTTGTACCCTTTTTATGAGTAACAAATTTTCCTAATTCCTTTTCTATCCAATTTTGAGGAAGTTCTGTCATTATTCTTCCTCTCCATTATCAACAAGTGCAAGTATTTCAGACAGTCCGTCAGTTATTACTGAAAGTTCAGCAATAGCATCTTCAATGAGTTCATTCGGCTCTGGCAAATCGTCGACATCTTCAAGAGAATCATCTTTGAGCCAAGATATATCAAGTTTGTAGTTTCTTTCTTTTATGTCATTAATGTTGAACTTTTTCCATCTGTTTTCTTCTGATGTTTTTTCTGTTCGTGGACTTTGACCGTTAGGGTCTTTACCATAGCAAGCCATAAATTCAGTAAAATGCCCAATGGTTAGCGGTCTATCTTTTTTAGTAATACCCGGTACATTAGAACGATTATCATATATCCAAGTATTTTCAGTAGGTTTACCTTTTTGAAGGAAAACAACATTTGCTTTTACACCTTGAGAATATGGTGTGAAAGTTCCTCTCGGAAGTCTTAATATTGTATGTACGTTGCAGTCTTGCATAACTATTTTGAATACATCTGCGGCATCATCGCCAAACAAGCATCCATCTGGCAGAACAATAGCGGCTCTGCCGTTTGGCTTTAAGACATTTACTATATGTTGTAAGAAATTTAGCTGTTTGCTTGTTGTTTCTACTGTGAAGTCATCACGATTTGGAGCAGAGCCTACACCTTTTGTGCCAAAAGGAGGGTTACTCAATATACAGTCAAATCTTTTTGAATCAGCAGGCTCATATATTGTATCGCCTAATTTGATTTGTGGCTCAACACCATGTAAAAACATATTCATCAAAGCTAATCTGCGAGGACGTGGAACTAAGTCTTGTCCATAATAAGTTGAACTTTTGATTCGCTTTGCATCTTCTCTATCAAGAACACCTTTTGTTATTTCCATCAGCCATTCATAAGCAACCATAAGGAAACCACCAGTACCGCAAGCGGGGTCGCAAATAGTATATTCTTTTCCTCTTGGGTCAGGTTGCATAACTTTGACAATAGCCTGGATTAGTGGTCTTGGTGTAAAGTATTGCCCTGCACCTTTTTTACCTTCGCTTGCTGATTTTTCCAGTAAACCTTCAAAAGCAGCTCCTTTGACATCAACATCCAAAGCTGACCAGTCTTCTTCATCAACCATATTAATAAGTTTCTTTAGGTTTACTGCTTGTGTAAATCTTGAAGTAGCATCTGTGAAAATATCGCCAAGAATACCTTTTTCTTTCCTCAAATTTTTTAAGACATCAGAATAATGGTCTAGCAAATCTTGACCGGATTTGTTCTTAATACTTTCCCAACTGCAATCAGAAGGAATATCAATTCCCCTTTCATCAGCCATTTTTAAGAACAAAAGGTATGTGAGTTGTTCAATATAATCACCGTAATCTATACCATCGTGTTTGAGAATATTACAGAATCCCCATAACTTATTTACTATATCCATCTTTACTTCCTTTTAACTATTTCCCATTTGGTTTTGGCGTTCCAGGATTTGGTCTAACTTCTTTAGAAGGTGTAGCTGCACCTTTTCTGCTATCAGTATTTGGTCTTTTTGATTGGTGCGGAGTGAATGATTCATTTAAATTTTTATTATTATCGTTTGACATTTATTTTCCTTTCTTTTCTTGTGGTGGCCTTATTGCTTTGGGTGGAGTTTGAGAACGTTTCTCAATCTGTGGTCTAACTGATGCATGTGGAGTCATAGAATTATTCGCTTTCAAAATTTTTTGTTCCATCTTTACCTCCTGTTTTATGTTTGTTTTTGTATTTTTTTCAGTATCAATCTTATGATTCAAGTTTATTATAAACATTATAAATGAAACTATTATAGCTATAAAAAAGAATACATATATTATGATTTCGTTTATATCTGTTATTCCAAAACATTTATTAGAAGCTTCGTAATCATGGTTTAATCCTTTATCACACCCCTTGAGAGCTATAATATTATTTACTAGTTGATAAATAAAAACAACTAAGAACAATGTCATAGAGAAAATAAACATCCTATGAATATAAGTAAAAGAAAAATCTAATTTGTCCGAAAGGTTTATTAATAATGGTATTGCTGCTATTGATGCCGCTGAAATGACTTTATCATTAAATTCTTTGTTTTCTTTATGTATTACATTTAATAAAGCATTATAAGATTCTGCATCAAAATCTTTTTCATCTGAAAATAAATTTTTAATTTTTCTTGTAATTCGTAACACAATACCCCTATGCTGCAATTAGTTCATTTAGTTTTGATATTACTGTATCAAATATTTTATCGAAAACTTTTTTGGCTTTACCGATTCCACCTTTTCTAGCAAAAACAGGCAAGTACTCAAAATCATCTACATCTATTGTAAGATTTTCTATCAAATGATTTTTTATTAGTTCTAGCCATTGTTCTTGTTCTTCATTGAAATGAATCTCTGTTCTTAGCTTATTTATTGCTCTTGTTACTCTTTCCTCTGCTGTCAAAAGTTCTTCGTCTTCTTTTGCAGCGTGTTTTACCATAGAAATAATATCAACCAAAGCTTTATGGTATATTGCACCATGAATTTTTTGCAGAGTTTCTATCTTATAATCATTCTGTTTCAGCAAATCTTTAATACCTGTTAGAGCTTTCGTGTTCCAGTCTTTTGGCGAATTAAACAGAATTCTTATCGCATCAACGGATTCTTTGTGTTCCTTGATGAACTCACAAAAACTATTTATATAGTCAGTTGTTGAAGTTGAAGTTCCGTCATAACGATTAACTCTTTCTGACGTTACTTCATCAACAGCATCAAGAGCTCTTATAAATGACTTGTCATTTCTTGGATAATCAACAAGTAATTTTTGGAAGTCTTTATTTCTCAATATTTCCATTGTATCCATAAAGTCATTGTCTAGCTTAGTTTTTAACTCATCAGCAAATTTACCAATGTTGCCTTTTTCAACATATTTTGAGAAAAGCTCATAAGCTTTACCTGACATTGTTTTTTGGATACGTCTTAACCTTCTTGTCAAAACTTTTATGTTATAGTCTTTGTCTTCGCCATTGTAGATTTTTTCAATAACTTCGGATATTGGCACAGTTTCTTTGCTCATTTTGTAATCAAAACCTGAAACATTTTTGAAGTATTCAACTAAAGTTCCGCTGAAACAGTCTACCAATGTAAAGTGGTCTTTGTTGATGTCATCACAAAGTCTTGTTCCTCTACCCATCATCTGTTCCCAAAGGATACGAGATTTAACTGGTCTTAGGAATACTATAAATTCCAAAGCAGGAATATCAACACCTGTAGATAACATATCAACAGTTACAATAATTTTGGGTTCAGGTCTGTTTCTGAAAGTTCTTATTTTTTGTAGTGGTCTGTCTACTGTCGGACTTCCAGTAATTTTACATACAAAATCATCACCACCATCAAAAACTCTCTTGCAAATCTCGACAATCTGGTCTGCATGAGAACGGTTGGGCAAATCATTCGATGCAAAAATCAATGTCTTTGGAAAACGACCATATTTTTCAATATGCTCATCTATGTATTTTTTAAGCTCCTGAATGATTTTCAAGTTTGTATCAGGAACTGTGATTTTCTTTTCAATATCAGATGCATCAAAGCTTCTTTCATCTTCAAGAAAATCAACTCTTGATTTACCTGTTTTTACATCAACAAGCTCGACTTGCTCACCTTCTTTTAGGAATATGCCATTAATTTTAACACCGGAATTGATAATAATTGGGTCATCATAATCAACCAAAAAACCATCGTTTACAGCTTCTTCTACTGAATACTTATAAATAGGTTCATTAAAATATGCTACAGTATGTTGAGCAGGAGTAGCTGTTAAACCAACTTTTATGCCATCAAAGTGTTTAATAGTATCTCGCCAAATGTTAGATTCTTTAGAGGTGTAACCTCTATGGCATTCATCAACTATTATCAAATCAAATGCGTGAATAGGAATATTCATTTTTTCTGCATCTATTTCATATTCCTCATTCATATCATCTTCGCTTACGTTGGAATATTTACCTTGCAAATTGATTGTCATTCTTTGAATTGTAGAAACATATACAAAAGAATGGTTTGGCTGAGGATTCGTCAAATATTCATTAGGCAGAATATTAGGGTCAAACTTTGCATCTTCCTCAAAATCTTCTTTTTGGAACTTTTGACTATAAACCTCATATTCTTTATCAAATTTTGAGCCGTTTGGAGTTGCAAAACTTGAGAAAGCTGTTACCGCTTGAGCTGCTAAAGCTTTTCTATCAACTAAGAAAAGAACTCTTTTAACTATCTTTGCTTCTAATAATCTATAAATAAGAGATATCGTTGTAAATGTTTTACCAGTACCAGTTGCCATTGCAAGCATCATTTCTTGCTTTTGGTTGAGTATTGCATTTTCAACAGCACTTATTGCTTTCCTTTGGAAAGGATAAAGCTTTTTATCAGAAGTAAAATAATCTTCAATTGGATTTTTCTTTAACCAACCATCAAAATCAACGAATTCTTGATTAAACTTTTCATCAAGAGCTATGGCATTGTGAAATTCCATTAACTCACGTTGAATATTCTTTTCATTTCTTACATCTAAGAAACAAATTGTTTCGCCATTTGTTGAATACAAGAATGGAACTTTGTATTCTCTCCAAGTTCCGACACCATTAAGAGTGTCTTTTGAATATCTTTTTGCTTGTTCAATAACATTCTTTGAGCCAACAGATATTTTCTTAGCTTCAACAATACCTAATAGTTTACCTTTGACAAACAAAGCATAATCAGCAAAACCTTCTTTTGTCGGAAGTTCTCTTACTGCAATATTATCAAGACAGCCAAGCTCTAGATCTTCCTTAAAATCAATAATATTCCAACCCTGTTTTTGTAGTTTCAAGTCAATAAGCTTTTGACGTGTTTGTTTTTCAGTAATCGTAAATTCTTTGTATTCTGAGATACTTGAAGAACGCTTTTTGAAGTTAATAACATTTTCTTCTGAAAGCTTTTTGTCTTGATGTTCAGCTAATTGTTGTTTCAAAGCTTCAATGAGTTGCTGTTGCTCATCAATAACTTTTTTATCTTGATTTGTAGGAACTTCAAATGGCTTAAATTCAAGTTTCGTATCAGTTTTAAGCATATAATACCAGTAAGAAATAAAGTAAATATTTTCTAATGATTCTTTAGCTTCTTCTGTTGTTCCCTTATTTTCGTGAATAGCATAATTCCCCTTAATTCTTATAATATCAATTAAGTTAGCTATCTTATCCGGTATCAATTCTTTGTTACGACAAAATCTAATTAAATCTGCAAATTTTGTATCATTAGGAATAGGAGCTTCTTGAATATAAATATCTTTCACAATATACTCGCAAAAAGTTCTCATTTTTGCTAAAGATGAAACGGGGTCATTTTCATAATAGCATTCTGCGAGATATGCTAATTTTGCGAGTTCAGGATATTTATCTTTTAAAAATTCAAAATTACTCACATTTACTCCAATTGTATACTTACAATAACACAAACACGAAAAGTAAAAAAACGGATACCGTGTAAGATTATCTTACTTCATGTAAGAAAACTTGACAAAATGAAAGTTTTAACTTATAATATATATAGGTAGGAGGTTTCCCATGACAAAAACAGAAATAAAGCAAAAATTAATTGATATTGTTTCAACTTACTTATTACAAGCTAGTCCTAATCAGCCTTTACCTGATATGAATACTCTTGAACCGTTATCTGATATTATTGGTATCGATAGTTTGATGAGTGTTGAATTAACAATAGATATCCTTGATGAATTCGGCATAAATGATACTCGTATACAGTCAATATTTATTGATGATAGTAAGTTAAAATACCCTAGACCTTTAAATATAAATGAAATCGTCGAAAAAATTTCTGACTACATAAATTAGGAGTTATTAAAATGGAAGATAATGAAAAACGTAAAATAATAGCATGCAGAATTGGATTAGCAAGAGAACGTGCAGGGTTAACACAAAACCAACTGGCTAAATTATTAAAAATTCCACGTCCATCTGTCGCAGAAATAGAATCTGGAAAAAGAAAAGTTTCTGCTGAAGAATTAATTTCAATGTCTGATATATTTGAAGTTGATATTAATTGGCTTGCTGGTAAGGGAGAGAGTAAAAACGACGAACAGAGGGATAAAATTCAGTTGGCCGCAAGAAATATATCTAGCTTAAAGCCAGAAGATATTGATAAAATAGTTAATCTTTTAGAATCTTTAAAACCACAAGGAGATACTAATTGATGCTTAATCGAAAAGATTTGGTTGTAAAAGCAATACAAGCTGCAGGAATTGTTAGAAAAAATTTAAAAATTGATGCTGTTTCTACTATAGATCCCGTTGACGTAGCAGAAAAGTTGGGTTGTACAGTATTCTTTCAAGATATTGATGCATTAGAAGGTATGTATTCAAAAGAACCAAGGCCCGTTATAGTTATGGGTTCACACCGACCTAATGGTAGAAAAAATTTTACTTGTGCACACGAGCTGGGCCATCACTACTTTAATCACGGCACTAAAGTTGATCAGTTGGTAAATACTGAAGAACAATCAAAAAGTGCTGAGGAATTTTTGGTAGATTGTTTTGCAGGTTTCTTATTAATGCCAAAGAGAGCTATTTTAAATGCAATTTCTAAAAGGAATTTTGATATTTCTAATATAACCGCAATTGAATTATATATTTTAGCATCAGCCTTTGGTGTAGGATATGGTACAATGCTAAATCATTTAACATATTCATTAAATATGATAAGTAAAGTTAAGTTTAACGAATTAAAAAAATATTCTCCCAAGGACATAAAAAGGAACATTGGAGTTGAAACTTCCTCTGATATAGTAATGGTTGATTCAAATTGGCTAGGACGACCGATTGACCTACAAATTGGTGATATTATCGCTTGCCCTAAAAATTATGAGGTAGAAGATTCATTACTTAAAATATATGAGAATGCAGCATCTAATATCTATTCTTTTTATGAAGCAATTAATGCGGGGTATTCTAGGATTCATGATAATAAAGAATGGGCTGCTAATATAAGAATTGCAAGGAAAGAATATTCAGGATTAGCAAAATATAGATTTTTAACTGATGAGGATTAGGCTATGATACATATAATAGAGACAGACGATTTACCAACCGCATGGGCAAAAGCATTTATAGAGTGTTATGAAGCACCATATTCGTGCATTATGCCAATGATTGTTAAGTTCAAAGCTACAGACGAGAACACTTGGGACAGTAGTATCGAAAATTTGTTAAATAATAATTTAAAAAAGAGTGATGAATTTTCAACAGAAACTGTGAGGAACACAATATTTCCTGAACGATTATGGAAGGCATCTAATGGCGACAGAGGACTTTTATATGCTAAATATTTAAAAATATGGCCAAGATTAAAAAAGACTCAACAAAATCGTTTAGGCAGTTATTTTAAAAGACTTATTGCCTTTGGAGTAGAAACAAATAGTATAAATCAAATAGAAGAAATCATTGATACTTGGAAACATGGCACTCACAGGAAATCTGCATTGCAAGCCACCATCTTTAATCCTTTTGAAGATATATCGAAGGCTCCCAGACGAGGTTTTCCATGTTTACAACAAGTAGTATTTGTGCCATATGGATCAAATGGCAAAAACGGATTAAGTATTGTTGGATTTTATGCATCACAAGACTCTTATAGAAAGGCTTTTGGTAATTACTGGGGTTTAATGTGTCTTGGGCGATATGTAGCCAATGCAATGGGCCTTTCTCTTAAGGAAGTATGCTGCATAGCTAGTAACTATATAATCAAAGATACTAAAACAAAATTAAAACCTCTATATAATAGCTTAAAGGAAATATTAAAAAATGAAGTATAAAAGTAATAATAAAATTGACTCTTGGTTTCCTATAAAAACAACTGAAGTTTTTGATGCATATTGGTACTTTGCTGCGGAAAGACAAGAAATATTTTTTAAAAAATTTCACAATCAAACTCCACCCTGGACTTCTGATGAGATATTGTCTACATATAAATTTACAAATGCATATCGAGCAACAGATAGAGTAAGCCAGTATTTAATCAAAGATGTTATATATACAAATACAGATAATTTTAATGAAGAAGACCTGCTATTTAGGATTCTATTATTTAAAATTTTTAATAAGATTGATACTTGGAAAATTTTAGAAAAAATGTTAGGGGAAATCTCATATAAAAACTATAAATTTGAAAAATATGATAAAATTTTGCAAGAAACAATGCAGAAAAAATCAATATATTCTGCAGCATATATTATGCCTTCTGGGGGAAATTGTTTTGGATTTAATAAAAAGCACCAAAATAATTTAAAAATGCTTGAAGAAATAATGAAACCGCAGTCATTAAAAAAAATACTGAAGGCAAAATCATTACAAGAAGTTTTTATACATCTAAGAGATTTTCCAATGTTAGGAGACTTTCTGGCATTTCAGTATGCTATTGACATAAATTATAGTGAATTAACTAATTTTTCAGAAATGTCTTTCGTTGTACCTGGACCAGGTGCTTATTCTGGCATTCAAAAGTGTTTTTCGGATTATGGAGGATTAAATGAAGTTGATCTAATAAGATTAGTTGCGGAAAGACAAGAAGAAGAATTTAGTAAAAGAGGACTAAAGTTCAAAACCTTAGGCGGAAGAAAATTACAGTTAATTGATTGTCAAAATTTGTTTTGTGAAATTGACAAATACTCAAGAGTTGCTTTCCCATACATAAAATCTAAACAAGCACGATTGAGAATAAAACAAAAGTATAAAATAAATCCTCAAAAAATAAACTTTTATTTCCCGCCCAAATGGAATATAAATGCAAAATTAGGTATTAAGGAGTAATATTGAAAGAATATTCATTAAAAGAATTAAAAATAGAACTAACCGATGCTTGTAATTTATGCTGTAAGCATTGTTCTAGCTTGGCCAAAAGGATAGCTTCTAAAAGTGTTTCATATAGCAAAGTGAGTAATATTGTAAATGAAGCTATTGTAATGGGAGTGAAAGAAATAAAGTTTTCGGGAGGGGAACCATTATTATGGAAAGGTCTTGAAAAAATTATTAGAATTATTTCGGAAAATAATATTAAGGTGTGCATTTATACAACCGGAAATATCGATCAATTTAATTCAACAATTGAGACCCTCAAAGAAAATGGTCTTGATAGAGTAATTTTTTCACTATTTTCAGCTAATAGAGACGCCCACGAAAAAATAACGAAAAAAGAAGGTAGTTATAATAATACAATTTCTGCAATTGAAAAATGTGTAGAACTTGGAATGAAAACAGAGATACACTTTGTTCCTATGGCAAGTAATTATAAAGAACTACCTCAAATAGCATGGTTAGGTAAAAGACTTGGTGTCACAAATATCAGTATATTAAGATTAGTTCCTCAAGGGCGAGCAAAATCTCAAAAAAATGAAATATTATCAAGAGAACAGAATCAAGAATTAAGAAATATTATCTTAACACTAAGAAATGATGGGTACAATATAAGAGTAGGCTCTCCCTACAATTTTTTAAATTTACCAGATAGCAAACCTTGTAATTCTGGCACAGAAGAATTAACAATAAGACCTAATTTGACTATTTGTCCATGTGATGCATTTAAGGGTGTAAAACCTAGCGATTTAGGAATTGATGACAAATATTATTCTTTAGAAAAACATTCATTAAAAGAATGTTGGGAAAAATCATTCTTCCTGAATTACATAAGAAGTTTTTCAACCGATCAATGCTATAAACAGTGTAATAATTTTGAAAATTGTAATTGTGGATGTCTAGGACAAAAGTATTATAGTTCAGGAACGTTAAATAATATTCCTGATCCAATGTGCCTAAATACTAAATAATAAAATTCATTAATATCTAGCTTAAATAAGTATCAGTAACTTTGAGAATGGATTATCAAAGAGTTTGAGTGTTTGTATCACTGAGTTGTGAAAGATTTTCCCGAAAACTTAAAAAGTTTGAGAATTCTCTCAAACTTCCGGGGGTAGTATTCTTAGACTAACAGATAATTTACAAAGTACAATAATCTACAATCTACAGCCGTAATTATTGCTATTATTTAATTTCTCCTACTTTTCATGTCAAAATCGTGATACTTTGTATCAAAATCCGTGACACTCAATAGGTTAATTAAATGTTCTATTCAGTTGTCATACACAATTTAACTCTGTTTCAAGCACTTTTCAAGTGTATAAGACAATAATTAAGCACTTTTGTATCATTTCAACACAATTTGTTTTAAAATATATGAAAGTACAGTTCCAAAAGTATATTAAATTAATTTATTTTGGAACTAAGTATCTTATTATTTTGCTACAATTTTGGCCCATTCTCTCATAAGAGTATCTAAACTATATCTGGCATTAGCGGGGCTTGTTGA
>CADBUY010000021.1 GCA_902797965.1 uncultured bacterium
TGTCCTTTTTTTGTCCCTTTGGTATTGTTATCGGCATTTTTTCTCTAAAACTTTAATTTTATATACATTTTTTATACAAATTGTTACATTTCGTTACATGAAAACAAGTAAAAAAAAAACAGGTCATTAAAGCCTGTTTTTTTTTGATTATATAAAATACATAAATTATTGCAGATTTAATATTTTTTTATATAAATCCAATATTTCCTTTGATTGATTTTTGGGGATTACGATTTTAATTCTTGCATTTAAATCGGAAAATCCGTTTTGTTTAGGCAAGCCAAGCTGTTTCAATCTTAAAGATTGCCCGCTTGATACTCCGGCCGGAATTTTAATATTTATTTTTCCATGCAATGTCTGAATATCTTTGTTACAGCCTAAAACTGCTTCAGGTGGAGTAAGTTCTACATCTTTGTATAAATTATTACCATCAAACTCATATTCACTATCTTTAAAGTGAATTATAAAGTATAAATCACCTCTTCTTCCGTAAGCATCAGATTTACCTTCACCTTTCAGACGGATTTTTTTACCTTCCTCAATGCCTTTTGGAATTTTAACTTTGACTGTTTTTGGAGTTGATATTATTCCTGTTCCGCCGCAGTGAGAACAATATGAACCGCCGTTACACTCATGACATTTTTTGATATCAGTGAATGTTACTGATATTGGTTTCCCATCAAATAGTTCTTTTGCTGTAACGTTTAATGTTTTTGTTATATCAAGGTTTTCTGAAGGTTCAGGTTTCACTGTTCTTCTGGTTGATGTTCTTTGAGAATTCCCAAAATCAAAAGAGCTAAACCCTTGGTGCATGTTTTGCGATGACATTCCGCCCATCATATCACCGAACAGGGAACTAAAGAAATCAGAAAATCCTGAACCTCCAAAGTCAAAGCTTTGTGCTCCCCCTTGATTAAAGTTAAAGCTGAAATTCTCAAATCCCGGAGGAGGTGTCCAGTCTGCACCGCTTTGCCAATTTGAACCAAGACTGTCATATCTTTGTCTTTTATTTTTATCTGAAAGAACTTCGTAAGCCTCGTTTATATCTTTAAATTTTTCTTCTGCTTCTTTTGTTTTATTTACATCAGGGTGATATTTTCGTGCAAGTTTTCTGTATGCCGATTTGATTGCAGCTGCATCTGCATCTCTTGAAACCCCAAGTATTTCATAATAATCTTTGTATTTCATATTTATTCCTTTGCTAACTTTATATTAATACAAAAAATGTATTATTCTCAAAAATTTAATTATTTTTTAACACTATTATTAGTTAGTTATTATAATTTCTTTTTATGCTAAAATAAAACCATTGGTGAGGTATGAGTATGGATTTTAAAAAGATATTATTTAAAACAAATTCAATTGATGTTGAGCATTCACTTCCTGATGCGTTAATCTTTATAAATAAAGATGGCAAAATACAGTGGGTGAATGATATTGCTGCTGAAGTGTTTGAAACTTCAAAAATGCACTTAATGACTTCAAATATTTCTGATTTTATTGAGAATGCCATAAATTTAATATCAAATGCAGTAATTATTAATAAATCTGCCATTACAAAGTCGGTTGATAAAGAATTATACTATGATATGACAGTTCGTGAAATTGAAGACGGCTATGTTCTTGATTTCCGTAATGCAAATAACAATGATTTTTATAATGATAGTGCAAATCAGGATGTTTCTGTAATTAATAGGGAAAAAAATAATTTCTTGTTGAAATTGTCAAATGATTTAAAATCCCCAATTCAGTCTATTGTAGGGTTTTCACAAGCTATGGCTGATGGGCTTGGCGGGGAGATGAGTGAACAGCAGGAAAAATATATTAAAATTATCAATAAAAATTCAAGCGATTTAATGTATTTTATAGCGAAATTGCTGGAAATGTCACAAACTGAGTCTGTAAGTATACAGCCTGAGCGAAAAACAGTTGATGCATTGGCTTTGGTAAATTCCGTTGTAAAATTTAATGAACAGCTATATAAAGGAAAAGACGTTAAAATATCAGTAACTCAGGATGATAATTATAAAAAAACAATTTCAACAGACGGAGAAATACTGAAAAATATATTACAGGATTTACTGGAGGTGATGTTCAAGTCTGTTGATATGGGAGAGGTTATAATTAATTTATCGACTCCAACAGAGGAGTATATTGCTGATAAAGGACTTAGTGCAGGCACTTATTCAATGTTATCAATATCAAGCAGTTCGTTGCTGTTATCCGAAAACGATCTTGAATGTATGTTTGATCCGTATAAAATTGTTGATTCAACAAACAGAAAAAATGTTTTGAGGGCTATAGTATTATCATCTGTTAAAAATATGCTTCAGGCTTTAGGCGGTATTATTTGGGTAGAATCACAAATTCTTAAGAGTACCAGTTTTAATGTTATTATTCCTGAGGGTTAATAATATAATCTTGATTACTTATTATAGGGAGCTTTTATGAGCAGTGTCGTATTGAAAAATCTTGTCAAAAGTTATGACGGTAAGAAAAACATAATAGATAATATTAATCTAGAGATTAAAGATAAAGAATTTATAGTACTTGTCGGTTCATCAGGCTGCGGAAAGTCAACTATATTAAGGCTTATATCAGGATTAGAACAAATTACAAGCGGTGAGATATTAATTGATGGCAAGGTTGTTAATAATAAACATCCAAAGGATAGAGATATTGCATTTGTTTTTCAAAGTTATGCATTATATCCACACATGAGTGTGTATGATAACATTGCTTTTGGACTTAAAATGCGTAAATTTAGTAAAGAATATATTGATGAAAAAGTAAAAGAAGTGGCAAAATCACTTAATTTGGAAGAGTTGTTAGATAGAAAACCTCGTCAATTATCCGGCGGTCAGCGTCAACGTGTTGCATTAGGCAGAGCAATTGTCCGTAATCCTAAAGTATTTTTAATGGATGAACCGCTTTCTAATCTTGATGCAAACTTGCGTGTACAAATGCGCTCTGAGATTAAGAAATTGCACCAGACATTACAGACAACGTTTATTTATGTAACTCATGACCAAACTGAAGCTTTAACTATGGGTGATAGAATAGTAATTCTTGATAAAGGTAAAATTCAGCAGGTTGATACTCCCGAGGTTATTTATAATAACCCTAAAAACATGTTTGTTGCAGGTTTTATCGGTCAAATGAATTTTATAAATGTAAATGTTAATAATAATAAATTTAAAATTGAAAATGTAGAATTTCAAACAGAAAAACAAATATCAGGAGATATTGTTGCTGCAATTCGCGCCGAAAAAATGATATCAGGTAACACTTCTGTAACAGTTCCTGTTGATATAGTAGAAATGACGGGCGGAGAGAAAATTGTATATTTTAACTTAAACGGAAACAAGTGTTCGGCAAGAGTTCCGGTTGATTATACATTTGATAAATATATAACATTAAGATTAAATACTGAACACATGTATTTCTTTAATAAAGATAGCGGAGAAAGAATTTAACATGAAAAGATATAGAAACTTTATAATAACTGCCTTAATTGTAATTACAATATTAATTTCAATTTGCTTTATTCCTATTGATGCAACAAAATTTGTTTCAATAGTAGAAAAACAGGCAAAAGAGGACATGGGTGTTGATGTTCATGTCGAAAAATTAATATTCAGATTTGGGCCGTCATTAAAAATTAAAGCACCGGTTATGCATCTGATGTATAAAGACGGACAAAAGTTTGGTCAGCTAAATAATGTAAAATTCTTTGTCCCATGGTCAACATTATTTAAAGACAATATTTATATAAAACGAATATATGCCGATAAATGTATATTAAAAATAAATTCAGATGACAAATATTTACCTGAATTAATTCAAAAGTTGAATACAAAAGAATATGATATGTATCCAAATATTAAATTTAGCAATTATGATATTTCATACAGGTTAGCAAATAATGGTAAGAATTATAATTTATCAGGTTCTAATCTTGAATTAAGTAAACTTATAAATTATCACAATATTAAAATTGATACAGATGGCAGATTTTCAATAGATGATAAGGAATATATATCATATAATATATCAATTACACCTAATATTGAAGCAGACTTTAAGTCAGATAAGAACTTTAATATTATAGATATTCTTGGACAAATAGAAGCTCTTGATTTTCATTCTGATATTTTTGCAGATATAAAGTTATATCAGGATGCAAATAACAAAATTCAGATATCAGGTCTTACAAATATTGATAACATATCTGTGCTTGATAAAAACAAAAAGAATCCAAAAAGTTTTATTTACTTGACATTTTTGGGTAATAAAACCGGTATATTATCAAATGTTTATGCATCTCCTGATAAAAAAATATATGTTGAAGGTGTCGTTAATAATTCTCAAAAGCCTGAGATTGATATTAAGGTTAAGACTGATAAAATAAAATTAGCTGAAATGTATAATAAAATTAAATTACTTATTGATTGTTCAAAATATAAAGGTTTTGAATTAACAAGCGGCGACATGCAGGCTGATTTTACCCTAAAAGGAGATTTAAACAAAATTAAGTCTGTAGGTTATTTAAAAATTTCTGATGCAGGGGTTAAAGCTAACGGACTTAGCATTAATAAGATTAACTCCGATATTGATTTTTCCAACAATATTATTTCAATATCCAATGCTGTAGGGTATGTAAATAATGCTCCTATACTGCTTAAAGGTCAAATAGATAAACAGATAAATCTTGAATTATTGATGGATAAAGTTGAATTAAAACACCTTTTACCTCAATCGTTTGGTATACAGAGCGGTGTTATTTCTCTTGATGCGTCTTTAACAGGCGCTCTTAACAAAATTGTTCATAATGAGAATATTCATATTGAAAAATTATACGCACTTTCAAATGATAATAAAATATCATTTGATTCATTAAATATAAATACAAACAAAGATAATGTTGCATATATTTCAAATATTCAGTTAACGCCAAAATATACTCAAACCGTTAAAATTCCGATGTTAAAACTTATAATTGAGGGAGATAAAATCAAAATACCTGATACAAATATATTTCTTCCAAATTCAAAATTGCAGATGAAATCAGATATTTCCAATTTTAATTCATCAAATTATATATTTAATGTTAATGTTAACGGATTTATAAATTCTAAAGATATAAAAGGCTTATCAAACGTTTCCAATATATATCCTGTTAAATTACATGTTTACGGTAATAAAGATGCTAAAAATATTGAATCACAGATTCATCTGATTAAACCAATTATTCTTGATGAACCATCATTGTTCAATTTAAACGCTAAACTCGAAAATGATGTATTAAAGATTGATGATTTAAGTATATTGTCATTTAACGGCAAATTTTCAAATAATTTTAAATCAAACTTAAAAGGTTCAAAAAAACTGATTGTTAGCGGTAATGTAGAGAATTTTGCTTCACCAATTATTAAAAACATCAGAATATATGTTCCTCAGCAGTTATATGTTAACTACAAAGACACTCTTGCGCAGATTAAAGGTGATTTGCTTTTAAACGGCAGATTTAATCAACCTGAAATCGTTGGTCAAATTAATGTATCTAATCTGATAAATCAGTTTATACAGCTCTCTATGAGTAATTTAACTGTTGACTTTAACAAAAATGTTGCGATTGTTAATGCTCCAATTGTAAAAATTGCTGACTCAACATTTGGTATTAATTCTACAATATCAACAGATTTTTCAAAAGAATGTTTAGTCAAAAGTATAAACATAAAATCTAAATTCTTAAATTTTGATACCATATTGATGTATAAAGATACACCAATATATTCATCAATACCGCTAAAAATTATCGATGGTAAACTCTATGCAGAAAAAGCATCATCATCGATTTATGGCGGAAACTTATATTTATCTGCATTAAATAGTGAATTTAAAATAGATAATAATATATTAAGTGTAAAAAATATTACGTCTGAATTGTATAACGGAAAACTTGCAGGCAGCTTAAATTATAATTTAAAAAGTGATAAGTTTAATACAAATATTCAGGCAAGAGGAATTAGTGCCGCACCTATATTTGATTTAATTACATATAAAAAAGATACAATGAGCGGTGCGATGGATTTTGATGCCGATTTAAACGGCAATTTAGTTTCTAAAGAAAGTCTAAACGGCGATATTAAGTTTATTATTCACAATGGTCACATGGGGATGCTTGGAAAGCTTGAACATCTTTTATACGCACAAAATGTTGTAGCTGACAGCATGCTAAGAACATCTCTCGGCACTGTAGCGAAGGCAATTACGTTAAAAGATACCGGTTTGTTTAAGTATCTTAACGGTGATATTACAATGAAAAATGGAATTGCAAATATTAAATCTCTTCAGTCACAAGGACCTCTAATGGCATTGTTTGTAAAAGGTCAATATAATCCGTCTAATGATTATGCTAAATTAGTAATATTAGGCAGATTATCAGATGAAGTTACCGACAGTCTTGGTGCGTTCGGAGAATTTTCATTTAACAAGCTAATGTTAATGTTAACAGGCGAAGATAATAAACTAAATGTTTATGCCTCTGATATGGAAAACCTGCCGCAGTTGCCTGCAAGAAGTACAAAAGTATTCAGAACAATAATTAACGGAATTGCGGAAAAACCAAGCTCTGTAATCCAGTTTAACTGGATTTCATACAGTCAAAAATCTTTAAGACAAAAAGAAGTGCCGCTTACAAACGAAAAACTTCCCGATTTTATTGAAGCATTGCCATATTAAGAGTGTTAAAATAATTGTTTTTTTTAGAAAGGTAAATTATAATTAAATTATGGATTTAATACAACAAGGGCAGAAAATTAGTTTAAATATTATTAAAAATGAAACTCTTGTAGAAATCATAGGTATTATAAATGATGTCTTTGATGATAGGCTTATTGTTGATTTACCTGCGTATTTTATGAGATATATAGAATATTTAGATGTCGGTTGTACTTTAACTGTAAAAATATTTTCTAAAATGGGTACTATTGATTTTAATTCTATTGTAATTTCTTCACCACTTGAGAAAGAGCATTTAGAAATAGAGTTTGATGTAAATGCATTAAAGTTAACACCAAGCAGTGAAATGCCGGTTATTGATTCAATAGAAAATTTGAAAATTATCAGAAAAGATGGTGAAATTAATACACAGACATTTGAAATTTCTACCGAATATATAAAATTTTATTCTGATATCAAATTAGATATTGATGAATCTTTTGATTGCGAATTGTTATTGCCAAAAGAATATGGAGTCATCAAATTTAAAGCTAATGTGACAGGACAGGATATAGTATATGAAAATGAATATACAGCATCATTTTATAGCATGAATGAGCAGGATAGAGAAACTTTAATGTATTATATGTATGTATATGCCAATGAAAATCCGGATGAGCCGGTAGAAGATGAAACAGATAAGCAGGAAAAATCATGAAACGAACAATAGAAGAAGATGAAATAAAAAAGTCAAGAACTAAAAATAAAATGTTTGACCAAATAGAAAGATGTAAGATGGATTTACAAAAAGATCCTACAAATCCGGCATTACACATTAGAATGGGCGACTTATATTTGAAATGGCATCTGGATATATATAATTCAGGACAATATATTGATGATGCAATTACGGAATACCAGCTTGCCATGGAATCTTTGCTTGATTCAAGTGAAATTTTTTATAAACTTGGTGTAGCTTTTTATTATAAAGGCGATTTAGATAAAGCAATTAATTACTTTACAACAGCTTTGGAAAAGAAAAATAATTATTATGAAGCATATTATATGTTAGCAGAAACTTTTGTAAAGAAAGCACATTTTACTGATGCTATTGATGCGGCTGAAGCGGCTGTTATTTGCTCAAGAATCGGTTCATCAAGTGCGCATTATCTGTTATACAAACTGTATGATGCATTATCATATAAAAATGCTAAAACAAAATCAAAAGCTATTGCTGAAAAAATTAAAGCCTTTATTTTAGCTCCGTTTGATAAAACTGCTGTATCTAATATTTTTAGCAATCTTGCATATATGCGTTTTCTTCCTTTGTTTTTGCATGGCTTCTATGCTATACAAACTAAGAATTATGGACTGGCAGTAGAATTGTATAAATCCGCAATTGAGATTGCTCCTGGGTTCGCGCCATTGTATTGTGTATTAGGTGATATTTATTTATCCACAGGCTATTTTGAAGATGCTATAACCGAATATAAAATGGCTATCTGGCTTGACCCTTTTAATATTGCTGCTCACAGACATTTATGCAGAGCTTACGAAGAACAGGGAGATTATAATCAGGCAATCGATATTTATAACAAATTGATTGCTATGGCACCAAATATTCCTGATTTATATTCAAATCTTGCTAATATTTACTATATTAAAGGTGAATTTGATTTGGCAATTTCTAATTACCAAACAGCGATTACATTAAATCCAAATCCTTCTTGGACAAGTATTATAGCGCAAACTCTGGGATTTGTTTATCAGGAAAATAAATCCGACCCTGATGCTGCAATATCTGCGTATCAGACAGCCTATGTGTTAACTCCTGATGATATTGATATATATGTTAATCTGGGAAGTGCTTTTTATGATAAGGAAGACTATAATAATGCCTTATCAATATACAGACAAGCTTTGGAATTTCAGCCTCATAATGCAAAAATTCATTGTAATTTAGGATTTTTATATTGGGGTAAGGGCGATACTGAAGAAGCCATGAAGTCTTATGAATTAGCTATAAAATATGATGAGAATTATGATATAGCATACAATAACTTAGGCGTAATTTACCTTGATGATTTAGGCAGAGTTAAAAAATCAATAGAATTATTCAGAAAAGCTGTAGAATCAAACCCAAATTATGCGTTAGCTCATTTTAACCTTGCAAGAGCAATATCAATTGTTGGAGATAAGGTTGAAGCCGCTAAATTATATCAAATGGCACAAGATATTAATAAAATAACTCAAGAAATTGACCCTAGAGATATTGCGGATAAAATAAGCGAATTATTCCAATCTTAATATTTTAATTATTAAGAATGTAACATTTTTTTATCTCTCTGAAATTAGAATTTTTTACATGTTTTTATATATATGTAAGATATAATAGAGAGCATAAAATGGGTAGATTTTTAGATAGACCAATCACAACTCAAACAAATTCATCATACAATGTTGGTTTTAATACAGGATATAACACCAACAACTATGGAAATGTTAATTTTGGTCAATTACTCATTAGTTCTCTTCCTCAATTTTTAGCTTTTGGCATGAATCTTGCAGAAGAGTATTCTGAAAATCATGACAAAGAAATAGAAGAAAAAATTAAAGCTAAAACAAGTGATTTAGATGATGTATTTAAAGAAGCATCAACAGGTTATTCAAGTAAAATTGCTAATATAGAAGACTTAAATAATGCAATCAATGATTTATATAAGGAAAATAATTCCAGCTATTTAAGTACAGGTGTTCAATCTGCCGCTGCAAATTTAGCAAACCTTAAAAATTCTGTAAGCGGTCAAAATTCAAGCAGTTCAATTGCTAATGAATTAAGAACTTATTATAGTGATGTACCGGAATGTACTCAAGTTAAGCCTGAATATATTGACAATCAATCTAATGAGCCTTTATTACCCCCCGATGTTGAACAAAAAAAAGAAGCATATAAAAAAGCTATAGATATTGAGCAAAAACAAATTCCTGAAGCACAAAAAAAATTAGAAGAGGCAAAATCTGCTGAAATAGTACGTCTAACTGCACTTAAAGGTCAAGCTGAAAATCTTCAAAATGAAATTGACGGTCTTCGTAAACAAGTAGGCTTTGACGGTGAAAAATTTGATGTTAAACAGGAAACCTCTGATATTAAAACATTCATGGATGCTCTAAAAGCATTCCAAGCTGATAAGACAAAAGAAAATGCACAAAAATTGAAAGAAGCTTTTGAAGGTAATGATTCAAAAGGCAGCGGTATACAACAAAAAAGTGTAACAACTGCATACAATATGGTTAAAGCAGATGTAGAAAATGCATTAAACAAACCTCAAGCTGCATAAACAAGAATTTTAAATTTACTTATAACCCCATCTTACATCTTACTAATTTTACGCCACATAAAAATGTGGCTTTTTTTTTGAGGGGGTAAATTTTGGGTAAATTTTTGGAGTAAATTTGGGGGTAAAATATTTTTTTTTGTGGGGGAAATTTTGGGGTAAATATTATAATTATGAGGTTCGTTAGATTCCTCCCCTAGTTAGGAGGGGTGTGTATTAAAACTAATGCTAGAATTAACACCCACCCTTAATCCCTCCCTACTTAGGGAGGGAAAACGGTCATTGAGAGGCTCGATAGTAGTAGTTTTGTACCTCCCCTCAATAGGGGAGGTTAGGAGGGGTGTGTATTAAAACTAATGCTAGAATTAACACCCACCCTTAATCCCTCCCTACAAAGGGAGGGAAAACGGTCATTGTGAGGCTCGATAGTAGTAGTTTTGTTCCTCCCCTCAATAGGGGAGGCTAGGTGGGGTGTATATTAAAACTTATTCAATCATAATTAACACCCACCCTTAATCCCTCCCTACAAAGGGAGGGAAAACGGTCATTGTGAGGTTCGTTAGTAGTAGTTTTGTTCCTCCCCTCAATAGGGGAGGTTAGGTGGGGTGTGTATTAAAACTAATGCTAGAATTAACACCCACCCTATCCCTCCCTACTTAGTGAGGGAAAACAAAAAATCATCCCCCTCCCTAACCTACCTCTCAAGAAACGTGACATTTAGTCACCTTTCTTTCGGCAGAGTCCCGAGGGGAGGGAGCAGATTATTGTCATTGCGCGATTCAATTCACTACTGTCCATCAATCCGTCATTCTGATGGCAAAACCTGAATAATCCCAAAAACTTTTACTTCTTATTGCTAAATATTCATCTGATTAATTGCTATGAATCAGCATTTTCAACTGTAGTATTACCAATTTCATTACCCGCAATCATTAATGCAAACGGAACGAGTTTTTGAATATAATCGGTTATTTTTGCTTTGCTTACTTGTCTTGCCGTTACGCAAAAATCATCTAAGTGAGCAGAAAAGTCACTTGCCTGAACAGGTCTGCCTTTCCCTTGGTGGAATATTTTTTCATTAATTTTATTTGCAATTATGTTTGCTGCAAATACGCCTCCAAATAAACCTGTTAGTGCAAATAACCCTTTAGGAAGTTTTGTTCTGTATGTTTGTAAATTTTCTGGTCGTTTTTTATCCCAATATTTATTACCTATTTTTTCTCCCAGATTTGACATCTGAACTGTTGAAATAATAGGAAGCGAAATATTTGTTATTTGCAAGAGAGCCTCTCTTTTTTTAGCTTTTCTGTTTTCTTTATTCTTATCAATAATGTATCCGCCGGTAAGTCCTCCCAAGCATGAGCCTGCACCAATCATTATTACAGGAACGTCATCAAAATCAATTTTATTCCAATACGATTTATCTATGTTCCTGAACATTCTTTTGGGATTAAGAGAATACCCTTTTATTTTTGCATGACATGCCATGCCTGCAAATGCTCCGAGTGCTGTAGTTGCTGCAACCGTAATTTTTTCTTTTTTATTATAAGGGCTGTCTGCCCACGGATTGTTATGTCCGAACGCCGTACTGTTATTATTGCTATTTATAGGACTAATATACATACAAGCTAACCTTTCACCGTTAATAAAACATGTAAAGGTCAGAATTTGCCATATTATTAAAAATTGTTAACAAATTGGAGTGTAAAATTTTGATATTTCTTCAAAATATCTTTCAAGAGCTTTGTAGCCGTTATATATTTCATTAGTAACACTTGCATACCTGCTTGCTACAATATATTTAAGCTCTTTGCATCTGATTTGAAGAAGCTGATCCGCATCTTTTCTAAGTAACTCGTTAGATGATGTTGACCATTTTTTTAGATATGAAAGTTCTTCATTTACTTGTTTTATTGTTGAATATTCAAGAGTATTAAAATCGTATTTTTTAAGAAGCTGCATCTCGGCATTTGTTATTCTGCTTTGAACGGCCTGAAACCTGTATACACGTTTTATAATTACATAGTTGTCTGCAATACGTCTGTGTGAATAAGGAACAGCACTTTTAGCGAGCAATGCTGAAGTCGATAGTGCTGTAAATATATCATCTTCACCAGATAATGCACTCTGCGGATTAACAACTTCTATTTTCTTATTAACCATGAAGCCCAAACTCCTTAATTCCAATTTCTATTAATATCATATAAAAACATTACAAATTTGTCATTAAATGTGAACTAATTTTTACATTAGTAACATTAATTCCAATTCTTTACATTTGCTTGATTTTTAGCTATAATCTAATAGAGATTTGGGTTCTATATAATATGCAATATTTAAAAAAAGTATTTTTTTTAATAATATGTTTTCTAATATTTTTTACACAGTCGGTATTTGCAGAGTCCGCAAAAGTAATGTCGCTTTCCTATGATGATTCGGCGTCACTTGTGTTTATTAATATTGAGGGACAATCAGATTTTGACGTATCTTCGGCTAAGTGTGTCCGCTTGAATAATCCAAACAGAATTTATTTTGATATAAATAATTCCGTTCTGATTGGTGCAAAACAACAATTAGTATTTGAAAAAAGCAATATCAAAGAAATCAGATTAGCACAATTTTCAACCGAACCGAATGTTGTTCGTGTTGTTGTAACTTTTGATGAAGGGTTTGATACTTCTAAAATCAAGCTTTTGAATGTAAATGGTAATATAATTATCAAGGCTGATTCACCGGCTTTTATAAATGATTATTTTAATGTGATTTATGATGAAAATCCTGCACTTAATCCTTATTCAAGTATTGTAGCCGGCTCTCAGGTTATTCAAAAAACACAAATGAATACGCCTCAGAATTTTTCATCTCAAAATAAAAACACTTCTGCTGTAATGAATGATATATATAAAGCATTTTCATCTTCTACACTAAATACTAATGACGGAAAAACTTATGATTCGGTTATATCAATTGATTTATCCTCAGATCTTAAATTAAGAACAAAGTATTTTATTAACGGATATTATATTAAAAACGGCGGTTTGTTGGTAAGCGGTTTGGGGCAAATGACATCAACCAAGGTCTTTACTTTAGATTCTCCAAAGCGTGTTGTTATAGATTTACCTAATACTTACGTTGATAAAAAGATTAGAAATAAGGAACTTTCAATTTGTCCTAACGGTGGTTGTACTGATGTAGCGAAAATCGGACAATTTGAATATAACCGCGCCAGAATAGTAGTTACTACCGATAAACCCGAAAAATATATTCCGATATATTCGGCAGATGCTCAATCAATGCTTCTTATAAATGCAGATAAGCTAAATCATACAACATTAGTCAGCTCTGTTGCGAATATTCAAAAAGCTTATACAAAGAAACTTACAACTAAATCAAATGAACTTATTTTGTCTTTTACTACGCCTGTAGTGCATTCAATTATCAGAAATGATGATTATTTAACTTTATACCTGTTCAATGTTAAAAGCTATAATGAACCGGATTTAATAAAAACCTTTAACGGTACAGCTTTCAAATCAATGACTTTATCATTATTGCCGAGTATTGGTGTAAAAGCTGAGATGAAAATTAAAAAAGATGATGTTATTCAAGTAGCTCAGAGTGTTGATGGAAGAGCAATAAGACTGACAGTTTCTTCTGTGAAAGAAACAAAGCCGGAAGATAAAAAATCGTCATCAGATGTTGTAGAACCTAAAAAACCGCCTATAAAAAACAAGGTAGTAATTGACCCCGGTCATGGAGGAACGGATTATGGCGCTATTAGAGAAGGTATTAATGAAAAAGATATAACAATGGATTTATCTCAGAGAGTTGCTTCCATTCTTAAATCAAAAGGGTATAAAGTTGCTATGACAAGAACAGAGGATGTTTATGTAGGTTTGCAGGATAGATGTGATTATACGGAAGCAGAAAATCCGCAAATCTTCGTAAGTGTTCACGTTAACTCAGCTGTTGCAACAGAACCTTACGGTATTGAAACTCATTATTATCATGAGCCAAGTAAAGAGCTTGCTGAAGTAATACAAAAACACTTAATAAAAAATATTAATACAAAAGACAGAGGTATTCTTAAATCAAAATTCTATGTAATAAATCATACTGAAGTTCCGGCAGTTCTTGTTGAAACAGGTTTCTTGTCTAATTCTGACGAAAGAGCGGAACTTATTACGGAAAAACGTAAACAAGCTACTGCAAAAGCAATTGCTGAGGGTATAATTGAATACTTAAAAGCACATAAATAAGAAGTTTTTGCTTCTCCCTCGTCCAACGGAGAGGGCAGGGGAGAGGGTACAACTTAATAATAACTTGTAGCACCCTCCCTTGGAGAAGGGGTAGGAAGAGGGTATTTGAGAAAAATGAATAACACATCACCAATAGGATTTTTTGACTCGGGAGTCGGAGGACTCTCCGTTTTATCACGCTTCCGCAAAGCATTACCTAACGAAAGTGTGATTTATTTTGGTGACACTATTCATCTGCCTTATGGTAATAAATCAAAAGAAGAACTTGTAGGTTATGCCAAGAACATTTTAGACTTTATGCAGTCAAAAGACGTTAAAGCCGTTGTAATTGCTTGTAATACATCATCAGCACAAGCTTATGATGAGATAATGAAGAATGCCCCATATCCATTTCCAATTTACCCGATTATCCAGACTTGTGCTAAGAGTATCGGAGTTAATAATTACAAAAGAATAGGGGTATTTGCTACAGAAGCTACTGTTAAGTCCGGTAAGTATTCAGAAGAACTCAAAAAAGGCAATTCAAATATTCAAGTTAAGGAAATGGCAAGTAAGAATTGGGTCGGAATTGTAGAAAAGACATCTTTGCATATTGAACAGGATAAGGCTCAAATTGAATACGAACTAAAAGAAATGTTAGAATTTAAGCCGGATAAAATAATATTGGGGTGTACTCATTATCCGTATTTGATGAATGAATTTGTTAAATATGCGCCAAAAGAGTTGTTTATTGACCCTGCGGAAATTTTTGTTAAGTATATAAAAGATGATTTGAACTCAAAAGGTTTATTGATATCCCCTCCACCTTCAGCGATTTCAATGGGAGAGGGAACATTAGGTCAAGCAATGCCTGATAACAGAAATATTGAGAAATTTTATGTCAGCTCAAACCCTGAAGATTTCGTTCAAAATGCTAAGATTTTTTATGATGTAAAAGAGTTACCTGAAGTAGTAAAAATGTAGTGAGGGGTAAAACAACTCCCTCTCCTTTTAAGGAGAGGGCTGGGGTGAGGTTTATTTTGTTTTCCCTCCCCTCGGGGGAGGGATTAAGGGTGGGGGATGATTTTATGTTTTCCCTCCCTTAGTAGGGAGGGAAAGGGAGGGTGTTAATTATGATAGAATAAGTTTTAATACACACACCCCACCTAACCTCCCCTACTGAGGGGAGGAATTTATTGTGATAGATTTATTAACTTGCTCCCTCTCCTTTTGAGGAGAGGGATGTGGTGAGGTTTATTCTTTCCCTCCCTTTTGGGACGGGATGATTTTTTGTTTCCCTCCCTTTGTAGGGAGGGATTAAGGGTGGGTGTTAATTCTAGTATTAGTATTAATACACACCCCACCTAACCTCCCCTATTAAGGGGAGGTGCAAAACTACTACTAACGAGCCTCACAATGACAATATTTGCTCCCTCTCCTTTTGAGGAGAGGGAATGGGGTGAGGTGATGGTTAAATATCCCCCTCTTAAATTCTCCCCCGAGGGGAGAACATAGGTCTGTTTTAGAAGAGTAGGTCAGGCACTGCCTGACAACATTAATATAGAGCAATTTTATGTCAGCTCAAACCCTGAAGATTTCGTTCATAATGCCAAGATTTTTTATGAGATAAAAGAGTTACCTGAAGTAGTAAAAATGTAGTGAGGGGTAAATAATGAGGCTTGACACGCTTTGTCACTCCGAGGCATTGTTTGCAGGAATGAGTTGCTACGCAACTCCCGCTCCAGCATCCGAGGAATCTAGCCTATTATTAACTATTTTCATTTAGTCAAATGCAAGATATACATGCTTAAATATAAATAGCTGGATTGCCACGCGTCTCAAGCCTTTGAGCTGCTCGCAATGACAAGACTTGTTTCCCCTCCCTTAGTAGGGAGGGAAAGGGAGGGTGTTAATTATGATAGAATAAGTATTAATACACACCCCACCTAACCTCCCCTATTGAGGGGAGGAATTTATTGTGATAGATTTATTAACTTGCTCCCTCTCCTTTTGAGGAGAGGGATGTGGTGAGGTTTATTCTTTCCCTCCCTTTTGGGAC
>CADBUY010000022.1 GCA_902797965.1 uncultured bacterium
CGATTATAAAGAATTACAGACAATTAAAAATATTTATCCTGATTCTGTTATGTCAGGTTCAGGTTCAACCTATTTTACAATAAATGAGAATATTAAACCTTTGGAAAATTACTGGGTAAAAAATGGTTTAAAATTCATACCCGACGGTGTTTCGGAAAAATAAACTATTTACATTTATACAATTTCAATTTATTATATATATGTGGCATAACTAATGGAAGAAATGTGTATGGAAACTGATTTAAGTAAATTATATAATGATATCACACCTACCAAACAAAGAGGAAAAGAGGAAAAATTCAGACCTGCCAGAACATCTAAATTTTGGCTCTGGGTTGCTGACAGATTCTTTTATAATATGCTTGAAGACAGATTCTGTGCTTTCAGATATAAAGGTTATGAAAACTATTTAAACAGAGATGAAAACTACCCGACAATCTTTTATGCACCTCACACAAACTGGTGGGACGGTATAGTCGGATATAATATCTGCAACAGACTTTGTAAAAAAGAAATCAGACTTATGGTAGAAGAATTAAACAGATTCCCTTTGTTAAGACGCGGAGGTGCTTTTAGTGTAAACAAAAAATCTGCCCAAACCGCTATGGAATCTTTAAAATATTCTGTCAGAGTATTAAAAGATCCTAAAGCAATTTTATATCTTTTCCCTCAGGGAATTATTAACCCACCTAACCACAGACCTATTGAATTTCAGACAGGTCTTGCTTATATTGCTCAAAAAGCAATAAAAGAATACGGAAAAGTTAATGTTTTGCCTATTGCAGTAAATTACTACTTCCTGAGAGATAACAGACCGGAAGTATGGATAGAAATGGGTGAAAATATTGTTCTTTCTGATGATAAACAAGACAGAAAAGAACTGTCTGCAGATTTGGCATCAAAACTTGAAAAACTTTGTGATAAACAAAATTTAGAAGTATCAAATGCTCAATTTGACGGATACAACACATTATTCCAGCAGAAACTTGCATGGTACAGAGAATGGGAACAACACCTTAAAAAGATTAAAAACAGGAAAAAGAAAAAAGAAGAAGAACAACAATAAAAAAAGCGGTAATTTTTACCGCTTTTCTTATTTATAAATTTACTCTCTATCTTATCTGGACAGGCATAACAAGATAAATATAATCTTCTTCGTTATTTGGTTTAAATACTGTTGCAGATAAGTTTGTATTCATACAAATGATTACATCTTCCGCATCAACATTCTTAATAAAATCTAATAAATACTGATAATTAAATCCTATGAGAATATCTTCTCCGCTGTATAAAATATCAATTTCATCTTCAGAATTACCTGATTCCGGAGTAGCAGACATCAAATTAAGACTGTTTTCTGTGAAACTGAATTTTACAGTTTTCTTCTTTTCATCAACCATTGTTGAAACTCTTTCCAAAGCAGATAATAATTTTTTCACATTAACCTTTGCTTCTTTAGGGAAACTTTGAGGTATCAACTGGTTATATTGCGGATATTGACCATTCATAAGATTAGAAATCATTGTAATATTATCTGATTTAAACATAATCTTATTATTTTTTGTGTAAAGTTTAATTGTATCTTCTTCAATAAAGAAACTAACCTTCATAAATTCCTGTAAAACTTTAGCAGGAATAATCAGTTTAACAGATTTATCATCTTTATTAGAGATAATCTTTTTCGCTCTTGATAATCTGTTACCGTCTGTTGATGCAATTTCCAAAACATTTTTGTTAATATCGCAAACAACACCTGATAATAAGTTGTTATTAGATTCAAAAGAAGCAGCTGCAAAACATACTTCTTTAACCCCTATAATAAAAGGTTTTAGATCTAATTCAATTTCATTATCTTCTTCTGTAAGGTATTCAATTTTAGGAAATTCTGTAGCAGAAATACCTATTATATCAAATTTTGACTTACCGCTTTTAATGGTCATTACAGTTCCGTTAAGAACAAAATCTATAATACCGTCATTGAGTCTTGAAACAATATCAAGAATTTTCTTTGCAGGAAGTGTAATTTTTCCTAAAGAACTAACATTTGCTTCAACAGATGTACTGATAGTCATATCAAAATCTGTTGCATATAAATTTATTTTAGTTTTATCGGCAGCATCAAACAAAATGTTTGCCAAAACCGGCTGATAACCGTTTTGAGCTGTTGCTCTTTCAACTATTCTAAGACCATTTAATAAAACTTCTTTTTCTATCTGAAATGATAATTCAGAAGTTGTTGATTGTTCCACATTATTTTCCAATGTTGCAGTTTCCATTATATTCCTCCCGTTTATTGATTTGTATAAGAATATTCTATACCAAAACCCCTTTTATTAAAAGATTTACATATACTTTTATATACAAATTGCAACAATTTTTTATTTTTTGAATTAATTAGTTTATTTAATTAATTTAAAAAAATAATAATAAGTAATAAGATGCAAATATTTGTAGAAAACTTCTTTAAATTAAGTTATAGTATTATTTTTCCCATGTATAAAATTATAAAAAAATTTTGTATAAAATTATTTTTTTAGTAGAAAATTTTTAAATTTTAAAATTTTCGGTTAAAACATGTAGAATAAAAAAAGTTTTCTACATAATTTATACATGTTTTTATACAAAAAGATTTGTAAAAAAATAGGCATGTATAAATTAAAAAAGGGAAGTTTTAACTTCCCTTTTTGATAATTAGTATCTTGCTAAATACTTATCCAGTTCCCACTTGGTAACAGCGGTTCTGTACGAATCCCACTCTTTTTCTTTAGTGGTAACAAATTCATTCATAATATGCTGTCCGAGAGCCGCATTTGCGACAAGTGATTTGTCAAACAATTCAACAGCCTCTTTAAGTGTACCAGGAAGTGAATCAATTTTTTGTCTTTTTCTTTCCTTAGAAGTAAGTTTGTAAATATTGCTTTCAACAGGAGCAGGCGGATCAATTTTATTTCTGATACCGTCAATACATGCTTCTAATATTGCAGCAAAAGCCAAATATGGGTTACAAGCAGGATCAGGTGAACGAAGTTCAACTCTTGTTGCAACACCGCGTTTTGCAGGAACTCTCAAAAGCGCGCTTCTGTTTGCAAGTGACCATGCAAGATAAACAGGTGCTTCATACCCCGGAACTAATCGTTTATAACTGTTTACTGTTGGGTTAAGAATAGCTGTTATACTCTTAATGTGTTTCAAAAGTCCGCCGATAGCCCATTTTGCAGTATCTGATAACTGATATTCTGCTTTTTCGTCATAGAAAGCATTTTTACCATCTTTTGATAATGAAATATTACAGTGCATACCTGAACCGTTGATACCAAAAATTGGTTTTGGCATAAAGGTTGCATGCAAATAGTGTAAAGCAGCAATTGCTTTTACAACAATTTTAAATGTAACTACATTATCCGCAGTTGTAAGAACATCAGCATATCTGAAGTCAACTTCGTGCTGACCGTCAGCAACTTCGTGGTGGGATGCTTCTATATCAAATCCCATTTCCTGCAAAGTTGTAACGATATCAGAACGAACATCTTCACCCAAATCTTCCGGCCCAACATCATAATAACCGGCTTTATCCTGTGTTGTAGTTGTGATATTACCATCTTCATCTTTTGCAAAAAGGAAGAATTCAGCTTCCGGCCCAATATTCATTGTGAAACCTAACTTTTGTGCTTCGTTCATAACTCGTTTAAGGTTACATCTAGGGCAGCCTTCAAACGGTGTTCCGTCTGCATTATAAATATCACAAATTATGCGTGCTGACTGATATCCTTCTTCATTTCTCCATGGAAGAATTTCAAAAGTATTTTTATCAGGATAGAAAAACATATCTGATGTTTCAATACTTCTGAACCCTTTAATAGAAGAACCGTCTAACATAATATCATTATTCAGCGCTCTGTCTATGTGTGATGCCGGAATAGACAAATTTTTAACCTGTCCGTTCATATCAACGAATTGAAGTTTTATAAATCTTACATTATTTTCTTCAATCATCTTTTTAATATCGGCATCTGTATATTCTTTTTTATCCAGTCGTCTGTAAGTAAATTCGCTCATTTTTTCTCCTTCTTTATAATTATATGAGGTTTGTCGTTTTTTTATAACAATAACTATTATAATAGTTATTCCCGAAAACAGTCAATATTTACAGATATAAAGAATAAATTAAGGTACAAGCAGGCAGAAAAATATGTTTATTTTTGCGGAATAAATTACATAAAATAAAAAATGATAAATTAAAAAAACAAATTATTTTAATCAAAGAAAAACAATCAGGGAAAAATATAATTAAATATTTGAATATTTATAATATTAAGATTTGTTAATAATAACTCTTTTTTATACTAATCTTTTAATTTACCCCTACATTTCTTTAAGTACATCTAACATATAGTCTTTGTATGCTTTTTTTAGTTTTTCCGGTGATAATATTTTAACTTTATTTCCCCATTTAAACAAGTGCCAGATGATATGTCTGTCGCCGCTTGCTTTAAATGATACTTTTACTGAACCGTCCTCAAGTTGTTTCATTTTTTGGGTTGGGTGGAAATTGTATTGTAAAACATCTTCTGCCACTTCAGGCGAGAATAAAAGTTTTACATCATAGATTTCACCATGGTAAATTCCAAAGGACAGGTTTGCGTATTCCTGAATATTGAAACCCTTTGAATCAAAAGATTCTCTTGTCAGTTTTATATCTTTCATTTTGTGTAAAAGATAATTAAATTCGCCCTCACCTTTATCAGGTTCTCTTGCAATTAAATGTATTTTTTCCCCGAACAATATTCCCAAAGGTTCAAGTGTTCTTTTTTTATCGTGATAAACTGCAGTTATTTTAAGTCCGTCTTTTATCCCCTGTCTTATTGTTGAAAGAGCGTCTAAATCTATCTTATAAACGGGGTTTTGTCTTATCCCGAATCCTTCCGAGTGCATCAAAAATTCAACCTCGTTTTCAATAGAATTTATTCTTCTGCTGTTTAAAGCTTTAATTTTGGTGATAATATTTTTCAATTCTTTAGCTGTTATTTTATCAAGGTTTTGGGTAAGTTTTTCTAAAAGTGCGATATTTTCAGCAGAGAAAGAAACAACTTCTCTCAAAGAATAATTTGTAAATCCCCAGCGCTTAATTCTGTCATGAGTTTCTATTTCTTCTACATGAGGCATAATATTCATAATACTATCCCTCATTCTCTCTGCTGTTCTTCTTGATACACCAAATTCTTCCTGTATATCCTGCAGTGTAACTCCGTTTATTTTTGACTGCATAAGAATTATTAACTGAATAATATCAGAAACTCTTGAATATCTTGGTTTATCGTCCATAATTTACTCCCTTTATAACTTGTATACATTATAAAGTTTAAATTATATGTGTGTCAAATTTGGACGCACTTAAAAAATTATTTTCCAATGCAGAAATTATCAAAAATGTTGTTTAAAATATCGTCGGTTATAACTTCGCCTGTAATCTCATCAAGAGCAAGAAGGGCAGATTTTACATCAATAGAAATCATATCCTGTAATTCTCCTCGTTTAGCACCGTCCAGGGCTATCAAAAGAGCTGATTTTGATTGTTCAAGACAGTTTTGCTGACGCAAATTTGTTGAAAATTCCAGAGTTTCAGGGTTAATATCGCAAACGATTTCTTTAATTTTTGTTTTTAATTCATCAATGCCTTTTCCTGTTTTAGTAGATATTTTTAAATCGTTCGTATCAATATCCGTAAGGTCTGATTTGTTTGCAATTTTGATATTTTTCTTATTTTTTACCAAATCCCAGATAACTTCATCATCTTTGGTTATTCCCGTTGAAGCATCATAAAGGAAAAGGACTAAATCAGCCTCATCAAGCGACTGTTTTGAATATTCTATCCCGATTTCTTCAACCTTTGATATTTCATCATCATCTCTTATTCCTGCGGTATCAATCAGGGTGACAGGTATACCAAAATCGAGAGTTTCTTTTAAAATATCTCTTGTTGTTCCCGCAATATCCGTAACTATTGCTCGGTCGAGGTTTAAAAGAGTATTAAAAAGAGATGATTTTCCGACATTCGGTTTTCCCACAATAGCAACAGAAACCCCCTGTCTTAGTACATTAGAAGTGTTTGCTGTTGATAATATTTTATCAATTTCTTTTATTGATTTTTCAAATTCTGAGATTAAATAATCGTATTCAGGTTCTTTTACATCTTCCGGAAAATCAATTCCTGCAACTATTCTTGACAATACTTCAAATATATCTTTTCTTATTTCCGATATTTTTTGTCCGAGTACTCCCGACAGGTTTTTAGCGGAAGTCATTACAAATTCTTTTGTTTTTGAATGTATTAAATCGGCAACGGCTTCTGCCTGTGATAAATCCATTTTTTTATTAAGGAAAGCTCTCTTTGTAAATTCACCGCGTTCTGCATGTCTTGCACCGTTTGCCAACACAAGTTCAAGAATTTTTTTCACAATATTCACTCCGCCGTGACAGTGAATTTCTATAACATCTTCCCCCGTATAACTTTTTGGGTTTTTAAAAGGCAGAATAAGTACTTCGTCAACTTTTTTATCCCCGTCCAGTATCCAGCAAAGCGTGATAATATTTGGACTAAATTCTTTTTTTGAACATATTTTTGATACTATTTCAAAACTTTTATCTCCCGAAATACGAATAACACCTACCCCGCCTGTGGCGATAGGAGTTGAAATTGCTGCAATTGTATCAAATTCCTGTAAAATGTTCATAAAATAATTATATAACAAATGTAAACAAGAACCTCTTTTAAAATAACAAAAAAATACATGTTCCGTTTTTATATTACCGAGTACTCTATATATTGGTAATAAAATGGTATCTATAAGAAATACAACATGCAAAATTGTCGACAGATCAATATCTTTGTTAAAAATCAGAGAAGTTTCTGTTCCTGAAGGGGCGGTTAGTTTTGATTATGTTTTTGTGCCTGAAAGTACCAAATATACTGAGCTTTTTACCTTTAAAGATGCCAATAATCTGCGTTTAGTTCAGCAAAAGAATAAAGTGGACAGGTTCACAAAAGAAAAAGAAGTCCAAAAAAGAGTGTATGAATACACAAAAAGAGACAGCTCAAAAAGTAAAATTACCGATATAAATCAGACAACAATCTCGCCAAATGGTGAAGAAAAACACGAAACATGGAGATTTTATTACCCGAAAGATAAAAGTACAGCCAGATTTTCAAGAAAATCTGAAGAAAAAAATGTTGATAACTATCTTCACTCTGACGGGGTAATTGTCGATAAAAACGGGCTTAAAATAAGACCGATTTCTACGGCAGAATATGTTGATAAAAGAAAAGATATTGATGATAACCATTTTGTAGACAGTCCGTGGACAATGAAACAAACTATTACAACAAAAGAAAGATGTGCGACTGATTCCGTTCAGGAATGTACTGTTGTTGGCATTTACGGGGATAAAGGATTAACCCTAAATCACCTTAATCCGCATCGTCCTGAAAACAGAAATTTTGATAAGATAGAAAAAGCGCTGCTTGACCAACTGGAGCAGCAGGGAAAGAATGCAAAAGCCTTTGTTTTGGGTTCTTGTGAGAGTGATTTTGAAAGCGATAAACAATACCTTAATATTATCGATTTACTTGCAACAAGAGGAGTTAAATATTCAAGATTTAAAACAGGTGATAGTGTTCTTTACGGGCCTATGCATTTTGATACAAAAATAACTTCAGAAAATTCTAAAAAATATAAATTCGGAACTGCATCGCCTTATGAATGGGAGTTAGGTCAGCATATAATTTATGATAACGGGGAACTTCAGATAGCAAATGTTGTTATAGATTCAGAACTCAAAAAAGGAAATACAGACCCGGAAAGTCTTATTAAGAAAAGTTTTTACAGAATTTACAGATAATCTATATCATAACTTTTTTTGGCTTTAGTCCGTCCTGAGTTACTTCTGAAATAGCAATAAGTTGATTATCTTTAACAAGTATCACAATCCCGTCTTTTTCAGATATTCGGTTATAAATATTCATACCGTGAGTAATGCGTTTATATTCAATATCATTTAATTCCTGTTTTGGCAGGGGTAAATAATTAATAGGATTTAAAAGGACTTTTTCAACATCTTCAGGTGTTTTTAAATCGTCTAAATTGATGCTGTTTTCAATATCTATATTTCCTGCAAGGACTCGTTTGAGTTTGGACAAATAACAGCCGTTATTCAGCGCTTTTCCCAAATCGTTTGCAATACTTCGTATGTAAGTGCCTTTTGAACATTTAACATAAATATCTGCCCATTGTTCTTCCTCATTAAATTCAAGAAGTTTTGTTTCATAAATAGTAACTTTAGATGGTTTTATATCTATCTCATCTGCTTTAACTCCCGCTCTTGCAAGTTCGTACATTTTTTTTCCGTTTACTCTTTTTGCAGAATAGATTGGCGGTAATTGTTCAATTTCACCGTGTGGCAGGGGCAGATTATTAAATTGTTCTTTTGTAATCTTTTTATCAAAGGTTTCAACAACATTGCCTTCAATATCGTAGGTATCTGTTGATTTTCCGAAACAAAATCTTCCGATATAGGCTTTATCGCTATTTAAATACTCAATTAACCTTGTTGCTTTTCCTATTGCAACAGGCAAAACCCCTTCAGCAAACGGGTCTAGTGTGCCTGCGTGTCCGATTTGTTTGATTTTGGTTACGCGCCTTAAATATCCCACAATATCGTGAGATGTTTTTCCTACGGGTTTATAAACATTAAGAAAACCAAACATAATTCCCCTCACCCTGACCCTCTCCCCGCAGGGGCGAGGGAACAATTCTAAATTTCGCCTCTTGATATTTTATCAATAAGTTCTGTTACTCTTGAACCTTGTTCAAGGGCATCTGTGTATACAAATCTGATTTCAGGGGTTAATCTTAATCTTATTCTTTTTCCTACTTCGTATCTTACTTTAGAGGTGCTTTTTTCAATAACTTCTTTATCTTTTTCTACCTGTTCAGGGTTTCCCAGAACACTGTATTTGACCTTTGCGTAAGAATTATCGTGTGATACTTCTACATCAACAATAGATACAACACCTTCCAAACCTCTGACTTCTTTTCTTAAGATATCAGAGATTTCACGCATCAATTCTTTTCTTACTCTTTCATTTCGTAGTGTCATTTTTATACCTTATTCGAGTTCGGTACGTTCGATTTCTTCTGTTTTTACAAATTCGATAATATCGCCTTCTTCAACATCGTTGAATTTAACAAACGAAATACCGCATTCATAACCCTGAGCAACTTCTTTAACATCGTCTTTAAATCGTTTGAGCTGGTCTATGCTGCCTGAGAAGATTTCAGCCCCGTCACGTTTAACGATTGCTTTGTTGTTACGGTTGATTTTACCGTCAGTAACATAACAACCTGCAATTTTAATGGTTTTACCGATAGTAAATACTTGTCTGACTTCTGCCGTACCGACAACAACTTCTTTTGTTTCAGGTGAAAGAAGTGAAATCATAGTCTTTTCAATATCTTCAAGTATCTGATAAATAATATCATATTTCTTGATAGTTACATGTTCTTTGCTTGCCGCAACAACTGCGTTGTTATCTTCTTTAACGGCAAAGCCCAAAATCAGAGCGCCTGAAGCTGATGCAAGCATAACGTCTGCTTCTGAAATGTCACCAACCCCAACGTGGATAATTTTTGTAATAATTTCTTTTGATTCAAACTGAGCAATAGCCTGTGATACTGCTTCTGCTGAACCGTAGGTATCAGCTTTGATGATAAGGTTGAGTTGTGGAATTTCCTCCTCACCGACACCTGTCGCACCTGATTCTTTTCTGATATGTGCAGGTAACATTGCATCAAGTCTTGTTTCTCTTGCTTTTATTTGTCGTTCGGTAACGATTGCTTTCATTTCTTTTTCGTTCTGAACAACTTCAAAATATTCACCCGGTGACGGAACTTCTGATAACCCGAGAACCTCAACAGGAGTAGATGGTTCAGCAGATTTTATTCTTTCACCCGAGTCTGATAACAGTGCTCTTACACGACCGCATGCAGTACCTACAACGATGCAGTTTCCTGCTCTTAAAGTACCGTTTTGGACAAGTAAAGTAGCAACAGGACCTTTACCTTTATCAAGGTTAGCTTCGATTACAACCCCTGATGCTTCCGCTTTAGGGTTTGCTCTCAAATCTTTAAGGTCTGCTAATAACCAGATATATTCAAGTAAATCGTCAATACCTGTCCCCAGAAGTGCTGAAACTTTAACTGTAATAGTATCACCGCCCCATTCTTCAGGTACAAGATTGTGTTCGGTTAATTGGGTTAATACTTTGTCAGGATCTGCACCCGCTTTATCAATCTTGTTAACAGCGACAATAATAGGCACTTCTGCTGCTCTTGCGTGGTTAATAGCCTCTATCGTTTGAGGCATTATACCGTCATCTGCAGCAACAACAAGGATAGCAATATCAGTTGCTTTCGCACCTCTTGCACGCATTTCCGTAAATGCTTCGTGCCCCGGAGTATCGACGAAAACAATTTTCTTTTCTTTTTTATTATCAAGATAAACCGTGTAAGCACCGATAGACTGTGTTATACCGCCAACCTCGGTTGATACGATTTTGTGTTTTGATGCACGGATACTGTCAAGCAGAGTTGTTTTACCGTGGTCAACATGGCCCATGATACTGACAACAGGGGCGCGTCTTTTGAGCAGTTTCTTATCTACTTCGGTAAACTGTTTCTTGATTTCTTCTTTCTTTTCTTCTTCTGCAATATAAGCATCTAAATCTTCTTCAAGAACTTCAAGTTCATATTCCGCACAGACCTTCTTGATAATATCAACATCAATCAATTGGTTAACTGTTGCCATAACACCTTGGAACATAAGGAATTTAACGATTTCTGCAGGGGTTTTGTGGATTTTGTCTGCAAGTTCGCTAATTGTCATAGCTTTGTCAACAACGATTGATTTAACTTCTTCTACGGCTTCTTCTTTAACAACTTTCTTTTTATGGTGTTGTGCTGCCGCTTTTTCTAATGAAATTCTTTCTTGTTCTTCTTTTTTAGAATAATCTTTGTCTTTTTTCTTGTCAGAAGAACCTTTTTTCTTTGAAAAACCTTTATTTTCGTAAATATCCTGAGGGATAATGTGGCGTTCTATCGGTCTTTTCGGTTTGTCTGATTTTGGAGCTGCATTATCGTCAGAACCTTTTTTACCTTCGCCGTCAGCGGTTTTCAAATCTTTTTTAGGTTTTGTCGGATCGACAACTTTTTGGATAGGTTTTTTGCCGTTGCCCTGCTGAACAATTTCTACGCGTTTCAGAGGCACTCGTTTAACGATTTCCAGTCTGTTGGTTGGTTCTTTCTTTACTACTTCAACCTGTTTGCGTTCGGCTTTTTCAGGTTTTGCTTCTTTTTTTGCTGTTTCGTCTTTTTTATCGTCCTCTTTTGGCGGTTCTTCCTTTACTTTTTTGGCCTTTTTAACAATAAACGCCTTCGGTTTTTTACTTGGAAGTTTTGAGCCGTCAGCGATAAAGTCTTTTAGTTTTTGTATTTGCAGAGGGGTAACGATATTAGAGTGAGATTTGATGTTTATAGAGATTTGGGCAAATTTTTCAAGCACTTCTTTGCTTGTTAAACCCAATTCTTTCGCTAATTCACTTACTCTAATATTCTCGTCCATCCAGTAACCCTTTCAAATCCTCGGAGGTTTTAAGAGCTCGATTTAGTTTGTTCTTTTTTAATGCAAGCTCCTGACAGTTTTTATTATAGCAAAAATATGCAGATCTGCCAAATATCTTGCAATCCGGCTCTATGACTATCTTTCCGTCCGCATTATTCTTTGTTATTTTAAGCATTTCTGCTCTGTCTTTGATTTCGCCGCAACCGACGCATTTTCTTTTAACCAATAATACCTCGTTATGTTGCACTTTGTGCTAATTTTTCAAGTTTCAGTTTTTGGTCATATTCAATCAAAAGATTGATTAATTCTTCCAAATCGCCGTCAATAACAGTCCATACATTAAGGTTGTGACCTATTCTGTGGTCTGTTAAACGGCCTTGCGGGAAGTTGTAAGTTCTGATTCGTTCACTTCTGTCCCCTGTTCCGACCTGAGAACGACGGAGGTCTGTTACTTCCTGCATTTGTTTTTGTACTTCCAAATCGTACAATTTTGCCTTCAAAATTTCCATTGCCCGTTCTTTGTTTTGGAGTTGAGAACGCTCTTCCGTACAGAAAATCATAATTCCTGTCGGTTTGTGGAAAAGTCTTGCAGCGGTTTCAACCTTGTTTACATTTTGACCGCCTGCACCGCCCGAACGCGCTGTTGACATTTCGATATCTTCAGGTCTGATTTCAACCTCAACATCGTCAACTTCAGGCATAACCGCAACAGTTGCGGTTGATGTGTGAACTCTGCCCTGTGATTCTGTTTCAGGTACACGCTGAACTCTGTGAACACCTGATTCATATTTGAGTTTTGAATATACGGCATCACCTTTTATTGAAATAATAATTTCTGAATATCCGCCTGCTTCACATTCTGTTTTTGAAAGTATTTCTGTTTTCCAGCCCTGTTTATCGGCGAATTTTAAGTACATTCTGGTAAGGTCGCCCGCAAAAATGTTTGC
>CADBUY010000023.1 GCA_902797965.1 uncultured bacterium
ACTGACCCTATTTACAGATATGGCAGTGAAGAAATTGTTATTATGCTTCCTTTCACTCCTATTACAAAAGCTCTTATACCTATTGAACGACTGAGAACAGAAATTTCAAGACACGAATTTGAAAAAGATGACAAAAAGACAAATATTACTGTCAGTGTAGGTTTATGTGCAAACTATTCTAAATTTGAACAGCCTGAACAGTTTATCGAAGCATTAGGAACTGCTTTATCAAGAGCAAAAGAAAGAGGAAGAAATAAAGTTGACATCTTTGAATAATATTTTGGAAAAGGCCTATAAAGAACATTCTCTTTCAAAAGATGAAATACTATCACTTTTAAACTCAGACGGAGAGGAATTATACAAATATGCTGACCGTGTTCGTGAAGAAAACGTCGGAGACGGTGTGCACTTAAGAGGGCTTATAGAATTTTCCAATATATGTAAATGCAGTTGTAAATATTGCGGTTTGCGTTCTCCAAATACCAAAATCGAAAGGTACAGATTAGAACCCGACGAAATTATAAAATACGCAAAACAGGGAACAGAACTCGGTTACAAAACAATTGTTCTTCAATCGGGTGAGGATAGTTTCTATGATACGGAAAAACTTTGCTATATTATCTCTGAGATTAAAAAATTTGATACGGCAATAACCCTGAGTATAGGTGAAAAAACCCTTGAAGAATATAAAGCATACAAAGATGCGGGAGCAGACAGATATCTTTTGAGAATAGAAACTACTGATGAAGAATTATATAAAACAATGCACCCGAAGATGAGTTTAGAAAACAGGAAACAATGTTTATACAACATAAAAAAACTTGGGTACGAAGTCGGGACAGGCTGTCTTGTCGGACTTCCAAACCAAACGGTTGAATCTCTTGCAGACGATATTCTGTTCTTTAAAGAACTTGATGCGGATATGATAGGAATAGGGCCGTTTATCCCTCATCCTGATACCCCGCTGAAGGGTGAATTAAACCCGAAAAATTTTGATATGGCTCTTAAAGTTATGGCAATTGTCCGTATGCTTTTACCTGATATAAATATTCCTGCCACAACCGCCATGGAAACAATCAACCCTATGGGCAGAATTATTGCACTAAAAAGCGGTGCTAATGTTGTAATGCCTAATATTCTCGATACGGAATATAAAGTGAAATATGAAATTTATCCTAATAAAATCTGCCTGAATGAACATTCCGGCAAATGCAGAAACTGTATTGAAGGAAAAATAAAATCAATAGGAAGATTCGTTTCCGAAACAAAAGGTTTCCACAGGGGTAAATGAAAAAAATTTAAAAAATATAATATTTACCCCCCATCAAAAGAAAAAACCACTTGTGAAAGAAGTGGCGTGTGAAAAAATATAGGGAAAATTATAGGGAAAATTATATTTTTGAAACTCTTTTAAATACCTCTTAACTGAACAATTTAAATGTTCTGTCGACGTTATCTTTTGCAACCGTCTGAAGTGTTTCCATCTCCTGTTTTGTTGCGTTTCTTTCTGTTTCTAAGGCAGCGAGATCCGTATCGTATTTTCTGTCCTTCATATCAATACGACGCATATCAGATTCATACTTCGCTTCTGCCTTTTTAAGGTCGACTTCATCTTGTACTTCCATTAAACCTGTATCGTTAGCAACACTTGTCAGTTCTTCAACCACAAGCGGTTCTGTATCATCTGCAGCTTTTTTGGCAAGGACAAATACCCCGGAATCAATAAGGTTAGTCAAAATCTGACTTGTCAGAGTACAATTAATCGGATCCATTGAACATTTAACCTCAATATCCGTATTATCTGCCCATTCCGGCCATTCTCCGCACTCTTCACCATCAGCATAATACAGTCTGTAACCTGCTTTTGTCAGAGTATCGTAGCCAGTAATATCCACAAACGTAACTGTACCGTCTGTGTGAATAGTTTTTACAACAACTTTTCTTGCATCCAGTGCTTCCAAATACTCGTCATATGCCTTATCTGATTCATTCGCCATTTGCAATTTCATGGCTTCAATACGCGCAGCATTGTACTCAATCTGGTGCATTCTTGAAGTCAAATTTAATAATCTTGCCTGTGAAGATGATAAACCCATGACGAATCCTTATCTGTCCCTTTTTCATGCATGACGACAATTTCAGCCAAATCTTTAGTTCATGTCTTTGTTCATTAAGAATTTGTTACAAAAATTTACCAAAATTTTTTCATTTTTTGTTAATAAAATGTTACAATTCCAATTTTTTAGGCAATTTTAATTTTCATCAATCTTGAACATGGTATGAAGGTTAGTTTCGATCCAGTAGAATTTAATAAAAGTGTACGAGAAGCAAAGCGTTTGGCAAAAGCCGCAAAAAATGAGGCTCAAAATCTTACAAACGGCAACGAAATTCTCGCAGAACAAAACCGTGCTATTTTAGAAACGGCAGAAAATTATGTTCGCCCGCTGCAGGAAAAATTTGACTGCACAAAATCAATGCTCAGATACAGCACAGCAAGATGTGTACAGGCATTAAAAGAAGGCATGAACGAACATGCCGTTGTTTTCAACCTGAAAGAAAACCGCGTTATCGGTGAATTTTTAGGTGATACTTCAAAATGTAACCTTACTAATCTTGAAAAATTAATTCTGGACAAAGAAAACATCGGTATTATGCACAGTCATCCGAACGGATACCCAATCAGCCGTCCTGATATTACAACAATGAGAAAATTAGGCATAAATCAGGTTATAGCAATTAATAGCGACGGTGAATTTTCTCTCGTTGCAAAAAGATATAAAGAACCAATCAAAGGAAACAAAGTTACAAGATGGTTCAAAGAAAGAAATGAAGCAAAAAAAGAAAACAATGCTTTTCATCAATACTCCTCTAATTCTTGTGAAGATGCAGAAGTAAATGCAGAATCTTTATCAGAAGAATTTAAGGCAGGGTTAGTTGATGACACTCTCAGAGCCCATGCTCCGGGTATGGGAATGAGATATATTACGAATTATTCTTTACTAAAAAAATAGAGGTTAAATATGAACATTATCGCAAATCAACCAATCAGAAGTTACAACAACACAAACTTAAACTTAAACAAAAACATCAGACCGGCATTCACCGGAATAAAACAGGCACCCAAAAAAGGTCAGATTAAACAGGGTGTAAACATCGCAAGAAAGATATATGACTTATTCTTCGTTCCAAGAGGGGAAAAATTAACAGAAATCCAAAACGGTCATGTATTAACAACAAAATCTGTACCAAAAGAATCATCACGAATTGCAAAAAAATACAAATTATGGTCAAAAGAACCTGAAATGACTGTAATTGACAATTTTAAAACAAACATCAGAAAGAAATTAACTCATAACGCTGACGGCACTAACCATATCGAGTACAGAGATATGCACCAGCCTGAATACAAAATTTCTGTCGGGTTTGAAAATGTTAAATCAGAATCAGACTACACAGGCGGACTTTCTATCAAATATCTCGATAAAGAGATTAAACTTTCAGAAGAACAACGTGCAAAACTGCACTCAGAACTCGCAGAAGAAACAAATCAAAAATATTCTACAAAAGATATTTTCGCAATCAGCAAACAGGGTTATGACAAATATATGGAATTTGTGAACGCTTTCTACAAAGATCCTGTAAATATTGCAAGAAACTTAGTTTCTAACCCGCATAATGTTGAAAATCAGTTAAGAACCGTACCTTCATCAATGCCTTACGGTATAGAAGAAATTTTAAGCAGGGTAAAATAGAAAAAATATAAAATTTTTATCAGATAAAAGGGTGTGATTTTAAAGAAAATCGCACCCTTTACATTCTTGCATAAAATTGGTATATATGATACGATTTAAGCAGAAAAAGAGAGAGTATTACTATGAGTGAAAGCACCCACTGGGTCATAACAAAAATTATTTCAGGACACGCTGTCAGCGTTAATTTTGACACATTGCTGACTATGTGGCTTGCGATGGGAATTTTGTTGATTGGTGCAATTATGATTGTAAAAAATGCATCAGTTATCCCGACAAGATTGCAATATATCGGAGAATCAATAATAAATTATTTCTCTGCAATAACTGCAGGAAGTATGGGAGAGGAAGAATCTAAAAAACATAACCCTCTTATCCTTACTTTGTTTATGTTTATTCTGACAGCAAACCTTGTGGGACAAATTCCTTTTAAAATTGTTCACCTTGCACAGGGAGAACTTGCTTCACCAAACAATGATATTAATATGACTTCGGCAATGGCTATTGTAGTTGCTATCTACTGTATGTATTACGGAGTTAAGGTTAATAAAGGAAAATATTTCTTCAAGGGCTGGTCAATGGGTGAACTTATTATTACCCTCATTGATACTCTTGAACTTTTTGTAAGACCATTTTCTCTCGCACTTCGACTTTTTGCCAACATTTTGGCAGGTGAAATAATGATAGCAACCTTCGTCGGTATGGTTGCGTGTTTCTTACCTTTACCGTTTATGTTGTTTGAATTATTCGTAGCACTTATTCAGGCACTCGTATTCGCACTACTTTCTTCAACATACATAACAATGTCTGTTCAGGAAGAGTAGGGGTAAAGGGGTAAAGGGGTAAATGTTATTAAATTAAAATCATAAAAAGAAAGTTAGGAAAAATTATAAAAAGAAAGGAAAAATTATGGCAGCAGAACAAATATTTGATGCATCAAGATTAGGTGCAGGTATTGCAGCACTCGGCGTATTAGGCGGCGGTCTTGGTCTTGGGATTGCAACTAAAGGTGTTTTAGATGCTATTGCAAGACAACCTGAAATTAAAGCAGAAGCTTTCAAAAACTTCATCATTGGTGCAGGTCTTGCGGAAGCAACTTCTATTTACGCTTTATTTATCGCACTTTTATTAATTTTCTCATAAGACAAAGGTGGTAAAGAGTGTTAGAATTTAATGCAACCTTCTTTGTTGCAATGTTCAGTTTCATCATATTTATGATGATTATGAATTCTATTTTGTATAAACCTCTTGCCCGTATCCAAAAAGAGCGCGCAGAGATTATCCAAAAAGAAAAAGATGCAGCAAAATTAACGGAAGAAAAAACAGAAAACCTTAAACAACAGCAGCAGGCAAATATCGAAAAGTCCCGTCTGATTGCCAAAGATAATTTCAATAAAAAGGTTTCCGAATATAAAGAAAGAAAGGAAACAATTTTATCTACGGCAAGAGATTTAGCTAAGAAAGATTTGGCGATTGCTAATGCTGAACTTGAAGGCGATGAAAGAGAGGCTAAATTATTGTTAAAAGCTCAACTCAACGACCTTGCAAGTGCTGTTGCATCTAAGGTGCTTGGTTATGAAACGAAAGTAGAAAACTAATGATAAATACTTTACTGGAAATCTGGAATAAAATCTTATTATCAAACCTGTTCAACTTTGTTTTGATGTTGTTTTTGCTGGGTTGGATAATAAATAAATTTGACATAGCCGGCGCTTTGGAAAAAGGCAGAAAAAGTATTGAGGATAAAATAAACAATTCTAAAAAAGAACACGAAGATGCACTCAAAAACCTCTATGAAACACAGGAAAAAGGGATTGAAGTAGACAAAGAAATCCTTGATATTATCGATAAATCTGCAAAAAATGCTGTTATTGTCGGTGAAAAACTTGTTGAGGATGCTCAGAAACAATCTGAAAATTTCTCAAAAAGTACCCAAAAAGCAATTGAAACAAATACAGAAAAATTAAGATTAAATCTTACAAACGAAACAGCACAAACAGCAATAAATATGGCTAAAAACCATATTGAAAAACTTTTAAAAGAGGACAGAAACTTACACATAAGATATATCAATGAAAGTATTGAAGCCCTGAAAGGTATTGATTTATAAGATGACAAAAGCAGAAGAAAACGAAAATAAAATTGTAGCCCAAAGATACGCAAATGCGTTGATGGAATTTTCAGGCGAAAAATTATCCAAAGAAGATATTTTCAGCCAGATAAAAGATGTTCAGACATCTCTTAATAATTCCGATGACCTGCAAAAAGTTATGTCATCACCTATCGTTTCAAATGACGAGAAAAAGGGTGTTATAAATAAAATTTTTGGAAACAATATAAACGAAATTGTTCTGAACTTTTTAAATTTACTCATTGATAAAAACAGATTTAACATTTTTAACTCAATAGTAAAAGAATATAAAAACGAATTAAACAGACAAAACGGACTTTTAGAAATAAAAATCGTATCTGCTATTGAGTTAAACGATAACGAAAAAGCAATGATAAAAGTAAAATTACAAAAAATATTAAACAAAGAAATCGAATTAGACTGGGCAACAGACAGCAGTCTGATTGGCGGGTTAGTGTTTGAAGCCGGAGATAATATTGTTGACTGCTCACTTCAACACAAATTACAGGAAATTAATAAAGAAATTACTATATAAAGAAAGGGTATAAAATGTCAGTAATAAGTCCTGATGAAATTAGTTCAATTATAAAGAACAGTATAGAAAATTACGGCGCAAAAACCGAAGTATCAAATGTCGGTAGTGTACTGAAAATAGGTGACGGTATTGCTCATGTATACGGTTTGAGAAATGTTATGTCAAACGAACTTGTAGAATTTGACGACGGAAAAGGTACACTCGGTATTGCGTTAAACCTTGAAGAAGATAATGTCGGGGTCGTAATCTTAGGTGAATTTGCACACATAAAAGAAGGTATGATAGTAAAAACAACAGGCAGAATTGCATCTGTTCCTGTCGGTGACGGTCTTATCGGACGTATTGTAAGCCCTACGGGACGTCCTATAGACGGCAAAGGCGATATTATTTACGATAAAACAAGACCTGTAGAAAGAGTTGCTCCGGGGATTGTTGCAAGAAAATCAGTACATCAGCCGCTGCAAACAGGTTTGACTTCTATCGATGCTCTTACACCTATCGGCCGTGGTCAAAGAGAACTTATCATCGGGGACAGACAAACAGGTAAAACAGCTATTGCAATAGACACAATTATTAACCAAAAAGGTCAGGATGTTATTTGTGTTTATGTTGCAATCGGACAAAAAACATCAACCGTTGCACACCTCGCAAAAACATTAGAAGAATACGGTGCAATGGATTATACAATAATTGTTTCCGCAACTGCGGATGAACCTGCACCTATGCAATATATTGCACCATTTGCAGGTGTTGCTATGGCAGAAGAATTTATGGAACAGGGTAAACACGTTTTGATTATTTATGATGATTTAACAAAACAGGCTCAGGCATACCGTGCAATGAGTTTGCTTTTACGCAGACCGCCGGGACGTGAAGCATATCCTGGGGATATTTTCTATCTTCACTCAAGATTACTTGAACGCGCCGTTAAATTATCCGACAAACTCGGAGGCGGAAGTATTACAGCGTTACCTATTATTGAAACTCAGGCAGGTGATGTATCAGCATACATTCCGACAAATGTTATCTCTATTACGGACGGTCAGATATTCCTTGAATCATCATCTTTTAACGCAGGTATCAGACCTGCAATAAACCCGGGTATTTCAGTATCCCGTGTAGGTGGTGCCGCTCAGACAAAAGCTATCAAAAAAGTTGGCGGTCAGTTAAGATTAGACCTTGCTCAATACAGAGAACTTGAAGCTTTTGCTCAGTTTGCATCAGATCTTGATGAAACAACAAAGAAACAAATTCTTCGTGGTCAAAAACTGACAGAAGTCTTAAAACAGCCTCAATATCAACCTTTGAGTGTTGCAAAACAGGTATCTATCCTTTTTGCCGCAAACGAAGGTTTCCTTGATGGTATTGAAAATAAAGATATATCGGGCTACAAAAAAGGCTGGTTTGAACATTTAGAAGCAAATCTTCCTGAACTTGTTCAAAGACTGAACGCAGGTTCAAACCTCGAAGATGCAGATGCGGAAGAACTTCGCAAAGAATTAACAAAATATAATAATAGTTTATAAAAAACAGGGCACCGGGAGTAAATAATGCCTAATTTAAAAGATATAAAAACAAGAATAAACAGTGTTAAAAACACTCAAAAGATTACAAGAGCGATGAAAATGGTTGCTGCAGCAAAGATTAAAAAAGCTGAATATACCGTAAAATCATCAAGACCTTTTTCAGAAGAATTGCTTGTAATGTTTAAACGAATGCTTTCAACAATAGGTGAACAACCTGACCTTCAGGATAGCAGTGAAAAATATGCTCACGCAATCAATAATTATCCTGCCCTGCTCACCAGACGGGAAGTAAAAACGGAAGGTATTATTGTAATTACCTCAAATAAAGGGTTAGCCGGTGCTTATAATGCTAATATTATAAAAGAAGTTCTTAAACGCATTGAAGAAAATTCTTCAAAAGGTATTGAAACAAAACTCTATGTTGCAGGTCAAAAGGGTATTGTGGCTCTCCAGCACAGAAAAGATATTAATATCGTCAAAAAATATATTGCCGTAATGAATAATCCTAATTCATCGGGAGCAAACATTATTGCTGAAGATATTGCAGAAGATTATGTTTCAGGCGAAATAGACAAAATTGAAGTTATAACAACAAGATTCAATAATATGATGTCTTATTCTATTCAGCATTGGGAACTTTTACCTGTTAAGATTGAATATAATAAGGAAGAACATAAACTTGATGCGCTTATGGAATTTATTCCAAACCCTAAGGAAATTTTAAAGAAAATCGTTCCTATGTACATAACGAACGAAATTTTCCATGCTTTATTAGAAGCTTATGCAAGTGAACTTGCTGCCCGTATGACTGCTATGTCAGCAGCAACAAATAACGCAGAAGAAATGATTAAGGAATTAACTGTTTCCTTTAATAAAGCCCGTCAAACTTCTATTACAAACGAAATTATTGAAATTGTATCCGGTGCTTCCGCACTTGAAGGGTAAATATATTTTATCTAAAACCCTGTCCTGATAGTGTTTTTACCGAATTTTTTTTCTATATTTTCAATGCATTGGCTCAGGTTTTTTTCTTTTTCATCATCTTCAGTTGAAAATAGAGAAAGTTGTTCTCCGCCATAAGTCAAACCATCCAAAACAATACCTGTTCCCCTGTATAAAACCCCTTCTCTGTACAAATTTGGGAGCATTTCATTTATAAATTTCTGTAAGGTTAATTCAAAATCGGTAGGTTTTACCATAATTCGTTTATCATAATAAATCGCAAAATCTTTTGTTTTTAACATTAAACCTATTATTTTACATTTACCTTTATGATACCGCAATCTTGAACAAGCACTGTGTAAATGTCTGGAAATTTCCATTTTAATTATATTTATATCATCAGAAAAAGTACCTTCACCAATAACCCCCGTATCCTGAATAGATTTTGGTGGTTCTGCTTTACTGTTCACTTTTGAAACACATTCCCCAAGTAATTCGTGTCTTAATTCAACCCCGTTGATACCGAGTTTTGATTTTATCCAGACATCATCTTTTTCTATAAATTCTGATGCAAGCATTATCCCGTTGCGTTTGAGAGTTAACGAATTAGCACGCCCAATACCGCAAACTTCATCTATCTCTGTCTTTTTAAGAACAGATTGAATATCATTTACCCCTATTTTAAAAATTCCGCCTGTTTTTTTCGCTTTATCGCTTGCTAGTTTTGCCAGAATTTTTGAATGACTTAACCCGATAGATACAGGTATATCAGTCTTTTCGAGAATTACTTTTCTTATATCTTTTATTATTTCAACATAATCTTTTTTGAATAATCTTTCCGTACCCGTCAGGTCAATATACGCTTCATCAACAGAAACGATTTCAACATCGGGACTGTAATCATTTAAGCATGCCATAACGCGTTTTGAATATTCATGATACTTATGATGATCACAAACAATATAATTTACATCAGGAAACTCTTTTTTCGCCATAAAAAGCGGCATACCCATGCGGACACCAACTTCTTTTGCCTCACGCGAACGGGAAACAACACAACCGTTCGGGCCTGAAACAGCACAAGTAGGAGTATTTTTAAGTTCCGGTCTGTCTGCCTGCTCACAGGATACAAAAAATGAATCACAATCTACAAGTGCTATAACCCGTCGTTTCATATCAATATTATCGTTTATATTCTTCTCTTTTTCCAATACGATACCTTTTTATTTATATTTAATATTTACCATATTATAATGTAATTATGAATTTATTTGAACGGGCAAAATTTTTCAGAACAAAAAAAAGATTAGGTCAAAACTTCCTTATCAATTCAGAAGTTATTGATGAAATTCTTGATTATTCCCAAATATCAAAAGATGATACTGTTCTTGAAATCGGTCCGGGAGTTGGGTTTGTAACAGAACAACTCGTTAAAAAAGCAAAAAAAGTTATTGCAGTTGAACTTGATGAAGAAGCAATAAAAGAGTTAGAAAAACTTGAATGTGATAACTTAGAAATTATTCATCAGGATATTTTAAAAACTGATATTTCCGCTCTTGCAAACGGTCAAAAAATAAAAGTTGTAGCAAATATTCCGTATTATATTACCGCTCCCATTATTTCTCATTTGCTTGGTGAAATTGACGATTTGGATAATAAAAACAGAAATTCAATCTCTGAAATTGTACTTATGGTACAGGAAGAAGTTGCACGCAGAATGGTCGCAACAGAAAAAAGTCCTTCTAAACAATACGGACTTCTCACTATTCTTGCCCGGTTCTGGACAGAATGTGAAATTATAAGATTAGTAGGAAGAAAATCTTTTTATCCTGCTCCTAAGGTAAATTCCGCACTTGTAGGATTAAAAATAAACGAAAAACCAAGATTAGAATTAAGTAATTATTCACATTTTCGCAGAGTTTTGAAAGCAGGATTTTCTCAAAGAAGAAAAAATATAAAAAACTGTCTTGTTAATAACGGTTTTGATAAAGAGGTTGTTATAAATGTTTTGAAAAAACTTGATATTGATGAAAATACAAGAGGAGAATCTCTTTCTATATCTAAATTTGGAGAGTTATCAGAGGCTTTATTATGCAGCAAATAATAATAAAAACACCGGCAAAAATAAATCTTACACTGGAAGTTTTAAACAAACGACCTGACGGTTTTCATAATATTCAAAGTATTATGCAGCTGATTGATTTGTATGATTATTTAACAATAACCGTTGAAGAAAGCGAAGAACAGGAAATTATTTTGTTCGGTACAAGTGACGAAATACCTTATGATGAAAGGAATTTAGTTTATAAAGCCGCAAAATTATTTTTTGATTTTTTATCAGAAGATGAAGATTCTTATTTCAGAGAACAAAAATTTAAAATAAATATAAATATTGAAAAAAATAT
>CADBUY010000024.1 GCA_902797965.1 uncultured bacterium
TGGTGTTATTATCCATATAGGCGGAAGCTGCATGAAGTTGAGGATTATCTAGAATCAAAAGCAGATAAAGTTATGTATGAACAGGAAGAGTACTCGCCTGAATGTTACATTAAGCGAGACCGCCGCATTGTAGATGATTGTGATGTGTTACTTGCGGTCTGGGATGGTAAAGAAAATGGGGGTACTTGGCAAACAATTAAGTATGCTAAAGAAAAAGGTAAACAGATTATATATTTTGAAGGGGAGAAGAAGAAATGAAGGTTTATTTAGTTACTTTGACTATTGATAATGGAACTACATATGAAGAGTGGAAGGTTCTAGTTCGAGAGAAGAATAAGGCGGCCGCAATTCAAAAGGCAATGGAGATTTATATGAGGCGCTATTGTGGTTATGATGATTCAATTGAAGAAGCGCGGGCTGTGGAGTTTATGGAAGAGTTGGATTATCTGGTAGCCTATGGTCATAAAAAATAATGGGGGGCTAGGAAATAAAATGATACCTATCGGAGCAATTATAGCCGCGGTGGCCGCAAATCAAAATAATATAATAAGAAGGAAGAGAGAAGAAAGAGAAAGACAAGAGAGAGAAAGAAGAGATAAGGAAAAGAAAGATAGAGAAAAAAATGGGGGGTAAGGTCATTTTGATTACTTTTGAAGAATACATCCAAGTAATGGATAATTATATTATTGAATTAAAAAAATTAAAAGAAACTGATCCTGCTTTGGCAAAATAGAAGGCATTAAAATCTTTAATAGCGGGGGGTATGTGTGATAAAGATGGTCATTTTATTGGACTGGAATAGTTAAATAAATAGGGGTAGGGTTGATGTGCTGTTGAACCTGATTCCCGCCCAGGGGAACCTTTTTGCATTTTTGGTTGAGATTTTGGTGAAAGCAAATTTTATTAAGTAGATAAAGTATTTACTTTTTTTTCACTGCTTATAAGAGTATACCTGGTGAAAAAAAAGTAAATACTTTATTTGAAAGAAAAAATATAGAGTTTGGGCAAACTCTTGATATTTATTTTTATAAAAAATAATATAATTATGAAAATAAATATTGAAAGGAGTTTTGTTATATTATGGCAAAATAGTTAGAATTAAGATTATATACAAGTAAAGAATTGGCAGAATGGTTTGGAATTAGTCCAGCTTCTTTTTACAAATATAGAGAGAAGAAACTAGAAGAACTTAAAGTATTTGCTGATTTTAAATAGGTTGGTAATAAACAAAAGAAAATACAAATAACTTATATTTATGAACCTGTTTATAGTAAACAAGGAAGTGCTAATTTTAAAAAGATAAAAGACCAAGTTGATGAAGTTTGGGATGTAAGTGGCTTGGATACATGTAAAAGAGTGTCAGAAAAGATTATGGAAAAAAATAATTATGCTTTAGCTATAAAAGATAGTACAGTTTACAACTATACATTAAAGAGTCGTAATATTTTATATGGTAAACCTTTTGATGGGGTTGGTGGTACTCTTGGTAGCTGTAGATATTCTTGGGTTAAAGAAGAAGAAGATGGAAGTTTAAGAGAATTAACTTAGGAAGAACAAGATATTAAAGATAAGTTAATTAAAAAATATTATGGGGATGCAACTGAAAAGCAAATATTAGTGCAAGGAATGATAGAAGCTGGAGAAATTACTAAAGAAGAAGCTTGGGATGTTTTAACCAAGATGACTAAGATGAATAAAGCTAGTTTTTATACATTTTTAAAAGAGTTGCAGAAGACTTTAGGATGTAAGATTATAAAAGGGACAATTGTAGATAGAATTTAGCAAAGGAGTGCGTTTTAATGTTTAATTTTTATAGATTTGACTAGATGGATGATGGTACAATTCCAGTAACTTTGGCGGTTGATGATGGGAGTTTTATTATATTATGGAGATTAGAAAAGAATGGAGCCGATGAGAAGAAAATTAAGAAAGTTATTCGGCAATTAATTCAAGTGTTTGAAGAAAATGCGATTTTAAATGAAGATAAGACTATTTATAAGCCAAAGAAAAATATTGTAGTTGATGCAAAACGAGAGTGGACTTATGATGAAATGGTAAAGATGATGAAGGATGCGTGGGGAGATTTGTTGATAAAATAAAGAAGGTATAAGAATTTTAAGGGAGATTGAAGAGATTTATAAAAATTGGGGAGAATTGAGGGTGTGTGGTGGGCGCAGCCCCACCTAACCTCACTCACCTATCCATTCCAGTTCAAATGTGCTTAAGCACGTTTCTTTTTTATCCCGCTGCCGTAAAAACCCCTTTTTTTATATTATACCATAAAAAATTATAAATGTCAAGTGCCTGCTGCCGATTTAAACCCTGCTGCCATATATAACGAAAAGAATGACGGTGCGGCAGCAGGTCGCATATGCCCTCGGTCTAGACCCGAGGGCCCTATGGGGCTAGCACCAGAGAGTGCTAGCTAGCCCCCGATTTAACGCGTTAAACTTCTACACTTCAACGCGTTAAAGTTTGCGGGCGCAGCGGGACCACTTTAGTGCAGTAACGCGTTACCACGTTAAAGCGAAGCGCGTCCCCCTATTATTATACCACACTGGGAGCAGTGCGGTCAATGGGTAATTTTATACAAAAATTTCGGGAAAACTTGGAAAATTTTTGTGCAACATTTTTTGAAAAAAAATTTGACATTGCGTGGGTTTTGTGGTAAAATCGGCGTGGGTCTGCGACCGCACGCCGCAGAAATCTAACCCTTTATTATACCACACCGGCCGCCCGCCTGTCAATAAAAAAATGAGGAACTTTTAAAGTTCCTCTTCGTCATCCTCTTCCATTTCTTTAGCAACTTGTTCTGCTAATTTTGTATAAGCATCTGAAAAAATTTTAGCTGTTTCGGCATAGCTAAAATCTTTTCTATATTCCTGCATGTACCACAAAAGAGTTTCAAGGAAATCATTTTCCGCACTTGCTTCAGCCTGTTCTTTTAACCATTCTCTTGTAGGTTTAGTCATCTTCTTCCTCTTCTTCTTCTTCATCGTCATCGTCACCCAGTGGATTTACATCTACGCCATAATCAAAATGAGTATCTGCATGAAAAATTTTTTCTGCAATTTCAACCGCTTCCCATTTAGAAGGAGCTTCTACTTCATAAGTAGTTATAAAATTTATCTCCCATTTCATTTTAACACTCCTTTACATGAATGATTAAATCATTTTCATTTGCACGGTCAAGAATTTTTTGCAGTTCCTCTTTTGTCATATTTGTAATATCAATAGTTTCTACAACTCTAATCAGTTCAATCATCATATTTCTCTTCCTCTTCTTTAAACTCTTCCCATGTCTGCCAGAGATGAGGTTCTTCATCAATTCTTTGACAACAGTAAAGGCGGAAAGGGCAATCATCTGAACATAAGTCAGCTTCCATTACTACAAGACAGGCTTCTCCCATAGCTTTCATAGCTTTGGTCATTTTCTCAATTGCATCATCTTTTGCCATGTTTAATTACTCCTCATCTTCAAATTCACATACTGGGCAAAGAAATCTTTCCAATTCAGAAGGACTCCAATCATCCTCATAGATAGGTTCACCACATTCGATGCATTCATAAAATCTTTCTTCCCAATCTACATAGCCACCATAAACAGTTTCTATTGTATGTGCATTCTTTTCCCACTGTGACATAGTTTTTATCTCCTTCCTTTTGATGATTTTATTATATCAAAACCTTTTCGATTTGTCAACTATTCTTTTAAGTTCTTTCTCAATGATACGTCCAAAATAATGATGTTTCTTTTTAAAAGCTTTTGCTCTTTCTTGAGTATTAAAAGGGCCTATTAATTTTGAAGTTTCATTTAGTTCATCTGTGATAAAATATTTTTTCATTATCATTCCTTTTATTCAAAATCAAATTCTTCAAAAGTCCAAATTCCAACTCCATCGTGGTAAATGCAAATACCGGCTTTCTTCAGTGCAAAATAAGCCTCTTTAAAATTTGCAACAAGCTGATTTTTCTTTTCGACCTTGCGCTGATGCTGGATTTCAGTAATTGTGTTAAAAATTTCACCGAGTTCTTCGTCTGTATATGTAATAAGTTCTTTTAAATCCATTTGTAATTCCCCTTTTTAAAAATCTAAATCAAAATTTTCGTCTAACCAAAGATTTACACAAGCTAAAAGCTCAAGCGGAATATCTTCATCTCCATCCGCAAGAAGATTAGCGATATAACCCCAATCATTAAAAAATGTGTCTTTAAGATTTGGATAAAGAAAACATGCTTTATAAATACGGTTCAGAATATCTTGTTTACTTTTCATTTTTCTTTCCTCCTGTTGATAAATTAATTATATCAAAGGATTTTCTGTTTGTAAAGTACAAAAAACGGGCAAAAATAAATAAAATTTTATATAAAATTGCTATTGACAAAAAGTGCTGACACATGTTATAATAAAATTTTCGGCGCGGTTCGCCAGGAGCGCGCCGAGCAACAAAAAGGGGTAGGTCTTCATACCTACCCCCTCGACTGGGATGTGGCTCATGCAAGCACGAACCGCATCACCTTACCCTCTTTGACCTTAGCCAGTGTCTCGGCTTCCACCATCTTCTTGAGGATGGGGGAGACACGCTGACAGGAGATGGCGAGGGCGTTGCCAATCTCAGTTGCGGTCATGCCGTCAACCTCGTCAGTCAGCAGGGCAACAATCTTGCCCTTGAACTCCTCATTTTCACGCTGTGTCTTAGTAGGCTTGCGCTCACCAGAGCCGGAATTGCGCTTTGCAAGCTGAACCTTGAGTGCGTTCAGACGCTCAACAGTCTCCTCGGTCAGATTGCCAGCGATTGCGTTGTCGATTGCAGTTGCGTAAGTCATAACCTTTGCCATAATGTAACACCTCTTTCTTTTGTTGAATTTTTTGTTTTCCTTTATCTTATGTATTTATTATACTATAAGATTTTTAATTTGTCAATATGAAATTTTATTTTTTTTTCGGTCGGCCAACCTAGTTTTAGTTTTCTCGTCTCGTCGAAAACTCGGATACGTACCTTGAAGACCGTCTATCTTGTTTTTAAGTTCACAACACAGAACTAGGTTTAGATAGAGAATTGCCTTAACCCTTGCCCATTTCTCCCTTTACCTGTACCAAAAATGGGAAACAGAAGGGGTTTTTATGACTTTTCCTTGTCATTTCTTTATCTTATGTATTTATTATAACAGAAGATTTTTATTTTGTCAAGAAGTTTTTTATTTTTTAAGCAGTATCTTTTAACCGGCACTTCTTATTTCTTTCCTCTTGACAATTATTATTATAGCAAATACTTTTTTATTTGTAAAGTACAAAAAATGGGAGAAAATTTAATTATTTTTGTGTAAAATTACCGTTGACAAAAAGTGCTTGGGTGTGATATAATTAAATTTTCGGCGCGAGACAAGGCTCGCGCCCCGAGCATTTCTACTCGGGGCACAGCCATTTGGTCAAGCGATGAAGAATCTCATCTGCTTGCCAACCTTGTCCTTGCGGACACGACCATCCTCAACAAGCTTCTTCAGCAGGGCACTTGCCCTCTGGCAAGTCTCACCAATTCCCGCACCAACCTCGGTAGCCGTCATGCCATCAGCGGAGTCCGCAAGCATCTCAACGATGCGCTCCATCAGAGCCAGACCCTCTTTCTGGGTCTTGGTAAGACCCTTTTTACCACTGCCTCTCTTGGCAAGCTGAATCTTGAGAGCCTCAAGCTTCTCTCTAACCTCATCATCAACATCACCAGCGATTGCACGGTCGATAGCTACAGCGTAAGTAAGTTTTTCCATAATGTAACACCTCTTTCGTTTAAATAATTTGTTTTTTTGTTTTCCTTTATCTTATGTATTTATTATACTATAAGATTTTGCTTTTGTCAATATGAAATTTTTATTTTTCTTTCATTACTTTTATAAGAACCTCTAACTCACTGAGTTCGACTATGACTAAGTCTACAAGGAATCTAACCTGTACGAAAATATTTAAATCATCGTCACGATTTAGATATTTTCTGTCATCTATTGTTTGTGCACCAACTTTAGATGATTTAGAGATTCTTATAAAAGTAATGAAAGAATTTTTAATTGTCAAGAGGATATTGCCCTTGTCTCTCGGAGCAACTAGGGACGTCCATTCTAGGTCCTACCTCACAACAACCCCTTGACAATTATTATTATAGCAGATTAACGGTTACAAGTCAAGCCTTTTTTAAAAGATTTATCACATGTGAGTTATCTAAATTGGGGATGTGCTAACCGCCTTGACTAAAATTTTTTTTGATTTTGCAATAGGGAATAATAGCTAAAATTATGGGAAAAATATATCTGATCTTTGTGCGGTTTTTCTCTTGACAAAAAGTGCGGTGTGTGGTATAATGTTGAATTTCGCCGCGGTGCGAGCCACCGCGGCCCGCAGAAATTAATCTACAGACCGCCTTATTCTTCTTCGGTTGCCCAAAATTTTTCTTCTTTCCATAATTTGTAGTATTCTTTTAAATTCATTTTTTCAATGAATGGATGAGTTTTAAAAAAATTAAATCCTTCATTACAAATTTTTAAATATGTTTCTTTGGAAACTTCAAACCATTCACTACTAACAGAAAGACTCCCAATTGCTTCAGTTTCTAAGATTGTAAAGCAAAGATTTTCAAGAGAATCTCTTTTTCTTTGGTCTTGACAGAAGAAAAAATCACCTTTCCAAAGCATAGGGTTATGGGTTTTGTATGCTCTCATCCTCTGATTAAATTTACTTGCCTGTCCGACTTTAATCCAATAGTATTTTTCCTCTTCTTTTGTAGGATTAAAAACACATGTCCCCACAAGATATAATCCACCATCCATACCAGCAAAACGGCCAAGCTCTTTTCCAGTAAAATAATCAAAATTCATTTCTTTTTCCACTTTTTATTTCCTTTCTTGTTTCCTTTTGATGATATTAGTATAGCAGACTTTATTTTATTTGTCAATATTAATCATAAACAGTTTCTCTAAAATGTGTCCCTCTAATATATTCTACTTCAACCTCTTTGCTATCATTAACTTCCCACTTTATAGAAATGATATTCTGCATAGGATACATAACACCATTTTCATCTTTTAAATATTTTTTCCCTATCATTAAATAGGTAGGGCCATCGCAAGAAAGATTATCAAGGTCAAGATAATTAAAATAACTATAATGAATTTCTCCATCAATAGTTTTAAAGGTAGCTCGATAAGAATATACAGTAATCATTTCGGGTTCTTTTTTAAAAAGATTTTTAAACCAGTTCATTTTTTATCTCCTTCCCTCTTGACAAGTATAAGTATATCAAATTATAGGAATAATACAATAGTCAAAATAAACAAAAATCGCATCAAAAATTTATACAATATTCCGGTATTGACAAAAAGTGGCGCGGGGCGGTGTCCGCGCGCCACAAACAAAAAGCACCCCAAAAGGGGTGCCCACAAGAAAGGAGGAAACAAATATTGATAATAAAAGAGTAGTTGAAGATTTGCACCCCAAAGCTTTCGCCCGCGACTACGCTACCCTAGGAAGTTTTTAAGGCTTTACCCTTCCTTAACCTTATTTTTAAAATTGTTTAGGCGGGCGGTGGTAGCTGGCCAGTTAATTCTACCACATTTTGTGCCCTACGGTCTTTTTTGTCATCGTGGTCCCGCACCACTTATTCTTGATGCCAATGCATTTTCATTGACTCCTTTCCCGACTTTATTGTTCGCACTGGGAACTGTCGTTAAAAATTTTATAAATTTAATTTAATATAATGTTCTTAATTCGGAGATGCTCTAATCATTTTTAGGAAACCTCGTTACCGGAATTTTTAAATTAGATTTATGTGTTGCGGTCTGTCCGTGCTACATCGGTGGGTCTCTCATAATTTTCACACCCTTTCTTTATCTTATGTATACATTATATCATAAGATTTTTAAGTTGTCAATAGGTTTTTTATAAGATTTGGATTTTTTTCGAGAACTCTCAACCGTAGACTATGTATCAGCTGTATGTTCCGTACTTCTTTCTTTATCTTATGTATTTATTATAGCAAAACATTTATTATTTATAAAGTATAAATTTTAGGAGAATTTTTGTGTAAATTGACGATGAATTTTCGCTTGACAAATCTTGCAGCGTATGATATAATTGAATTTTCGGCGGCGCACAGCTGGAAGCGACCGTGCGCCGCCCGCCATTATACCACCTGCCGCACATTTTGTCAAGGGGTAAATTTATACAAAAATAGCGGATTGCTTTTGTGCAATCCGCTGATTTTTATTTTTTAGGGGGGCGATGCTTGACAAGTTTGACGGTGTAACAATTGTCCCCAAATGTGAACGAAAATTCTGCTTCATTCTTAACATTTGTAACAATTCCCCCTGCTCCCTCAATGGGGATACGGCAAAGGTTGAGAAGCTTTTTCTTTTCCTCATCAACCTTGCGCTCAACCTTGCGCTCTTTTCTAGGCTTGTCGGCTTTCTCATACCGCTTAACCTCTTTTGCCTTTTTAGTCAGTTCTTCCACGACCTCATTTTCGGTATAGTCGTTATCGTCTAACCACATTTCAATGGCTTCATCTTTGGAAATATCCAAAGTTTTCATGTTCTTTTCAATTTCCGCATCGGGAATATTGATTACTTTACCGTTAAAATTGTACTTCATTCAAATCACCTCTTTTCTTTTGATAAGTCTATTTTATCAAAGAAGTGGGAAAATGTCAAGCGACAAATAGTCGCTTTTCCATTTTCTTATGCTGTCGGAAACAATGAACAAGGATTCTAGTTTCAATCAATACATCCTCAAGTCCAGTGTGGCTTTCCTCAAATGTTACATTGCCTGTAATATATCTGTAAAGAATTTCGGCGGTGAGTCTAGGACGAGGGGTGCGATGATTGGTCATAAAACCATTCATTTTACAATAGCGGACATAGCTTTTCTGCTTGCCAATTGTCTGTCGTGCCATTTTCAGTGTATCCCACATTTCGATTTTTCTAGGGAAGAAAAATCTCTTTTTAGATTTTGTTACCCATCTGATTGTGTTGTTCAATGCTCTATGGTCAAACATTGCATTGTGGGCAAATGCAAATTTAATATTGTAGGTTTTTACATCTTCCCAAAACTGATTGTACATGGTGGAAAATCTTACAAGTTTGCGCTGTCCACTTTTTACTTGCTCCCAATACATAGGGATTTTTTCAGCGTAGTATGCGGACTTCATAACATCTTTCATTGCAACGAATACTTCATAAATAAGGAAAGACCGCTTCTCATAAATCCGACCCCTTTTATCAGTTACAACCCAACCAATGTCATACACGATTGACTGACTCAAATCAACTTTACCATCAAGTTCCAAACCGTTACAAGTTTCAGTATCAATGCCCATGAGATAATTAATTCTTCTGTCCAATGTTGTTTTCTCCTTTTTGCTTGTTTCATCTTACAAGTATAATTATAATGGGGACGAGGGAATTTGTCAACCCTTTTTTACAAAAGAGTTGCCAAATATTCCATCATTTCGGTTGCGTCAATTGCTTCACCTAAGTGCCATCCATTACGCACTTTAGCGTTATCATCAAAAAGGACCTGACGACCGCCGTACTTCCTAGTGCAATCTGCTTTTGTTGTGCCATACTTGACAAGATGAATTTCGTCATAAGGGAAACCGAAAGCTTCAAGCCATTCTCTTTTTGCTTTGCGGACGGCTGTATCGTAGGCTTTTGTAGAACCCTTTGCAAGCCACGAAGTAACAACGATATACCATCCGAACTCTTTAAGCTGATTCAAAATGTCATTCAGTTTTTCCATATCCACGAGCGGGCGGGCTTCCGCATAAGGATGAGCATCCCTAGCGTGAATGTCATCAAGCCACCCATCAACCCCATATAAATCTGCAATAGTACCATCCATGTCGAATACTAAGAATTTGTTCATTTTTTGTTCTCCTTTCCTTACCTTGTAAATATAGTATAAGCGATAGGAGACAAAAAAGCAAGAGGTAATATTGCACAAATTTCGGGATCAGCTAGAAAATATTTTTGTACAAATTTCCTATTGACAAAAGTGGCTTGGGTGTGGTATAATGGATTTTTCGCCGCGGCCCGAGGACCGCGGCGCGATCAAAAATGGGGGATATTACTCCCCCATATCTTCATCCTCTACGTAATGGACATTCATTTCAAGATAAGAGTTGAAACTTTCCTGCCGGATGATTGTCTGAGCCATTTCCATGAAATTATCCCAAGAATTGTCGGGGTCCCATTCGCTTTCTGCTAAATTGTAAAGTTCTGTCAGGGTTTCCTGAACACTGAGCGGGACGGTAAGTGTGCGAACGGTTTTAAGATTGAGTTTGTTATTCATTTTTATCACCTCATTTTTATTTAATATATTGGCGGTTAGGATGCGTTCTGTTTTTATCTAACCTTTAATCATCTTCGTTGATAACGCTCTGTTTTACAGGTACATCAACTTGCATCCAGTGGAACCTATTATTTAATATGTGTCCATCCTACCAGCCTGGGGGTTCCAGACACTCCCCGCATGTTGCCTCACATTTATATACCGCAAAGTAGGACTTCGGCTTGCGGTGGTGGGACTTTATCAGAAAGACTTACTGCGACAACTAGGCGTCTTGGGGGCTTCCCTTGCTTTCTTCCCTCACCTTATGTACTTATTATATCAATTGCGGTGGAGTTTGTCAACCCCTTTTAAAAAGACTTAAAAGAAAAAATACCATCATTACTACTTTTACGGCTGTCCAACTAAAACCTACTGTCCAAATTCCTACAGATGAAACTCCAAAGAAAGACAAGATTCCAATAATTATCCATAAAATGCCGGCAGAAACTAAGAAAGAAAATCCTAACCCTAAAGGGAAACCAATCAAAAGACCTACAACATTGTTCCAAAAGCCATTGTCTGCATGCTCTATACTGAGTCTTGCAATGGCTCTAATACAAATAAAAGCCAAATAAATAAAGAAAACTTTATCAATCATGCTTACTTCACTCCTTTTTATTTACATTCTAGCCTTGATTTCAGCTACTTTTGCAAGCGTGCTAGGACTAGCCTTTGCAAGGCGGTCCGCCCGCTTCTTAGGCTCTTCCGCAAGATACTTAGCTTTGGCTTCTGCTTCATCGGGCGGTGTAATCTTGACTAGTTCAACTTTAGCATCACCAAACTCATTCCATTCTTTAACAACCAGTTTTCTCATAATCTTTTCTCCTCTTGTGTTTGTTTTCTTTACCTTATGTATACATTATAAGCGATTTGTTCTTATTTGTCAACAACTTTTTTCAAATACTTGAGAAAAGTTGAGGGAAACATGCTACTCCAATACAGAACATTATAACCACAAGAACCGCACAAATAAGGAATTTTGTGAAACTATTGGGGCTTTCATCATCTATTCCCCACCCAAAAGCAAAGAAACACAACATTGCGGTAAATGCAATATAAATATTTTCCATTTTTATATCCCCCTTTTACTGAATTTTATAGATAACATTGGAGCGGAAAGCCAACCAGAGTTCGAATCCATTAAGGAAACCGATAAAAGAAGAGGCCGGCAACTCAGCTCTGGAAGCAATGACCCTATAGGTCACGGTTTCGGGGGAAAGTCCTCTACGATTCAGAATCATTTCAAGATGTGCTTTAGTCATAGCTTTTCTCCTCTCGATTTGGTTGATAGAATCCTATAGAGTACCACTGGTTCATGTAGGTGGCGGATACCAAACTCTATAGGTTAGGGATACCACTATGTTCATGTAGGTGGCAGATACCTCATCCCCTTGACAAGTATATATTAACATACCCCTACTCTAATGTCAAATGTCAGATTGCACAAATTTCGGGATTTATTTTTGGTTATTTTTCCAGCATTTTTCACTTGACAAAACTGCGGCTCGTGTGGTATACTGGAATTTCGGCGCGGGGCGAGTGGGGACCGCCGCCCGCGCGCCGTCCGAAAAATGGGGGGAGGTTTTAATCATCGCCCTCATTAAAATGACTAAAATCTTCTGTTAAGCAAGCGTAAGCCACAAAACAAAAGTTTTCGTCTGAGCCAGGGTTATGGCAGTTCATGCAGTGATTACAGCGGTAACTATTTCTCATAATCTGCCTGATAAAAGTGTCCAGAATTTCTTCTCTTGTTTGTTCCATTTTTATCTCCCCCCTTACAGAGTCATCTCAAAGAAATGCCCGTTGTTAGCGTTCTCAATTTGATTCATTTCCATATCAATCTCAAGAAGCTGATTCTTGATTTTGATATATTCAGAAACTACTTTTCTTCTCTGTTTTTTGAGTTCTTTGAAGCGAGCATTTCTCTCTGCCTGTGTAGTATTCTTAATGTCTTTCATTTGTTTTACTTCCTTTCTTTTGATGATTTAATTATATATCATCTATAAAGAATTGTCAAGAGTCAATTATAATAATTGTTTTAAAACCTTCTAATTTACTAGGCGGAACAAGTCGACCATTCATTTTAAAAATGATTTCTTTAGGTACTGTTCTGAGGCGGGCGGAGTTCCTTGCCAAGCAGGTATCCAAGTTAGTGCGGACATAAACTGCGATGTGTTCTGCGGAGAAGCGGAAGACCGCCTTTCTAGCTCTGGGAGTTGTGTTAGTAGCATCAAACACTACATCATTTCCTTTTGCTAACTCTTCGCCAATTCTTTTGTATGCAAGGTCGAACACATGTTTCCCATCTCCCTGTATCTCTTCAGATCCGTAGAGTTCTTTACGAATAGAGTCAGGACAGATAACAATAGCATTGGGAATCTGATTTGCTATTGTGCTTTTTCCGCTTCCAGGAATACCTACCATTGTATATAATTTATTCATTTTCGTTTCCCCTTTTTTATTTTATAATTTATTATATCATAAAAAAATTTTTTTGTCAATAGGAAATTTTTTGCCCTTAGAATAAATCTCTAAGGGCTTTCTTGGCATCGTTTCTATTATATCTCTTTTTATCCTTATGGGATCGAGTACCAGTATTGAATGGAACAAGGACTCTTTGCCGTTTATTGTATTCTTTTTTTGCTTTTTTATTGGGGTTCTTCTCTGCTAACATTTTATTTTCTCCTTTTATAAAATAACTTCTTTGTAGGTTGTGTCAATTTTAATATTGCTTTGTTCACAAGAGTCCGTTCCGTTATAATAACCACCACCATCTCTATATTGAATCTGAATTTCAAAATCTTCAACTCCATTTTCTACTGCCCAATTATATAAATCTCTAATAGTCATTTTTTATTTCCCTCACTTTCTAATTTTATTATATAATAGGGGTTGGAGTTTGTCAACCCCTATTTTACATTTCGTTATATTTTAATCTTGCGTGGACTCTTGCGAGTTCTACAACCTTTGTCGGTTTCGGCTCATCGTCCCTATAGTATCTAAGAATCTGTGCAGGTCTTGCGATGAGTTTAGTTACGAGGATACCAGTTCTCTGGTTATATACGAGGATAAGAGCGGTATCTGTAATCTTGTGGATTTCAGGCCCATTTCTATGACCACGGTCTATGACCACTTCCTTTATAACTGTCCCTACTCCGATCTGGGCGATGATGGCTTCACGTCTCTGGCGGTCTTTGGTGTAGTGTCTGCTGTTCATCTTGGTATCTCCTTTCCTTTTGTTAAGTCTAGTATAGCATACCCAGCCCAGATTGCAATAGGCAAAATGCACAAAAATTTCGGGATCTTTTTGTGCAACTTTTTGTGCAGATTTCGCTTGACAAAAATGACGACCTGTGATATAATATGGCTTCGCGGTGCGCGGCGGAATGGAGTGGCCGCCCGCGCACCGCACAAAAAGAGGACCTCTCAGTCCTCTTCTTCCCACCAGTAAGGATTTTCTTCATGGCATTTCACTACAGCTTCAAGTAATCCTTCATCAAACTTTGGATTTTCTACATCTTTGGCAAACATGATTACGATTTCGTGCTCCATACCGTAGATTCTAATCATACGAGTTAAAAGTTCTTCTCTTTTCTCTGTCATTGTTTTGTATCTCCTTTCCTTTGATGATTTAAGTATAGCATAAGGGGTTGAAGTTGTCAACCCCTTTTTTAATTTTATCCAAAATGCTCCAGTAAGGAATGACCGTAATCAACTTTGGTCGGGTCTTGTTTGTATCCTGCCATTTCCCACCATTCGGGTTCAGTAGGTTTAACTGTGAAAGATTCAAGAGTCCATTTCCATCCTCTTTTGAGACCTTTTTCTAATTTAGCTTCAGCTTCTGCCTTGTCCGTGGTCTGTAAGATGAGTTCATGTTTTTTATTAAAGATTTGATAGAATTTCATGTTTTTGTTCTCCTCTCTTTTGATGATTTAAATATACCACAAAGGGGTTGTTTTGTCAACCCCTTTGTTTTATATTTTTTAGCAATAAGCAAGGTTTTTTCTCTGCCATCCAAAGATAGAAATTTGATTATGTTCTCTGCCAATTTCCAGAGCTTCTCTTTTTGTATCTACTCTGAAGCTCTTGTCAATGTAGTAAATACCATCGGCAAACCAAACTCCGCAGTTTCCATCGTATGCCTTAACCGCATTGATTGCTTCTCTGGCGGTCTGGACCTCTACACCGTATACAGCTACCTGCCATCCAGTTTTATATTCGATCAGCTTTCCATTTTTAAGTGTAAGTCCTTCGTTATTTACAAGTTTCTTGATTGTTCTAATGTTAATCATTTTGCGTTCCTTCCTTTCCTTTGTTGATTATATTATATAACAAGGCTTGGCTTTTGTCAAGCCTTGTTTAAAATATTCATAACTTCGTTAGGTGTAAGATAACGACCTAATCTCAAAAACTCTTTTCTAATAGGTAATGCCGTTTTGGTGAGAATTTCGATATGGTCTTTGTCCTTTTTCATGTATGTCGATCTTGCTTCTTCTTCGATAACTCCATATTTTACCAGTTCATCAATCATAGCCTTTTTAGTCATTTTATGTACCTTCCTTTCGTGTGCTTGTTTATTTCCTTTATCTTATGTATACATTATAAGCGATAACCAAATAAATTGCAAGCCTTTTTTGAAAAAAATAATGCACAAATTAGGCAAAAATAAATTGTTATAATTTGTGCATTTTTGCTATTGACAAGTTGGCTCACGCTGTGGTATAATTTTTCGGCCTGCGGCGCCGGAAGCGGCTGCCGCTAAATGATCAGATAATAATTTGAATTGTCTGAAAATAAAAAAAGTTATCTTTTTTGCAAAAACCCCTTGCAATTTGAAAACAATCTGCTATAATATAATTAACAAGAAACAAGAAAGCACCTCACGAAAGGAGAAAACAAGATGTTTACAGATTTCAACGAATTAGAAGAGATGGCAAAAGAGTTCGATCAGTTCGAAGCAAAGGTAAGAGAAGAGCTTAAAGAGATGGAAAAGAGACACGATGAGATGATGAAAAGGAAGTTCTAAACTTCCTTTTCTTTTGTCTTACTTTGTTTGTTAAATAACAAACAAACTTTAGTTGTGTTGAAGTGTGTTAAACCTTTAACACACTGTGGCGCTGTGCTGTACTAAAGTGTGTTAAATCCTTAACAAGATTGTTGATAATTTAACAACAAAGTGCGGCCTCTGTTACATTAACGCGTTAACACTTTAGTGTGTGAAAGTGAGCCGCCCTTTGCCATTTTCTTAACAATAATAAAACATTGTTAAAAGTTTAACATGGCAAAATTGTGATTTATTGAAATAAGAACATTGTTAATTGTTTAACACACTGCGTCGCTGTGCTACTTCACTGTGTTAAAGCATTAATACTTCAGCGCGATGAAGTGTGTTAAATAATTAACAATAAAAAAATGCACAAATTTTGGGTGAAAAATTTGTGCAAAATTTATATATTTTTTGCTTGACAAAAGTGCCATTGTGTGTTATGATGCTCAAATCGTGGCGCATCGCCCGCGCGCGCCACGAGCAAATACATGGGAGTACAGAATGAAAAGAGGCTATTTTGTTGGGAGGTATCTACGCAGTGTTCCTGTAGATTTTTTGGCCTCTCTACGCAACGTACCTTAAAACTTTTCGGGGGGGTGATATTTCGGGAAAATCTGTGAAAAATTTCACAAATTGGTTTGTCCTGCACAACTCTTCGACCCCAAATTTTTAAAAAATAAAAAACGATAAACTTTCTTCGACCCCAAATTTTTTAAAATTAAAAAACGAGACCCAAATTTTTTAAATCAGAGTCACATCCCCACACAACTCCCACCAATTTTCATCCATCTTGTCCGCTAACTCCTTCGCACTAGCCTCCACCGTAAGTTCCGCCAGGTTCCCGCGACCATCCCGCAAAACTATCATCGACCTTCTTGGAGAAAACCCAAGTTCTTTAATATAAAAAATATCTTTTGTATCAAAAACAATAGGAGTTGAAGTAACATTTTTTTCAGTCCATCCTTTTGTATAAATAATCATTATTTCTCACCCTTCCCTATAAAGCTTTAACAGGTCCGTCAATTTCTCCATTAATAACAACGACCTCTTCAGCTTTTATTCCTCCATTTACGTTGCCGTAAACAATTACAGTTTGAGCTTTTACACTACCATTAATATCGCCTTCGCTCTTTAAAATCCATTTACCATCTTTTATATCTTGATTAATTTGGGTTATGGTATTCAATATATTTTTTCACCTTTCTTTTGATTTCTATAAATATAATACCATTATTTTTTTTAAAAATCAAATAACTTGCAGTTTGGACGAGATTGACAAATCAAAATTTTTTTGTTATAATATCTTATAAGGATGAGAAAGGAGTTATCTATAATGCAAGAAATAGATGATAAATTAGTTATAGAAGAAGACGATGATAATATCCCACAAGAGGATACTTAGTTAAAATTAGATTATACAATAGAGTCTCCTGAATAGCGAAATGAATTAGTAAAAAAGATTGTAGAATCCTTGCCTCCCTAGAAATTAACGAATAGGTATTTAGAAATATTAGCAGACTATCTTATTTTTGCAATGACGAAAGAATAGAAAAAAACAAAGAAAATAAACACAGACAATAGAATGGTAACTATAAATAAGCGAGAAATTTCTTTTTAGGGATTAGTAGGTAAGTTTGAAAATGGAGAAGATGGTATTTATAATTTAATTACAGAAGATAAGAATATTATTTTCACCCCAAAAATTTCGATTACAGAAGAAGACTTAGAAGAAATACCCGCTTTAAGACAACTGCGGGACGCCATTGAAGAAGTGGAAAAGGTAGCTAAAACTGCGCGCGGCCGCCGCAAATATCTACTTAAAAAACAAATTATTCAAATGCGGCAGGACCAATACGTTATAAAAACTTCGTATAAACAACCTATCTATTGTTTAAATGCAATAAAGAATTTTGGTTCAATGCGTTTCGATGATAAAATCTCTGTCGATTCAGAAGGGAAAATTTTAGATCAAAGTTTAATCTCTTTTATGAATCCCGTCCATATTTCAGCACTCTTGAGAAATTATTCCAAATTAAAAGAAGATTGTTATGGAAAATTCTATACTGATGGGTATTATATGATTGAAAGCCTAGAAAAAATTGTGGACGAAGCTTTGAAAGATAAGTACCCCTATTATTATAGTTTGTTGATATATAAAATTGATGGGAAAACAAATTTATAGATTCAAGAACTATTAAATAAAGAGTATGGAATTAAGCATTCTATAGAATATATATCTTCTCTTTGGCGAAATAAAATCCCCAAATTAATTGCAGAGCAAGCAGAAACAGATTTTTTATATTGGTATTTTACGGAGAAGGAAAGGGGCAAATGGAAAAGATGCTCGAGATGCCATGAGGTAAAGCTAGCTCATAATAAATATTTTTCTAAAAATAATTCTAGTAAAGATGGATTTTATTCTATTTGTAAAGAATGTAGAAATAAAAAGAAAAATTCTTCTGCTAAATCAACTACTCCTAAAATAGTAAAAAGAATAATATTAAAAAAGGAGGAAGGAAATGGCAAAAAAGAAATGTAGTAAATGTGAACGAGTCATGGAGGATTTAAAATTTTATTCTAAAAAAAATGGGTAGAAATTTGATATGTGCAAATAGTGTTTGACAATGCACGTAGACAATTATAATGAAGATACTTTTTTATGGATAATTTAGGAGGCTGATCTTCCATGGGTTCCAAGTGAATGGAACGCAATTAGAGAAAAAGAATACGCGAAAAAGGGCCGTAAAATGAACGGTACTAGCGTTATTGGAAAATATTTCTCTAAAATGCGATTAAATCAATTTAAAAAATATAATTGGGCAACCAGTGCGGAAGCTCAATAGGAAGTAGATAATAATAAACAGTTTAAAGAAGAGCAACAAAAGCAAATGTAGGAAAAGCTAAAGGAAGACTTCGAGAAAGGCGAAATCTCCTAGTCTCAGTATCGGACTTTAGTGTCTTCATCTTTTCAAAAGTAGCATTAGTATATGATGCGGCCGGATGATTTTGAATAGGACCCCGTAGGTAAGGATAACGCCTTTAGGGAAGAATATTTCTTATCGGAATAGGATTTACCCGATCCCGCGGCTGACTTAACAAAAGAAGATAAACAATATTTGGCTTTAAAATGGGGAAGAAATTATAAACCTAGCCAATGGCTTTTACTATAGACAAAATACGAAGAAATGATGCGCTCGTTTGATATTCAAGATGCAGACAGTAAGAATACATTAATGTTCATTTGTAAAACATATTTAAAGATGGATGAAGCAATTGATATAGGAGACGTTGAAAGTTACCAAAAGCTGTCCCGTGTCTATGATCAACTGCGCAAGTCTATGAAAGTAACGGCCGCACAGAAAAAAGAAGAAGATAATTAGTTTATAGATTCGGTTGGTTAGTTAGTTGCCTTTTGTTAGAAGAATGGTCATATGATACCAGAGTTTTAGATAAAAGCTCCTCGTGATATTGTAGATAAAGTTATAGATGACATGAAGGAGTATAATAGAACATTAATTTATGAAGATAAGGCTCTTGCTAGACAAATTGAAGATTATATAAAAGAAGCTCGTGTGGCAGCCGAAAAGAAAAAAGACCGAGATGCGGCAAAAGCAAAAGGGTAGGATTATTATACAATAACAGACCAAGATATTTTAGATTATAAAGATTTCCTCCGTGGAGAAAAAGAAGAAACTGAAAAAGAAATGGAAGGAGGAAGCAATAATAATGAGTCTTAGTAATATTTTAGATTAGTATATTTAGCGTGATACTAAAAAGCAAGGTCTGTCTGAGGAAAGACTCTTAGGTCAATTAGATAATTTAAGATATTTAATCAGCTTTTTTAGGAAATATCCTGACCTCTTGATAGATTATATGAAGGGTCCTGATAGCACTTTTAATTTTTATTTTTATCAGAGAGTGTTCCTTAGAATAGTTATGCGGCATCGGTATGTTTATGCAACGTTTCCGCGTGCGTATTCAAAATCTTTCCTTTCAATGATGGCACTAATGTTAAGATGCATGTTATATCCTGGAGCGCAACTATTTGTTACTACAGGTGGTAAATAGCAAGCTGCTAGTATTACTGTAGCAAAAATAGAATAGATATGTAAGTTAATACCAGCTTTAAGCAATTAGATTAACTGGAACCGTGGTGTATCTAAAAAATCTAAAGATGATGTTAATTATGTATTTAAAAATGGTTCTGTTATAAATATCTTAGCAGCTAAGGAGAGTAGTAGAGGACAAAGAAGAACGGGCGGTCTAATGGAGGAATGTGTATTGATTGACCAAACAGCATTAAACGAAATTATTATTCCTACTACAAACGTTAATAGATTACTTCCAGATGGAACGCGTCACAGCGAAGAAATAATTAATAAAAGTCAAATATATATCACTACCGCAGGTTGGAAAAACTCATTTGCTTATGATAAATTAATTGAACTTTTAATTCGTAGCCTGATATAGCCAGATGAGGTTATGATAATGGGAGGAACTTATGAGACTCCTATTACAGAAGGATTACTTGATGAAGATTTCGTATAGCAATTAAAATTAGCGGGAACTTTTAACGAAGACTCCTTCGATAGATAGTATAGAAGTGTATGGTCGGGAGATGCGGAAAATGCATTCTTCTCTGCTTAGAAATTTGATAAATATCGAACGCTTAGGCAGCCATAGTACGAATATAGCGGTCGTACAAGTAAAAATGCTTATTATGTCCTTGGGGTTGACGTAGGTCGTATTGGATGTACAACCGAGGCCGCAATTTTTAAAGTGACGCCACAGCCGCAAGGAGTTGCTTTGAAGTCTCTTGTTAATATTTATACTTATGAAGCAGAACATTTTGAATAGCAAGCTATTAATATAAAACAACTATATTATAGATATAAAGCAAGGTCAATAGCATTAGATACTAATGGACTTGGTATTGGTCTTTTAGACTTTATGGTAAAAGCACAAGAAACACCTGATGGCTAGTATCTTCCGCCTTTTGGGATTCAGAATGATGAATAGGGTGTTTATAAAAAATATTTTAAAGGTGTAACAGATGTTTAGAAAGATGCTATTTTCCAGATTAAAGCTAATGCTCCTATTAATACATAGGCATATTCTTTTGCTCAAACTCAGATGTCGAGTGGTAAGATAAAATTTTTAATAGATGAAGCGGAAGCAAAAACTAAGTTAATGGAAACAAAACAGGGACAAAATATGACACCAGACAAGAGAAATGAATATTTGAAGCCTTTTGTTCTTACTACTATTTTAAGAGAACAAATGTTAAATCTTGTTGAAGATAATGAAGGTGTCAATATTATTTTAAAACCAGAAAATAGAGGAATTAAAAAGGATAAATTTTCTGCTTTTGTTTATGGGTTATATTATATTAAACAAGAGGAAGATAGAAGAAAAAAGAGAAGAGGAAGAGATATTAGTAAACTTCTTTTATTCTCTTGAGGACATTTCTTAAAAAGAAAAAAATATATATTTTTAAATATAAATGTATAAATAGAAAGGAGAAATATATTTTTATGAGAAGTTCACGGGCAGAAATAAAAATAGAAGAAATTTTATCAAATGCAGGTCTTAACTTTAAAGAAGAGTATAGTTTTCCTGACTTAATAGGACAGGGAGGTCATGCCTTAAGGTTTGACTTCGCTGTCTTTGATGATGATGATGAATTGGAATTTTTGATTTAGTATCAAGGAATCCAACATTATAAAGCAAAAAGTATCTTTGGCGGAGTTTCTGGGTTGAATAAACAGCAATATTATGATATGCAGAAACGAGAGTATTGTAAAAAACATGGTATTAAATTGGTTTTAATACCCTATTGGGATGAGAATTTAATTACTTATGATTACATTATGAATAAAGCCGATATTTTTTAATGAAAGGTTAGGTGACTT
>CADBUY010000025.1 GCA_902797965.1 uncultured bacterium
TCTGAGAGGGAGCCGCACGCTGCAAGAGAGTAAGTACTGAAAGTACGCAACTCGATTGCGTTTGAAAAACCGCGTGAGGTGAATTACCCGCAAAAAAAATATAGCTGAGGATGGATTCGAACCGTCGACCTTGCGGGTATGAGCCGCACGCTCTCACCAACTGAGCTACTCAGCCATATTGTTTTTATTATTTATTTAATTGTCTGGCTCAGTTGCCTCGAGCGATGCTCTCACGAATCTATATATTTTCGCTCACTTCGTTCACTCAGGGAGCTACTCAGCCATATTATTTTTATTATTTATTTAATTGTGCTAAAGCCATTGTCACATAAACAATATAAAATATCAAGTCATTTATTAAAATAAAAAGGATAAACAGTTTGTTTATCCTTTAATCCCAAATAACACATTAAGTTGATTAGTTCTATTTTCCGGCTTGAGTTCTTTGAGCTTCAAACGGAGCCGGCTGACCTTGGAAATCGCCTTTATCAGGTCTGTAAGCCTTGTTAAAATGGTGATGATGTATCATCTTACAAGGGCATCCATTTCTAAATCCACCCTGAGGACCAAAGGCATGCGGCGGCATCATTGGTGGTCTGTGTACTGCTGCAAACAGACTTAATGCACAGTATACACCTACAAAAGTTCCAAGAGCGATTGTTAAAAACTTCTTAAAGCATTCATTTTTTAACACACATTTGCATTCTTTGTTTTCTGTTTCTTGTTGTTTTAATTCATCAGACATATTTACTCTCCTTTTTGTTCTTAGTCTAACCTTTCAATAGCTTTCATGATGTATACGATTCAGAGAATAAAATTGTTCATTTTTTTATTAAAAAAGTGGTGAAAATACTCTGTAATAGAGATAAAGTGCAACTAAGACAATAATCCATCCGCTGATTTTTATTACTAAATCGCTATATTGCGCAAACTTTTTAATATTTTTAAGTCCTGAAGTAAATAATCCTGCAATAATAAGAATTAATCCCTGCCCAAGAGCAAAAAGGAACAGCATAATTGTTGCTGCAAGCAAATTTTTACCCATAGCGGCAAATACCATTATCCCTGCAAGAATAGGAGTTGAGCAGGGAGTTCCGGCAAGAGCAAATGCTATCCCCAAAAGCAAGGGGTAGATAAACAGCGAATTTGTATTATTAACAGGCATTGATTTTATTATTACGGGAATTTCAAAATCGAGAATTCCTGTAATCTTTAATCCTATTACGAGAAGCAGTGATGCCATAATTAAGGTAAAATATCCGCCAAAAGCAGAAGCAAATACATTTCCCGTAATTGCACAAATGATACCGATTATAGTAAATACAATTGCTGTTCCGAGAATAAAACTGATAAGCTGGAACAGTGTTCTTATCGGCGTTTCCTTAGAACATCCTCCAACATATCCAATCATAAGCGGAAGCATGGCAATTGAACAAGGTGATAGAGAAGCAATAATTCCGCCAAGAAAAGCTGTTGCAAACATCACTATTAAACTTAAAAAGCCTGTACTCATATTTGCTTGGTAACTCCTTTTTAATCTTATTCTCTGATTAATTCTTCAATGTAACTTTCTAAAAGCTCAGGCTCCATTGTTCCTACGACTTGTCTTAGAATTCTTCCGTCCTGATTTTTAAAAACAGTTGTGGGAACAAGGGTTACATTGTACTCTTTAATAAGAGCCTGACAGTTTTTGTCTTTTTTAGAAACGTCAATTTTGTGTAAGACTACTTTATCATTGTATTTTGGAAACACTTTATCAATAACTTTTTCTAAATCCTGACATTCAAGACACATTGGAGATGCGAATTTTATAACCTCATCCCCTGCCGCAATAGCAGGCTGGGTAGTTGCTTCGCTGTGTGTAAGCCAAAAATATGCTCCGAGTGGGATTAAAAATATTAACAGTATCCAGATAAGATTTTTGTTCATAGTTCCTCCTTTACTAATTTACCATAGAATAGAACTAATGAAAAAAATATTAAATCGGTAAAGTGGTGAAAAATTTATATGCTGAAAAAACGGAATCATCCCATGTAATACATCCCACCCACTGGACAACAATCGCAAAGTTTCACTTTAAACAATGATATATTTACCCCTACCCCCCCCTTGCAAATATGTAAATTATGTGTGATAATAAGACTTAAGGTTGGGAGTTTTGGAAAAGGTGATTTTTTTATAAAATTTCCTTATTCTAAAATACTTTCCCGAGGCAAACGGTTTGCCATTCAAATGTTTACACTTATAAAAGCGAAAGAGTACCTCAGACAAAATGGGTGAATTTAAGTTTAATTATGATTTCTTAAAGAAGAATGCGACTTCAGGAAGCTGGAGACGCGGTTACGAACTATATCAAAAGGATATGATTTTGGAATCTTATCCTGAAAAGAACTTTTTTAAAGCAAAAGTAAAAGGTAATTATCAGGATTTTTATGTAACTGACTTGATATTTAAAAAGAATAAAGTTGAGGCAAGATGTAACTGCCCGTTAAAAGAGGAGTGGTGTAAACACTCTGTTGCAGTAGCTTTGAGAGCAATAGAAGAAGGTGCGTTTGAAAACTTTATGTATGACAAATATCAGGTAGAACCTGATGTTTCGGATATTGATACTGCTCTAAAGACTCCGGCAAGAGGAAGTTATATATTCCATTTTAACCCTAAAAGACGTCAAAACTTCTTTTCAATATTGGTTAGAGACAGAGCTTCAAATAAAATTGTGCGCTCTTTAGAGGGTATATTAAGAGCTTTGATAGAAATTCAAAAAGCGACACCTGATTTTGAACTAAATGATGCTCAAAAAGTAGAGATTGCGTTATTTCAAACCATGCTAAAAATCGCAAAACAGGATAAAAAAGCAGGTTGGTATGATATCCCTATTACAAAATTTGCACCTGTATTTCCCTTGATGGCACAGCTGGAAGAGGTTTTGGACGAAAAGACAAAGGAAAGAATTCAGTTTACGGATAACGAATGGAAATTGAATCTTGATGTATCTACAACCAACGTAAACGGCGGAACGAATATTGTACTAGAATTGTTCTGGACTCGTCCTGATAAAGATGAAACTTATCCTTTTGAAGAAATTAAGTATTTTTCTCGACAGATTAAGTGGGGAAGATATAAAAATATAATATTCCCGATAAATATAGCAATGAATGAACTTCCGCAGAGCATAATTAAGTCAACGTTTACAGACTTAAAAGATGCTGACGGCGGTAAATTTGTATATGAAGAGCTTCCACATTTGCAGGAAATTATGCCTGTAACAATTGCTGAAAATATAAGCGGGTTACTTTTAGATCATAAACCACCCTTAAATGTTGTGACATTGGGAATTGATTACGACCAGTCATTAAAGGCTTCTCTTGAATTTGATTATTCTGGAGTTAAAGTTCCTTATTCAAAAAGTAAGGAGAAATCACCTTATATATCAGTAAAGAGTGAAAAAGAAGACTTGGTATATTGGATAAAGAGAGATTATGAGCATGAACAAATGGCTTATAACATGCTTCTTGCTTGTAAGTTTGTCCCAATGCAGACAAATAACCTTGCGTTAGAAAAAGAAAACGCAATTGATTTCTATAACTACTACATACAACAAGCCGGTGAGGGATGGAAGTTTGAAGAACAGGATGATATGAACTTCTTTAAACTTATGAAAGAACCTTTCAAGATGTGTGCAAAGATTGATTTTTCTGAAGAATCAATTGACAGTATGGAAATTCAGTTGTATGGTCAGGTTGGCGAAGAGGTAATCGATTTTGACGAAATATACGAAACAATTCAGAGCGGTGAAAAATATGCTCGTGTAAGAAGTTTGGGTTTTGTAGAATACCCCGCTCAAAATATTTACGCCATAATGCGTTCATTTAACTCATTTGATGCGTATAGAAACAATGAAAACAAATTTTTGGTTAAAACGTATCGTGTAGGTTTGATTACAGAACTTCAGAACCAAGGGTTTGAGCTTGTAATGTCCGAGAAATTCCAAAAATTCTGGGAACAAATTTCTACATTCTCTACAACGAGTGAGGGTGTTGATATTCCAACGAGTGTAAACGCTAAGTTCAGGGAATACCAGACAAAAGGTTTCCATTGGCTATGGTTCTTATATCAATATGGTTTGAACGGTATTCTTGCTGATGATATGGGTTTAGGTAAAACTCTTCAGGCATTAACGCTATTACAGAAAGCAAAAGAAGTTGACGGTCCTATGCCTACTCTGGTTATTGCGCCTACGACAGTTGTATTTAACTGGGAAAACGAAATTCAGAAGTTTACACCTGATTTAAGCTGTTTAAAAATTCAGGGTGCTGACAGAAAAGGCTTGTTTAAGGAAATCCCTAATTACGATATTATTATTACAAGTTATGCCCTTGTAAGACGTGATATTGCAAAACTTAAAAAATACAAGTTTAGATATGTAATCTTGGATGAATCTCAGAATATTAAGAATGCTATATCTCAAACTGCTCAATCGGTTAAAGAACTTCAATCTGACCACAAACTTGCCCTTTCAGGTACTCCGATTGAAAACAAGCTGGAAGAACTATGGTCAGTGTTTGACTTCCTAATGCCGGGTTTCTTGTTTAATGTAGCAGAGTTTAATTATCGTTATGTAACACCGATTATGGAAAGACAGGATAAGACAGTTGAAAAACGTTTGAAACTGCAAATCTTCCCATTCATTTTAAGGCGTATGAAACGTGATGTTGCGAAAGATTTGCCGGATAAAGTTGAAAATATGGCATACTGTGAACTTACTGACGAGCAGCGTGACTTCTATCTTGAAGTTCTTGATTCTACGAAGGAAGAATTGTTCAAGAGTATTGAGCAAAACGGTCTGGAAAAGAGCAGAATGTCTATCTTCTCAGCGTTGCTCAGAATGCGTCAAATCTGTTGTCACCCTCGACTTTACGATAAAGAACATGTTAAAGGTGATATGAAGTCCGGTAAGTTTGAATACTTAAAAGACATGATTAAGCAGATAATTGATGAAAAACACAGAATACTTCTTTTCAGCCAATTTGTAGATATGCTTGATATAATAAAAGGCTGGCTGCAAAGAGAGGGAATACCTTTTGAATACTTAACAGGTAAGACAAAAGACCGTCAGGCAGCAGTTGAAAACTTTAATAATAATTCAAATATACCAATATTCTTAATCAGCTTGAAAGCCGGCGGTACAGGTTTGAACTTAACAGGTGCAGATTATGTAATTCACTACGACCCTTGGTGGAACCCTGCTGTTGAAGATCAGGCTACAGATAGAGCTTATCGTATCGGGCAAACTAAGAAAGTATTTGTATACAGGCTTATTACAAAGAATACGGTTGAAGAAAAAATCCAAAAGATTAAAGGCAGAAAACGTGACCTTGTTGACAGCGTAGTATCAATTGATAGAAATATTACTAAGTCACTTACTATGGAAGATATTAAAGACATCTTTAGTGTTGATTAGTGTCATTATTTAACTTATCAAATGGAATGTCTTTTATTGTTGAGTTATTTTTTTTGATATTATTAAGTATTTCTTGTTCAGCTTTAAAAACAGTAGCCGCTTCTTTGCTTTTCATTTCCAATGCATTTGTAATGTCCGGTAATACTTCAGTCTTGGCTGCTTCTTTATTCATGTTTATTTTATTAATTACAGTATGACCGACTGCCAAAACAAATGCAGGTACCATAATATATAATCCGACTTTTTGTTTTACGTTCATTTTATTCCTTTCTGTCTTATAGACTTCGTACACACTTCCAGTACCCCCTATAAGTTTCCTCAACAAGTAAAATTGATTAAAAATTCTTAAATGTTTACAATATGTAACAATTTATTTTTGGTAATTATATATTTTTTCACACTAAAACTAACCACAATACTGTCATTCTGAGGCTTTTGCCGAAGAATCTCATAAAATTTTAGATAATAGGTTGGCATTACTATGCCAACAAAATGGATAAATAATTAATGTCGGTTTGGTAAAACCGACCTATTACTTTTATTCGATTAAATGGATAAATAGTGATAAGTCAATTCTTTATATTTACACATCCACACACTCTTAATCCATCACCCGCAATTAGGGGAAAATAATTATAGTCATTGTGAGGCTCGTTAGCGACCTGCGAGCAGAGAATGAAAGCGTAAGCGATATTCGTTTAATGCGAGCAGGTC
>CADBUY010000026.1 GCA_902797965.1 uncultured bacterium
TGAACCTTCAATACTTGCTCAAGATGGCGATATCGGAATACCAAGCTATGAAGAATTAAGACAATCTCCAAATACACGCTGGATAGATACTTATACAAACTCTCAAGGACAAAAAGACGGAGGATTTTTTGGAAGTATACCTGAGTATGAAGAATCATTTTTCCCAAAGGAAACAATAGAGCCGTTTGTATTCAATCCAAATCCTCCGTATATGATGTCAATGGCTGAGGGTGAACCGGAAGCAGAACAGGAAGAAGAAAGTCCTACAGTATTAGAGGGCGGAGTTGAAGAAAATGTATATTTGCCAGAGGAAGATGAAGAACAAGAATCAGAGCCTAGTGTATACATTCCAGATGAAGAAGAACCCGAAGAACGGCAGAAAACTCCTTACGATTTGAGTGATGAAGATTTGGCAGATATTTTGCAAAGTATAATAAAAGCTAAAACAACCGTAAACACTCAAAACGAACCAATCTTTGATGATAGTTTTCCAACTCTGCCTAAAACAGATACACCTAATACATCTCCGGTATCACTCCCGCAACTCCAAACATCTCTTAATCAAGAAGAATTAAAACAGATGTATGAAAAACTGCTGGAAGAATTGAGAAAAATACTAAGCAGAAAAATTTCAAATTGGACAAATAATAATATTTTCTATGGTTCATCAGCAAATAATAATAAGCTTTCTGCCAAAGAAATTATCGCAGAAAGCAGTAAAAGAAAGTATAGAGAAACACAGAAAAAAGAAATAGATGAATATTTAAACGATTATGTAATAAGAAAGAATATACCTGATGAATATAAAAATGCACTAAGGCATCGAGCAGGAAGTTTATTAATGGCAAAAAAAATAGGCGATAATGATAAGGCACAATTATGGGGCAATATAAAAGAATTTAGAGATCTTGCAATAGGTCATGATAGTAAAATAGGTAGTGCAATTGATGCACAAAACAATTATATTGGTAGAACAATTTATGAAAAATACAAAAATGATAATTTATCAGATGATGAATTAATGGATAAGATTGTAGAATCTATAAAAAGATATAACCCGGATGAAACAAATTTCCAAGAATGGAAGAATAAAGATTCAAAAATTCCTATGAAAAAAGTTTTTGATATTATAAATGATAAAGTGCGCTCAAAAAAATAAAAATATCAATACATAACCTTGTCAGCAATACTAATCATGAAAATAAATGATATTACCATAAAAATAATAAGAATTAACAATGATAGTATATATAAAATATTACAGTAAAAAGCAGTACAATACAAAAAATTATACTTTCTATTATTAAGTAAAAATTGATTCTGTAATTGTATAGTATTGTACTTCAGCCAATTTATTATTGAGAATATGCTTTGTACACAAATTGCAAGTATTAAAAAAACTATAACTAAACATGTGTAGTTCGCCCAAATTAAAAATATATGGTCATGGCTAAAAATAAATGCTTTTGTATTATTTGAAAAGCAAATATCCAAAATATAAAGAAAAATTGAAATAAATAAAGTAAAAAGGACAAAAATGGTATTTGGAACTAATAGCACGTGAAAGAAATGCCATTTTTTTGTCCATTGGATAAAGTTGTTAATTCTGGTAATAATATTCTTTAGCATTTGTATATACTTTCTTTAATGAATAGCATTAGAAATTATTTAATATAATTTCTAATGCTATATTATCATATATTAAAAAAAATCAAATAAAAATGTTGCATTAAATTTTAATTTACCGCAACAAAAATGGTTTATCAAGAGATTTTCTTGTGGTACTTCGAACAAAAAGGCGTTGACAATCCTGAAAGATTTTTAATGCAACAAACGCAATCTGCCCCCCTTGAGGGGGAAGTGTCCGAAGGACAAAGGGGGGTAAATAATTTAGTTATCACCCCACCCCAGCCCTCCCCATCCGGGGAGGGAGTTCTTGCAAACTCCTTACAGGCACTAAGTGAGGGGAACAGATTGACGTCTTTTCTTCCGCTAGAGTCGCAAGCGAGGGGAACAGTTTGAACCATGAAAATCCAATAAATCAAATAATAAAATTAATGTCACAAACAAAAAAGGCTGATAAATATAACTTTTAATTACAGTTTTTGTCAGGCAATGTCTGGCATACTACTGCGATATATACAGATTTTTGTGCATTTTTATGCACGTTGTTAACTATTTTAAATAAGGAGAATTCTATGGAAGAAAATCAATTATCACAAAATGCTGAAACTGAAAAAACAGAGCCGGTACAAAATATCGACAACTCTGCAAACATCAGTAGCACAGCTGAGTCAAAAAAGGTTGAAGATAAATCTTCGGATCCTTCAGCTCTTATCTTAGGCAAGTTTAAATCTACTGAAGACTTAACTGAAGCCTACAAACAGCTTGAAAAGCTGCAAGGAAATCAGTCATCCGAGTTAGGTGCGCTCAGAGAAAAAGTTGCCACAATGAACAGTAACAATGAGGTTTTTAAGCTCTTTGAAAACATTGTGAACAACAAATCTCAAATTCAGGAGGCTGCCCGCAAGTATCCCGATTATTTTGCAGACCCGTCATTTAAGCAGATTTACACCGAAGCGTTTATGGCGCTTGGTTCCAATCTTGATGCTGACAGGCTTGTTAATTTAATCGAGAGTTATGTGTCTGCAAGAATTTTTGCGCACGAAAAAATAAAAGCTTCGGAGGCAGAAACTAAGCAGGCTATTAACGGTATGAAGTTTGATAAAAACGACAAAACGGTTACAACGCCTGTGAAGAAAAGTATTCAGCAGATGACGCCTAAAGAGCTTGACGAAATGCTTGATAAGTTGATTTAGGGTAACATTAAGTTTAACCCACACCCTAGTTTCTAGCGTCTAAGCTTTACGGCTTTCAGAAAGAAACTCTACCCTCCCACCAAGGAGAGGGATTTTTTATTAAAAAAAGAAAGGAAAATTACAATGACTACAACAAAACAAATGATTGTTGATGCTTTCTCTAAAGCATTTGACAAACACTTTTACAACGAGCTTGTTATAGGACAACTTGCACATTCTGAACAAAAAGACAACGTTCAAAAAGGAGATGAAGTTAATATCACCATGCCAGGAATGGTGACTTTATTTGATTATGACGGAGGAGATTTGCCGACAGCCGAAACTGCAACAATCTCTACCTGTAAAGTTAAATTAGACAGAGGAAAAGCGTTCCACTTTGAATTATCGGAGATGGAAGAAAAAATGCTTGAAAACGCAAGCGCTGACTCTAAAGACCAAATCGAAGTCGCAAGAGAATACACAGGTGATGCAATCAAGCAATTTGCAGCATCCGTTGATTCCGCTTACGCTAACTTATACACTCGTGCAGGTCATTATCTTGATAACAGCGGTTCTGCAATAACTTTAACCGCTCAGGTGGCTAAAGATATTTTTGCTTATATGCAGGCTAAATTCCAACGTGGTGACGGCAAAGGTCATACAAACTGGATTGACGGTAATATGATAGCTGTTATTCCTCCGGAATATCAGTTCTATTTAGGCAAGTTAGACGATCTTAAATACACTGAAAAAGGTGCGGAAGAAGTTCGAAAAGGTTACATCGGTCATCTATGCGGTTGGGAAATCCTTGTTTCTAACAATATCGCTTCACCGGAGTCAAACGTATTCTATCCGCTATTTGGTGTCAGAGGAAAAACCCTTGCTGGCGGTATCTCATCAAATCTGAATACAACATTCTACACTCCAGAAAAGAACTTTAACACTTGCTATAAGGGTTATGGTTTGTATGGTGTAGGCGCTCCTCGCGCAGATTTCCTAGGTACGGTTAAGGTTAGTGCTCCATTAGCATTATCATAGATTAAACAGTTTATATTGTCGGCATAGTAATGCCGACCTACTTTATCATAAGTTGTAAAGCTAATCATGAATATATAAACAACAAATTAAAACTGAAAGGATTGAAAAATGACAAGAGACATAATTGACGTTCAATACCCTGTATTGGACCACTCAGAATCAGTTGCAAATATTGCAATCACTAAAAAAACTGTTACCGTCGCTAACGGTATCACAATAAAAGATGCTTTTTCAAACAAAAATAATTCTTTGTTTATTGTAATTGATAATACTGCAAACGCATCTTCTTTATTAACCGTAAAAGCAGGCGATGCTTACCCGAACTCTATGCTCGGTAATATCGTAATTGAGCTTCCAAAAGGAATTTCAGCTATCCAGCTTCAAGACTTATCACGCTTCCAAAAAGCTGATGAGTCAATTGATTTGGATTTTGCTACAGGCTTCACAGGCACAATTTATGCAATTGCTAAATGGGCAGGTGTACGTCCGATAGCTGAATAAAACTTCCCCCTGAGATTAAGAATCTAAACCCTCCCTGAAATCAGGGAGGGTTCTTGATGGGGGAAAGAAAGGATTAACAATGTATAAAATCAAATATCTTGTGACAGGGCACGAATTTTTACTGCCCGATAAAGATGCACAGGAACTTAAAGACAAGTTTCCAAACGATTACAAAATTACAGAGAAAAACGGAAAAAAGTTCTCTGATAAAAAAACAATAGTTAAATACAAAGATGGTTCAATAAGGGAGTTGGTATTAGATGAAAACATTAAGTGATTTTTTGAATGCCCTTGCAAATTTTGAATCCGGAGGTAAATATAAAGCATTTAACAAATATGGCTATGCAGGAAAATACCAGATGGGCGAAATGGCACTTGTTGATGCAGGATATTACGTAAAGCCGAACAGAAAATATAACAATGACTGGACAGGAAAATTTACAGGCAAAGACAATGTTCATTCCATTCAGGACTTTTTAAATAACCCTTATGCTCAGGAAAATGCACAGTTAATTTATAAAAGAAAACAATGGAAATATCTGAAAGCTGTAGGTGCGCACAATTATATCGGAAAAACAATTAACGGAATTGTAATTACGCCCTCAGGACTTCTTGCAGGCGCTCATCTTAAAGGCGCAGGTTCTGTTATTAAGTACCTTAAATCCAATGGGCAAATAGCTGAAAAGGACGGCTTTGGAACTTCTGTAGAAACTTATATCAAAAATTTTGCAGGGTTTGATGTAACAAGATTAACAAAATAATAAGGAAGGAATTTTATGACACTGACTTTTTTAGACCTTTATAATTCTGCCGCATCTCAAGAATGGTCAATGTATGATAATGATGCAAATACCACTGATGATTTAGAAAAACCGCTAGTGATAGCTCTTAATAAAGCTGTTACAGAAATACTCTATTCTTATCCGTTTAGCTTCAGGGAAAAAACGCACATTCTTTTCACAATCCCTGATGTAAACAACTACTCAATTCCAAAAGGCCTGATACAAAAGGACAAACTGGGCGATTGTTGTGTGAAAATAAACTCACGCCCTCTGAAGTTAATAAAAAATACTTTTACATTACAAAATAAAAAAGGTATTCCTGAAAGTTTTTACATTCGCGGTTCTAAAATAGTTCTATATCCGACTCCAAACGAAAAATTTATTATTACAATAGATTATCTTACTCTGGCTGTCGGAGAAGATAATAATGAAGATGAAATTTTTGCCCTCAAAAATGCTGATGATGTAATTATAGTTCCGGAATATTTAGAGGAAATATTTAAAAATGCAGTTATATCGAGAGCTATGCTTAATTCTATATCTTCGGAGAGTGACGAAAACTATTCCGCATACAAAAAACAATCAGAAATTGCATATAAACAATTGGTAAAATTTGCAAAGGGGGTATGGTCTGAAAAAGCTATAAAAATATAAAAAAAAGCCTCGTGGTAAATATTACCAAAAGAGGCTAAAACTTTTTTAAGTAAGATGTAAGATTATATAAGAGAGTTATTGTAAGTTTGTTGTAAGTGATTTAGAGAGTTTGTTTGTAAGC
>CADBUY010000027.1:0-4408 GCA_902797965.1 uncultured bacterium
CGAGCGTGTTTTCGAAGAAAACAATAGCGAGGCTGAACGAAAAAATGCTTTAGCATTTTTCCTGTTTGCAATTTATTGCAAACGGCGAAGCCTTTGCGTTTTTTCTTTTTCTTTCGTCTGTTTCTTTTTCTTTTCATCGCAAGAAAAGAAAAAGAAATAGACATAATTACATAAAATTAGTTATCATCTCAACGTGCCGATAACATATTTTATGTAATACAAAATTTGATAATATTTTATGTTTTGTGTACGATTGATTTGCGAGAGATATTTATTATTATAAATAAGGAGAAAATCATGAAAAAATCAATTAATGATTTGGGTGACGTTAGAGGCAAAAGAGCATTAGTCAGAGTTGACGTAAATGTACCTCTTGATGCTGACAAAAATGTTACCGATGACACAAGAATTCAAGCTATTGTACCTACTGTAAGAGCATTACAAGAAAAAGGTGCAAAAATTATTTTAATGGCTCACTTGGGCAGACCAAAAGGAGAATGGAATCCTGAATTTACTTTAGCACCTGTTGCAAAACACATGTCTAAAGTATTGGGTGAAGATGTATTATTTGTATCAACTCCTGTCGGCGAAGGTGCAGAAAAAGAACTCGAAGGCTTAAAAGACGGTCAGGTAGCTTTATTGGAAAATATCCGTTACTACAAAGCTGAAGAAGCAAAAGACGATGATATGACATTTGCAAATGAATTGGCAAAATTAGGTGATTTCTATGTAAATGATGCGTTTGGTGCTGCTCACAGAAATCATACATCAACAGCAAAATTGGCTAAGGTTCTTAAACCTGCGGTTTCAGGTTTGTTGATGGAAAAAGAATTGAGATGCTTATCTCAGGCTCTTGATAATCCGACAAGACCATTTACTGCAGTTGTTGGCGGCGCTAAAGTTTCTTCTAAAATCGGTGTTTTGGAAAACTTGTTGGATAAAGTTGATAATATGATTATCGGCGGCGGTATGGCTTATACATTTGTAAAGGCTAACGGTGGTAAAATCGGTAATTCAATTTGTGAAGATGATCAATTAGAAGTTGCTAAGGCAATTGAAAAGAAAGCTGCTGACAAGGGTGTAAAACTTGTTATGGCAACTGATGTTCTTGTTGCAGATGATTTCTCAGGCAACGGTACAAACAAATTTGTTAAAATCAACGAAATTCCTGACGGATTTGAAGGTGTTGATGCCGGTGAAGAATCAAGAAAAGCATTTGCTGAAGTTCTAAAATCTTCAAAAACAATTTTGATGAACGGACCTGTCGGTGCTTTTGAAAACCCTAAATTTGCTGAAGGAACAAAAGCTGTATTGGCAGCTGTTGTTGAAGCTACAAAGAATGGTGCAACTTCTGTAATTGGCGGTGGAGATTCTGTTTCTGCTGCTAAAAAATTCTTTAAGGCAGAAGATTTCACTCATGTTTCAACAGGTGGTGGTGCATCTTTAGAATTTATTGAGGGTAAAGTTCTTCCGGGTGTTGCTGCTTTGGATGAAAAGTAATTGTAATATAAAATATTATAAGATTAAAAGGTGCGTTAATTCGCACCTTTTTTGTTAAATGGCAAAATTTTTTATTTTTGTATTTTCTTATACATATGTGTAATATAAGTTTTACTTCTAAATTTGTTCCTATGACGTTATCTGATTTTGCAAATCGTACGTCATCTTTTAATAGAGATAATTTGGTTGACTATCCTTGGACTCCTGCCTCAAGTAAAGTCGCTAAAGATGTTTTTACTTATAGGGTTTGTGATTGTAGTGCAGCATTAGTGACTGATGGGGAAAAAGCTTTGTTGATGCATTTTGTACCCTCAAATGAAAAAAATCATGATTTTAAGCAAATTATAAAATTAATAGCAAATAATTTTGATATGAATAATTCAGGCAGAATGCAGGCGGTTCTTGTTGGAGCAAAACCGTACTCTGAAAGTATCGATGTATTTAATATTTTTAGATATGTATTTGATAAATTAAAAATGCCGACAACAATATTATATAATGGTAAAGGAGCTACAAATATTGCTTATAGAACATGTACTGATGAAGTTTATATTTCAAATTTTCATATAGATAAGTCTTTAAAAAAAGGTAAATCTGCTATTGAAGCTATAAATTCAGGTTTTGAAAAAGCAGAACTATCTGAAGCAGATGAAGTATAATTTGCACAATTTCTGTGTTTGTGTTTGAATGTTTGTACAGCGATTTATATTATAAATTGCGAGTCTAAAAGAAAGAAGACAATTTTACATTGCCTAAAGAAGTTAAACTAGCGAAATTTGCAGGTTTTTGTTACGGTGTAAAAAGAGCCGTAGAAACAGCTAAGAAACTAAAATCAGAGAATCCTGACAAAAATGTTTTTGTGTTAGGTGAACTTATTCATAACACAGATGTTATAGAAGAGCTTGAATCTCTTGGCATAAAAACAATTAATGAAATTCCTGAACATGGTGAAGGAATTTGTGTTGTAAGAAGTCATGGCGAAAGTCCTGAAGTTATTGACAAAATAAATGCCGCAGGATTTGAGCTTGTTGATTTGACGTGTCCGGATGTAAAAAAAGTTCAGCAAAAGGCGATAGAGCTTGCAAAAGATGGCTATTTTGTTGTAATCGTAGGCAAAGCCGAACATCCTGAGGTTATTGGAATTAATGCAAATGCAAGATTGTGGAGTGACAATGTTGTGGTAGCAAGTTCTGTTGAACAGCTGCAATCATACGAGCGGGAAATAAAAGCTCATAAAAAAGTTGGTGTTGTCGTTCAAACTACTCAAATGCTAAAAACGCTGAACCCGATAGTAGAATATTTGACTTCTATATCAAAAGAATTGCATGTGGCAAATACTATTTGCCAAAGTACAGCGATGCGCCAATCAGAAGCAAAAGAGCTTGCTAAAGAAAGTGATTTGATGATTGTTGTAGGATCTAAAAAAAGTGCTAATACTACTCATCTTGCGGAAATTTTGAAAAATATTACAAAGACTATTCATATAGAAAATGACTCAGAGTTGGATGATTATAAAAGTATCGTAAACAATTCACAAAATATATCTATTACGGCAGGAGCATCTACTCCTCAAAGCGTAATAGAAAAAGTTATAGAAAAAATTAAATAAAAAAGGAGAAAATAAAAAATGACAACAACATTAGAAAAAACAAACTTAGATGAATTTGAAAAATTATTGGAAGAATCTTTTTCAAAATCATATTCAGTAGCCGATATTGTAGAAGGTACGGTTATGAAGAAAGATAACGACGGTTATCTTGTAAGTGTTAGAGGTGCTAAAACAGAAGCGTTTTTGCCTAACAGAGAATTATCTTCTGTAGAAGGTGAAAGCAGTCTTGAAGTAGGCGATGAAAAAGAATTTTATGTACTAAAAGAAGAAAATGATGAAGAAGGCATGTTGCTTTCTTTGAAGAGATTGGCATTTGCTCAGGCATGGGCTCAATTAAATGATGCAAAAGTTCAAGGTGATACAATCTTGGCTAAGGTTGTAAATATTGTAAAAGGCGGTGTCCTTGTTGATATCGCAGATTTGAAAGGCTTTATTCCTTCAAGTCAGTTGAGAACAGGACAACCGTTTGATGGCTTAATCGATACTAAGATTGAAGTTAAGGTTCTTGAAGCTGATCCTAAGAAAAATAAACTTATTCTGTCTCAAAGATTGGCTGTTGCAGAACAAAGAGATCAGGTTGTAGATAATATTCTTTCAACACTTGAAGAAGATCAAGTAGTAAAAGGTGAAGTTGTCAGAATTGCTGATTTTGGTGCATTTATTGATATCAATGGTATTGATGGTTTACTTCCAATTTCTGAGATTTCTTGGCAGAGAATTAAACATCCGTCAGATGTAATTTCTTTAGGTGAAACTTTAGAAGTAAAAATAATAAAGATAGATAACGAAATGAAGAGAATTTCACTTTCTTTAAAGAGAATGGGTGAAGATCCATGGAAACAAATTGAAGGACAATTTGAAGAAGGTCAAGTTATAACCGGTACAGTAAATAAAGTTACAGGTTTTGGTGCATTTATAAATATTTTCCCAGGCGTAGAAGCGTTATTACCTGTTTCTGAGATGAGTGATGAAAACGTAAATCCGTTCAACGAATATAAAATTGGTGATAGCGTAGAAGTTCTTATCAAGAAATTTACTCCGCAAGAACATAGAATTGCATTGAGTATAAAAGATATTAAAAAAGATGCATAATAATTATAAGTAAAACATACAAAGAGGTGCTATAAAGGCACCTCTTTTTTTATAAATAAATGAATAATTAAAACTGCAAATAATGTATATTATGTAAAATCTTTTTAATTAATTCTTCATTTCTTTCTTTTTTATGCGATGAAAAAAGAAAGAAATGAAGCAAAGAAAGAAAAACACGCTTTAAATTATCAATGCCTTTGGCATTGA
>CADBUY010000027.1:4418-8414 GCA_902797965.1 uncultured bacterium
TTGTGCTGCGCACAGTTTTTTATTTTGCATAAGCAAAATAAAAAATCTTTATGCCGTGCTAAAACAACGCACGGCACTTGATACGCCGAGCGTGTTTTCTAAGAAAACGATAGCGAGGCTGAACGAAAAAATGCTTTAGCATTTTTCCTGTTTGCAATTTATTGCAAACGGCGTAGCCTTTTGCGGCGCATAGCGACGCTGTAATATGAGCTTGTTTCTCTTTCTTTCGTCTATTTCTTTCTCTTTGCATAGATACAAAGAGAAAGAAATGGACATACTTAATATAAAAATGGGATTGTAACCATTTTTATATAATGTACATTATGAGTATATTAAGTATTATTAAAAATGCTGATATTTTTATAAATATATAGCAAAAAATTTTTTTCTGATGTATTATTCTATACATCACATTATTTTAATTGTGATGAAAGCGAAAGTATGAAACTATTAATTGAAAAAGAATTAAACTCCTCCGATAAAATTTTAAAACCGGATTTCACATCAAAGTCAGGTAGGGAGTTGTTGGTTTTTTATTTACAAACGAAATTTCGCCAAATCTTGGCATATGATAAACGCTGTAATACCCCATTATTTAAGAATGTAAGTCCGGATTTTATAAGCCGATTTTCAAAAAGATTAATAAACAATCCATCAAAGCGTCTGTTGATTGGAATTACCGGAGAATCAGCTTCCGGAAAATCTACTATTTGTAAAGAAATAAAGAAAAATATAGAGCAATTTAATTTGCCGGTGTCTGTCCTTAGTACGGACAATTATTTTAATGATATATCAAAAGAAATCGCACAATATGGTGGCTTTGATAATTTAAGAGATGCGGGTTATGATCTGGATGCGCCCTCAAGTTTTCAACTTGATATTTTGAAAAAAGATTTAGAAGAATTAGCAAGTGGTAATAATGTTATGGCTCCTATGTATTTACCAAATGGTACCGGAGTTTCAGTTCCGAATGCTCAAGAAGTTGTTTCAAGAAAAATAAATGTAGTAGAAGGCATTGCAACAATGTATTCCACTGTTCAGGAAGTTTTTGATATTAAAATATATGTAGAAACTGATAATGCTATAAGAAAAGAAAGATTTATTTCTCGTGCTTGTAAGGAGCGAAATCAGGACGAAGCAAATGCCTTGAAACATTGGGATTATCTTATTAACGCAGGTGACAAGTACGTTCGCCCGTTTAGAGATAAAGCAGATTTAATATTGGATGGTAATGTAAATTTAGCATATTTTGCTGATGTTTTGGGATACATCCATGCGGTAACCAATAATTTTGATAAAATGCCATCTGAGTTGTAATAATTCTTAATACAAATATTGTATAATAAAATAGCCAGTTTTGTATAAATAGTGCGTGTTTGTAGAAAATTTTTCTCTGTTTCATTATATTTTGCAGCTTATTTGTTTTTACAGAAATAAAAATAAATTTTATTTTGCCAAATTTTGCAATATATGCTATCATATGCAATATGATATTATTAGAAAATTTGCATTAAATTACAAATAAATACTCTAAAAGATTGATATACAAATTCGTAAATTCTAATATAATCAAAATGACGGAAGTTATAAATCATAATTGTGAGAGAGAAAATGGATTTAGAAAAGAATATGGAAAATATTAAAGGTATGTTTACGAAGAAGAGTTTTTGGGCGATATGCTGTACAGTTACATTTGCATTTGTGCTGGCTTTAAATCTTTCAGGATGTACTTCAAATAGTGAACCTGAAGAGAATGCAGAACTCCCTCAGCAAGATTCTGAAATTGTAATTGAAGATTCAAATGACAGTGCAAATATAAATGCACCACAAGATATGGACACTGATGCAATGGTTTCAATAAATGTTGCAAATCTTGGTAGAGCCAATCCGTTTATGCCACCCGGAGAAAAACCTATGATTACTCAGGGTGCTTTGGATAGTGTTTCTTCTATTCCAAAAGAACGTTTGCAATATGATGTATTGCCTCCTTTAGAAACTCCGGTTGCGGATAGCAATGCAAAAACTGCGGCATCAACAAGGGTCTCGGGTATAATGTATGACAAGAGTAATCCGTCAGCTATTTTGAATGTTAATGGTCAGGATTATTTCGTAAGATCCGGCGATGTATTAAACGGGTATAAAGTTTTGTCTATCGGGAAGTCAATTGTAACCGTTCAGGTAGGGTCTAATGTTTATAAGGCCGGTGTGGGACAATTGGTTACAGACGGGCAAAGTGGTATAAACTATAATACTGTTGCAAATTTACAAAGTAAGTTTGGCGGTAATAAAAAGTAATGTAATAAAATAAAAAGATAAGCAGGAGCAGTAATGAAAGATACGTTTAAGAAAATTATGTCAGTGACAATGTTGTTATCATTTGCATTAACAACACCGATTTCTTCATCATTAGCGTTGGCATCGGATGGAGATTTGCTTGCATATAGCATGGATTATATGCCCGATATCAGAGGTAGTCAGCCGGCGATAGTTTCGTTGGGTTCTTCTGATGGGATTACAAACAAAGAGCTTCCAATAAGCTTGAGCTTAAGAGATTCTGATGTTAAGCAAGTTTTGAGAATGTTTGCCGATAAAGCCGGTAAAAATATAATTTTTAAAGGTAATATAGATAAGAAAGTGACAATGGATTTAGTTAATATTCCATTAAATGCCGCTTTTAATATGGTTATGACCGCTACTGATTTGACATATGCAATTCAGGATAATACTTTATTGGTATCTCCTGCCGGTTCTGACTCCGCAGTAGGCATGCAGGAAATGTCTGTTATCCCTGTGAAATATGTAAATGCGGGTGCAATTTCTGAATTTTTGAATAAAAATATCTATACAATCAAAAAGCCTGGTATGGCAGGAATGGAAGTAGCATCAGTAAATCCTGCAACAAATGAATTGATTATTTTGGGTAGTGAAAATGATGCTGCTGTTGCTAAGAAGGTCGTTGCTCAGTTTGATAAAAAACCTGTAGTAACTTCTTTTAAGGTAAATCATTCTACTCCAAAACAAATGGCTGATATGATTTGTAATATGTTGTTGCCTGGAGCAGGTGTTGCAAAAGATAAACTTTCCATGGAAGGTATAATAACAGGCGCAGCAAGCGACAGCGAAAGCAGTAGCAGCGGAGGAGGGGAAACCGGCTCAATATCATTGGGTGAAGGTGCTATTGCTTGTTCAAGCGTGCTTAAAAAAGAAGATAACTCGTCTAATGATAAGAAAACATTATCACCTTTAGGATTGGGTGGTATTACGGTTGCTTACTATACGCAAGCAGGTACAGTAAGTATTGTCGGCGGTTCTGCTCAGCAGATTGAGATGGTTAAGGAGTTTATTGCTTCTAACGATAAACGTCAACCTCAAGCATATTTAGAGTTCTCTATAATCGAATTGAACGAATCAGGCTCAAGAGAATTTAGTAATCAATGGAGTTTCGTAAGCCAACACTTCAAAATGAATTTTAATGGTACTGACGGTACTACAGTTAGTCAGTTCCGTGTTTTAGGGCATGGAGACCGTCCTACTTATACAATAGCAAGTAATTCTCATCCTGCGTTGTTGTATTCATTAAATCTTCTATTGAAGAGCGGAAAAGGTAGAACAATTTCTAACCCTAGAATTTTAGTTACCAACGGGCAAGAGTCTGTTATTGATATGACAGAAGATTATGTTAAAACTGTAACATCTCAGATTGTACAAGGCTCATTCTCAAATGTTCCTACCGTTGAAAGAACATATGAAATTGGTGATGATATGGGTATGAAAATTTCAGTTACTCCATTTATTTCACCTGATGGGTATTTATATCTTAATATGAAACCGGAATATGCGACCGAAAAGGATTCGGTATATGCTAAAAATGGTGAAACAGGTTCAAATGACCTTGTTGCTACTTTATTAAGAAAAAACAATCTTGATTTGAAAAATATTAGAATTAAAGATGGTGACACTCTTATTCTTGCTGGTATGATGAAGGAAACTGAAAGC
>CADBUY010000028.1 GCA_902797965.1 uncultured bacterium
GCAAAACACTCCGATATTGCGCCGTCAACAAACCTATTGCTGTTCTCGTTAATCTTAACATATCACACCTCCATTGCAAATAACCACATTTACCAAACCTTTATTTCCCGTCATTCTGAGGGGTTGAGCCGAAAAGGCGAAGGCCCCGTCAGAATCTTTGCTCCCACAGGCGACCTTTACAATTCTCACCATAGACCGCCGGACAATAGATCCTGACGCCCACAAGGGGCTCAGGATGACATTGCTTTTATTTCCCGTCATTCCTGACCGCACTTTATTTCCCGTCATTCCTGACCGCACTTTATTTCCTGCCATCCATGACCGCACTTTATTTCCTGCCGTCAAGACACAGGCACAAAGAGCCCAAAGCCGCCCCCAGCCAGCCACTATCACATAAGGGATATTATGAGCATATTTTTCCAAAATCGACAGCATTAACGCCACTAAATTTTTTGCCGAATTCAGCATTCCGCAAACTCCTTCCGATTTTACTAGACTATAACCTGAATCGACAACAAGCGCGCCGCCAAGCCGATTTCTCAAATGTTGTAATTTATGATAAACCGGAGACACCAACACCGCAGATGAAATATCCGCAGTTTCAAAAGCCCCCTCTTTAAGCAACAAGTATTTTCTTAAAATACGCCGTTGCTTTTCAAGCCATTGGCTATATATGACTTTTGGTGTCTTCAACATCATTATTCTCCTTATTTTTCAATAACTTGCTTTTTGTTATATCTCTCACAGCCTTGAAAGAACAGTGACCAAAAAACCCTTTTGTTTTGCTACAACGCGCTGCGCAAGATACTTCTTGCGAAATGTTTCCAATACCGTTATATATCATATTGTTTTTACACAATATTTCATTATTCTTGGTATAAGGAACATTACCACTTAGAATATCATTAGCAACAAGCACGTTTTTCAGCGGTTTTTCCGTAAAATCCCCCAAAACATAATCGAAAATCTTTAAATTAGACATATTTAAATTGGACTCACGGCGATAGCGCTCCAACTTTACAAAACTATCTATTTCCGTAGGATTTAACCGACGCCCGTGCGCCAAATAGAAATTTATTATTGAACGACGTGTCACCGGATTTTGCGAATCGGACAAAGCATCCGGAGCTTCAGAGCAAGGCAAAACATCAACAGCCTCGCAACAATTTTGTTGAGATTGTTTAACACGTAAATTTTCAGACGCAAGCTCTGCACAAAGCGCCTTCGCCGTCAGATAGCGAATATGCGCCGAAGCCAGCCGCTGAACAAGCATCCATACCGAAGCAAGCATAAAACTCGCCCCGCAGGCCGCCGCCAATTTACAAGCCTCATTAAAAAACAACATCAAAAGTCCTTTCAATAATAAACCTGTTAATAACTAAAGTTTTCCCTTAACAAGAGTACACTTTTGTTGCTATTATGTCACAGAATCCTTTAAAAGTCAATATTGGGGGGCTTTTAGAAAATTTTCAGCAAAATCAAATAGATACAATGTCAAAAAGGGCAACTTTCTTAATATTAAGTTAATTGCCCTTTTATGTTTTTTAGTTTTATTTTTTGAACAACCCTTGATTCTAGCGGGGTTTAAGCGATTCGCAAATTTTACAATTGTAGAATATATCGTTTAAAGCATAATAGCAAATAAAATTTACGTTATCCACAGGTTTTAGCATAAAAAGACGAATTTAAGCATCAGAGAGCCATTTTTTACGCCTTATGACACCTATTTTAGAACAGCATTTTTATCTAAAAGCAACAAAATAAATTTTTTGAATGCACAACCGTTCAACAGAACACAAAATAACCGCTATTTTATGGATATTATCGCCCAATTTAGTCTATTTTATTTGTATTATTATATATATTATAAGGTGTATCGTAAAAATTGTATTGTATTATAAAATTATACCATAAGATGAAAAATAAACACCAAAAAGACGCCCAACCGTAATTCCGGGTTAGGACGCCGAAATGCTACAAGCCTAGGATTTTCCTAGCGTTTAGCGATAATCTACCAATCTATAATCTTATTGACTATCTCCTGCTGCTCGGTACTTGTGCGACGCAAATATATACGCGTTGTCTCAATACTTTCATGCCCCATCAAGTCTGCCAAAAACGATATATCATTGAATTTAGCTAAAAAATTCTTAGCAAACCGATGCCGGAACGAGTGCGGATATACCACTTTAGGATCAATGCCAAATTTCTTAGCTAATATTTTGAGTTGCCCCGCAATGCCGCGCGTTGTAAAGCGTTCACCATACCGATTGAGGAAAATAAAGCCAGTCGTAATACCGATTTCTTCTAACCATTGTTTCGCTTCAACTTGCAACTTAATCGGGATATAAATACGGCGAACCTTGCCGCCCTTTGAATACAAATCCAAATATCCCATAGATACATGTTCAGCCTTAATTTGAAGCAATTCACTAACACGAGCGCCGGTGGCAGCCATAAAACGAACAACAAAATACCAAAATTCATCATACTTTTTCAGCTTCTTTTTGAAATATTCATAGTCCGCTTCACTAATCACGTTCTCCAAAAACGAGCGAGCTTGAACCTTAACAGTAGAAAGCCTAAGCTTTTCTTTGTGAACGCTTTCCAAATAGCAATTTATGGCACGCAACCGAAGATTAACCGTTTGCGGACGATAGTTTTCAATCAAATACATCTTGTAGCGAAGCAAATCTTTCTTGGTCAAATGCTCCAAGTCAAATGATTTGCTAAAATGACGCATTGTGAAAAGATACGAGTCAATCGTGTTTTTAGAAAGGTTATTCGTAATCAAATATTGCGTAAATTCTTTTTCCATAATTTTCTCCTTTTGTTGTATGAAAATTTAATTACATGCTTTGAGTCTCCTTTCGGAGCCCAATTATATTATATCATTTTTTAGTCGATTCGATAAGCTAAATAACTCAAAAAATGCGATTCTATAATGTGTATTTACTTTTTTTATAATATTTTTCATTTTATTCATTTTTATTCACTCTAAATCTATCAATTTAACAATAAATGGTATATTTATATTACATATTATCAATTTTTGTTATTTATGAGACAAATCGGCCTTTATTGAATCCACAAAATTTCCTCTCAACATACCATTTTGCTCCCTTCCCTCAACGCCCGGATTGATATCAACCTGGTCTAAAACAGGAAGTAATAACCTACCATTATCATCTGCTACTAATATAGTCTCTTTTGTAGGAAAATCTACGACTTTAGATGTATTATCTTGCTTATCAAAAGATGTATTTTCATCTAAAAATATCTGTTTTTTAGATTTTTTTAAACTTTTTTGTTCATTTGCACCGATTTCACTCAAATTTGAGGATAAGGTAGATGTATCTTGAAGAAAATTATCTGCCCCAATAAAATTATCCGAATTTTGATTATTTTTAGCTAATAAATTATTTTCTTTCAAAGAATTAGCTTCATTACTTCGATATGTTGAACTATCGCAATTTTCAAATTCAGACATAGTATTTTTATCAATTTTGCGATTTTCATCACATGTTTGACTAACCACATCATCGGTAGCTTGCCCATTAATCATAATTTTGAGTATAACTTCATTATTTTGAATCACAAAATTAGCATTTTTAAGCAATGTGTCAGGTGATTTCAATACAGATTTTGAAATTTTCATCGCAATCTGCAGAAATTTTAGCGCAATTTTTTCATTTTTATTAGTTTTTTTCATAAAACCTCCCTTAATTTTAATCTTTTAACCTTTTTTCAGCATTTTTTTATTGCATATTGTTAATAATATATTTTAGGTATAAACCTTTAATTGCTTTAAATTATTTTTATACCTAAAAGTTGTAATATACTATTTTTAATCTTATTTAGTACAACTTTTAGATGTATTTTTGCGGGTGTAAAAATAATATTTTTCAACTTTTAATAATATATTTTATCAACATCATGATACCTATAATAACTATTACAGGAAGAACAAAAAATCGGGGATTCTGAATGGGTTCGAAGCAGGCAAAATTGGGAATGAAAATGATGATAATTTATCGAAATTAACCGCGAATGATAATTTTCATCTAGTTAATGACGGAATTTTTAGCAATCAATCCACCACATTTGACGCCAAAATGGCGGAAAATGTGCCAGCGGCGGAGCTGCGTTTTAATATCGCGAACGAAACGGGCAAAGAGTTTGCCAAAATGCCGTTTTGCGCTCCAACGGTCGCGGG
>CADBUY010000029.1 GCA_902797965.1 uncultured bacterium
ATTTTATTTAATAAAAAATAATTAATTTAAAAATATGTAATTAAATAATATATCAAAAAATAAATCAATTTATAATCTTAATATGCCAAATATTCCAAAAAAATATTTAACTCATATCAGAATATTTATGTAAAATGTAATATTTATTTTTCAACGCCATTAATTCTTCATGTGTTCCTTGTTCAACCAATCTTCCATTTTCAAGTACAAAAATTTGATCGCAGTGTTCAATAGTACTAAGTCTATGAGCAATAGCAATCGAGGTTCTATTTACAGATAATTTATCCAAAGAAACTTGTACTAATTTTTCGCTATCTTTATCTAAAGCGGATGTAGCCTCATCTAATAATAATATAGTAGGATTTTTCAAAAACGCTCTTGCAATAGCTAATCTTTGTTTTTCTCCTCCGGATACAGGATCCTCTTTTGTTCCGACTTTTTCTTCTCCGGTGTTTTCAGCTGGGGCATTTGGATCATTAGGAACTTTTTTTTCTTCTTTCTTTTTCTTGTTTTGATTCAATGCTTGTTGCTTACTTTGGACATCAAGTACTTGATGCATTCTTTCCTTTGTGAAGAATTTCATAATATTAGCTTGCCTTGCGGCCTCGATGCATTCTTCATCAGTCGCATTTAAATTACCATATCTTACATTTTCTAACACACTTCGTTTAAATAATACGGGTTCTTGTGCTACTAAACCTATTTTTTTTCTTAATTCATAAAGGTTATAATCTTTAATATTTACATCATCTATAAGAATTTCACCTTTTCCATCTTCAACGTCATAAAATCTTGTTAATAATTGAACTACTGTACTTTTACCACTTCCAGAATATCCGACTAGCGCAGCTTGTTGTCCCGGATACACAGTGAAGGAAACATCTTTTAATATTACTTGTTCTGGTCTTGTCGGATAAGCGAAATATACATGGCGGAATTCGATTTTACCTTTTATATTTTGAGCACTGATTTTTCCTTCGTTGTCTTTTCTAAATGGATTAATTAAAACTGGTTGATCTAATGTACTATATATAGATTTAAAAGCAATTATAGCTTTTTTAATATCACCAAGTTGAGACAAACCATTACCTATACCACCTGCACTTGTTAATACAATATTTAAAGCAATGGCCATATCTTCTGAATCGATATCACCATCTAATATATATTTTTTAGCTGCGGCGAAGACACAAGCTTGTCCTGCAAAAAGACAAAATTGTCCTAGACCTACAAAAATACCCGCAATAATTGCATCTTTCAAGAATTTTCTTCTTTGATATTCTAATGCGTTCATATACATTTCGACTGCTGGTTGTTGGAAATTATAAGAATAAATAGTTTTTGTGTTTGTGACACATTCTGAAAGAATACCTCCTGCTTCTACATTTGCTTTAACTCCTCTTTTACCTGAACCTGAATTTAGAGATCTTCTTATAATTATTGAAACTGCAATGAATGGGACAAAGACAAACATAATTAAACATAAACGATATTCATATATGCATCCCATAATTAAACCTAAGACGAAAGTGACACTAACTTGGACTGTGGAACCAACAGTTGAAAAAACTAAATTATTTAATTGCATAGTATCTATGGATAAACGAGTTAATAAAGAACCTGGAGCATTTTTTGTGATATCATAAAATGAAATATGAAATTGTAAATATTTTCTTAATATTTTTTTTCTATATATACGAGCCAATCCTACACCAATTCTACTAAACATCCAAATCATCAAAAAGTTAAATACTCCTTGCAAAAATGCTATTAATAACAAAAACCAACAGTAATAAAGAGTATCATCATATCTAATTGTTTCATACATCGAATTCATTCCATTTAAGCATTTGGCCATAACAAAACCATTAACTGGCTGAGAAGCTCCTACACCAACGGCTCCTATTATTGCTAAAACAAGTATACAACAATGTTCATGAACAACTTCTTTTACTATACGACATGGATTAACTTTAACAGTATCTTCTTCAATATATAATTCGTCATCTTGTTTTCTGAATTGGACTTCTTCATCTGTGTTTCTTCTTTTCAAAGAAGATTTTTTTTCTCTAATTTCAAGTTCTTCTTTTGTTTCGATTTCATCTTGGGCTAATTGAGATCTAACTAATCCTGCATAATATCCATTTTGTGCTAAGAGTTCTTTATGTGTACCTTGTTCAATGACTCTTCCTTCTTTTATTGCATAAATCAAATCAGCATTTTTTATTGTACTTAATCTATGTGCGATTATTACTGTTGTTACATTTTTTTGAGAGATGTTATCTAGTGCTCTTTGGACTTCTTTTTCGGATTTATTATCTAAGGCTGAAGTGGCCTCATCTAATATTAATATTTTTGGCTTATGTAAAATTGCTCTTGCTATAGCTACACGCTGTTTTTGACCTCCGGATAATTTACTACCTTTTATACCTACTACATAATTTAATTCATCAGGCAATTTTGAAATAAATTCTGTAGCATATGATTCATCACAGGCATTTTGTATTAAGTCGTCAACATCACCTAATTCTCTGATTTGTTCTTCTCTTCCGAAAATTAAATTTTCTCTTATAGATTTATTGAATAAGACAGGTTCTTGTTGTACATAACCTATTAAACTTCTAAGATATTTAATATCATATCTTTTAATATCTAAACCATCAATTAAAATTTCTCCATCAGTTGCTTCATATAATCTTTCAATTAAATTAACCGTGGTACTTTTACCGCATCCAGATTCACCAACAAGTGCAACTTTTTTTCCAGGTTCAAAAGTCAAATTCAATCCTTCTAAAATTACTTTTTTATTCGGATCTGAAGGATATACGAATTTAATATTTTTCATTTCAATTCTTCCAACGATTTGATCTCTCGGCGGTCTTTCAACAGATTGGGAAAAATCCATCTGTGGCTCACGTTCATATAAGGTGAAATAATCACTAGTAGCAGTGCATGATTCTTGAATAACTTTAATATTTGGCGCGGTTAGACCAATTCCCATAATACCCATCAAAGTACATAAAGCTGAACACATAACGTCTCCTGCAGTATAATCCTTTCCTTTATTTTGATTATAGGAATGTCCTATCAAAGTTCTTCCATATAATATAGCAACAACGAAAGATAAATTCAAGAAGAATATTAAGAAACCAATGCATATACCGAGTCTAAATACAGTACCAAGGTCTAATTGGTAGCATAGTTCTACTTTTTCGTTAAATCTTCGTGTTTCAAATTCAAAGTTTGCAAAAGAAGCAACAGTCTTTATATTATATAGCATTTCTTCGGCTAAACCTCCAGCTTTTTCCCAAGTCTTTCTTCCCATAATAATACCAGTTCTTAATGAAGTAACTAAAATAAATACATCGACTAAAATAAATGGTGCAACGACCAACATTATAAGAGCAATTTTCCAAGAAATAATAAAAGCGAATATGAATGATATTATACAAGATGAAAACATTTGGATAACTAGACCTAATTTTTCCCCAACACCAAATTCTACTTGTTCTAATTGAGCTTGTACTTTTGTTGCAAATTCAAAAGCATTATTTGCATCAAACCAACCTTGTTCTTGGGATAAAATTATTGTAAAATAATTTCTTTTTAATCTATGGCACATTCTACTACCAACATATGACCAAAAACATATAGCTAAAAAGTTGCAAACAAATGCAATGGCTCCAAAATATAAGAATCTTTTAATTTGGGTATTAAAAGCTCCTTTTACTCTATCTATTAATATCAAAGGATCATCGGCATATTCTGAAGTATTTCCTACATCACCCATAAGATCAGATGATATATATGCCATAATTGGCAAAGAAAGTCCAGAACCAAGTGAACCTATTATAGCTAGGGCAAGAAAGAGAATATCAATTTTTTCGGTAAGATGGCAATATATTCTAAAAATACTTATTTCTTTTTCTTCAAACATTAGATTTTTCTTTAATTCATTTTCGGCATTTTTAGCGTCACGCAATTCTTCAGCTTCCCTTCTTAATTCATCGTAATCGTAAAAAGATGACGACTTCCTCGTCATTGGCTTGCCTTCATTGGTTGAATCGTTCATTTATTTTGAGTATATTAATAATTTATTAGATATTGATATATAAATATTTAATGCAAAATAATTTTTTT
>CADBUY010000030.1 GCA_902797965.1 uncultured bacterium
TTTTTCACCAGGAACACATTTTGTAACCATTTCTCTAATCGGGAGTTTAGCAACAGCCATACAATCACGATTGCTAATGATTGCGTCAATGGTTTCTTTGGATTGTTTATAAGCGGTCATTATTATTCTCCTTAAAATATTGCGTAAAACCGAACGGTTTTTCACAATGTTTTCGGGGGATAACAGGGAAAACGAGCAAAACCAGAAAAATGCCTGATATTAAAATATTTATTGACAAAAGTTATTTTGCGTGATATAAAAAAAGTGACATTGATTTTTAATGTTCCTTATTTTTCAATACATTAAAAGAGTGATATTAATTTGATCCTTGAATAAATATTTGAAAAGGATTTAATATGATTTATGGCTACATTAGAACTTCAACAGATAAGCAAAACAATGAGAATCAACATTATGAAATAGAGCAATTTGCGGCGACAAACAACCTCACAATAAACAAATGGATTGAGGAAACAATATCTTCCAAAAAGGATTTAGAAGAACGTAAACTTGGAAAGTTGCTTAAAAAAATTAAGCAAGATGATATCATTATAGCAAGTGAATTAAGCCGTTTAGGGCGTTATTACAAGTTATGTCCATTCTTCATCATTGTATGAATGTTGGATGTCAGGTATGGACAATTAAAGATAATTATAGATTAGGGACAGATATTCAATCAAAAGTTCTTGCCTTTGCGTTTGGATTATCTGCAGAAATTGAACGCACAATGATTTCACAACGCACTAAAAGATGTTTAGATAGATTAAGAGCAGAAGGAAAGCACATTGGTAGAACAAAAGGAAGTAAAAATAAAAGCACCAAATTATCAGGTAAAACAGATTTAATTAAAACCTTGCTATCGCAAAATATTTCCAAAACACAAATTGCTAAAATGTTAAAGGTTAATTACACAACACTATACAGGTTCATTAAAACAAAAAATATAACTGAAATAAGTTAAGAACCAAACAAAAAAACGAGGACAAAGCCTCGTTTTTTTATACATTGGTGGAGCTAAGCGGGATCGAACCGCTGACCTCTTGAATGCCATTCAAGCGCTCTCCCAGCTGAGCTATAACCCCAAGAACAAATCCTATATAACAAAATAAATTTTAAATGTCCAGTATTTTTTTTATTTTTGCATACGAAAAAGCACCGAATAAGGTGCTTTGAAGTTAACTTGTTAGATTATTTATGTATGATATCTATTTGATTTCATTTATTTTTTGTAAAATATCATTAGTAACGTCAATTGTGTACTTCGTTAATGCAGTCACAGCTTGAGAACGGAAAATCGTCGTTGCTTTTTTCTCGGTTGCCACAGCCGCCATTGCCTGATTAATTTTGACCATTGTTTCATGCAAAGCATTCTGATATTCTTCTACCATTTTATCTCTCTTGGCCAGCAAAGAATTAAGATAAACATCTGTAAAATCTGCCTTTACTTTGGCGTCTTTCAGATTTTTGATTTTTCTTTGTGCCGCGCTGACATCATCATTCAGCTTAGCAATTTTCAGCTCAAAATCCGTATTTCTGCTTTCCACATTGAGTTGTTTATAAATTTCTTCCATATTACACACAAAAACGCGCCGATTATTCACAATTTCTTGTGCGGCTTGATTTTGTAAATTCTGTAAATTTTCATTTAGGGTTAAAATATCTTTTTTTTGCGCATTAATTGCACGAGATTGCATACCAACCAAAACTGCCAAAACGGCTAATAGTATATATAAGGGAAGAGTTTTTAACCTGCTGAATATTTTTAACAATTTACTTTCTGTTGCTTTAATATCAGATTTTACTACATTAATTATCTTTTCTTTCGCGACAGTATTTTTTTTGTCTTTTAATTTTGTTTCAGACGTCTTTGTCTGTTTTTCTTTTTGTTTAGCCATTTTTACTTTCTCCTTCTAACACTATAATATCTGCCAAAAAAATTGAAAGTCAAGACAATTTACGGTGTTTACAAAAAATATGAGGGAAGATGTTTCTTCCCCCACATTTTGTATTAGGCTTTCAGATTACCATGAATAAGTGATACCCATACGACCTGTAGCTTCGTTATTATTCCAAGCTACACCGGCGTTGAATAACAAATTATCCGTGAACCAGTGGAAACCACCAACTGCGGCTGCCGTGTGGCCTTTATAGGCACCGGTACCAACAGC